>LMZR01000001.1 GCA_001567105.1 Chloroflexi bacterium OLB14
CTCAACAGTTCTAGTTCTAAGGCTTCTTTTTCCCAAAAACCTTTGGGGTCTTTTCTGGCGGCATTTGCTAATTTATCCCAATCTTTCAAGCGCGCTTCTTCTATCACTTGCTTGGATGGATAAAAAACTTCCCCGCTTAATTTTTTCTTCGTTGTCTTTTTCACTGGAGCAGACTTGCGGCTTACTGATTTTGCCTTCTTAATTTTTTTTACAGCCATATTTCTCTCCTTCAATTTTTCGGAGTGCAGACTTTAGTCTGCCATTTTTTTATTCAGCGGACTAAAGTCCGCACTCCGTGAATTTTGATAATTTTACTCCCATTTTCCTTGCACTTAAAAGTAAGGACACAGCAAAATAATTAATAGACTTTTTGCATAAGTGTTCTAAACTGGCTGGCTATAATTTTTTTGCCACAGATTGCACAGATTATCACAGATGTTTTTAAAAGAAATCAGTGTAAATCCATGTAATTCGTGGCTAAAAGAGACTTTTGCAAGAGGTCAAATGGATAAAGTCATAAATCGCCTTGTTGTGTCCCTGCAATTTGTTATAAATAATTCAACTCTCTTGCCTTCACTCTTAATTCATCTCGAAATTCTGGGTCAGCGATGTTAATCAAAGCCTCAGCACGTTGCCGAATCGTTTTTCCATATAAATCTGCAATGCCGTGTTCTGTAATGACATATCTGACGTGATTGCGAGAAGTTGTCACACCTGCACCAGGTTTTAACATCGGCACAATTTTGCTAAAACTTTGGATTGCAGGAGCTTGCTCCTGCTTTTTCGTCAACAAACTGGCTGGTTCCATATTTTTCTTTACTAATTTACTAGGCAAAGCAATAATTGGCACACCGCCTTTAGACCTTGATGCACCATAAATAAAATCAATTTGCCCGCCGACCCCACTATAAAATCTTGTGCCAATGCTATCAGCACAGACTTGACCTGTTAAATCAACTTCAATAGCAGAATTAATTGCCACCATTTTATTATTTTTAGAAATAACAAACGGATCATTCACGTATTCAGTAGGGTGCATTTCAATTTGCGGATTATCATGTGCAAATTCATACAAGGCTTGTGTGCCGAGCATAAATCCCGCTACGATTTTTCCATGATGAATAGATTTTTTCTCCCCGTTAATCACGCCTTGTTTTACCAACTCAATAATTCCATCTGAAAATAATTCCGTGTGGATTCCTAAATCTTGATGATTGGTCAAGCGTTTCAAAACCGCGTTTGGAATTGCTCCAATACCTGTTTGTAAAGTGGCACCATTTGGAATTAACGAAGCCACATAACTTGCAATATTTTCTGTTACCTCGTTCGTTTCACCAGACATGTGAACTTCAGGTAAATAATAATCCACAGGTACAATCACATCTAATTTGGAGATGTGAATAAAAGCATCACCATGTGCGCGTGGCATTTTGGAGTTGATTTCTGCAATCACAAACTTTGCAGATTGCGCCGCCGCTTTCGTCACACCCACTTCAACACCTAAAGAACAATAGCCATGTTCATCAGGTGGTGAAACTTGAATCAAAGCAATATCAATTGGTAATCTTTTGGATGTAAATAAATCTGGAATTTCTGAAAGAAAACAAGGCGTAAAATCTGCTCGACCTTCTTGCACTGCGCTACGCACATTGTCGCTGATAAATAAAGTATTGACTCGTAAATGTTTTTCCATTCCCTTAGCAACATAATCTGCTGAGCCAATCGTCAATACCTGATAAATTTCCACATTACTTAATTCATGCGCACGCGCCGTCAGCGCAGACATCACTTCACGTGGCACAGAACAATTTCCCGTCAAGAAAAGATGCGTGTTTGATTGAATCAACTTCGCCGCTTCTTGTGGAGTCTTACTTCGTGCTTGATAAAAATCATTGATGTTATTCATATATCTTATTCAATCCAATCTAAAATTTTATGCCATGCACCTGCAAATGGCAAGAACCACGTGTTGCCATTATATAAATTCAACGGCGCGTTTGGAAATTTAATTTTCGCAAATGGGTTTTCATGAATGTTTCCCGCTATCATTGCTTGCGCAACTGTTTTACCCAAATGCGAAGCCATCGCCACGCCATGCCCAGCATAACCCAACGCATAAAAAATTCCATCATCTTCACCAACGTGAGTCATTTGGTCAAATGCAAAATCAAGCGTGCCACCCCACATAAATTCAACTTTACTATTTTTCAATTGCGGATACACAGCAATCATTTCATTTCGTAAAATTTCAGCACTGCGCGAAATTGTATTTTTTATTTTTCAGGGAAGAACGCCGCGCGTCCACCAAAAATCATTCTGTTATCCCACAGACGAAAATAATTTAGATAATGTTTGTAATCAAAAATCATTCGGTTGTTTGGGCTCAGTTCATTTGCAAGTTCATCTGATAATTTTTCAGTAGCAATAATAAATGATCCAATTGGAATAATTTTTCTTTGCAATTTTTTTGTGACCTCACTCGTATAACCCGATGTTCCCACCAAAACTTTTTCTGCGATTAAATTTCCTCTTTTTGTTTGGATAAAAAACCGCTTCTCCCTCTGCTCCAACTTGGTGACTTGTGCCTGAGCACATAATTTAGCCCCAGCCTTTTCTGCCGCCTTTGCTAAGCCTGTCACATATTGCGCAGGATTTAATCCGCCACTGACTTCATCTATTAATCCGCCGTGATAAATTTCAGAACCAATTTCATTTTTCAAATCTTTTGGATGAATCAACTTTGTTTTGTGATTGAATTCTCTTTCCATGAATTCAACTTCTTCTTTTAGATAATCAAAATGTTTTGGTTTATTCGCCGTCAACAAGTGACCATATCTTTTAAATCCGCAATCAATATTTTCTTCTTTAACAATTTGTTCAACAGTATCAACTGAATCTAATGAATATTGAAATAATTGCTGAGCAATGTCTTTGCCATATTTTTTTAGCACTGTCCCCATACCTAATTTCAAACCTGTTAACGTCATACCGCCATTGCGTGAACTCGCTCCCCAACCAATAGTATTTGCCTCCAGTACCGCAACATTCATGTTGCACTTTGCTAATGTCCGCGCCGCACTTAATCCCGTAAACCCACCGCCGATAATTGCTACATCCACTTTTTCGGGAATGGGGATTAAATTTTTATCATCAGGCATTTGGACTGTGGTATGCCAGTAAATTTGTTGTTTTGTCATCTATGCTCCAAGCCGCCGTCCTCGGCGGCGATATAAAACCTGAACGCCGAGGACGGCGTTCAGAGCAGTTATTCCAATATCTCTTCCCAACTCAATTCACCAAACGCCTTTTGCAATCGGTGACCATCATCTACGATGATAAATTCAACATCACTAAATAATTCTTCGGCAGTTTTGCGAACAGGTTCTAAAGGGACAACATCATCTTGATTGCCATGCACAATCACAGTGGGGATAGAAATCGTTTCTAATTTTTTTCTATTTCCTTGTAATGGCTCATTTGGGATAGGGTCAATATATTCATCATTTTCATTTTTCAAAATAGCAGGTGCAAGTAAAACCAACTTGCGCACTTGATTTGGATTCTCACTAGCAAACACTGCCGCCATCAATCCGCCATACGATGAACCGATGATTGTCCAGCCTTTTTCTTTTCCTAAAACTTCATAAAGTTGTTTCATTCGCTCTTCAAATGAACCTGTGAAATCAGGTGTGACCATGCCTACAAATTTTTCAGCAAATTGACGTGCCTTTCCACTTTGGCTACTTGAATCACTGCCGTGTAGATAAATAATTTTTGAATTATTCATTTTCTATCCTCTACGCTCTCACCGCCGTCCTCGGCGGTGAGGTTATTCTGCTTAAACAATATTTAATTTACATCACACAGGGCGACCCGCCCTTTATGATTAAGATTCTTGAAAATCATGGATGGGACGCCCCTACATTTCAATTATCATTTTTACTTACTCTTGGTTTTCGCCTAACAGTTTTTACATCTTCACTAGCTGATACTTCTTTCTTTTTCCTCGGCTTCTTTTCTTTTTTCACTTCTTCTTTCACTTCTGCTTTCAATATTCTAATTGGCTCTGCATCAATAAAATCATCTACTTCTTCAACTGGCTCTGGCATAGTGACTGTTTTTGCTTGTGGACGTAAATAATCTTTCAATTCATTTTGTAATGCCAACGGAAAATTTGTCGAAATTCGGCGCATGGTGATTGTCACCATTTGATTTTCTGTATTTTGCAAAACATGCTTCAACATAAACGTAGTTTCATTGGGAGAAGTGCGATATAACGTGACAATTAAATCCGATATATCATTTTGTAAAGTAGAAGGCGATTCTTCGATAATAGGTTCAACAATATCTAAAATCGTGGGTAGGTTTTTATCATTCGCTTCACTAATCATGGGGATTAATGCTTGAATGCCATTTGACCAACTTCGTGAACGTTCGGGATGTAAATATTCGCGCACCAAAATCAAAAATTGATTCGGTGTTTCTTTTCTCATGCGCGATAAACTTGTAGTCAATAACGCTGAACGCACTTCAGGATCACGGATTTGTTGAGTCCAAGCGGTGATGCGTGGTAATAATCTTTCTTCTTGTGGGGGAATTCTTCCGAGCAAAAATGCTGCTAATAGACGAGTCTCTAACGCGCCTTCATCCCATAATACATCTGCTAGTTCCAATGCAAAATGCGGATTCGCCTCTGCATTTGCTTTCAATTCATTTTCAATGTGAGTCAAAACTGCTGGGGGAGTGCGATAAGTTTTTAAGTTTGAGCCAGGCGAAATATTTTCTTTTGTTCGCAACGTGTAATTGACATAAAAATCTAATATCTCACGTAAATGCTTCATAAACTCATCTGGCAGAAAAAAGAAATCTGCTAAACGAGCGGCTTGTTTACGAAGTCGGGCGAGGTCTATGGCGGGCATGGTTTCAGTGAACAGTGAGCAGTAAACAGTGAGCAGTTTCATCTATATAAACTGATAACTGCTCACTGACGACTGATTACTTGTTAATACGCTCTGGCAAAATAAACTTTTCTTTTTGAAGGCTTGCCACAGACAATACAAGTCCCTTCTTGTTCAGGTTGGTTGAAAGGAATGTTGCGAGTAGTTGTCTTTGCTTCTTCTTTAACTTTCTTTTCACAGGCTGTTGATTCGCACCAATAAGAAAATGCCCAGCCATCTTGCACAACTTTTTTTTAATTCTTCAAAATCTTTTGGATTATGAATATTGGCATCACGATACTCAGTGGCACGCTTCAAGAGAGAACTCTGTATCTCGTTCAGCAACCTGCTCACAGTCGAGTCAAGAAGCGATTGAGAAACAAATGTCTTACCTTCTTTGCCAGGTTTATCACGTCTAGCCAGGGCTACTGTTCCTTTTTCAATATCTTTAGGACCAATTTCAATGCGCACAGGCACACCACGCATTTCCCAATCGTTGAATTTGAATCCACTACTGACGTTTTCTCTATCATCCATCTTGACGCGAATCTTGGCAGATTTTAATTCTTTGAAAATTCTATCAGCAACTTCCATCACTTTTGTTTTTTCATTTTCATTTTTATAAATTGGAACGATAACGGCTTGAATAGGCGCGAGGCGCGGAGGCATGACCATACCTTGATCATCACCATGCACCATAATTAACGCGCCGATAATACGTGATGAAATTGCCCACGAAGTTGTTTCAGCATATTGCAAAGTGTTGTTTGTATCAACGAATTGAATATCAAATGCTTTAGCAAAATTTGTGCTGAAATAATGTGACGTGCCAGATTGCAAGGCACGTTTATCCCACATCATCGCTTCAATGGATGTAGTTGTGTGTGCGCCTGCGAATCTTTCGGTTTCACTTTTTGTTCCTTTGAAAACTGGAATAGCGGCTTCTTCTAAACAAAATTTTTCATAGATATCGAGAATGCGATACATTTCTTCTTTGGCTTCATCGGCACTGGCATGGGCAGTGTGACCTTCATGCCAATAAAATTCAGCAGTGCGTAAAAATAATTTTGTGCGTAATTCCCAACGCAACACCGAACCCCATTGCACGATGAGCAACGGTAAATCTCTCCAAGATTTAATCCACTTGGAATACATGTAGCCAATAATCGTTTCAGACGTGGGGCGAACTGCTAACTTTTCTTCAAGTTCTTCACCACCTCCGTGAGTGACCACTGCTAACTCTGGTGCGAATCCTTCGACATGATCTTTTTCTTTTTCAAAAAAAGACATCGGAATTAAAGTAGGAAACGCCGCATTGACATGACCTGTCTCTTTGAATTCTCTGTCCAACCATGAGGTGATATTTTCCCATAATGCCCAACCATAAGGTTTGACCACCATACATCCCCGCACTGGGGCGTAATCAGCCATATCTGATTTAATCACTAATTGGTTGTACCATTCTGCAAAATCTTCTGCTCGTGTGGGTAATTTATCTTCTGCCATTTCAATTCTCCATTTAAGTTGGTGGTCGAGTAGCCGTGCTTTTGATTTTTACGGCGTATCGAGACCACATTACTAAATTTTATTTAACTCAAATCACTATCTTACAAAAAACGTTATTATAAAATAATGGTTAAGACCTTCTTCAGCCACGAATTACGCGGATTTTCGCTAACTTGTAAAAATTCGCGCGAATTAGCGAAACTTGTGCTGAGTGTGTCGAAGTATTCGCGGCAAAGATCTTGATGAAGCAACTTAGGTTATTTATATAATTTTTAAGTTGTTCAATAACTTGTGGTCTCGATACTGTCTCGCAAAATTCGCTCAACCTGCTCGACCACCGAAATCACTAATTCCTAATCTCTTTCTTCCAACAAACCAACTGCTTGCTGTACATCTTTTGCAAAGTATAACAACTCTGCTTGGCTCAAAGGCATGTAAACACTAAACTCAGCAAAAAAAGAATCAAGAGTATGCTTCCAACCATCGCCAATTAATATCAACGGTTTTTTGGGCAACGTTTCAATTACCATTAAATTCCACATCAACGAAATTTCTGTCAATGTGCCAGAACCGCCAGAAAGAGCCATTGCCGCATCACATTCACCGATCAAAACTTGTAATCTATCAACTAACGTTTGTTTTTTAATCTCTTCCTTTACCCATTCATTTGCTTTTGAACCGCGCCAATTTTCAATATCAATGCAGGTCACGCCAATCACATGTCCGCCCGTTTCATTTGCCCCGCGTGAAACGGCTTCCATCGTACCTCGATAACCACCCGTAATAACAGTGTGACCATTTTTCGCCAACAAAGTACCAAGCAAACGTGCTTCTTCGTATGCTTCACTACCTGCTTGTGGTTGTGCGCCACCAAAAATTGTGATCTTCATTCTTCAACATCCCATTCTCTAGTTTTATTTACTTTAATTTTTTTCAGCACAGCATCTTCCAAATCAATACCAGCAACTGAAGCCAATTGTAAAAGATACAAAGTTACATCTGCTAATTCACTGCCTAATTCTTCTTTATCTTTAATTACATCAGTAAATTGAAAATGTTCCAGTATTTCAGATGCTTCTAATGAAAGCGAAATTGCCAAATTGCGTGGAGTTTGAGGTCGCTTACTATCTTTCTCATACCAACCTTTTGACTTCACCAATTCATGCATTCGTTCTGTTAACTCTTGAATTGTCAAACCTTTATCCATAGTTATAACCTAATAAAAAACGGCTCACCAAGTCTGGGAGCCGTTTGACCACACGAAAACAAACCTAACCAGACGTAGATTTACAAATTCGAGGGGATGGGTTTGGGATTAATTTCATGTTTGACATTATAAGGGTAAAATTGATTTTATGCAAAAGGACTTGCACCGCCTCTTACATGACCCAATCTTGATTCTGCCCGAAGTGCAGACGCTTATCTCCAACATCGCCTCGCTAGCGACTGAACTTAACATTCCATGTTATCTTGTCGGCGGCATCGTACGAGATTTGTTATTGAATCTCCCAATACATGATAGCGACCTTGATTTTGTCTTTGAAGGTGATGCTATTAAGTTTGGTGAATCGCTAGTCAAAAAATATGGTGGCAAACTTACACATCATTACAAATTTCATACCGCCATCTGGCATTTACCTCAGACTTTAGACTTACGACTTGCAACTGTGGACTTAATCACTGCTCGCAAAGAATCCTATCAACACGCAGGCGCATTACCAACTGTCACATCTTCTACTATTGACGATGATTTACATCGCCGTGATTTTCCAATTAACTCAATGGCAATTCGTTTGGATGGCGATCATTTTGGTCAACTACTTGACCCATTAAATGGGGGAGTAGATCTAGAAAATAAAATCATAAAAGTTTTGCATGATAAATCTTTTATAGATGACCCAACTCGAATCTTCCGCGCTATTCGTTATGAAACAAGATATTCCTTCAACCTTGAACCTTCAACCTTAAACCTGATTAACGCCGAATCATTGTCTGTGCTTTCAAAATTAAGTGGCGAGAGAATCCGCAACGAGTTGGATTTGATTTTCGATGAAGAAAAAGCCTCCCAAATAATATTGCGTGTAGCCAAATTAGGAATATTAAATTCTATTCATATAAAACTACCAGAATTCAAAGATGATTATTCAGATTATCTTGATATGGACTCACGCCTCGATATCCCTGCCGACCGCCGCACAATGGGTTACATGCTGTGGTTTATGGATTTATCTGAAGAAGAAGTTTTTTCAATTTGCAATCGTTTAGATTTTTCAAACGAGTTAACCCTTGCTGTTTGGTCAGCCGCACAATTGAAAAGAAGTTTGCCGCATCTCACAGATTCGAAACCAAGCGTGTGGGCTTATGCTTTAGAGAAACTTCCTTTACTTTCAATTTATGCTGTTTATCTTGTTTCAGGTGAAGATTCACTTTTAAGTTACCTTTCTATTTGGAGGCATGTCAAACCTCACACAACAGGGGAGGACTTAAAAAAAACGTGGCTTGAAACCTGGTCCGCAATTTCGAGAAATCCTATCCCAACTTCGTACCGCGTGGTTAGATGGCGTGTTATCTACTAAAACAGATGAAGATAACTTGCTGAAAAAGTTAATTGATAAGTTGTCCCACACAAATTAATTCCGCATTTGACAATGGAGTAACAACATGCCTGCGGCAAAAGATAAAAACATCAACATCCATATTGGCGGGGATTTTGAAGGCAACATTATTATTGGCGATAATAATGTTGTTAATACGCCACATGGCATAAAAGTTAACAAAGTCAAAGCGCAAGCAAAATTTGAAAGACGCACCAAACCAATCAATTTACGTCCGCGTGCATTTGCTGGTTTGTTGGGTCGTGCAAATGAATTGCAAATAATTCAAACTGCCGTTACAAATAATTCACCCATTACATTATTTGGTGAAAATGGAATTGGCAAAACATCATTAATTCGACAAGCCTCACATCTTAATGAAAATAAAAATTTTGAAGATGGTGTTATTTATTTATCAGCCAATGGGGAAGAACGCAATGATTTACTTCAACAAATATTTGATTCAATTTATATCAGCACGCCTAATTACAAACCTACCGATGCACAAATCCGCAACGACTTAAAAAATATTCACGCCCTCATTTTTTTAGATGACCTAACGCTCAAGCGAGAAGATGTCACTACGCTTTTGGATACCATGCCCAAAAGTTTATTTGTGCTTGCCTCTGATGAGCGCGCCTTGTGGGGTGAGGGTCAGGCAATTGGATTGGATGGTTTACCAGAAAATGAATCTATGCAATTGTTTGAAAGAGAATTGGGTCGCAATTTAAAAGAAGATGAAAAACCAACTGCGCTTCAAATTTGTAAGATTCTTTTATTTCATCCTTTGCGGATATTACAAACCGCTTCCATCATGCGGGAAGATGGTCAATCTATTCAACAAGTTTTTGCCTCGCTGACGAAGACTCAAACCCAGTCTGCGCCATTAGAAGTGACCATTCAAAAATCAAATGAGACTCAAAAGAAAATATTAAGTTTGTTAGCAGTGGCAGGTGGTTTTGTATTGACGCGTGAACATCTTGCCAAATTAGCAGGTGCTAAAACATTTGATGTTGATATGAATGCGCTGCTGGGGCGTGGATTGGTTGAAGCGCAAGGAGCCAACTTTAGGCTAAGCAATGAATCGGTCAAGTCATTGATTCAACTGTGGGATTTATCAGGCTGGGAAGATGCACTCATCAATCATTTTTCAAATTGGTTGCAAACTGCTCCACAAGATATGTTGGTAGATCAAGTTGCAAATACTTTATTTCATTTGATTCAACGTGCTGGCGAGAAAAAACAATGGAATAACGTGGTTGTGATTGGAAAAAGACTAGAGCAATTTTATGCGCTGAAAAAGAAATGGGATAGTTGGTTAAAAATATTAAAACTGATTCAACTGGCTGCACAATACCTCAAAGATCAATATTTATCAGCTTGGGCATTGCATCAACTGGGTAGCCGCGCCTTATGTTTAGACTTGAAAACTGAAGCAAGTGATTTGCTTAATCAAGCCTTGAAAATTCGCAAAGCACTTGGCGATAAAGATGGTTTGGCAGTTACGCAACATAACTTAAATGTATTGATGAATGTGCCTGTGCCGAATAAAATTTCAAAGCCAAAATTAAGTGCATTACAAAAAACTTTATTAATAGGTGGCGCTGGTGGTGGGTTGATTGTGTTTGTTTTATTAATCACAGCAGGTGTTATTTATTTTGCAACACCACCTGAGATTCCTGTAACGCCAACAGATAGACCAACCAATACACCTCCGCCAACTTTCACAGCCACACAAGAGATAATTACTGCTTCACCAACACCAACACGCAGAGTTACTGCAACACCTGTTCCGCGTGAAGTTATATTATTTGATTTTGTAAAATCTGCACCAGATGCTATTTGGACGATCGTGCCTGAACCTTTCTATTCTGAATTTGTTGCTCCATTTGAATTTCAATTGGATACTGGAGATATATCACCAGAAGAGTATGGTGCAAGTTATGGCGCCTATGCAGGTTTAGCAAAATCTCCTGCTTTAGAGGATAAATCAAGAGATGAGATATCGTTATTAACGTATCCACATAACGCAGATTCATATTTAAGTGGAACATATGATTTAACCTCAATCACTTTACGAGAAGGGGATAGATTTTTAGCACGCGTGGGGCATGCCTTCCCTGGCGGAGAATTTCCAACTTCACCTTTTTCAGTTCGGTTTGTGGTCAAATTTTATGAAGCAGACCCAGCCTTTTTCCCAAAATCTTTTGTGGTGATTGCAGAGCAAGAAGATTTTTATGATAGCAAAACACACGACATAAATCTCTTAATCACCTCGAAATTAGCGGGTAAAAGTGGTTGGTTTGTTTTAGAGACGTATTCAGGCGAAGACTCAATTTTTGATTGGGCAGTTTGGATAGATGCTGAATTGAGAGGCATAGCCCGCTAGGCTTAGTGGGCAATACAAAAATTAGAATTATATGATTTTAGGTATAAGCTTATATGTTTTCTACTATACTTATTTTAGGTAAAAAACATATATGAAACCTATAATTTCTCGCAGAGATTTTCTGCGAATTCTAAAATCAGTTGGCGTAGCAGGGTTGATGACATACCTGACATCATATTACACACTTGAATTTGAGCCATCTTGGCTGGATGTGTCTCAAATTCAAATTCCCTTGCCAAATTTATCAAAATCATTTCACGGTTATAGAATATTACAAATTAGCGATATTCACATGGGTGGCTGGATGAATCGCTCGCACTTTGAAGATGTGTTAGAGCATATTCGAGAACAAAACCCAGACTTAATTGTCATCACTGGGGATTTTGTGATCGGACATTCATGGTCTGATGAACTTAACGAGGCAGTAGAAGATTTTATTGAAGTGATGACCCCTTTAGCTTCGGAATATAAAATAATTGGCGTAATGGGAAATCATGATCACTGGACAGATGTTGTAAAAGTTAGGTCTATGTTAAACACTGCTGGTATTATCTGTTTACAAAATGATATTCATAAATTAACTAAAAATTCAGAGAATTTATACATTGCTGGGCTAGACGATATTTCAGAAGGGAAACATCGTTTAGAAGAGGTTGAGCTGAAGTTGCCTCAACATGTAAAAGCAATTTTGTTAGCACATGAACCAGATTATGCTAGCACAAGCTCGAAATCTGGAAAATTTATGTTGCAATTATCAGGTCATTCACATGGCGGGCAAGTAGTGATTCCATTTTTAGGTCCGCCGATATTGCCACGTTGGGGTAGGAAATATCCTGCTGGTTTATATCAAATCGAAGATATGTATCTATATACGAATCGTGGAGTTGGCATGACGAGCCCCTTTGTGAGAGTGAATTGCCGACCTGAAATTACAGTTTTTACTTTGCAGGCTGTTTGATTGCCCTCTTGCGGATTAACTTTCCTGTGTGTATAATCGCGCCAATCAAAAACAAAGATGGGGACGAGTAAACTGTTGAAGTCGTTGCAGAGAGTCCGAGGTCAGGTGTGAAGCGGATACGAAAAGGCAGTTGAAAATCACCCCGTAGTTGCAAATCAGAAATCAGTGGTCAGTTATCAGTAACCAGTAACCAGTAATCAGTTATCAGACACTGAAAGTAAGTGAGCCGAAGTAGTGAGTCTTCGTTATCAAAACAAATGAGAGTCTATTTTATAAAAATAGAAATCAGAGTGGTACCGCGTGAGCATTGCTCTCGTCTCTGTGATATGAGATGAGAGTTTTTTGTTTAAGGAGAATTATGTTTAAACCTGTAAATGCAAAAGTAGATGTGCCTGCAATGGAAGATGCTGTGTTGAAATTTTGGAAGAAGCAAGAAATTTTCAAAAAGACTAGCACAGAACGACAAGGCAAGCCTGATTATGTTTTTTATGAAGGTCCGCCAACTGCTAATGGACGACCTGGTGTTCATCATGTGTTGGCGCGCGCATTCAAAGATATGTTTCCACGTTACAAAATCATGCGCGGATATAACGTCTCGCGGCGTGGTGGTTGGGATACACATGGCTTGCCCGTTGAAATTGAAGTTGAAAAACAATTAGGTTTTAAGAATAAACAACAAATTGAAGAATATGGCATTGATAAATTTAATGAGTTATGTAAAAAATCTGTTTTCAATTACATTCAAGAATGGGAAAAGTTAACCGATCGAATCGCTTTTTGGGTTGACCTTGAAACTGCTTACATCACTTATGAAAATGAATACATCGAATCAGTGTGGTGGATTCTAAAAAGTTTTTGGGAAAAAGATTTGCTCTTCAAGGGATACAAAATTGTGCCGTATTGTCCACGTTGTGGCACGCCTCTTTCTGACCATGAAGTTGCTTTGGGCTACGACGAAGCCGTTGACCCTTCTGTGTTTGTGCGTTTTCCACTTGTAGATAAACCTGATACATCGTTGTTAGTTTGGACGACAACTCCATGGACGTTACCTGCTAACGTAGCAGTGGCGGCGCACCCTGATGTTGATTATGTAACTGTTGAGAGAGAAAATAAAGAAAAAATAATCTTAGCCAAAAGTTTGGTTGAAAAAGTTTTTCGGGATGAGCAAGTAAAAGTTGTGGACTCTTTCAAAGGTAAAAAATTAAAAGGCATGAAGTATCAGCCTTTGTTTACGTTTGTGACCTTAGATAAACCTGCTCATTACATTGTGCTAGGTGATTTTGTGACCACAGAAGATGGTACGGGCTTGGTACATCAAGCCCCAGCCTTTGGTGCAGAAGATATGGAAATGGCAAAACAAAATGATTTGCCTGTTTTGTTAACTGTGCAACCTGATGGCACATTCATCCCCGAAGTGACTCAATGGCGTGGAATCTTCGTCAAAGATGCTGACCCGCAAATTATTCAAGATTTAGATGCGCGTGGTTTATTATTCCGTTCCGAAAAATATACACACACATATCCATTCTGTTGGCGTTGTTCCACTCCGCTGTTGTATTATGCGCGTGAGAGTTGGTACATCCGCACCAGTGCTAAGAAAGATAGATTAGTCAGTTTGAATAAAACTATCAATTGGGTGCCTGAGCATATCAAGAACGGACGTTTTGGAAATTGGTTAGAAAATAATATTGATTGGTCACTTTCACGCGAAAGATATTGGGGCACGCCATTGCCTGTGTGGGAATGTGAGGGATGTAAACAGCGTGAATGTGTTGGCTCTGTTAAAGAGTTATCTGAAAAAGCAGGTAAAGATTTAACTGAGCTTGATTTGCATCGCCCTTATGTGGATGAAGTTTCGTGGAAGTGTGAAAAATGTAACGGCAAAATGAATCGCGTTAAAGATTTGATTGACGTGTGGTTTGATTCGGGATCTATGCCGTATGCACAATGGCATTATCCGTTTGAGAATAAAGAAAAATTTGAGGCGCAGTACCCAGCCGACTACATCTGTGAAGCGGTTGATCAAACGCGCGGATGGTTCTATTCGTTGCACGCTATCTCCACTTTGCTCAATGACCAAGTCTCATTCAAAAATGTAATTTGTTTGGGACACATTCAAGATGAGCAGGGACGCAAGATGTCTAAATCTTTGGGCAATATCGTGCAACCATGGGATGTGATTAACTTACACGGTGCTGATGCGTTGCGTTGGTATCTTTTCACTGCTACACCACCTGGACAAGAAAGACGCTTCTCCGCTGATTTGGTTGGGGAGGTGATCCGCAGCTTTACGCTTACCTTGTGGAATGTATATTCGTTTTTTGTGACCTATGCAAATTTAGATAAACCACAAGCATTGACAGTGACCGCACCGACAAATGAATTGGATCGTTGGCTGCTTTCTGAATTAAATGTTTTAGTGCGTGATGTGACCAAGGCTTATGAAGAATATGATGTGACCAATGCCACACGTCCAGTTGAAAAATTTGTAGAGACTTTATCCACTTGGTATGTGCGCCGTTCACGCAGACGTTTCTGGAAAAATGATTCATCAGCAGATAAGCAAGCCGCCTATTCAACTTTATACACAGCCTTAGTGACTGTTGCAAAATTAATCGCGCCTGCTATGCCATTCATGGCTGAAGAGTTATATCAAAACTTAGTGCGTTCAGTAGATGAGACTGCACCTGAATCAGTTCACATTGCTGAATGGCCCCAAGTGATGGAAGAATTTATAGACGAATCACTGAATAAAGAAATGCAACTGGTGATGAAATTAGTTTCATTAGGACATTCTGCTCGTCAAAAAGCGAATCGCAAAGTTCGTCAGCCATTGGCAGAAGCGGCATTTTCAGTTGGGAATCCAAACGAACGAAATGCTTTGCTCAAAAATGTGGATGTGATTCAAGATGAATTAAACGTCAAACAAGTTCGTTTGTTAGATGCCGCTACCGAAGCAGTATCACATACAGTTAAGCCGTTGCCAAAACAACTTGGTCAGAAGTATGGAAATAAATTCCCTGCTTTGCAAAAAGCGATTTTAGCCATGAACCCCGAAGATGTAGCAAGCAAACTTCATGCCAACACGCCAGTGGAAGTAAAACTTGACGGCGAAACGTATCACATCCTTGCCGATGAAGTGGAAGTGAAAGCACTTGCTAAAGAAGGTTTTGCAGTTGCCGAAGAAGGCGCGTATGTTGCCGCTTTGGTCACTGATTTAACTCCCGAACTCGTTGCCGAAGGTTTAGCCAGAGAATTTGTGCGCCGCGTGCAAGACTTACGCAAAACAGCCGACTTAGACGTGGCTGACAGAATTGAATTGTTTGTCGAAGCCAGTGCCAATTTGAAATCTGCCATTGAAGCGCATAAAGATTACATCACCGCCGAAACATTGACTACGAAGTTATCGTTTGCCAATCCGCCAAGTGATGCGTCAGTCGTGGAAGATGATTTTGATGGTGAAAAAGTGAAAGTGGGATTGGTTCGTAGTGCGTGATGCGTAATGCGTAATTCGTAATTGGTAATTCGCTGGTCGAGTAGGTCGAGCGATTGAGCGAGACCGTATCGAGACCACCATGTTAGTATTCAGGCTTCGGAAGTTTTCAAAACTTCCGAAGCCTTTTTTATCTGTAATTAATTCTCATAGCATTGAGGATACTTTGCAGTAGTATATTCTAAATAACATATACAATATTTTATTCTACGGTTTATTATTCTTA
>LMZR01000002.1 GCA_001567105.1 Chloroflexi bacterium OLB14
TCAAATTGGCGATAATCGACATCGCCAGTTTGCCATTTAGTTTGAAATCATCTAACCAACCGACTTAGCCAACTGGCAAACTAGATAACTAAGAGTAAACATGAACCAAGAATTCATCCTCGAAATAAAAAAACCTGAAAAAAATATTTTTCAAGCAGGCAGACCAGGCTGGTCTTCAAAAGCTGATCATATCGTCCATGCTGTAGATGATATCAGCTTGCAACTTAAGCACGGCGAAGTTATTGCGCTTGTCGGCGAAAGCGGTTGCGGAAAATCCACACTGGCGCTCACTTTAATGGGATTGGAAGAAGCCACTGAAGGGCATATCTTTTTCAATGGGCGTGATGTAACTCACTTAAACGATAAAGAAAGAAAAGAGATTCGCCGTAAAATTCAAATGGTCTTTCAAGACCCTTACGAATCGCTAAACCCAACGCAAACCATTGAAGAAATTATCATGGAGCCTCTCATCGTTCACAACATCGTAAATAATTATGAAGAACGAAAGAAGCGAGTAAAACAAGCCTTAGAAGATTCAGGGTTAAAACCTGCCGAAACATATATGCCACGTTTTCCTCATCAACTTTCAGGTGGTCAACGCCAAAGAGTTGTTATTGCTAGCGCATTAGTGCTTGAACCAGAATTGTTAGTTGCTGATGAACCAGTCTCCATGTTAGATGTTTCCATCCGTGCCGAAATTATCAACTTACTTGCTGAGCTTCAAAAATCAAGAAACATCTCAGTCATCTTCATCACGCACGATCTTGGCACAGTCGGCTTTTTTGCAAATCGCGTAGCGGTTATGTATCTTGGGCGCATCATCGAAATTGGTAGCATGAACGACGTGCTAAAAAATACAAAGCATCCTTATTCACAAGCCTTGCTTTCAGTTATCCCAGTCCCCAACCCACGCTTACGAAAAAAGCGTATCATCCTGCAAGGTGAAACGCCCAACCCAATAGATTTGCCAAGTGGGTGTCGCTTTCATCCGCGTTGCCCAATTGTCCAACCGCAATGCAAACAAAACGACCCTCAATTTGTTAACATCAGCGCCACACATCAAGCCGCCTGTCTTCTCTTGGAAAAATAATCAGTGGATATCACCAGTTTACAAAACCCCAAAATAAAACACATCGTCAAACTGCGCGAGGATAAAAGACAAAGACAAAAAGATAATTTGATTTTAGTAGAAGGCTTCGACGAGTTAACGCTGGCGTTGAGTTGTGGATTTGTTCCCCAAACGCTTCTGACCTCGCCTGAGCTTGTTACTAAACAACTAAATTTTTCAAATGCCGACACCTTGACTCTCAGCCGCAACGTCTTTGAAAAAATTTCACATCGAGAAAACCCTGATGGCTGGTTGGGAATTTTCTCCACGCCAAAATTTTCACTCGACCAAATTAAATTATCAAACCCTGCTTTAGTCGTTGTAGCAGAATCAATTGAAAAACCTGGCAATTTAGGCGCGATTCTACGCACAGCAGATGCCTGTAAAGTAGATGCAGTGCTAGTCTGCGACCCGCGCGTGGATGTGTGGAATCCCAATGTGATTCGTGCTAGCCGAGGGGCAGTATTCACAATGCCTGTTGTTGAAATAAAATCTGACGAAGCAGTAACCTGGCTCAGGTCAAAAAAGATGCGTATCTTATCTGCCACACCATCTGCTCAAGAAAATTATCAGCAAGTAGATATGAAAGAATCTATCGCTATTGCAGTCGGCACAGAAGATAAAGGCTTATCTGACTATTGGATGCAAGAAGCAGATATCAAAGTAAAAATTCCTATGTTGGGCAAAGTCAATTCGCTAAATGTTTCCATTGCAACGGCGTTGATTTTGTACGAAGTAATTCGGCAGAGGCAGTGAATATGCTGAGCTTTGTAATTCCGCTCATTGATTGCCCGTGAACTTGTGTTATTAAATAATTTGCCTATTCAGCCCAAAGTAGAGTAATATAAAGTACTAGCTTAATGTTATTTTGTTTTCCATGAACGAGAAACTTAAACTACAATCTGAAATCAACCTCTTTGCGCAACTTGGTAGAGAATTAGCTAGCACCTCACAAGCAGATGTCGCCGCGCGTATCATCCTTGATGCAGCGAATACATTAATTGGCTGGGATGCCGCTTATTTAATTTTGTATGACCCACAAAAGGGGGGAAGTCCGCGCCCATTATTAACTATTGACACAGTTGATGGGAAGCATGCTATCCAAAATGGAGCTGCGCCAGAAAAGCCAAGCGAGAATATGCTTAAGGCTATTTTGCACGGTGGCTTTTTATCTTTGTATGATGCGTATTTTGAAATTGACCCTGCGCTTTCTTTTGGAAATAAAAATAAGCGAACACTTTCACAATTATTTGTACCAGTAATTAGTGGCTCACGCACCATTGGGGTGCTTTCAGTTCAAAGCTATGCTGCGCAAGCCTACCAGAATGATCACTTAGAATTGCTAAAAAATTTAGCTAGTCATTGTGCGGGCGCTTTAGAAAGAATTTGGGCGCAGGAAACAGTGAGTGATTTAGCCGAGCGGTTAAAAATTTTGCATAAGGCAGTTAGCGATATCAACAAGAATTTAGATGTTGAGCAGGTTTGCCATGTGGTTTACGAAACTGTTAACAAGGTGATGGCTTGTAATGACTTTGTAGTAGATGGCTACAATGCAAATACAAATGAAATTATCCCTATCTTTGCTATTGAAAACCCAGGTAAAAGAGTGTACACCGAGAAGTATTATGCGGATCACGGTCTGGCTGGTGAAGTTGTACATAAAAAGAAGCCGCTTCTATTTAGTAGCATTAAAGAAATAGATGAAAGCAAAATTCAATTTGAATTTTATGGAGATCAATTTGAGCCAGACCCCACTGAATCTATTATTGCTGTGCCAATGTTATTGCATGGTGAAATTTATGGCGTGATTTCTGCACAGGCTTACAAAAAAGATGCCTATACTACTGATGATCTGTATTTGATGGAGGTATTAGCTTCTCATGTGGTGATTGCATTGGAGAATGCACGCTTATTCGATTCTGTTCAGCAAGCCGCTTATACAGATTCATTGACCTCCACCTTAAACCGCCGCAGGTTTTATGAACTGGCTGAAGCGGAGTTTCAAAAAACTATTAAATTGAAACTTCCCTTTGCACTAATTATGCTGGATATTGATGATTTCAAAAACTTCAATGATCAGTATGGGCATAAAGTAGGCGACTTAGTTCTAATACAAGTTGCTGAAATTTGTAAATCTGCATTGCGGAGTAGTGATATTTTTGGCAGAGTTGGTGGCGAAGAATTTGCTTTGGTTTTGCCAAACACAACAGAAAGACAGGCTGTTGAAGTAGCTACTAGATTATGTAAACTCATCAGTCACTTAGAAATTTTGGCACGATTCTTGAAAAGTTTGATAAGCTTACAGAGAAATCGCCTCTTAAAATTACAATTAGTGTAGGCGTGGCTATTTATAATGAATTTTGTAAAAGTTTAGATGTGCTGATGGATCGCGCTGACCAAGCTATGTACACAGCTAAGAATTCAGGTAGAAATCAAGTGCATGTTTGGATGTGAAGCACAACTTTTTGAAAAAATAAAATAGGATTGAATAAAAAATATTAAAACCTGTTGGATTTATGTTGTTAACTTGGAGGATTTATGGATGCAAATAAATATGATGTAATTATTATTGGTGGTGGGGTGATGGGTTGTGCTACTGCTTATTATTTATTAAGATTTGATGCAAATTTGAAAATAGCCATCATTGAGAAAGACCCAAGTTACGAATTTGCCTCTACACCTTTATCTGATGGTAATACACGTGTTCAATTTAATATTAAAGAGAACATTCAAATGTCGCAATTTGGCTTGCAGGTATTATCTAATTTTGCTGATGAGTTTGAAACTAATGACGTTAAACCTGATGTAGCCTTTAGAAGTCAGGGTAATTTATTTGTTTTAGATGATAATAGTAAAGATGAAGCCTTTGAAGGTTATCAGCTACAACAAAGCTTGGGGTGTGATGTGCAATGGCTGACCCCACAAGATGTTCAAATTTATTATCCACTCTATAATTTAAAAGATTGTGTGGCTGGCACCTATGGTGCAAAAGATGGCACTATGTCTCCTATGGGAGTATTGAATGGCTACAAAAATAAAGTTGTTCAGTTGGGGGCAAAGTATCTTCATGCTGAAGTGCAACGAGTGTTAACAGAAAAAAAACAAGTTGTGGGTGTTCAGTTGATGACTGGCGATATTTTGCATAGCAAACTGATATTGAATGCGGCAGGGGCATGGGCTAAGTCTGTTGCTGAAGGGGCAGGCATCCAGCTACCAGTTGAGCCAACGAAGCGTCAAGTGACTATCATTGAAACAAATATCAAGTTAGAAAAAAATCTGCCAGCCTTATTTTTTCCATCTGGTTTATATCTCATCCATGAAGGCGCGGGTTTATTTATGGTTGGAAAATCTTTTGCAGATGATTATGTTGGCACTGATGATTTTGTGTGGCACAAGGAAGTATTTGAAGAAAAAATTTGGCATGAACTAGTGGAGTTTATCCCTGAGTTTGACCGCCTGAAAATTTTGCGTGGGTGGGCAGGTTTATACGAGGTGAATACATTTGATGGAAATGCGCTTCTTGGCGAATGGCGCGAGTTGGGTGGTTTTTATTTGGCAAATGGCTTTTCTGGACATGGTTTTCAGCAGTGCCATGCTGTGGGTAGATATACCGCTGAACTTATGTTAGGTAAAAACGCCAGCGTTAGATTTATCTATTTTTTCTGCTAATCGCATATTAGATAATGAGCCAGTTTTTGAAAGTAAGCGGAAGATAATTTGAGTTTGGGATTATCTTAATATCTGAAATAAGTTACTGTAATCATCTGTAAATAAGGCTACATCCGTTGAATAATTTTCGTAAGTAGTTGCCCGTGCTAGTATTTCAGTGATATTTAATGTTTCAGGTTTTTTTGCTAGCAGTATCCAATAGGATAAATATTCATTTGGCTCATCGGGAATGTTATCAATACGCATCATCGTCAAGTTGAATTCTTTAGCAATCTGATAGAACACAGGTTGTAAATCAATATGCTGATTAGAAATATTTGCCGCAATAACACCATCAGGTTTTAAGTTTGCTAAATATAAATCGAATGCTTGTTTAGTGACAAGATGCACTGGCACAGAGTCGCTACTGAAGGTGTCTAAAACTATTACGTCAAAATTATGCGAGCCATTAGCCATATACTCATTCTCAAGTGAAATTCGGGCATCACCAGCAATCACTTCTATATCTGCTTGGCTATCTTCTAGAAATGAGAAGTATCCGCCTTTTCCTTCGGCTAAATCAATGGCTATTTGATTGATTTCATATAAGCGATATTCATCGCCAGATTCGCCATAGGCGACAAGTGTGCCAATTCCTAAGCCAAGCACTGCTACTTTAGCAGGTTGATTATCTTTAGGGTAATTGGCTAGCAAGATACCCACACCACTATCAGGGGCGAAATAGGTAGTTGGTTGACTAGGAGTGTTTTTATCTTGAATCCCATGAATGGTGATGCCATGAATCATGGCAAGTGTATGATCATTTAATTCAATTGTGCGTACAACTCCATAAAAATTTCTATCTGCACTGAGTTGTTTGCCACTATGATTTAAGCCTAGCATAAGCAATGTGCCAATCACAAAAGATAATGCCACTGCTTGTGTTTTGCTTTTTTATATTCCCCAAGCCATTTAGGGAATAAGCGAATTACCAAAATTAGCATGGTCATTAACCAGCCAAGATAAAATTCCCAATAACCATCAAATAGTGCAGGTGCAAGGAAGTTTACATATACACCACCCAATGCCCCTCCAAGAGATGACATTAAATAAAACGTGGTCAAGTGGTCGGCTGGTGGGCGTAATTGATACAACTCACCATGGCAGATCATACAAGAGAAGAATAGCAATAAACAATAAATGAGAACTTGCAAAGTAATGGGAGAAGTTTGACGCGCTGTTAAAGCCCATAGCGTTGCCAAACTTGCTAACCCAAACAACAAGGCATACAAATTACGGTTATACCAACGTGAATCTGAAAAAGCTAGGATGAATGAAAGCAGATATATTGCTAGTGGTAAAACCCACAAAAAGGGAATTACTGTCACTTCTTGGGTAATTTGATTTGTAATAGCTAACAGAAATAGGGAAGCTACACCACCTAATATCATCCAGAGCAATTTAAGTGAAGCAGATGCCTTAACAGTTTTTTCTACTGAGGTTGATTCTATTTTCTTATCACCTAGTTGATAAATAATTAAAGAAGAAACCACAGCAAATAACACAAATCCAATAGACCAGCCCCAGCCCTGTGACTGTAAGGATAAATACGGCTCTACCAAGATTGGATAAGCCAACAAGCCTAATAATGAACCAACATTTGATAAAGCATATAATTTTGCGTATGATGCTGTTGGTTGCAATCTACTAAACCAAGCTTGCATTAATGGGCTGTTTGATGCTAAAACAAAATAAGGTAGCCCAACAGATACTAACAAGATAAAAAATATATTGAAAACAGGGAATTCAACGTAAGCTGGTCGTAACTCAGGAGAGGGTGTGATGGGGGAGCGCCACACAAGCCCAAGTAAGGTCAGAAGCGTTATAGATATAACTAAAAGCGTAGCATGAATCCACCTTTGTTTTGTTTGTTTAACCAGCCAGTAAGCATAAGCATATCCACCTGTCAATAAGGCTTGAAAAAACAACATAGCAGTTGACCAAACCGCAGGCGTGCCACCAAACCATGGCAAAATAAATTTCCCAATGAGAGGTTGAATTTGAAATAACAAAAAAGCAGAGAGAAAAATATTAATAGCAAAAAGAAGCATAGAAATACCTCATTCTGTTGAATTGCATTAGTTACGGCAAAGTTACGCAATTGCCAGTATTTAAAATAATTGAGTGATTTGAATTTGCAACCAAAGCGCATATCTGAGTTGCCCCTGTAGGCTTGTCGGCTGGTCCGTATTGAGCAAATGGCGAAGGTCCATACTTGCCATAGGTTAATTTCCACGGACCACTGCCTGGGTTACCTGCTTGCTCTGGAGGGACAGTATTAAAGAACATATGAACATGTAAATTTTGTTCTCCAAAATTTGCCACTTCATAATTGACAACATATAAGTTATTCTCAAGTGTAATACTAGTAATCACCACATAAGGCGTTGAGGGTGTAGCTGTTAATTCTGGAGTTGCTGTGTTAGTCGGTGGTGCTTCAGTGATCACTGAAACAGCGGTAGCGGTAAATTCAATTTGTGAAGCCGTAATTGCTGTGTTTGTAGCAATTACATTATTTTTATTAAAATTACGTCCAATATTAAAATTACGCCCAATAATAGAAGCACAAATAAAAACTATAAAACATAGTAGCCCAGCCACACCTGCGCCAACTAGCCACTGCTTACTTGATTTTTTTGCAGGAGTTTCTATATTTCCAGTTGATGGTGGGGGAGTATTAAATTGTTGTTGTGGGATAGAAATTGGCTGTGCAGTAATAGGTGTTGAAGTGGGCACCTGAGGCTTTACCTGCGAAACTTTCATCGTCGAAGTTGCAACATCCAACTTTTTTAGCCCGTCTAAAGATCTTTTCAAATCAGCAATTAATTCAGAAGCGTTTTGATACCGATTTTCACGATCTTTAGCTAAACATTTTTCAAGGATGTGCTTTATTTCTACAGGCACATCTGAACGAAAACCACGCACATCAGGTACGGGGTCATTCAAATGCATCATCATCAAAGTCATAGCCGAATCAGATACAAAAGGTGGCCGTCCGCTCAACATCTCAAACATCGTCACGCCTAACGAGTAAATATCAGCACGGTGATCTGGTGAAGTCCCTCGAATAATCTCTGGCGACATATAACGCGCAGTGCCGACTAATGCACCCGTAGTAGTATGGCTTTCACCACCCATAATTTTAACAATACCAAAGTCCATCAAAATAGCTTGCCCTTGCACATCCAACATGATATTGGCAGGTTTAATATCACGATGAACCATTCCACGCTGATGAGCATACCCCATGGCATCGCTAATGTTTATCAGAAACTTTAAAGTATCTTCTAGTGAAAGTTGCCGCCCATCTTCAACCAAACGCTTCATACGCTCTTGTAACGTTTCACCAGCAATAAACTCCAGCACCATATAATATGTGCCATCATCATTGTTAAAATCATACACTTGCACAATATTAGGATGGCGCAGATTTGCTACAGCCGCCGCTTCCCCCTCAAAACGTTGCACAAACATTGGGTCTGATGAAAGATGTGCATGGATTAATTTAATTGCCACCACTCGTTTCAAATTGGGGTCGGTTGCCCTATACACAGCCGACATACCACCCTGCCCAAGTAAGGCATCAATCCGATAACGATTACTAAGTGTTTTACCAATCCAACTGGGTTGATTCATAAATTATTACTACAATTATAAACCTAAACAGCCATTATCTCTTCTTTTGATTCAATGATTTGCAACTGAACTTTCCCTGCTGATACTTCCCGTAAATCTGATTGAAAAGATTCAAACGCCTCTCGCCTGACCTGCAACCTGATTCTTACATCTTCAGCATACTCCTCGCTGACAATTTGCGCATGGTGTTTAATAGCCAATAACCGCAAACGTTCTAAAAGACTATAAAAAATTTTAACTTCACCAATATATATTGGAATTCTCTGACCTCGCCCAACACTACTGACCACACTTTGAGCAGATTCAGTATAAGCCTTAACTAGCCCACCTGTGCCAAGCAATGTGCCGCCAAAATACCTAGTGATAACTAAAGCAACATCGCCAAGCCCGCTACCTCTTAATACCGTTAAAGCTGGTTTGCCTGCTGTACCTGCTGGTTCGCCATCATCTGAAAAATATTCTGTAACTGTATTTCCACCACCAATAATATATGCCGAAACATTATGGCTTGCATCTGCAAATTCCTTTTTTGTCCTGCTAATAAAAGCACGAGCTTCTTCAATTGATATAGCAGGAGCAAGGGTGGCAATAAATTTTGAATTCATAACCACATGCTCTTTGCGAAGTTGGGTAAGTGGTAAATAATAATTTGACATTTGAGATGGAATTTATATTATTTTTTTAATTTGCAGGGGGCAGTGTAAAATAAAATGTAGCCCCAGTATCTTTTCCTTCAGATTTAACCCAAATATTCCCGCTATACATTTCCACAATCCGCTTAACAAGGGTCAAGCCAACACCTGTACCTTCAATACTGTTATCCAAACGATTGAACAACCCAAAAATCTGTTTGTGATATTGAGGGTCTATCCCTATGCCATTATCACGTATAAAGAGGATAGGATAATTTGAGGCAGGGTCAAAGCCGTCAGTGCCAATTTCAATTTCAGGGTTAGGAAGATGCGCTGAGAATTTCATCGCATTCACTAACAAGTTTTGTATCACTTCTCGTAAGCGTGTTGGATTTACAATTACAGTTGGCAAGTTATCTTGAATGATAATATTCACCTTCTTGTTAGCATAAACATCATGAGTTATTTCAAGCACTTCCTCTATCGCATTTTTGACAGATACGTTTTTTCTAGTCTCTTCAGCGCGCCCAACACGTGACAGTAGTAGCAAATCATTTAACAAATCTTGCATAGTATTAGTAGCATTGACAACGCGGTCTAAATCTTTATCGAACCTTTCAAAATTACCTTTCCGCGCAGAATCACTTAAGTAGCCAAGGTATCCACGCATAGTAACTAAAGGAGATTTCAAATCGTGAGAAACAGTATAGGTAAACCTTTCTAGTTCAATATTTTTTGCTTCCAGTTCTTTAATCAAATTTATACGGTCATCAAACAAACTAGCATTTGTAATAGCATTTGCAATTTGATCGCACATTGTTTGTAAGGCAGTAATATCTGAATCTGTAAAAGCGCCCTCTTTTTCAGATTGAAACGTCATCACGCCAATCACATGTCCACGTGCGCGCAGAGGAAGGGCAATCTCTGAGCGAGTTAGAGGTAATAAAGGGTTTTTGAAGCGTACAGCATCATCTCCCACATCCAGAGCTATGCGAGTTTGATTATGGGCGGCACACCAACCAACCATAGATGCCCCGCCAACTTCTAATGAGAAATTTTGAGCAAGCAATTGCTTGCCTGTTTCACCTGTAGCTGCACGTAGATGTAATATTTTGAAATCTTTATCCACCAAAAACAAACCCACATAATAATAGTCAAAATGATTACGAATTAATTCCACTGCTTGAGGAAGGAGTTCATTTAAATCTAATATAGATGAAGCGGCGCGGGAAATTTCACCAGCAGTTTGCAGTTGGTTTGTGCGCCGAGTTAATACTTCAAAAGCATTGGCTTGTAATCTTTGAGACTCTTTAATAGAAGTAATATCAGTCCAAACACCCAGCCAATATAAAGGTTGTTGATTTTCATCAAAAATCAATGTGGCTTCGTCTTTTACCCAAATGATCACTCCAGATTTTGATATGATTCGATATTCAATTTTGAATGGCTTTTTTGTTTGAAAAGTGCGCTGGCTTTCTGCTAATACTCGCTCGCGATCTTCGGGGTGTATAATTTTCTCCCATGTGAATGGACCATGCAAAAACTCGTTTTGAGTATATCCAAGTCGCTGTTCTATTTGTGGGCTAATATAGATAGTTAATGATTCAGATACAGCATCGTCAAAGTAAATAATGGAGGGGATTTTTTCGATCACCACACGATAATTTTCTTTGAAAATATAAAGCAAGTTTTTCAACACCCAAAAGAAAAGCGCCAATTGCACAATAAAGATTATTGTAAATAAACTAATCCCTCCAATAAGCCAAGGTGCTTTATTTTCATCTTGTATAAAAAACAATACAGTAAAGATATATAAGATGCTTACAACAAATAAACCCAATGTGATGTAAAGTGATGTCTTTTTTATTTGGGTAATTGTGGCATCAAATAATGGCGACATAGGAGGTTTTTTCATACAATACCATAATTGTACATTGGTTTTTCAAATTAAATTTCTTACAATAGTATATAAATTTATTTTATACAAAACTTCATGAGGCTTATAAAAAAATACCTGCAATAGATAGGGCAGGGGAGAGGTGAATTATTTTTTTTCAAAAACATCATAATAGGCTTTATCTAATTCATCATTCGATAAATGAGAATATCTTTTTGTAACTTCAATATTTTCATGCCTTGCTAATTCTTGTGCAATTTTCAAATTACCCGTTCCACGCAGGATTGAGGTCACAAAATAATGGCGGAATGAATGGGGGGTAATTTTTCCGAGAGCATCTTTACCTAAAAATTGTAAAACACGTTCTTTGACGATATTGCGCCCAGTGGTAGTGGTTATAGGCTTTATTTTTTTTCCTGCGCCTTTATCGTGGCGTGCAAAAAGGGGGAGTGAGCCTAATTGTTTACCTGAATTTCCATCTAATGTACTACGCTGGGCTAAATAATCTTTAATTGCTTGTAAAGATCGTGAAGTAAAGCGCACAACGGCTTGTTTATTGCCTTTTCCAATAATAATTGTGCGTTGTTCGTTCCAATCAATATCACCACGCTTTAATTTACAAGCTTCATGTACGCGTAAGCCTGTATCTGCTAGGGCTAACAAAAAGGCTCTATCGCGGTATGCGCGTAGTTTAATAGTGCTTGCATCTTCGCTATCAGATGTTGAGAGTAAGTTATCAATTATCTGAATCTTTGAAAGCAAAGATTCTATATCTTCAGCAGGGAATTGCGGAAAGCGAACGCCAAGCCGACGTGAGCGTTGTTTAATTAAAACGATCACGCGTGACTGATTGATATCAACCAATCGTTCAGCATCCAAATATAAGTAAAATCCCTTGACGGCTTGCAAATATAATTGCTCTGTGGCGTTAGCGTAGGATTTTAGATAAGCCGCAAATGGGGTCAGAAAATCCTCATTTATTTTTTCAACGGATGTGCTTTCTGGGGTGAGTGATTTCTCTGCAAGAACCTGACAGAATATTTGTAGCGCATTTTTGTAAGCCAACATTGTGTGAACGCTACGAGAAAGTTTTACACTATCTAAGTAACGTGTAACTGCATCGGCAATAGTAATTGATGGCAAATCTTTGCTTGGCATGAGTATTATTATACGAAATTATTTCGCCCTGTCAATGTTTTTGATAATAATACTTATCGAAAACATAAAGTGTTTTATCACCAAAGCTAGATTCTAAAAGCCCGAACTTCTTCCCCACTGACTGCCAAACACAATGTGTTAATTGGTTTTTATCATTAGTAAGAAGTAATAAAATAAGTAACGAGCCTTCGATCATTTTTATACTTTAACTAGATTACGTGCCTCCTTCCCCTGCCCCACGTTAGCATGACGAGAAAAGGCTACGGTATAATCGCCACAAGGAGCAATTGCTATGGCGCGGATAGAAAAAACTGTTTTCATTAGTTATCGCAGAACCAACTTGCCGTGGGCATTATGTATTTATCAAAACTTGACCCAAAACGGTTATGACGTGTTCTTTGATTATCAAAGTATTGATAGCGGAAATTTTGAAAAGGCTATCCTTGATAATATTCGAGCGCGAGCGCATTTTGTTTTGATTCTGACACCTTCGGCATTGGAACGATGCAAGAACCCCAATGACTGGCTTCGCCGTGAAATTGAAACCGCGCTTGATGAAAAAAGAAACATCGTACCTGTGATGTTAGAAGGCTTTGACTTTGGAAGCCCTTATGTGCAAGAGGCATTAACTGGGAAATTAAGCACCATAAGCACTATCAATGCTTTGCCAATTCACAATGCGTATGTATTTGAAGGCTTAGAAAGATTACGCACACGCTTTTTGAACGTAGCACTAGAAGACGTGAATTTACCAACTGTGTTATCACAAGAAGCACAAGAGATTACAAAAGCAGAACAAACCGCCGCCAACAAAGCGGAACCTGTAAAAGAAGAACAACTGACCGCCCAAACTTGGTTTGAGCGTGGCTATACATTTGATGAAAATAACAACCCTGAAGAAGCGATTAGATGTTACAACGAAGCCATAAAACTTGATGCAAGTTTTTATGCCGCCCACAACAACTTGGGCGTCTTACTCCGTAACCTAAAACGCTACGATGAAGCAGAAAGTGCCTATCGCAAAGCCATCGAAATCAATCCTGCTTTTGACTTAGCCTACAACAACTTAGGCTTACTTCTTCATGAAATCTAAAACGCTATGAAGAAGCGGAAGTGCCTATCGCAAAGCCATCGAAATCAATCCTGCTGATGACAATGCCTACTGCAACTTGGCTTGCCTAAAAAGCATAGTTGGAGATATTGAAAAAGCATTTGAGTTTTTAGAGATAGCATCAAAACTTGAAGGCTTTGACCCTGCATGGGCTTGGGAAGATCCTGATTTAGAAAACATCCGCAACGACCCACGCTTTATAAAAATTGTGGGCGAAAAACCAGAATAGCACTCACCTAGACCTCCGAAATTTTCAAAATCTCGCAGGTCTTTTTAAGTCTGTCCGAAAACCCGCAAATTATATATAATATACAATCATGGCGACTGTACTAGAAACCCACAAACCTCTCAAAGAAGAAATTTTTGATGCTTTGCACAGGCAGATTATTGCTGGTAAATATGCGCCAGGCGATTGGCTTCGTCAGGAAGATATCGCTTCACAAATGGGAGTCAGCATGACGCCTGTACGTGAGGCGTTTGATTTGCTGGTAGCCAAAGGAATTGCAGAACGTGTCCCCTACCGTGGCGTGCGTGTACGCGAAATGAATCCAAAAGAAGTTGTTGAGGCTTACGGCTTGCGACTCACTTTAGAAGCCATCATCGCGCGTGAAGCGGCAATGAATATCACCCCTGAACAAATTTCTGCGCTAAAAAAAATCATGGCTGAAATGGATAAGCAAGTTGAGTTAAGCGAAATGCCTAATCAAAGGCAACTCAGCCGTGAATTTCATGCCGCAATTGCAGAAGCCTCAGGCAATGCATTGTTGATTCAACTTTATACAATTGTCTCCAATGCGTTTCCAGATTGGTTATTGTATGAAGCCTTGTATCGAAAACCTGAATTAGTCGAAAACAGCGTCACCCAAACGCATGATGAACATACTGCTATATTAAATGCGCTCAAAAAAGGTGACGCTGATTTAGCAGTCAAAGTATCTCTTGAGCATGTCATGGAATCTGGTAGATGGCTAGAGACATATCTCAACGTGCCTGCTAAGTTATTAAGAGAACAAGAAAAACAAGTTTTGCATTTGATGAAGAAGAAATAATAAACGTAGGGGCGACCCGCCCATCATGACATTAGTCATTGAAAGCAGTGACAGGTCGCCCCTACATAAATAAAGGAGAATTTATATTATGACTGAAGATTTGGATGCCCTATATAAACAAATGGCGCAAAGTATTATTGATGGAGAATCTGAACTTGCTGTTGAATTGGCAAAAAAATCCATCGAATTAAATTTGCATCCATTAGACACCATCACAAAAGGTTTTGTAGTTGGAGTCAATTACATTGGTGACCAATTCGGTGCAGGCGAAGCCTTTTTACCTGAATTAGTGATGGCTGGCGAAGCGATGAAAGCCGCAGTGGCTGTACTTGAACCAGAGTTATTAAAACTTGGCGAAGCCCGCGAGATGATGGGCAAAGTTGTCTTAGCCACTGTTGAAGGTGATATTCACGAAATTGGGAAAACATTAGTCGGCACGATGTTAAGCGCCTCTGGCTTTGAAGTCACCGATTTGGGTGTAGATCAATCCGCCGACAAAATCATTGGCAAAGCAATTGAGATTGATGCACAAATTATCGGCATGAGTGCGTTGTTAACTACTACGATGGTTCGTCAACGTGAAGTGATTGAAGAGTTAGATAAAGAAGGATTACGCCCAAGAATCAAAGTGATGGTTGGTGGCGCGCCTATTTCAAAAGATTGGGCAACCAAAATCAAAGCGGATGGATATTCAGAAGATGCTGTTGGTGCAGTTAAATTAGCGAAGGAATTAGTTGGTAAAGCAGATCAATAATAAAAAATTTAACACGAAGGACACAACGTACACAAAGGGATTCTAAATTTGCAAGTTTGTGGTTTTCCTTTGTGACCTTAGTGTCCTTTGTGTTTGAGAAAGAGGTATTTCATGCAACCGAAACTTTTACTCCTCGATGATGCAATGATTGAAAGAATTTTAGATGAAGCCTATCAGCTGTTATTAAAACCTGGCGTGAAAGTTAATAACTATGAAGCGCGAGAGTTATTAGAATCTGCTGGCGCGCAGGTTGATAAAGAAACCAATGTCGTCAAAATTCCAGAACAAATTGTCCGCAAGGCGTTAGAAAGCGCTCCACGCGAGTTTTATTTATACGACGCAGATGGCAACCCGAAGGTCAAGTATGGAGGCGATGCAGTTCACTTCGATCCAGGTTCATCAGGTATCGCCATGTTAAATCCAGAAACATTAGAACATGAGATAACTGAAACAGCACATCTACTTAAATTAATCAAAGTTGCCGAGCAGTTATCACAATATGATGCACAATCAACAGCCGTAGTGTGCCATGATGTGCCACAAGCGATTCAAGATTCATATCGTTTATATCTGGCTTTATTATTTTCAAAAAAACCAATTGTCACAGGCGCGTTTACAAACAAAACTGTAACCGAGATGATCGACATGTTAGCAATTATGGCGGGCGGACATGAACAAGCAAAAAATAAACCACGCGCAATTTTTGATGTATGCCCTGCCCCACCATTAATTTGGAGTAACTTTGCATCTGGAAATTTAATTGCATTAGCACGCGCTGGCATTCCTGCTGAAATTGTTTCTGTGCCATTATCTGGTGCAGCGGCTCCAGTCACTATGCTTGGCACAATCACACAACATACTGCTGAATGTTTAGCAGGCATTACGATTCATCAATTAGCAAAAGCAGGTTCGCCAATTGTGTGGGGTGGCGCGGCATGTATCTTTGATATGAAAAAAGGCGCCACGCCAATGGGTTCAGTTGAAACTGCTATGCTTGATTGTTCTTATGCTCAAGTTGCAAAATCATTAAACATGCCAACACATACTTATCTCGGTTCATCTGATTCAAAACTTGTGGATACGCAAGCAGGTCTTGAAAGTGGCGTGACTGCTATGATTGGTGCGTTGAGTGGTATCAACATGATTTCTGGTTCAGGTATGTTAGATTTTCTTTCATGTCATAGCGCTGAAAAACTTGTCATTGATGCTGAAGGTATTGCGATGGCAAAACGAATGTTAGCAGGCGTTAAACTTCATACTGAAACTTTAGCAACAGGTTTTTATGATGACAAAATAAATTTCAAGGGCGGCGATTTTCTTAAACAAAAAATCACCATGAAGTTATTCCGCGAAGAACAACATTTACCAAGCAATATTATTGATAGAGATTCAATGCGTGATTGGAAAAAAGCAGGCTCACTGGATGCTTTTTCGCGCGCGAAAATCATGGTCAATGACTTGCTCGCTTCATATACTAGACCTGAAATTGATTCTGTTACAACGAATCAGTTACATACCTTCATGCTTGACCTTGCTAAAGAAGCGGGTGTTGAGCAGTTACCGATTCTCGAAGATCTACAATTTGCATAATTATGCTAAGCCTAGAACAACTTCTACGTATTCCCAATGTAGATAACAGCCTAAGATTTAGCATATCACCTGATGAAAGTCAGGTGATATTTTCATGGAATAAAAGTGGAAAGTGGGAGTTATACGCTATGTCATTGCGAGCACAAAGTGCGAAGCAATCCCCAAATAATCATGAGATTGCTTCGTCGAGCAAAGCCCTCCTCGCAATGACGGAAAATATAGAAGGTTCTAAATTCTCTCCCAAACACTCCCCCAATGGAAAACATCTTGCCTACGCCATAGATTTTAACGGCAGTGAATCTTTTCATATTATTCTCCATAATCTAAGCAATAACTCGATTATTGACCTCACTCCCTCTTTTGACTACGCGCAACAACCGAATTTTGATTTTTCACCAGATGGAAAACAGCTCGCCATCCTTTCTGATGAAAGTGGAAGTTTTGCTTTATACACTTTAGAGATTGCAACACTAGAAAAAAAATTATTACTTGACATCCACCGCCCTATTTGGGATGTAGCATGGTCACCTGATGGGAAATATATTGCCGTAGAAGCAGAATCAAAAGCAAGTGATAGAGCGATTTATATTGTTGAAGTGGAGAGCGATGCCCTGAGCCTGTCGAAGGGTAGAAAGTGGAAAGTGGCGGGTAAAAATAATGAGACATTAAATGCTCAACATCCTGTTTGGTCAGCAGATTCAAAACATTTAATTTTCTCTTGTGAAAATGGTGAATGGCATAATATTGGATTATATGATGTTCAAGCAAAAAATATTATTTGGTTAACTGATTCCATCGGTGATGATATACAGCCAACGGTTTCGCGCAGCGGAGAAATTATCGGGTGGATTCATAGCGAGGGTGCAAAAACCAATTTTCAGTTTAAGACGAGCGGCGTGTTGAGTTCATCGAAACAAAGCGCTGAACTTCATCAAATAAAAGTTGGAGATGGAGTCCATTCGTTTCCGCAAATTGTCAATGACGAAGTTATCTTAATTTATGAAGATGCGAATCATCCGCCTGATTTATGGAAAATCAATTTAGAAAATGGCGAAGCAATTCAATTAACAAAATCAAACGAAATGGATTTTGATTTTATTCAACCAGAAGAAATTTTTATGATGATGTGCCCGCTTTATTGTTTCGCGGAAAAAATAAAAAAGCAGTGATTGATATTCACGGCGGACCTAATTGGCATTATCAGAATATGTGGAATCCATTTGTGAATGAAATGCTAGCACGCGGTTGGAGCATGTTACAACCAAATTATCGTGGCTCAACAGGATATGGAAAAAATTGGCAAAACGCAAGCAGATATAAAATGGGCGATGTTGATACAAGTGATTGCGCGGCGGGAGCAAAATATTTAATTGAAAACAACTTGGCTAATAAAGATAAAATTGTTATCACGGGACGTAGTCATGGCGGATTTTTAACCATGTGCTGTTTAACTTTTTATCCTGAATTATTTGCAGGCGGTTCAGCAATTGTGCCGTTTATGAATTGGATAAAATCACATTACGAATCGCGTGAAGATTTACAGCATTGGAACATCGAAAACATGGGCGACCCAGAAAAAATAAAGAATTATGGATTCGGTGTTCACCTTATTTCTTTTTAGATAAAGTAAACGCGCCTGTGCAATTAATCTGTGGTGGAGTTGACCCGCGTTGCCCCGCCAGTGATTCGATTGATGCCAGAGATAAATTAATTGAGTTAGGAAAAGAAGTAGAATTGCTTTTATATGAAGATGAGGGTCATACGTTTTTGAAATTGGAAAATATAATTGACTCGGAAGTAAGCAGAGTTGAGTTTTTGGAAAAAACACTCGGTGGTCGAGTAGGCTGAGCATCTTTTGCGAAGCCATATCGAGACCACCTGTTATTGAAATTATTTTGTTAAGTTGTGGTCTCGATACGTCACTCATAAATCACTCGTGACTACTCGACCACCATGCATATATACAGGAGCATCAATGCCATATCTAAAATTTTTATCGGATGACGAAATTCAAGCCATGCACGATGCCACCATGAAAGTGATGAGTGAAGTAGGAATTATTTGGACTCATCAACCAAGCTTGGATATTCTATTAAGCGCAGGTTGCAGTATGAATGGCAATCGCGTTTGTATGCCTGAAAATTTAATTATGGATTCAGTTGGCAAAGCAAACAAACGTCCAAAGATTCGCGGACGTAATGGCACAGTCAATGAATTAGGCGGTGGAAATTTATATTTTCATAATCTCGGTGGCGCAAGAGATGTATTTGATGCACGCACTGGTACACATCACACTGCTACACATGAAGATTGCGTCAATGCAACGCGCGTGTTAGATGCACTGCCAAATTGCAATAACGTCACACCATTTTTTACGCCGCCCGATGTTGCAAATGAAATGATGGCGTTGTATATGTATCGGCATACCTTGTCGCATACAACTAAACCTGTGCAAGGACCTGGCATTCAATTTGGTCACGAAGTTAAATATGCAGTTGAAATGGCGGCAGTGATTGGTATTCAAGCACATGAGTTAACACTTTCACTTTCACCTGTCAGCCCATTAACGATGCACGATGTCGCCGCGCAAGCAATAATGGATATGGCACAAGCTGGAGTCATTCATGCCAACTTACCTGCTCCAACTGGTGGCGCAACATCACCAATGACGATTACTGGAAGTTTAGTTCAACAAAGCGCTGAGTCACTTGCTCCACTGGTATTGGCTCAATTGATAAACCCAGGTTGTGGCGTAATTTATTGTGGACGATTAGGATTGCTTGAACCACGCACGGGTTTGATTTGGGGCGGCGTGGAGCTTGGTATTTCATCTGCGGCAACGGTTCAACTTGGGCATTATTATGGATTCTCTGTCAACGTGTATGGATTTTCAACCAATGCTCACACACTTGATGCTCAAAACGCTTTTGAAAGAGGATTAAACGCTTCTCTCCCCGCCCTTGCTGGGGCTGATGAACTTTCGGGCATTGGCGAAATGGAAGCGGGTGTGATGGGTTCGTTTGCTCAAATGGTTTTGGATAATGAGTTAGCGAAAAGTGTGCATCGTCAACGTCAAGGTTTATCGGCAGATGCAGAACATTTAGCAGTTGAAGTTATCAATACCGTAATGGATACAAACAGAAATTATTTAGCCAGTAAACATACACTCAAACATTTACGCGCAGGCGAAATGGCTCTCACTAAACTTGCAGAAAGAAATTCATGGGATACATGGGAAGATAAAATGAGTCGTAAACAAATGGCAGATTACGCAACCGATGAAGCCGAAAGAATCTTACGCGAACATGTTGTCGAACCATTAGAGCCACAACAAGAAGCCGAGTTAGATAAAATTATGGCGGCGGCGGAGAAGGCAACAGTTAAATTAAAGAAGTAAATATTATGGAGTCAGCCAGCTTGCTGGCGAATTTGCAGGAGCAAGCTCCTGCACTCCAAAGGAGAATCAAATGATCAAACAAGCACATGCAATCTCGGAAGAATTAATCGAATGGCGCAGGGATTTTCATCAACACCCCGAAACAGGTTTTGATGTATTTCGCACAGCGGGAATCGTAGCCGATGAATTGGAAAAGATGGGGTACAAAGTGAAACGTGGTGTTGGCAAAACTGGTGTGGTAGCAGAAATTGGTGAAGGTGGAAAACTTGTCGCTATCCGCGCAGATATGGATGCCTTGCCATTACAAGAATTAAATGAAACTGAATATAAATCCACGATAGAAAATAAAATGCACGCCTGCGGACATGACTCGCATACCGCTATGGCGTTGGGTGCGGCAAAAATTTTAGCCAAAGAAAAATTAAACGGACGTGTGCGCTTTTTATTTCAACCATGCGAAGAAACAGCCGATGAAGAAGGCAAAAGCGGCGCACAAAGAATGTATGATGAAGGCGCAGTAGAAGGCGTGGATTATGTCATCGCACAACATGTTGACCCAACTATGCCTGTTGGCACAATTGCAATTAATGAAGGTGCTTGCGGCGGAGGTGTAACATCATGGAATGCAACGATTAAAGGAAAAGGCGGGCATGGAGCGTATCCGCATAAATCAAATGATCCTTTTGTTTTGTTGGCTCATGTGATTATGGGAATCAATTCCATTATTTCACGCAGGCTTAACCCATTTGAACCAACTGTCATCAGCATTGGCGCAGTTAATGGTGGCTTTACAGAAAATGTAATTCCAGACAAAGTTGAAATCAAAGGCACGATGCGCTTCACTTCTTTAGAAGTAGAAAAACAATTGCGCGAAGAAATTAAACGAGTATTTGAAGTTGTAAAAATACTCGGTGGCGATTACGAATTAAATTTTATATTTGGTGGTTTACCATTAGTCAACGATAAATTTGTATCCGACACCATTGAACAAGTCGGCAAGGATTTATTAGGCGAAGGAAAAGTCCAAGAATTAGCTAAAACATTAGGCGCAGAAGATTTTCCTGAATTCCTAAAAGATGCGCCTGGTGCTATGTATAATCTCGGCACAAAAATTGAAGGACGTGAGGTATATGAACTTCATCATCCAAAATTTGATTTAGATGAACGTGCTTTGCCTATTGGCACAGCAGTGCTAGCTGAAACTGCTTTGAGATTTTTAGGCAAGTAGTTAATAGGTAAACAGGTAGACAAGTAAATAGGTAGACAGGTAGCAAGATTACTCTACCTACATGGAGAACAAATGCATACTATACTCAAATCAAACAGTAAAGAAGTAACCATTGGAATTGACAAGCCTTTCGTCATTATTGGCGAAAAGATTAACCCAACTGGAATAAAAAAATTAGGTCAAGCATTAGTTGAACGCAATATGGATTTTGTGAAACAACTCGCCAAAAGACAAGTAGATTGGGGCGCAGATGTTTTGGATGTAAATGTTGGGCATCCACAAATTGAAGAAGCAGAAGTGATACCTTTGGTTGTGGAGGCTGTGCAATCTGTTGTAGATGTTCCGCTGTGCATTGATTCAAATGAGCCGAAAATTTTGGAAGCAGGTTTGAATGCCATCAAAGGCGGCAAGCCATTAATCAACTCTGTCAACGGAGAAGAAAAGCAACTAGCAAGCGTCCTGCCGATTGTCAAAGAAAGAGGCGCGGCAGTTATCGGATTAACAATTGCGGATGAAGGCATCCCACCCACACCAGAAGGTCGGTTAGCGGCGGCAGATAAAATCATCAAACGCGCTACCAAAATGGGAATCCCAATTGAAGATATTATTATTGATCCATTGGTGATGACAGTTGGTCACAACAGCGTGGCTGGAACGATTACATTGAAAACGATTGAATTAATCAAAAAAGAATTTGGGGTGAATATGAGTTTGGGCGCTAGTAATGTTTCGTTTGGATTGCCCGATAGACACTCAGTCAATGCCGCATTTTTGGCATTGATGATGCAAGCAGGTGCAACTTGTTCAATCACTGATGCTATAAAATTAGGCAGTGCCATCAAAGCCACTGATTTGTTGTTAGGCAAAGATATGAATTCGATTCGCTATCTCAAATATTTTAGAGCGACTGAAAAATTAAGAGAAATAGAGAATTCTACGAAACAACAAAAATGATATTAGACTTAAGAGGCAGTGATGAACTGCCTCTTATTATTTTTCGCCACGAATACATTGCATGAAAAAAACTTTATTACTAATTACATTATCAAGCTTATTGATTAGTTGCATATCACAAGCAACGCCTCTTCCCACGCCGACAGTTGTTACTGTTTCATCTACATTTACTTTAACTTCAACACCCGAATCTACAACCACATCTACAGCATTACCAACAGCCACACCTGTTCCCCACCCTATGAGCATTATCGCTTTGCGAAATGGTGATTATGCTGGCAGTGAAATTGTGATTGAAAAAGAATTAGAACGCGGATTAAATTATCGGCGTTATTATGTCTATTATCTTTCAGAGGGATTAAAAAATTTATGCACTGCTAACTATTCCAAATGGCGAAGCACCTGAAGGTGGATTCCCTGCTATTGTTTTTAATCATGGTTATATTCCACCTGATGTATATAAAACAACTGAAAGATATGTTCATTATGTAGATGAAATTGCTAAAGCAGGCTATGTTGTCTTTCGCATTGATTATCGTGGACATGATAATTCAGAAGGTGAAGCCACAGGTGCCTATGGTGACACTGGTTATCAAATTGATGTGATGAATGCAATTGCATCTATCAAACAACATCCGCAAGTGAACCCTGAAAAAATTGGCATGTGGGGACATTCAATGGGCGGATATTTAACTTTGCGTGCTATGGTGATTTCACAAGATGTAAAAGTTGGTGTGATTTGGGCTGGCGTTATCGCTTCATATACTGACCTGTTATATAACTGGCGACGAGTGGGTTCATTCACACCTTCACCAAGTTCACGTGGTGTTGGTTGGCGAAGTACATGGCTCGAACAATATGGCACGCCTGAACAAAACCCTGCATTTTGGGATTCAATTTCAGCCACATCATATCTTGCAGATTTATCAGGTCCACTTCAATTACATCACGGGACAAATGATGAAGATGTGCCATATGAATTTTCTATCCGCGTGGCAGAACTTGCCCGCGCTCAAAGTCAAATTGCTGATTTATATTTGTATGAAGGCGATAACCATAACATCGCTACAAATTTTTATTCCGCTATGGATAGAACGATTGAGTTTTTTGATATTTATCTTAAATGATGTCGTTGAAAAACGCTGATAATTTTCGCGTTATTCGCTCTTTCGTGTAATTCGCGTTAAGATTTTTCATGATAAAGGTGCGTCGCGCTTTGCCATACAATGCATCTGATTGAGTTAGAATCTATCAAAACATAGTTACATATTTACCAGAAAGGCGCAACGCACTTATGTCTCCACTTGAAATCCTGTTACAAAAACAAAACATTATTATTTTAGATGGCGCATTAGCAACCGAGCTTGAAAATCGTGATTGTGACTTGAACGATTCTCTATGGTCGGCGAGGATATTAATCGAACAACCTGAATTGATTCAACAAGTGCATTTGGATTATTTCAAAGCAGGCGCAGATGTGGCTATCACTGCTAGTTATCAAGCCACAGTGGAAGGGTTTGCAAAACGTGGATTAAACAAAAGCGAAGCAATTGATTTAATAAAAAAATCCGTGCAAATTGCGAAATCTGCACGCGATGAATTTTGGTCTGATGAAAAAAATCGTGTGGATAGAAATTATCCATTGATTGCTGGTTCAGTTGGTCCGTATGGAGCATATTTAGCAGATGGCTCTGAATATCGCGGTGATTATGAATTGACAGAAAATGAATTTATCAATTTTCATCGTCCAAGAGTTGAGGCATTGATTGAATCAGGTGTGGATTTGCTAGCCTGCGAAACCATGCCAAAATTTGCCGAAGCACAAGCATTGATTAAATTATTGAGTGAATATCCACAAGCAAGTGCGTGGTTTACATTCACAGCCAAGGATGGCGAGCATATTTGTCACGGAGAAAAAATTGGGGACGTTGCTAAATGGCTAGATTCACACAATCAAGTTGCAGGTATTGGAGTCAATTGTTCTTCGCCGTTACATATCCCCTCTTTGATTGATGAAATCAAAAAGAATACAAACAAGCCGATTGTTGTGTATCCTAATTCTGGTGAAGTGTATATTTCCGTCACAAATTCTTGGCACGGAGAAACTTCTTGCGAGTCGTTTGGGTTGCAAGCAAAAGATTGGTACACACATGGAGCAAGTGTCATTGGTGGATGCTGCAGAACAACGCCAGAGCATATAAAAGAAGTTAAGACCCTAAAGGTCTTTGCTGGTTGAAAAAATAAATTTATAGCAAATTATTCTTGCATAAAAACATCATTGATTGCGAAAGAGACCTTTAGGGTCTGTTTAAGGAACGGATATGAATCTAAAAAATATCATCACAGCATTTGATTTGCATGCTTGCGGCGAACCTGGGCGCGTCATCACGGGTGGTGTGTTAGATGTGCCAGGCAAAACCATGTTTGAAAAAATGAAATACTTTGAAAAACATCATGATGATATTCGTTTAAGAATGTTACGCGAGCCACGCGGGTATCCCGCATTGTGTTGCAATGTTATTCTTCCGCCAACACATCCGCAAGCCGCTGCAGGTTTCATCATCATGGAGCAAACTGAATATCCGCCTATGTCTGGCACGAATACAATTTGCGTAGCCACAACGCTCCTAGAAAGTGGAATGTTGAAGATGGAAGAACCAATTACAAATTTCACGCTTGAAGCGCCCGCAGGTTTGATTCAAATCGAAGCACAGTGTCAAAATGGTAAAGTCACACAAATCAAATTTAAAAATGTCCCATCGTTTGCTGTGCATTTAGATGTAAAAGTTGAAGTGCCGACTTTAGGAACTGTCAATGTGGATGTGGCTTACGGTGGAATGTTTTATGCGATTGCAGACGCTTCACAATTTGGCTTGAAGTTGAGTGCTGACGAAGGGCGTGATATTACGCGGATAACTGAGTTGGTGAAAAGTGCAACTGCTGAACAATACCCTGTTGTGCATCCTGAGAATCCTGAAATTGTTGGACCGACAATTGGTCAACTTTCTGCACCGTCAACGAATCCTAAAGCACATCGAAAAAAATGTTGTCACTGTTTCAACTGGAAAAATTGATTGGAACAAACCATCCACATGGACAGGTGTCATTGACCGCTCCCCTTGCGGAACAGGCACTTGTGCAAAAATGGCGGTGATGTATGCGAAAGGTGAATTAGGATTGAACCAAGATTTTTATCACGAAGGAATTTTAGGAACTTTGTTTACTGGAAGATTAATCGAAGAAACGCAAGTTGGGGAATATAAAGCAGTCGTGCCAACAATTGGCGGAACTGCGTGGATTACGGGCATCAATCAATTTGTTTTAGATGAAAGTGATCCATTCCCAAATGGTTTTGTGGTTGGGGATATTTGGTAAAGTATAATTTTGTATACATGTTTTATACGGCATTTCTATATCATTAATAATTATCGCGTGTATGCAAACGGAGATAAATGAATGAAATCAGAAGAAAATTTATTAAATTCGTTTCCTAAACAAATGAAAGAATTCATTGAATCAAAACGCAAATGGATTGCGGAAAAAGAAAAGGCGCCCGAGATACCACCTAATAAGCGGATCTTTTGCAACTCTTGTAATCGAAAAACAAATCACATTTGCAAACATAACTCACGGCGATATTTCTTATATTCAGTTCGAAGTCAAGATCGAAATCCATATTCTGTTAATTTCGATACTTGGGGTTATCTCCTTTGGGAGTGCGCTGGTTGCGAAACCTTTTGCATAGAGCATTACGGTATTGATGAAACACTTTATCATCCTGAGACTACATTTGAATTACTTGAAGAATTAGGTTCCCAAGAAAAGTTTGATGAATTTCTTCCGAATCCAAATATTTATAGCGAGTTTTTCCCTAAACGGACCGAAGACGGCATAGTTTTCAAAAGATATGTGCAGTTACCTGCAAGTTTGAGTAACATTTATTATGAAATAGTGAAGGCGTTTAATAATGAAATACCTATGCTGTGTGCAATTGGTATACGCGCCCTTATTGAAGGCATTTGTTTTGAACATGAAATACATGGTAGAAATCTAGAAAAGAAGATTGAAGGTTTAGAAAGTATTCTTCCTAAGAACATTGTTACAAACTTACATAATCTTCGGTTCATGGGAAATGAAGCTGCGCATGAATTAAATACCTCATCGCAAGAAGAACTTAAATTAGCAATTGGAATCTGCGAAGACCTATTAAATTATTTATATGAATTGGATTATAAAACTAATGCACTAAATAATTTAAGAAAAAAACAAGTACCTACTCAAAACAATATTGACCTTGATTTTATTCATGATATTAAAATTTGGCATGGCGGATAATCAAAGATTAGGAATAAATATTTGTTACAGACCTCACCCTCAATCAAAACAATTGCGTGGGCATGGATGAGAATTAATCAAACTTTCGCGGAGACCTGTCAGGTCTGGATATAAATCAATGGAAAATTTAAATAAAGCTATTACAAATCGAAATCTAGAAATTGATGTGATCAAGGGGTTGTTAACTCTGTGCATGATATTTTCTCATGTAGTAGTTCTTCTGCATAACCATCAGAACATTATGCTATTAAGAATTAACTCATATATTATTATTGTTGTTGCTTTTTCTGGTTTCCTTTTTTGCTTTGGGTTTGCAACATGGGTAGCCTATTATCAAAAAGTGGATATCCCATGGGATAAAGTCATTAGAACCTCACTCAAATGCTATTGCGCCTTTGTCATTTCAGGTGTCGCATGGGCTGTAATTGTAGATTCTAAACCTTTAGAATTTAAACTGTTTAGCGATATTTTATTAATTCGAGTTTTGCCAATTTATGCTGAATTTCTATTAACATTTGCTCTTGCAATATTTATTGGCGCAGTATTTCGCAATTTTATAAAGTCAGCCACACAAAAACTGGAAAAAATTTACTAATCACCATATTTTTTTGTCTGGCTTTTACATTTCTGCCAACTTTCAAAACATTAGACCCATTGATCAGCGTATTTATTGGTGGAGGAGATCACCATAGCTTTCCACTCATTCAATACCTTCCATTATATTTATTAGGCATTTTTGTTGCACGACATGCCTCATGGTTTAGTGTAAAAGTGTATCTAGTTGGAGCATTGATTGGAATTGGCTTATTATGGTTATTCATCACTTTTGAAGCCCTGCAAGAATTCCCTCCTTCTGCTGGTTGGATTGTTAGTGCAATAGGTCTTTTGTGTGGCGTTTCACTGCTCGCAAAATTAATTATCTTGAAGTTTCCTAAAATGTTCATTCAATATTTGAACATAGTGGGGCAAAATGTCTTAAGCTATCTTCTGCTAAGCAATTTGTTTATTATGTTCACCTATTCATTACTAAAAAGGAAGCCTTTAAACGATGTACAAATTTTTCTTTATATTATTGCAGTACTGATTGTTATTTTCTTTATTCAATGGGTTTCAGTTGATGTAAAAGAGCTAATCAAAGCATACGCTGAAAACGAATAGTTTTACCTATCCACAATATGCAACATTTAGTTTGTTTCCACCTTGACGCAACAGAACATAAATTCTATAATTTACTAAAAGAAATAAAATTATGGGCAAATTAATTTATACTGCAATAACATCACTAGATGGATACGTTGCCGATAAAAATGAAAATTTTGATTGGGCGATGCCAAGTGAAGAAGTCCATGCTTTCGTCAATGACATTGTGCGCAATGTAGGCACGTCTCTCATCGGGCGCAAGATGTACGAGATTATGAAAGTTTGGGATGATATTCCAACAGATGGGGATAGTGAAGCCATGAACGACTATGCTAAGATTTGGCGAACCTCGAGGAAAATAATCTACTCCGCTTCTTTATCTGACCTGACAATTGCCAACGCCACCATTGAGCGATCATTTAATCCCAACAGCGTAAAAAAAATAATTGCCGAGTCTGCTAAAGATTTTGACATTGGTGGACCACATTTAGCAAGTGAAGCCATCAAAGCCAATATCGTGGATGTGTATCATCAGATCATTGTCCCCGTAATAATTGGTGATGGAAATCATTGGCTACCGAAAGATGTTAAACTCAACCTTGAACTAACTGATGTAAGAAAATTCGAAAATGGTTTTGTGTATCTTCAATATCGTAAAGTTTAAGTATCATCTAAGCCAAAAGGTAAGAGTCAAAAAATAAGTTGTTAATCCAAATAAAATCAACGCCGTTGACGTTAACAATTTCCAATTGGGTGGATTTCCATTTGCAAGAGCATTGACTTGTACGATTTGAAAAATCGCAAATGGCAATGTCAGAAAAGCGGGCCAAATTAAATTAAATGAGTATCCAAATAACGGAGCGAGTGCGAAAATAAAATAAGCAAACACTATCAACGCATGATGAAGCGGAACGGCGCGTTGCCACGTCAGCAGACGAAGCATCGTGCCACGTTGATATTTTTCATCGCTTGAAAAAGTTGTGAAGTTGAGAATCAAAAAGTAAGTCACTGCTAATGCGGTGAGCGGAATGATTAATATAATTAATAAACGATTGGTTTGATGGGCTTGCAAAACAAAAGCGATGGTAGGAATCAAATATGCAATTTGAAACGATAAAAGCAATTCACCAAATCCGCGATTGATAAGACGAAAAGGTGGAACGGAATACAGCATGATAATGATGAGCAAAAAGAAAAACGGAAGTGCAGGAGATTGATAATCGGTGACGAGTAAATAAATCAAAAATGCAGATGTGATTAATAAGGCAGTAGAAACGTAAAGCAAATTTTTACGCAACAATTCTATTTTGGCAGGCGATTCATTTTCAATCAACGGCTCGTTATGCGGACGAAATGATGCGGATAAAAAGTTCATGCTCACTTGTGCAAACAAAACAATGATGAATCCAAAAATAAATGGCGTGGCTTGAAATGGTTCACCAAGATAAGCAGGGATACTTGCGCCGAAGAGATAAGTCAATGAAGCGAGCAGGAGTGTGAGAGGGTGGGAGAGTTTTAGCATGGGGAATTTTCGATTTACAATTTATGATTAACGATTATTCTCGAGCAATTTTTAAGACTTCATCTATTACCGTTTGAGAAATTGAAAAGCCTATTTTTTGTAGGTTTTCAATTTCAGCCCTTAAGGAAGGAATATATTTAAGTTGTTTGGCTTTTAGCAAAATGCCAATTGTTCCAATTTTAGGAATATCCAATTGAGATAATTTTCTGCGCCCTTTTTTCTCATCCATTAATACCCATTCTGCTTTCATTTCAACTGCTAATACAATAGTCTCCACCTCTCCTAAATCCATTTCATCAAGTAGCAAATTAACAGCAAGTTGGTCTTTCACTTGAATAACTTTAATCCATGATGCTTTTTCTACTTCCTGTTTTGCTTTTCCTTCTACTTTTCCGTGAGTGACCGTTTCATCATACACAGCCTGTGGAATGTAAACTTCTTCAAAAATTTTCTTTAAAATTTCGAGCCTGCCAATGGAGGCAAGCCCGATTAATGGGGTTGTATCTGAAACAACTATCATATTTATTTCGTATTAGATATTTTCTTGGCAGATTCTATTTCTTCTGCAAGTTCTTCTTCATTTAAATTGATAAATGAAATTCCGCGTGATTGAAGCAAGTTAATAAACTCAATCCTTGAAATGCCAAGCAATTTCCCTGCTTTGCCAGATGAAATTTTTCCTTCTGAAAAAAGAGAAAACACCAGCCATTCAGATACACGGCGTTGAATTTCATCTTGGGTTAACCCAAGAGTGAGCAAATCATTCGAAATGCGGACGTTGAGAGTAGTTTCTAACATAAATATCTCCTTGCTTGTGCTTTATTTTAGCATAGAGGAATATTACGAATCACGAATTACGCATTACTCAAAAGATATTCTTCCAACCGTTCCACAGCCTGCGGGAGATTCTTCCTTCCAAGCCCCAAGCGGAAATGATTACTTGATTCTCCATACATCGAAGCGGGTAAAAGCAAAATGCCTGCTTTCTTGACCAAGTCATCACAAAATTCGTCAATGTTTCCTTTGAGCAGTTTTGGAAAACCCATCGAACCTGCTTGTGGACGAGTCCATGTGAAGAGTGAAGTGTGTTTCGTAAAAAATTCATCCATGATTTCGAGGTTGCTTTTTATTATGCCAACATTTCTGGCAATTAATTTACCTCTATGACGAAGTGCAACTTCTGCCAAAAATTCACTGGGAGCAGAATTGCAGATTGTTGTGTAATCTTTCAAACTTGCCATAGCATCATAGATTTTTTTATTCTTGGTCGCCACCCAACCGATTCGCAAACCTGCAAGTCCATACGTTTTAGATGTCACACCTAATGAAACAGCATTTTCGTTAACGTCACATGCTGCGGGCAGACGTTGAGTCGGGTCATATTCTGATTCTCGATAGACTTCATCACTAAACAACAAAATATTTTTTTCTTGTGCAAGTTGATTCAGTGCTTCAAAATCTGCACGAGACATTAAATATCCTGTTGGGTTATGTGGCGTGTTGATGATGATGGCTTTGGTATTGTGTTGAATCTGATTTTTCAATTCATCCAAATCCAAACGCCAGCCGTTTTCTTCACGTGCTTGCCAATTTGAAACTTCACAGCCAATAGATTTTGCAACTTCACTCAACGATTGATAATGTGGCGTATGCACAATGACGTGATCATTTTTGGTCAAAGCCGCGTGCATAAAAAGATAAATCGCCTCTTCCGCGCCTGCAAATGTGACTATATCCTCAACATTTATTTTGCTGTAAATTTTTGCAATCTCATTCCGCAGGGATGGACTACCAAGTGATTCAGTATATCCAAGCCATACGTTTTGAAATTTTTTCTGCTGAACCTTCTTCCATTGCCAATAATTCCGAAATTGGCATGGCTTCACAATCGGACGAACATAATACAAATTCAGTATTGAATTCATACTTAGCAAAATAGCGTTCAAGTTTGAAAGGAGGAAGTTGCATAATAAAAACCTTTTGCCACAGAGAACACAGAGAGGCACAGAGATTCTTTTTTTGTTTTTTCTCAAAAATCTCTGTGACCTCTGTGGCTAATTATTTATTTCATCGCTCTCTTTATATCTCGATAATGCGTTTGATTGTGAATATACAACATCTTAATCATTTCACGAATTACCGTCTCACCTAAAAATGGATGCCTGCCTTTGATTTCAAGTTCTTCATCTTTCAAACCACTTACCCATTGGACAGAATCTGCTCGCACTTGTTTATATTGCTCCAATAATTCTGTTGGCGTTAAATCTTTTGTCTTTTGCTGTTGCGCTGTGTTATAGCGATCAATTGAAAAATCTTCGGTTGCGCCTTCACCTGTGGTGCGGATTCGCTCAAATAATTTAACCAAACCGCGTTCAGATGTCACAAAATGCGAAAGCACATTGCGTAACGTCCACGTTTCGCCTTCGGTGTAGACTTCGGCTGTCCATTGTTCATCCATCAGCCCTGAAAAGAATGTAACAAAATTTTTCACCTTCCGATTTTTAATTTTTCAGCCAAATCAGTTGTTTCAGACATAGTGACTCCTTTTTAATTAGCCACAGAGGTCACAGAGAAAATTGAGAAAAAAACTTTTTAAAAATCTCTGTGAACTCTGTGTGCTCTGTGGCTACGGCTCTTGAAACTCTACATAATTAATCGAACGCTTGCCAGTGGTTGGATAATAATAATTTCTAAATTGAGAAATCTGCGTAATCAAACGCTTGCTATCTTCAAAATCATTACGCACATAATAATAGTGCGTATCGTATGGGCTATCACCAAACACGGCGGCGAGTACATAATTATTTTCTTCGGCATACGTCTTTAACAAAATCGTCATACTAAACCAACGTTGTGCTAAATTCGCTTCGGTTAATTTTGGTGGCACAAGTGGCGAATAATAATCATG
>LMZR01000003.1 GCA_001567105.1 Chloroflexi bacterium OLB14
CACACAAATTTGGTTGTAATTCCCATGCGTGCAAGTGAAAGCAATTTGCCCACCAAATTCTTTGGTAGCTCTCGGCTTGGGTGTATCAGTAGAGGTAGGAATAACAACTGTTGGCACAAAGGCTGTCAATGTAGGTAAAGTGATCACTGATATTTCAGCAGGGCGGATGAAAAAAAATAATGATAAAACGCTTGCTATAAAAATAAAAAATAAAACTGGAACAATGCGAACTGGATTCTTCTTTTTCGGTGAAGATGTGGATAACGAAGCGAGTCTATCTTCAAGCGGTAGCGCATCAGCTCTGACCTGTGGCTTGGGTGCGGCTGGCAAAAACCTCCACGCTTGAAGCGCGGCTGAAGTTACAGGTGCAACTGTCCCCAATGCGTGAAGCGGAATTTTATCTAAAGATATTTTTAACGAGAGTGCCAAGGCAGAAAGTAACTCAGTTGTATCTTTGAGTCGTTCCTCTGGGTTTTTGCGCAACGCCCATAAAATCATACGCGAAAAATGATCAGGAATATTTTGATTTAACGTAATGGGGGCAGGGGGAAGGGTATCTAAGTGTGTTTTGCGAATAATATTATTTGATTTTGAAGTTTGTTTTCCGTTAATCCACTTACCTGTAGTTAGTTGATATATAAGAGTTGCGCAGGCATATACATCAGCCGCAACATTGAGCGTTTTGTTGGCAAGTTCTTCAGGAGAAGTATATAAGGGCGGATATTCACTTAACTTGCGTTTAGGATTATGTTGTAATGGAGTAGCACTAGCAATGCCACTTAATTTAATTTCGCCATTTCGGTTAATGTGAATTAATTCTGGGGCAAGGTTAAGGTGTAATAAATTTTGTTTGTGTAATGCTTCTAAAGCGGAACATAACGATTTGACATATATTAAAGATTCTTCGGCACTGAGAGCCCCTTGCTTGAAAATATTTTTTAATGAAGGTCCATCTACCCATTCTTCTAATAAGAATGCTGAAGTAGGAGTTTGAAATATGCCAAAATATTTTGCTAGGTTAGGGTGATTTATATTTTGTAATTTCTTTGATGTGTTCTCTAGTTCTTTGATAGCTTCAATATCCCCTGAAATTTCTTCTGTTAGCAAGGTGAGTGCAAACGGCTGATTACTCCTCTCATCTGTAGCACGGTAGAGTTCTCCCAGCGGTGTGGATGTGATGTATTCTTCAACGTGATATTGATTAAGAAGTGTTTTGCCTGTGATAGAAGACATTTATAAATGTAGGTCACGTTTGTAGCGTGACAGGTTTAATTAAATTTGTCACGTTACAAACAAAAAACTACAACGCCCAAGCCAACATGAGACCCAAAACAGCAACAATTAACCCAACATGCAAAAAGATGTTGCTATATGCCAATGGGGTGTTCGGAAAAATAAATTGAACCGCCAAATTGACGATAATTAGCAAAATACCAATAATTGGCAATAAGCCTTTGCGATGTGCCAGATATTCTGAAAGCTTATCTAAAAGTTTCGACATTATATTTGCTCCAAATCTGATTCTTCAATTTCAATAATTTTATTACCATTTGATTTTGCATAAAATGGTGAGAACTGCGCTAACAACCTACCAGGGATTCTACCTTGCATCATCACGCCTCCACGTTCATGTTCAATTCTCTCCACTTGACCTAATTCATGGAAGAGTGAAATCAATGCGCCTTCCTTATATGGTAAGCGAACATGAATGGCAGTATATGACTCAAATAATTCTTCTTGCATCAAGTGTAACAAATCTTCAATGCCTGTGCCTTTGGTGGCAGAGATAGCAACCGATTTTTCAAAACTTTGTAAAACCCGTTTTGCATTTTCAGGGTCTTTGAGTCTATCGGCTTTGTTCAAAGCAGTAATCATCGGAATATGCCCCGCCCCAATTTCCTCTAATGTCTCTTGCACTGCCTCAAATTGACCTAAAGCATTGGGGTGTGAAATATCTACCACGTGCAATAACAAATCGGCTTCGGCAATTTCTTCAAGCGTGGCATGAAACGCCGCAATCAAAGTAGTTGGTAATTTTTGAATAAAGCCTACTGTATCTGTGATCAATGCCACATTATCAGCTGGTAATTGCACACGCCGTGTCGTAGGGTCTAATGTTGCAAAAAGTTGGTCAGCCGCATACACATCCGATTTTGATAAACGATTCAACAAAGTAGATTTACCCGCATTGGTATAACCTACCAACGCCACTGTTGGAATGCGCGAACGCTTTCTTTGCGCACGATATCTTAAACGATGTGCTTCAACTTTTTCAAGTTCTTTTTTAATATATGAAATTCTTTTACGAATATCTCGACGATCAACTTCAAGTTGTGTTTCACCAGGTCCACGTAAACCAACACCGCCAGTTGAACCAGCACGTCCACCGCCGCCACCTGCTTGTCTTTCTAAGTGAGTCCATGCGCGTGTTAAGCGTGGCAAGTTATATTCATACTGCGCTAATTCCACTTGCAACATACCTTCTTTGGTGTGAGCATGTTGTGCAAAAATATCTAAAATTAAAGCAGTGCGATCAATCACACGAATTTTTAATCCCAACGCTTTTTCTAATTCACGTTGATGACGTGGCGAAAGTTCATCATCAAAAATAATTACATCACATAAGGTTTCTTCTGCCAACGCCAATAACTCTTGCACTTTGCCAGGTCCAATGTATGTTTCAACATGCGGATGACTCAATTTTTGAGTCAACTCGCCAACTACATCCACACCTGCTGTATCGGCTAACAAAGCCAACTCTGCTAGTGAATCATCTAATGATAAATGTTTATGTTGATTATGAATTTCAACGCCAACGAGGAATGCTCGTTCACGTGGGGGAGTTGTCGGTTGAGGGGTTTTCTTTGCCACTGGATTCCGTTTCTTTACTTGTTTCTGCTTGATACTGACCAAAAAACTTTGTCATCACTGGATCTGTCGGCTCGGTGCGCGATGGTAATAAGATGTGAAATGTTGAGCCAGGTAATTTTACTTCGTCATAACCTTCTGATTCTACCCAGATTGTGCCGCCGTGTGCCTCAATAATACCTTTTGAAATTGATAAGCCCAAACCAGGTCCACCACCTTTGAATTTTGTCTTACCACTGGAGTGTAAATCCGTCCGACCTAATTGACCAAACTTATCAAATATCAAACCTTGATTTTCAGCCGAGATGCCAATACCTGTATCTGTAAAAGTTACTTCAACAAAACCTGGCAATAAACGTCCATCAATAGTGATGGTTCCATTATCTGGTGTAAATTTAATTGCATTGGCTAAAACATTGTGTAATGCCTGATACAACCGATTCGAATCACCATAAATCATCAAGTTACTTCCTTCAAATTCTTTGATAATTAAATTTTGCTTTCTATTAATAGCGGTTTTCCGAAACTCGTTTTGCAACAAACTCAATAAGGAGTTAATAAATATCGGCTGATTGTTTAATGTAAGCAAATGATTATCAATCAGCGAAACATCAATCATATCGTCAATGATTTGGCGCAAGCGCAGAATTCCTGTGCTTACGCCATCTAAATAGCTTTTCATCTGATTTTGCTCGGCACCTTTTATCAGATCCGTCATCATAGATGAATAGCCTTCAATCAAAGTCAGCGGAGTTTTTAATTCATGTGCCGCCACCGAAATAAATTTGGACTTATTTTGGTCAAGTTGTTGTAATTTCTCTTGCGTTTTACCTAACTCCGTGGAAATATGAGCAACTCTGGTTTCCATTTCATAGCGAATCACAACGCTCAAACTATGGGTAAGGATCGGAATCACAACCCTAATCAGTTCCAAGGCTTCTTTTTGTTTTAATTTTTCACGTGCAGTTTCAATGCCTAGTGCAATCATACGGTTGATAACAAACGAAACATAATAATCAGCTTCTTCTAGGTTTGTTTCGGTGGGGGCGTGCCCCCAATCATACAAAATTGAATCAAGCCAAGCTGTATCGCCTGTTACAATCGTTTGCTCTAATAAATCAAAAAACCTTTCTAATTGCTCAGCAAAGCCAGCACGAACACCTTCGCCACTCGCCAGTTCACGCGAGATGCGCTCAACCCATAGCCCTCGAATTTTTTGCAGTGATGTTTGAATACTCATGCTAAGGTTAAGTGTAAGCCGAGTTACCAGATTTGAAAATACCTAAATCAAAGATTTTAATCTGTTGCTACTGCCTCTCCTTTTTCTCTTCTTACCATTATAGAATCAGCAGTTATATTTTTGCGCTCATTCAAATCACTTTCATCAGCCACGCCATATTGCACTTCCAACTCGTGACGGAATTGTTGCGTGTACAGGCGATAGTAATGTCCATGCAAGCGCAGTAATTCAGCATGGGTACCTTGTTCGGCAATTTTTCCATCTTCAATCACCAAAATGCGATTGGCTTTCCGAATAGTTGATAAACGATGTGCAATCACAAATGATGTGCGCCCTTTCATCAAGGCTTCCATCCCTTTTTGGATTAATGACTCTGTGAGCGTATCTACGCTGGAAGTCGCTTCATCCATGATGAATAATTCTGGTTTGGCTAATACGGCTCTGGCTAAGCTGATAAGTTGTTTCTGCCCAACAGACAGTAGATTTCCACTTTCACCTACGTTGTGGTCATAACCTTTTTCAAGTGTCAAAATGAATTCGTGTGCGCCAGCAATTTTTGCCGCTTCTTCAATTTGTTCATCTGTTGCGCTTAATCGTCCATAACGAATATTCTCACGCACCGTGCCAGAAAATAAATGCGGAGTTTGCAACACAATCCCAATTTTTGAGTGAATCGATTCGAGTGTGAAATCGGTGTAATCCTGCCCGTTGATTCGTATCACTCCATTTTTAGGCTCGTAAAAGCGACAGAGTAGATTAACGATGGTTGACTTGCCACCACCTGTCGGTCCGACAAGAGCGATCATCTCGCCAGCGTTAACTGTCAGCGTAAAATCAGTCAACACTGGTTTACGTTCTTCGTAATAAAAATCCACATGCTCAAATTCAATTTTGCCAATTAATGTTTCGGCTGGTTTGGCATTTGGCTTGTTGTGAATATCTGGCGGAGTATCTACTAATTTGAAAATTCTTTCAGCCGATGCAATCGAGTGTTGCATTTCAGCATACACACGCGCTAGATCTTGCACGGGCCACATCATAAAAGTGAGATATGAAACAAAGGCTTGAATACCACCAATGGTGATTAACCCATATTGAATTTGCACGCCGCCATACCAAACGATAGCGCCCAATGCAAACGCCGCAATGATTTGCACTGTGGGCAAGAAAAGTGCTGAAAGCCATGCCGCACGATATGAAGCGCGATACATGCGTGTGGTTAACTCTTGGAATTCAACCAGATTAGCATCTTCACGCCCTAAGGCTTTGACCACGCGCACACCTTGAATGTTTTCGTTATAGGCACCTGTAATTTTGCTATTGGCTCGGCGACTTTCCCGAAATTCAACCAAAATATATTTTTGAAATTTTGTGGCGACGTACACCATAATGGGCAAAATAATAGAGACAATTAAAGCAAGTTTCCAATTAATAATTGCCATGAATGTAATAGACGTGATGATATTCATCGCCGCCCAAGTGCTATCTACAATGCCCCACGTCACCAGGTCTGATACACGACCAGTATCAGAAGTGACACGCGCAATTAAACGTCCTACTGCGTTTTGAGCGTAATAAGATAACGATAAATCTTGTAAGTGATTAAAGAGTAATTTTCTCAAATCATATTGCACTCGTTCACCTAGCACACCTGCAAGATAGATAAAGGTAAAGATAAACATACATTGCAAGAGGATAAAAGAGCCATAAATCCATGCAATGCGAATTAGCACGGCTTTATCATTTAGCGCGATGCCTTGATCTACCATTTGCTTATTGAGATAGGTAAAGTAAGCATCAAAAGCAGAAGTTAACCCAATGGTAATGAGAAAGCCCACTACCCATTTCCAGTGTGGTTTTAGAACCTGTAAAATTCTTTTTAACACAGGCACAGTTAATTCTGATGTAAATTCTTCTTCTTCGAGTTCGATTAGTTCGATGTCGGTCATGGTGGTTCTCCGTAAAGTTATAAGGCGTGATGAAAAGGATGAAGGTTGAATGATGAAGGATGAATAGATTTCATCAAATTACTTCTTGTTCATTCTTTTCTTGATTTTCGTCACAATCGTTGTAAAGATTGCAATCAGTTCATTTGTTTCTTTGATAAGTGATTCAAGTTTTTTAGCAGGAACGATTTCACTTTTTATAAGCAGTTCTAACCAAAAATCTGTCTCATCTAATTCTTGTAAAGCAGTTTCAAATTTATGCACAATATCTGCATCAGATTTGGCACGATGTCCTTCACGATAATGGGCTCCAATAGAAGTTCCTGAGCGTAAAACCTGTTTGCCAAGAACCTGTGCCTCAGTTGTTTTTGGCAGGCTGGTATAAAGTTTGATGATTCGCAATGCAAACTCAACCGTTCGAGACCTTAAATCCTGTGGCAAATTTTTATCCATAGCATTCATCCTTTATCCTTCCTCATTCATCCTTTCATACTTCATAATTCTGATTTCATAATTTCCTGCTCAAGTTCCTCATCAATCTTCGTTTGAATATCATAGACTTTACGATACATGCCACCAGATTGTTGAAGCAAGTCTTCGTGATTCCCCTTTTGAATCACTTCACCTTTATCTAATACAAGAATCAAATCGGCTTTCATTACAGATTGAATGCGGTGAGCAATGATGAAGGTCGTACGATTTTCCATCAAATCATTTAATGCGCCACGAATGGCGGCTTCGGTTTCGGTATCAATTGCGGATGTGGAATCATCCAAAATCAAAATGCGCGGATTTTTCAAAATCGTGCGCGCAATGGTTACGCGTTGTTTTTGTCCGCCAGAGAGTGTGACACCTTTTTCACCGACAATGGTGTTGTAACCATCAGGAAAAGTTAATATCACATCATGAATAGCGGCGGCTTTGGCGGCAGATTCAATTTCATCTTGTGTAACGCTTCTGCCCACGCCATACAAAATATTTTCACGAATCGAACGGCTAAACAAAAATGGTTCTTGTTGCACAATGCCAATTTGCTCGCGTAAATATTTGCGTGAATAATCTCTCAACTCAATGCCATCTAGCAAAATACTTCCACTGCTGTAATCGTGAAAGCGTGGCAACAAATTCACCAACGAAGTTTTTCCTGAACCCGTTGAACCTAACAAAGCAATAGATTGTCCAGACTTGATGTGAAATGAAACATCTTTGATGACGTTATGCGTCCCATCTGAATACATGAATGAGACATTTTTGAATTCAATTTCACCTTTGGTTGCACCTGTTGGTTGATATTTTCCATCGGTTAGCGGTTCACGCATCTGTCGCACAATCTCCATTAGACGGGCATACGAAACCATACCTGTTGAAGTTTGGACGATACTTCTGCCTAAATTACGAATTGGGAAGATAAGCCAAACTACTAAGCCAGCATATGCCACATAATCTCCAATAGTGATTTCGCCATTAATTGCCATGAAAGCACCATAGATATAACCAAATAACATTTGCGCACCTAACACAATGTCAGATAGGGGCCAGAAGAGGGAGTGCATTAGCAATAAGATTTTGCCTTTAAGAAACTTAAGCCAGTTATCTTTTTCAAATTTATCTTTTTCATATTCTTGCCGTGCAAAAGCTTTGACCACTCTTACGCCTGTCAAATTTTCTTGCAATGTGGTTGAAAGAACTGCTTCTTGGGCTTGATATTCTTCATAGGCTTTGGTCACTCTCTTGAAGAACCAAACTGAAACCCAAAGCATGAGCGGAATCACGGCAACAGAAATCAGACCCAGTTTGAGGTTAAGATAAAGAATCGCTCCCCAGTTGATGAAGAACAACAAAGTAATACGTCCCACACCAATTGCTTGTTCGGAAAAGAAGCGTCTCAATGCATCCACGTCAGAAGTGACGCGTTCAATCAAATCGCCTGTTGGTGTTTGGCTATGATATGAAAAACTCAAGCGTTGAATATGATCAAACAAAAAATCTCTCAGACGGCGAGTAATACCTTCGGCAGTGTAAGCCGCTAAACGTCCTGAAAGAAACGCAAAACCACCTTCGATGAAAGCCAGCAAAATAAATCCTAATCCAATCAACAAAAAAGTTTGCGTTAAGCTTCCAAAAGTTTTGCCATCTGTTAATACATCATCGGCAAAAAATCTAAGCAACAAATAGACTGAGGTTTTAGCCAATGCTGAAATAGCCAGCGCAAGCGTGGCGGCGATATACGGAATGCGAAAATCCGTCATCATGCGCCATAGACCCACTAAACGGTTTTCATGTAATGAACTGCGAAAATCAAAATATTGATTTGTATTTTTCATGGTTACTCCAAAATCTTTTATGGTTAAACAGGGCAACCCGCTCTGTTGATTTTATTACTTTCAATTCTTTGGATGGGTTGCCCCTACTGATTAAATAAAAAAACTGTGACGAATGCGCCACAGCCCAAAAAATACGAGGGGATGAAAGGAAGACCTTAGATTTGGTCTACAGGCGCACTACGGGAATCAAACATAACTGGAAAATTGCCATTGCTGATGATGTTCATGACGTGCGCCTCCTTTCTTGGGGATATTTGTTACTGTAATTCGAGTTTACACCTTGCCTTGATAAAATGTCAAGGACGAAAATTATATTCCTTCCACTTGATTGGCTAAGTTATTAATCCACTTGCGAGAACGATAACGCCGAATTCCTAAAATCCATTTGGTGATTTCATCACTCATCACACATAAATAGACAAGATAAATGGGCAAGTTGAACACAAAGGCACCTAAAGCAGTTAATGGGACGCCGACTATCCAAATAATTACGCCATCAAGAAACATTGAGAATTTTGTATCGCCACCAGCGCGTAAAATACCGACTACGATAGTCATGTTATTAATTTTGACCCACATAAATAAACTGATGATATTTAGAATGTTGCTTGCATTCTCTAGCACCGCAGGTGAGACGTTGTACAAAGATAAAACAGGCGTTTTAATTAATTGCAAAATTAACGCCATGAAAATTCCGCCTATAACTCCTAAAACCAGAGAACGCCCTGCAAAGGTGAAGGCTTGATCTTCTTTGCCTGCTCCGATGCGATTACCAACATGAACAGAAGTTGCATTCCCCAAAGCAGTGAATAAAGTAAAGGCAACTTGCTCAATAGAAGCGACAATGTTAACTGCCGCAATGGACTCAGTTCCCATTCTGCCGTAAATGATATAGTAGGTGGTAATACCCAGTGACCAAAATAACTCATTCAAAATAACAGGCAACATAGGGCGAATTACCTTGCCGACAAAGGCAAGATCGAAATCAAATAATTCTTTCAATGAGCCTGCTACTGGTGACTTGGTTTTATAGATAATCGTCAATAACGTAACACATTCCAATGCCCGCGCAACGACTGCCGCAATTGCCGCGCCTTGAATGCCAAACTCAGGAAAGCCGAATTTTCCAAAAATCAAAGCATACGAAAGAAATGTACTTAACAACAATGCTGTGACGCTGACATACATAGGAGCTTTGACGTTACCCGTAGAACGCATGACCATAGCAAAACTAAAGGTGATAGCAAAAAATAAAAACGTCCATGAAAACGTGCGCATGTAATCTGTGCCGAGTGCAATCACTGCTTCATCTTCAGAATAGATGCGTAAAATTTGCTCGGGATAAAATTGCGCAAGAAATAAAAAAATTAAACTAAATGAAGTAGCTAGTAATAAACATAAACCCAACACTCGTTTGAGGTTCGGAATATCACCTTTGCCCCAAAATTGAGCCGTGAACATTGCCGCGCCACTGATTGTGCCAAAGTGGATTAGGTTTAACAAAAAGGCTATTTGCCCCGCCAAGCCGACTGCCGCTACTGAGGCTTCCCCTTTTTGACCGACGAATACGACGCCCAACATGTTTAACCCAGCAAAGGCGAGTTGCTGAATGAAAATTGGAAAACCAATGCGATAGATATTTGAAAAATATTCTTTGTCTTGAAAATAGTTGATGACTTTAGTTAACATAGCCCCGCAATTATATATTAAAGAACTCCGAAGCCTTTAAGACTTCGGAGTTCTAATGGATTAACCCTTATGCAAATTCTTGAGGTGATTTTTTGTGTTCTTGAGTAACTCTATCATCAAATCGCGGATGTGGGGGTTGAGATAATGATTCTCAAGCGTGGAGAGCGGCAGAAAACGTGCGCCTGCAACAACATGAATACAATTGGATGCGCCGCATAAACATATAAAAGGTGCATCCATTTCCCATTCGGTGGAAGGATAGAAGAAATATAAATCTTCTCCTTTTTCAATATCTTTGCAAGCGACTACTTGCATTTTTTCTGTATCCAAAATTACATTGGGGCTACATGAATGATTCAATGCCGCTAATTTGCCGACGTGTGTATGTTTGTCTCGTGCAATTTGAACTGTGAAGCGATTAGGTTTATCGGAAATGTTTTCACTAGGCATAGCACAAATCACATCACCTTTTTTGTAGGCTTGCTTTGTTACTAACGTTCTAAATTTGTTTTCAGTTTTAATTGCAAGTGTTTCCATAGTTGTCATCGTTAATTCTCCTTTGATAAATAGATTTATCATATTCTATATAGTATAGTCATAATAAATTTAATTTCAAGAGTGAAATGAATAGTGTTTAATATTTTAAGATTAACGGATTACAACGACATGGCTGTTTGCATGGCTGGTTTCTTTCCATTCAACAATATAAATGGAGATGCTTTGTCGGCAAGGATGTGCAACTTCTTCAATGTTGATAATGAATTGATTTTATTAATTCTTCTGGCATTCATTATCGCTTCTGCGCCTTTGATGCCAATGCCTGGAATTTTAATCAGTTGATGTTTATCGGCATTGTTGATTTCGATGGGGTTATGAATCAAATTCAAATTAGCCCAAACCAACTTTGGGTCAGCGTGAAGCGGAAGGTTTTCATCAGAAGCAAAAGGTAAATCTTCTAATTCAAATCCATAATCGCGTAATAAAAATGAGGCTTGATACAAACGATGCTCGCGCATAGGGTTTACTGCGTTTTTATTTTCAAGCGGTGTATCGCGAATGGGATGAAAGGCAGAATAATAAGCGCGAGTGAGGCGTACATTTTTTATTAACCAATGCGTGGTGTTTAATAATTCCAAATCACTTTCATCGGCGCCACCTGCAACAAACTGAGTGACAGAGGATGGATATTTTCCATTCCAAAATTTATAGGCAGGCACACTTTTTCGAATCTCTTCAACCCAACGCAAGGGACGCAATAATTCTTCTATAAAAATTTTATGTGGCGCAAGTTTTGCAAGCCGTTCTGTGTTGGGTGCTTCCAAATTGACAGAGACACGATCTGCCAATTGCATGGCGCGATAGACTTGTTCTTTTTCAGCACCTGGCATTATTTTTAGATGAAGATAACCGCGATATTGATATTTTTTTCTGAGGATTTGTGCTGTATCTAAAAGTTTATCCTGAGTCCGAACACCGCCTCCTGCTATGCCCGAGCTGAGAAATACACCTTGAGCCATACCACTCTGATTCATTTTGCTGAAGAGACGCGCGAACTCATCTGGCTTGAAAGTTGCACGCCGAAAATCTCTGCCTGCCCGAAACGGACAGTAATAACAATCTCGTTCGCAAGCAGATGATAATAATGTTTTTAGTAAAACAATATTTTTTCCATTCGGTAGTTGAGCAGGGTGGGTGAAAGCAGCGCGTTTTTCCCGTTCGGTAAACTCAGGGCGAGCCTTTGGTGTGAAGCATGATGGATGTGTGCTCTCGGTACGATGCTTGTTATCACTCGCATCTACTCGACCAACAGGTTGGCGAGATTCCTCTGCATGTTCCAAATCCATTTGACTAGAGAGTTCTATCAAAGTATCCAGTGCGTTCATACTTGCAATTATAGAATATTTGTTCTATAATTGCAAGTGCCGTTGAAAAAGATTAAACCGCAGAGCGCACAAAGACCACAGAGCTTTTTTCTTAAATTCTCTGTGAACTCAGTAACCTCTGTGGTGAAAAAAGACCTTAACCAAGAAAATGAGATTAGACATGACTTTTCAATTAACCCTCCACTTAAAACGAGAACACTTTGAACAAATTGAACGGGGCGAAAAAGAATTTGACTTTCGCCTAAAGACTCCCTATTGGCAGAAACATCTGATTAATAAAGAATATAAAACAATTCGCTTGTTATGTGGCTACCCAAAAAGGGGAGAAAAGAGCCGTGAAATGTTAGTGCGTTATCGTGGCTGGTTGCCGAAGATTATTTTGCATCCACACTTTGGGAAGAAGCCCGTGCATGTGTTTGCTATCCGCGTGCATGATAGGATTCAGTAGTTCGTTTGAGAAAAGGAAAATAGATTATGCTATACTATATAAATGGTTAAGAAACTGCCAGAAGCAACTAAATTACTTATAATTGGTAATTTATCAAACGATTTCGAGCCATTGCTTGATAAAAATCTATTGCATAATGAAATGATGATGCAAAAGATAAATGAAGAAAGGCAGTTGGCATTAATCGCACTACAAGATTACGATCTAAAAGTAAGTGAACTACATGAAACGAATTGGGAACTAAAATTAGAAAATCAAAAGTTAAAGTTAGAGCTACGTGCTGAAAAGCAGAAACGAAAATTAGATATTGAAGAGATTTCACGAGAGTCAACAATTTCATTTTTCTTTTCCATAGTGACGACAATTCTTATAGGATTTGGAATAAATCTAATAACTTCGGGGATATATATTTTAGTTGGATGGATAATGGTTTTTGTTGCAATTTTAGTTGAAATCATTTTGATATTTTCAAGACTTAAAAGGAAGAGTAATAATTATGAATCCTGATGAGGAAATGGCGGAAAGCCTCAATAATAGAGAGAATTCTCAAGGCGATGCAATAAATTATGCCAACACTTTATTGGAGCTTGGAGAAGTGTTATTTAGAAGTAATGACTTTGAAAAGGCTCTTTCTAAATACTCAGAAGCGTTATTTATTTACCATAAATACTCTAATGAAACTGGCGAAGCCAAGGTGCTACAAGCGATTGGCGATGTGCAGCAATTCCGTGATGAACGCGATGAAGCCTTAGAAAGTTATAACCAAGCCTTGCAATTATTCCGTCAAGTGGGTGCTAAACTGGGCGAAGCCAACGTGTACTACTCACGAGGTAAGATGTTGGTTGTTTCAGGAAATCCACAAGAAGGATTAGAAGAATTACAAACAGCCTTAAACATATATGGCGAAATTGGTTCAATCAGTAGCCAAGCAAATATTTTCTTTTTCTTAGGTCAAGTGTTTGCATCGGCTGGGCAAAAAACAGAAGCCATAAAATTAATTACTCAAGCCATTGAATTAGGTGAGAAGATAGACCCTAATCATCCCGTTACTATTTATATGAAGGAATATCTTCAAAAAGTAAAAGAAATTAAAGATAATTGATTACTGATTACTGCCCACTGATTACTGCTCACTGCTCACTGCCCTCTCTCCACCACCCAATGCCACAGCGTATCACCAACAGCCAGTAAACTATCTGCCGAAACTTTATCAGGTGTATCTGCTAGCGTGTGCCAATATTCATAATCAAAATCAATAATATCAACAGCAGGGATTCCTTTTTCAAGGAAAGGCGTGTGGTCATCGAGCATGGCATATTTTTCAGTGTTGATAAATACATCAGCATAGCCCAGCCGTTCAGCAGTGGACCAAATTTCTGAACGAATGATGTGATTTGAATTTTTTTCCAAATGGATGTTCAAATTCGCATCGCCGATCATATCCACAATCACCACCGCTTGCGGATTTATCTCTATCTCCTCCACAAAAGCACGCGAGCCGAGAATCCAATCCCAACCTTCAATGCGCCCATTATCTTCCGCATCAAAAAAAACCAACCACACAGGCACACTATCATCAGGCAATGTCCGTGCTAATTCAAGCAACACCGCCACACCCGAAGCCCCATCATTTGCACCCAACGTTGGCAAAGAACGATTAGCAAATAGCGGGTCATTATCCGCAAACATTCTTGTATCGTAATGCGCACCCAAAATAATTTGTGCAGGTTCATCACCACGTTTAGCGATGACGTTATAAATTGGATGACCGAATCTTTCTGTTTGTTGGATTTCAACATCCCAACCTGCTGATTCTAATTCCGCACGCATCCACTGCCTGACCTGCTCATTGCCTGCTGACCCTGAGACTCTATTTCCCATTTCAACTTGGGTGACGACATCCGCATAAGCACGCTCACCGCTAAATGAAACAGAATCAACTTCACGGTCAATGAATGAGGCGCTGTAGTAAATCAGCACCAAAGCCAATAGCGAAAAAATTATTGTTAAATAAAGTATCGAATTTCGTTTTGTCATAATTTATAAACACTCGTTGGTCGAGTAGCCTGAGCAGCCGTGTTGAGTTTATCGAAACATCCTGCGAAGGCGTATCGAGACCACGCATAATTAGGATGTATAAAATTAACTGATGGTTTCGATACGACACTCGCTTTGCTCGTGTCTACTCAACCATCGGGGTTAGATATTCATTTAGTTTTTTATTCGCTCTTTCCGCATACATCTGCCCACGTTCACGCTTACCAATTTTTTATCGAGATGCAATTCAGGCAAAATTCCGAAGTTGGCTTTCATCGGTTGAAAATCTTTTAAGTCAGCATGGGTGACGTAATGACACAACGCACCCAACATAGTTTCTTGTGGCAAGGTGATTAAATTTTTTTCTATGCAAAAAAAATTTGCGGCATTGATGCCCGCCAACAAACCCGTAGCGATGTTGCCCATATAACCTTCCACGCCAGTGATTTGACCCGCGAAAAATAAATCATCACGCGTGATGTGTTGCAAAGTGGGGCGCAATAATTTTGGCGAAGCAATAAATGTATTGCGGTGCATCTGACCATATCTTTCAAACTCAGCATTTTCCAAACCAGGAATCATGCGTAAAACTTTTCTTTGCTCAGGGAATTTTAGATTCGTTTGAAAACCAACCATGTTATATAAACTTGCCGCTAAATTATCTTGACGAAGTTGCACAACCGCATAAGGTCGTTTGTTGGTCTTTGGGTCACGAAGTCCAATTGGTCTCATTGGTCCGAATGCTAGCGAATCTTCTCCACGCTCAGCGATGATTTCAATGGGCAAACAACCTTCAAAAAATTGTCCTGCTTTAATACCAGAACGAATCGCATCTTCAAATGCACGCAATTCGATTCTCTCGGCTTGCTTCAAAGCATTTACAAATTCATAATATTGCTCTTTGGTAAACGGACAATTAATATAATCGCCTTCATCTTGTTCACCTTTATCATAACGTGAAGCGCGGAAAGCAATCTCCATGTTGATTGATTCGGCATGAACAATCGGTGCAATAGCATCGAAGAAAAATAAATGCTCCTCACCACTTAATTTCGCAATTGATTTTGAAAGGCTATCAGATGTTAAAGGTCCGCTAGCCACAATCACTGGCGTATTTGGAATCTCTTTCACTTCTTCACGAATCACTTCAATATTTGGATGTGAATTTATTTTTTCAGTGACTAATTTTGCAAAGGCTTCACGGTCAACTGCTAATGCCGCACCTGCGGGCAAAGCAGTGACTTCAGCGCATTCTAATAACATCGAATTCAAAACACGCAATTCATTTTTCAAAACACCAGAGGCTCTATCAGGTAAATTTGAACCGAGTGAGTTTGAGCAAACCAGTTCTGCCAAGTCACCGCTTAAATGTGCGCCAGTTGGGTTCACAGGTCGCATCTCATATAATTTGACTTGAATATTATTCTGCGCCAATTGCCACGCGGCTTCACTACCTGCCAGTCCACCGCCGATTACAGTTATTGTTTGAGTCATAAGAGTGGTATTTTACCAGTTAGTCTAGGTGGTCTTATTGGTCTAAGTGGTCTGAAATGAGAGTAAAAAAAACAATCACCACAGAGAACACAGAGTCCACAGAGGTTTTTATAAGGTTTTCTCTGTGCTCTTCGTGGTCTCTGTGGTTAAATCTTTTGAATATCTTTTATTAACCACTGCTGTACTCTTTGTGTGGGAGTGGCGAAAAGGGAGCGT
>LMZR01000004.1 GCA_001567105.1 Chloroflexi bacterium OLB14
TTTCGACCCCAACCCCGTTTCAACCTTCACTTGAAACTGCTACCCAACCATCTCTTTTTCTCTTGATACCACCCCCGTCTCTCCCTTAATTATTCCTTCATCCTCACCCTCAGTCACGTCTACACCTCAAACTACACCTACTGCCACAAACATCCCCGAACAACTTTTTCCTACAAATGCGGCACCACCTGCTCAACAACCCACTGCTAATGTCTCAATTCTGCCTGAGATATCCACTAATGAAACAATCAATTTTTTGTTAATTGGTTCTGATAGGAGACCCACAGGCACATCTCATAGAACAGACACGCTACTAATTGCAGTAGTTTGGTACAAGGAAGGTCAAGTATCTCTTATCTCAATTCCTCGTGACTTATGGATTAACATCCCCAGTGTAGGTATGCAACGCATTAACACAGCCTATCAAAGCGGAGAATCAAATGGCTACCCGGGTGGAGGATATGGCTTACTTAAAGATACTATTTTTCAAAACCTTGGCATACGTATTGACCATGTAGCAATGGTTGAATTTGATGGCTTCCGTCGCATTGTTGATACATTAGGCGGCATTGAAATCCCTGTAGCATGTGCTTATACCGATTGGCGATTAATCGATCCATCTTACGACCCCAATAATGAAAATAACTGGTGGCTTTACACAGTAGGACCAGGTCAAGTTTATATGGATGGTGATTTAGCCTCTGGTATGCCCGCTCACGCTCAAAATCTAGTGACTACGACCGTGGGCGCAGGCAACAAGAGGTCTTACGAACATTATTTCAAAAAGCCTTACAAACTGATACCTTCAATAAAATCCCTCAGTTATATAATGATCTCTCCAGCACTGTAATAACAGATATGGGACTAAATGATTTACTAAGTTTATCTCCCTACGCCGTTAATTTCACCAATGCAAATATTCGTAGCTATTATATTCGCCCTCCCTATGTCACAGGGTGGACAACCCCCGGTGGCGCCAGTGTACTACTACCGCAAGATGGACTCCAACAAATGCTTATAGAAGCCACAACCCTCTCAACTTACGCCAGCGTTCGAGAAACCATCACAGTAGAAGTACAAAATGGCTCTCACTTCAACACAATGGAATCTTTAGCCGCTTCAAGGCTAAACTATGCAGGCTATCAGACCTCAACCTCACCCGCCGATAACCAAAATTATGCTAATTCTGTTTTAGTAGATTTCACAACTACACAAGACCCAACACAACGCCAAACAATTATTGACGTTCTTGGGATCTACTCTGCAAATATCATTTCACTACCAGATCCTAATAGTACAACCCAATATCGAGTGATTTTAGGCGCAGAATACGAACCCTGCTTCAAACCAGAAGACCTAGCTCATTAATGAGTTGACAAGCACCTCAAAACTCGTTAAACTATACGCAATGGCAAAAACTTCTAACACTACTTCAATAAACTCAAAAACCTTTCTACCTAGCGCCATTGGTGGTTGGGAAATGTTCCTAAAAGACCAAGGACGTTCTTCACACACCCTCAAAGCGTTTCTATCCGATGTCAAATTACTAACCCAATATGTAGCACCCGATAAAAACATTGGTAGCATTACCACTGAAGAACTAAACAGATTTTTTGAATGGATGGAAAAAAAACGCGGGGTACCTTGTAGCCCCAAGACCCTATCAAGGCGTATCACCTCTGTCAAATCATTTTTTCGCTGGCTACACAAAAATGGCGCTATTTCAGTAGACCCAGCAGAAAAAATTCTGCAGCGTTCCGTAGTTAGCCCCTCCCCCAAGTGCTAACAGATGATGAATACCATGCCGTTCTACTTTCCGCAGACCGTCACCGCAGAAAAGCCAAAGCCGATGCCCGCCCTTACACCTTAGTTTATCTATTACTAATCACTGGCATTAAAAAAAAGTGAATGCTTGGGTATCCACATTAATCATATTGACTTTGATACAAAAAATGGCACCACTTTATTTGTCCGCTATGCTAGCCCAGCCAACCGCTACAAAGAACGAAAAATAGAATTAGATGATGACTGGGCTACCTCCTACCAAGAATATCTTGCCCAATACCAACCTATTGACCAAGTATTCGCATGGTCGCCACGGCGCTTAGAATATTTACTCGAAGATATCGGCAAAGAAGCAGGCTTAAGCAAACACCTATCATTTGATATGTGCCGTTGGACATGCGCATTGCGTGATTATCAAAACGGTGTAGAGCCAGATAAAATTCGTCAAAAACTTGGCGTATCAAAAATTCAGTGGCGTGAACTACTAATCAAAATAAAACAATTAAACGGCGAAGAAAAATAAAAAAAGGTGTCACTTCAAAGTGACATCTTTTTTTCTGGCTTCACCAAAGAAAAATAAACAACCTTTTTTGTTTCATCGGTCAAACGATGCTGATGAGCAGGGCGAAAACCTGGCACCCAAATAATTTCATCCCCCGCACACAACAATGGATACCGCTCACGCATACGCTGTGGAATTTTTTCATTCACAAAAAAATCTGATATTTTTTGACTATGACCATTCATCCCCAACGGCCGAAACTGATCCCCTGCTCGCCTCGACCTTAATTCAAGTTGGGTTGGTAACCCCTCAGCATTTAGCCACACTTGAAATAAATCCGCATTATCCTCAGCTTGTTCTTTTGCCAAAGCAGGTAAACGCCAAAATTCAGCAGAAAATTTCCAGCCATCTGAAAGATCCACTTCTTCTGGAACAGTCACATAAATTGGTTTATTACTTGGCATTTGAGGTAAGCTATCAAACGGTAAATCTGCATTTGCAAAAGCAACATAAATTACATTGTCTTCACGCAGTAAATGTAAGTCACCTTTTAAATTTATTCTAGTAGAAGCACTAGGCGAGTCAATTGCCTCAGCGGCACGCTCCAAAGCAGAGAAAGTTACATCAGTATCAGAGTTAAGCAACAGCATGGCGTGCCGAATCAAATTACGGCGTAATCCAGATGAGGCGTTTTTCAACCGAATTAAATCAAAGGAGATAAAAGTATCACTTATCTCTAGCACCACGTCTTTCCAAACTTTCTCCACATTTTCCAATAAAAAAGCATAGTCATTTTTTAAGGAATGCGACATACGCATAATAACTTCCCGAAACTTTGGGTTATATGTTTCGAGTGTAGGAATTAACAAATGTCGAATACGGTTACGCTGAAAGTTCAACGAATCATTACTTGAATCATAATGTGGGCGTAACCCGTTCACTGCACAATAAATTACAGTTTCCTCACGCCACACATCCAGCAAGGGGCGCACAATTGGAATTTCGGCATGGAAGGATTTGATAAAAGAACGATATGGCATCCCCTTCAATCCATTCATGCCACTACCCCGTAAAAAGTGCATTAAAATGGTTTCGACTTGATCGTCAGCAGTGTGACCAACCGCCACAGCTTGCGCTTTGTATTTATCTGCAAGTTTGAATAAGAAGTTGTAACGTAAACTTCGCGCCGCCTCCTCAATTGATAATTTATTTTGCTCAGCGTGTAACTGTACATTTGCACCATCAACCACACAGCGCAACATTAACCGTGTGGCAGTTCTTTCAACCATACGTGCATCTAGGCTTGAATCGGGGCGAAGTTGATGATCAAAATATGCCACAATAATTGGAAATTCTGCTTGACGCAAAATTTCCATTAAGCACAAACTATCAGGGCCGCCAGATACCCCAACAATAATTGGCTTATCTTTAACTAGCCCACATTCAGTTGCTAAAATTCTTTCAATAGATTCAATCATTCTTAAATTTGATATAACTCTACTAACACCCCGCCTGTTGACTCAGGGTGAATAAAAGCATATTGCTTTCCATCATTGGCTTTACGCACCTCATCATTAATCAAACGAACATTTTTTGATTTTAATTGAGCAAGCATTTCCGAAATATTATCTACTTCTAAACAAATATGGTGCATACCTTCACCACGTTTAGTAAGGTATTTTGCAATACCAGAATCATCAGTAGTGGGCATTACCAATTCAATTTCGGCATCATTTAATGGCAAAAATGCTACTTGCGATTTTTCAGCAGGGACATCACGCAATTCATGTAATTCCATACCTAAAGCATCACGCCAAAAGGAAAGTGATTTTTCCATATCTTGCACTACGACGGCAACATGATGAATTGATTTTATTTTTGGCATTGATGTCTCTCCAAGTATTTCGCCGAGATAGCGAAATAAGCAAGTCATTGATGTAAATATTTATTTCAATATCTCTAAAGCAATGGGCAAAGCTAGTTTCGCCCACTGTGCATACATTTTACCTGACGGATGTAAGCCATCACCTGCAATTAAGGTCGCATCTTTGACAGCTTCTCTTGAAACAGGCGTAATATCCATATAAGCCACGCCTGCTTTTTCAGATTCGTCTTTATTAACTTTATTAAAAGCATCAATCTCACTGGCTATTTTTTCAGCATCACGCCCATTTGCAAATGGAGTCACGCCCCAATCAGGAATGGAGAGGACAAAAACTTTCTGATTATCTCCACCAGCGTATTCAATGGCTTTATTAAGTAGGAAAATAAATTCTGTACGATATTCTTCAATGTCATATCCACGATATTGGTTGTTGACTCCAATCAATAAAGAAACCATATCATAAGGCGGATTTACACCTTGTGCTTGGATTCCTTCCCAAAGTTCAGAAGTCGTCCAACCTGTGCGAGCGATAATTTGTACTTCAATATCAGCACCCAATAATGTGGCTAACTGATTGGGCCAGCGTTCATTCTCAGCCACGCTTTCGCCAATAGTATATGAATCACCTAAAGCGAGATAACGAAGCGATGAATCAGATTGTGTTGGAGTTGGGGTCACTGAACCTCCGCAAGAGATGAATAGTAAGCAAACAAAAATAAGTTTAAATTGATTCTTGAACACTTTGCACTAAAAGATTACATGCTCTTGCTAACATCATCTGGTGCTTCGCGGACGATATATAAAGGCCTGCCTTTGGCTTCGTCATATAAACGTCCAATATACTCGCCAAGAATGCCGAGTGAAATCAATTGCACACCGCCGAGAAAAAGCACTGAAATTAAAGTTGTGGTTTGGCCTTCAAAAAAATGTGAGCCAGCCAAACGCAATATTGCAATAAGCGGAATTGCTAAAATTGAAATACCTGCTAAAGTAAAACCGAAAAAAGTTGCTACTTGCAAAGGGAAATATGAAAAACCCGTAATGGCATTCACTGCTAACCGCAACATTTTACTAAATGGGTATTTAGTAACCCCTGCCACACGCGCCGCTCGCTTATAAGTAATTCCAATTTGTTTGAACCCTACCCAAGCAGACATACCGCGCGGAAAGCGATGTCGTTCTTTCATCTGCTTAAGCACATTCACAACTTTTCTATCCATTAAGCGAAAGTCACCTGTATCCACTGGAATTTTCACATCCGTAATGCTATAAATTAGGCGGTAAAACATTGCCGCAGTGAATTTCTTAAACCATGTTTCGCCTTCTCGTTCAGCTCTAACAGCATAAACAACTTCATAACCTTCTTTCCATTTCTTAGCTAGTTCAAGCATTACCTCAGGCGGGTCTTGCAAATCGGCGTCAATAATGATGATTGCATCACCTCGTGCATAATCCCAACCAGCCGTAATGGCTACTTGGTGCCCAAAATTACGAGCAAAAATCACAGGGCGAACAGTTTTATCTTTTTCAGCAAGTTCTCGAATCTTATCCGTAGAGCCATCGCTAGAGCCATCATCTACCAGAATTAATTCCCAAGATTCATTTGATGTATCCATCACTTCTTTTACACGGCGATACAATTCGGGTAAATTTTCAATCTCGTTATAAATTGGCGCAATAATTGAGTAAGTAATTTTCATCCGTTATTTTTCCGTTTCAAGCGCAAAGTGCGTTTTTAGTTTTATTTTCTCTGGCGGTGCTTTGAATTGTTTTTCACCATCATCAGCAAAAGGAGTTAAGCCTAATACACGCCGACGCAAGTATTCCATAATCACTGATATAGATGCCATTACTGGCACAATTAATAATGCGCCCATGATACCTTCTAAAATCGTAGCGATTAAGATAGCAATAAAAATCAGGGCTTCATTCATGTGCAAACTTCGTCCCATAATAATTGGGCGAATAAAGGCGTTTTTCATATTAATTAAAACAATGTATGTAATTAATACAATACCAGCAACAATTAAATTATTCATGCTTGGCGAGTCAGATAAACGGATCCACGAAGAACCTTCCAGCAAAGCCACAGCAACTGCCAATAACGCCGCTAACGTTGGACCAACATCAGGGATTAATGTAAACAAGCCTGCAATCACACCTAATACTAATGCACCAGGAATTCCAATAATAGCCCATGCGATAGTGAACACAATCCACACTACGACCATCAAAACAATTTGACCCCGCAAGTAAGCCACCCACACATTTCGTAGGCGTTTGTACAACTCATGCATATCATCGTGATAATTTTCTGGCGCAAGGTTAATCATCCAATCTTTGATTCGGGGCCATTCGATCATAAACAAATAAACGCTGACTAAAATAATTAAAAACCAAATAATGTTTACAGAAGTTGTTTCCAACAAAGCCAAAGCCTCTTCAGGAAGCGGAGTTAATATTTTATCTTGTAAATGAGCAAAACTTTCGCCTAGTTGTCCAAAGTCAAATTCCATGCCTGAAAATTGAATTGGCTCTAAAAGCATTTCTCCAAGTTCTTTAGAAACATTTAGTAAATCTTTAGCTACAATTTTTATCTCATCAAAAAATATTGGCGTTAATGCAATAGGTACTACTACCAAGAAAATAATAGCGGAAAAATATACAATATTTACTGCAACTGTTCGAGATAATTTTGTTTTATCCATCAATATAGCAACAGCAGGGCTAATTAAATAAGCAGTAAAACCTGCAATCACCAGCATCTTCACGGCTTCATGTGCATAAATCAAAAACGCAATGATGGAAATAAAAATAATAATTCCAACTGTGTATCGAAAAGGTAGGCTCCATTGTTTGTTTGTCTTTTTCATAATATTTTTTTCACCGCTTCTAAAGTTGGCTCAATAACTGGTGCCGATTGAACTGCCTGCATTGCCGCTTTCACATCTTTGAGTCCACTTCCTGTATTTAACACCAAGATAGGATCATCGCTTCGCACCACGCCCATAGTTGCTGACTTAATCACCCCAGCATAGGCAGTAGCCCCAGCAGGTTCTGCAAAAATTCCTACCTTTCCAAGTTCTGCAATGGCTTGCAAAATTTCTTCATCACTTACGGTGATATACGTTCCGTTGGTTTCTTTCGTAGCACGGACTGCACGCACACCATCACGCGGTAAATCAACTGAGATGCTATCTGCAATTGTGTTGGATGATACAGGTATAATGATTTCTGTATTTACCTGAAAAGCGTTTGCAATAGCAGATGAACCTTGTGCTTGCACGCCGATAATTCTGGGCATGTTTGTAATCCAACCTAATGAAAATAAATCTTTGAAGCCTTTATGGATTCCAGAAATGATATTACCATCACCAACGGAGACAAAAATTGTCAGCGGGGCATGATGATTGAGTGCGGAATCAGCTTGATGCCAGTCTTGATGCGTTTTTATCCACCATTCCCAAATTTCAAATGCGGCAGTCTTCTTGCCTTCCAATGTAAATGGATTGTAGCCTGTATTTCGGCAATACCAACCAAACTCTTTGCTGGCTTTAATGCTGAGGTCGAAAGCGTCGTCATAATTGCCATCTACCAAAATAACTTTTGCACCGAAAATTAATAGCTGAGCAACTTTTGCTGGTGGTGCATTTTTTGGTGCAAAGATAATTGCTTTTTGATTCACCGCAGCAGCCATGCCTGCTAACGCCGCACCTGCATTGCCAGTGGAAGCAGTGATGATAATTTCAGATTTTATTTCTTGCGCGCGAGTGACCACAACTGCACTGGCTCGATCTTTGAATGAAGCAGTTGGGTTGCGCGATTCATCTTTGAGCCAAAGATGTTGTAGGTTTAATTTTTTGGCTAAACTAGGCAATGCAAAAACAGGAGTCCAGCCTGCGATGTGCAATGGAGTCGAATCGCCAGCAGGTTCATCTACTGGCAAAAGAGGCAAATATCTCCACAGTGAATTTTCGGTTCTGGATGTAATATCTTCGGGGTGAAATTTTTTCTTGATGGAATCAAAATCTAATATCACATCCAAATTGCCATTGTCTTTTGGGCAAGTGTATGTGATTTGATTTGGTAAATATTCTGTTCCGCACAGCGAGCATTTGTAACCGATGAAGTTTTTCATTTCGTGCAATTTTATCAGATATAAAAAGACTTCCGTAAATCGAAAGGCTTTAGTAAAAAAATTGAACCACTGAGGCACAGAATTTTATTTTTAATTAAAGGACACGACGATAAATGCCATTTTTTAGGGCTAGCACATTGAAGTTCGGTAACAAACCAACATGAATTCCTGTTAGTTTCATATAGGTTAACAATTGTGCTTCATGTGCAGGGATAGTGGTTACTTAATCTCTCTCAAAAGGCACGCCCAATGCCGCAGGTGGAGAGGCTCGCATGGCGCGCAATAGTTTGGTAAAAAACTTTCTAGTTGATTCTGGCATGGCGGCTAGTGTTCTTTCTACCCATTCGGCATTGCCAATGTTCACTAATAATAAAGTTAATATCATTAATGGGAATGGAGCCACTTGCAAAACTTGTGAGGGGATTTGAGTCAGCACGGGTTGCAGAACCAAACTCAACCATTGAAGAAGCGCGAAGAGGTAAGCGCCAAAAGCTCCACGTGCGGGATTCCATCCACCAAAAATTGTGATAGCAAGTGCAATCCAGCCGAAGCCATCTAGCCCTGAAATTGTGCCCATCCAACCTGCACGGACTCCTAAAGAAAATGTTGGACCTGCTAAGCCGATTAATGCACCGCCAACAATCGTGTAAATATAGCGTAATAAATTTACATTTGCTCCACGAATAAATGCGGCGGCTGGTTTTTCGCCAATGCCTTGTAGCATTAAGCCTGGTCGTGTGCGATATATCCATAACCAAGTAAGCAAGATGGCAATAAAACTGAGGTATGTAATAGCATCCTGCCGAAAAAATAATGTGCCAAGAATTGGGATATCACTTAAGAATGGGATAGGTAATGAACTCAGACGTGGACCTGGAAGACTCATGTATGGGCTTCCGAGGAAATATGATAAGTCTCGACAAGTCAATGCTAAAACAAAACCTACTGCAACTTGTGATTGAGCGAGTGTGATGCCAGCAAAGGCAACAATCAATGCAACTAATGCGCCAATTAACATACCTGCCAAGAAGCCAAGTATGAGGCTGTTCGTGTTGTAAGCAACAGCAAAGCCCCCCATAGCAGAAAGTAAAATAGTTCCGTTCATTGATAAGTTAATTACGCCTGCTCGTTCGGATAGTGTTTCGCCTAGAACTGCAAACACAATCGGGGTGGCGGCGGTAAGAACGCTGGCTAAGCCAATTAGGAGGGTTTCTTGAGTCATAAAAGTTTTTCTTTCCAATCTCAAATTTTCAACAAAGAACGTAGAGGGATTAGAGTTTTTATGGGTGTTTTTTTAAATTATTTGCGAACGCTATGGCTAAAACATCATTTTTTTTAAAAATTTTTGGCGTATACCTTCAACCAATATAACAAATAAAACTAAAGTCCCTTGCAAAACACCTGAGAGTGAAGAATCTAGTTTCATTACAATAGGTAGTTGAATGCTACCAATATTTAATGCAGCAAAGAAAAATGCCACAGGGATTGCCCAAATAGATTGGTAATTAATGAGCATAGCAACCATTAAGCCGAGATATCCATAGCCACTTGAAATTGAGGGGATGAGGCGATGATAGACCGCAGTCACTTGGATAGCACCAGCCAAGCCTGCTAAGCCTCCGCAAATCAAAAAAGAATATAGCGAGTATTGCCAAGTAGGAATGCCTAATAAATATGCGGCACGAAAATTTTTACCAACTGCTTTTAATTTCAAACCAAAGTATGTGCCGTTCAAAATAAAATAGACAAGCACAATTCCAACAATGGCAATGATTAATGCTGTGGGACTAATACGTAACCCGCTAAGTTGTGCAAGCGAAAAAGAATCAGGAAGTGGCTCTGTCCCACTCATAGATGCAACTCCCGCACGCTTCCATGGTCCAAAGATAAGATATAAAGTAAGTGCGGTGGAAACAAAATTTAATCCCAGCCCACCAAAGATCTCATTCACGCCACCAAAAGTTTTTAATAAGCCAGCTAGTGTAGCCCACAATGCTCCACCTACCATGCCTGCCATAATAGAGATAAAAATTATCAATGTAGGTGGAAGTGTACTATCAATAAAAATACGAAAAACCCATACACTCGCAATAGCGCCTAAAACAATTTGACCTTCCACACCGATATTCCACAGCCCTGCCGAAAAGGTGATTAATAACCCCGCAGTGACTAGTAGCAATGGCACAAACGAAACCAATACTTCTGCTAACTTGCGAGTTGAACCAACAGAACCTTTGAGCATGTTGCTATAAGCCTCTAGGGGTGAAGCGCCTACAGATAATAAAATTAACGAAACAACACCTAACGAGAGTAATAAGGCAACAATTTGGAATACCACTCCACTCCAGCGAATGTTAAGCATGCGCACCTTCTTTTTCAGCCCAACCCTTACCACCTATTAATTGACCTAGTTCTTCTACATTTGTGCTATTGGCATCAAGGGGCTGTGAAATTTGAGCATTGAAGAAAACCAATATACGATCGCTGTATTGCAAAATTTCTTCAAGGTCTGATGAAATAAAAATAATAGCTGTGTTTTGTTTGCATCGCTCTTTTAATTTACCCCAAATATAAATCACCGATTCAATATCCAAACCACGTGTGGGATGTTCTAGCAAGATTAGTGAAAGTGGCTCTTGCAATAATGCCAACTCGGCTCGTTGTTGATTTCCGCCTGATAATGATTCAATTGGGCTTGTTGGTGTACCGCGAATATTATATTCTTTGATACGCTCTTGCGCCAACCTTTCACCTGCAACTTTATCAATAAAAATTCCTGTCGGTTGCTCTGCTAAAATAAAATGATCTGTTAGCGTTAAACCTGAAACTAATGCCTCTTCTAGCCTCGCTGCAGGCAAAAAGCTAACTCCAAATTTTTTGAAGACATGATAAGGCTTACGACTCAAATTTTGACCTTTGAGTTGGATCTTCCCTTCCACTGCACGCACTAAGCCTGCACAAGATCGCATAAATAAATCCTGCCCTGAGCCTTCCATACCTGCCAAGCCAATAACCTCGCCAGCTCGAATTTCAAAATTTATATCTTTTATTTTTAAGCGAGCATCTTCAAGGGACACCTGCTCTAATGAAAGGATTTTTTCTCCCATTTGTGCAGATTGTTTTTGACCTAGTGTAATTTCTTTGCCAAACATCATTTCAATAAATTTCTTGGTTTGATATGGCGGCGTTAACTGCCCCACTAATTCACCTGACCGCAAAACTGCTACACGGTCACATAGATTTTCAACATCTTCCAGTTTATGTGAAACAAAAATAATAGTCATCCCATTTTCTGGAAATTTTTTAAGCGTAGCAAACAGTTTTTCCTTCTGAGCAGAGCTAATACCTGTAGTAGGTTCGTCTAAAATAAAAACTCTTGCTCCTAAAAACAAGAGGCGCATAATTTCTAATTGCTGGCGTTCCCCCACGGTCAAAGAATCGACATAATTTTCAGGGTCAATAGCAAAACCATATTTTTTAGATAATTCACTAAAATCTTGTGTTATTTTTTTTCTATCTGGAAAAAAGGAAATTGGCAAACCAAGTAAAAAATTATCCAAAATTTTCATTGGCGGAAAATCAAGTGGATCTTGATGCAACATACCAATACCATATCGGATAGCATCAGCCGGAGAGTTCATTCTAACGGGCTTGCCATCCAAAAGGATTTCGCTACCAACATCGGCATGAATAAAGCCAGAAAGGATTTTCATCAAGGTGCTCTTACCAGCGCCATTCTCTCCTAAAAC
>LMZR01000005.1 GCA_001567105.1 Chloroflexi bacterium OLB14
CATCACTGAATAAAGCTCCAGGAGTTGAAAATTCCGATATCGTTTTTCTGCTTGAAAATCTACTGGCAAAGATAAAAAATACCCCATAAAAACGAAAAAATCCGCCGTCATCAAAAACGATTTGGCGAATTTTTTTTGTTCAAAAGCTCCTCGAGTAGGATTTGAACCTACAACCTAGCGGTTAACAGCCGCTCGCTCCGCCGATTGAGCTATCGAGGAATAAAGCGACCGACATTATACGGATAAGCAAACAGGTTGTCAAGTGAAACGAGAAAGTTATTTTGTGCTATTATAACGACATCAACCTGCTATAGCTAAATTTTCTAGTTTATCGGTTGTATGCGTAGCAATAATTTGGCGCACTGTGCCAGTGAGTCCACGCACAACTAATGTGTCAGTTGTGATGTGGTCGCCATAATAGCGAACACCTTTAAGCAACTCTCCATCCGTAATACCAGTGGCGGCAAAAAAAACATCTTCCGATGAAACTAAATCATCCATCGTTAAAATTTTATCAAAGTCAAAGCCTGCTTCACGTCCGCGCTTTAACTCATCATCGTCACGTGCATATAACTTACCTTGAATTTCTCCACCCATAGCGCGTAAGGCGCAAGCGGCAATAACGCCTTCAGGTGTGCCACCAATGCCAAATAAAATATCTACGCCCGATTCGGGCCAAGCAGTCATCAGCGCAGCAGCCACATCTCCATCAGGTATGAGGCGGATTCTGGCACCTGCTTTCCGAATTTCAGCAACCATAGCATCATGGCGTGGTCTATCTAAAATTATGGTAGTCAAATCTTCTACATCTTTATTTTTTGCTTTGGCAACGGCTTTCAAATTTTCAGTAATTGATCTTTCAATATTAATTTTTCCTTTGGCTTCTGGCCCTACTGCAATTTTATCCATATACACAAAGGGACCAGGGTCAAACATGGTTCCACGTGGGGCAATAGCTACAGTAGCTAATGAATTAGAACGACCAAATGCTAATGGACGAGTGCCATCTATTGGGTCAACAGCTACATCCACATCTGGGCTTAAACCATTACCTACAATTTCGCCGTTATAAAGCATAGGAGCATGATCTTTTTCGCCTTCACCGATGACGATGATGCCATTCATATCAACTGTACTGAGGATTAAACGCATCGCATTGACTGCAGCTTGGTCTGCGCCTTCTTTATCTCCTCTACCCATGAAACGTCCAGCCATCATTGCGCCTGCTTCGGTTACTCGTGCTAACTCCAGCGCAAGGTTTCGAGTTGGTGTTGCACCAAGAATTTTCATACTACCTCCATGTTATAAAATAAACCATATTAAAAAATAAAAGCCAATCGGCGCGCCCCAAATCCAAGAATCGATGCGGTCAAAGAAACCGCCATGCCCAGGCATGATATCACTTGAATCCTTTAGCCCAGATTGACGTTTAATCATACTTTCGCCTAAATCACCTAGTGTGGGCAATGAGCCAAGTAACAACCCCATAATTGCTGCTTGGACATAAGTCATATCTGTTTGTAAATATCCAAATTTGGTGAACACATATAAATAAAAGGGAGCGGTAATTAGCCCAGTCAATACACTAGCAAAATAGCCTTCCCAACTTTTCTTAGGGCTTAAGCGTGGTGCTATTTTATGTTTTCCATACTGCCTGCCAATGGAATATGCCCCTGTATCACCTGACCAGATGCAAAACATCACCAACATAAACCACCAGCCACCTTGTGGTAGGTTACGCAAATCAAGTAAGTAGGCACCTAACCAACCTATATATATAACCCCTGTGACTGTAACCGCAAAATCAATAGCGGATTGGTCTCTACCTTTTTCGTAAATGATTAAGTGATATGTCATTGCTACTAAAACAGTGCCTATAAAAACTGCAATGGCATATTCTGGGAAATACATACGTGATAACAGAATAAGCGCAACGCTCCCCATTGTAAGTTGCATATTAGGTTCTATCGTTGATGCTTGAAATAAATGCACATATTCACGAGTTGCGCCAAGTAAAAAAACTGCTATAAATAAAAAATGAAAGATGCCACCAAGTAAAATGGCAGGCAGCACAAACAACATCATAACAAGTGATGTTAATAATCTTCTACGCATTGCTTGCCTGTAATTCCCCCGAAGATACCTTTCCAAACCGTCTGTCGCGGTTGGCAAACGATTCGATGGCTATACGATATTCTTCTTTACCAAAATCGGGCCAAAACGTGGGGGTAATATACCACTCAGAATAAGCGGCTTGCCAAATTAAAAAGTTGCTGACTCGTAACTCACCGGATGTGCGAATAATTAAATCCGGATCTGGGACACCTGCTGTGAATAAATATTTATTAACCAGTTCATCATTTACATCTTCTGGGGTGATGCCATCACTGATAATTTTTTGAATAGCACACACAATTTCATCTCGTCCGCCGTAATTAAAAGCTACATTGACGACTAATCTATTATTATTTTTGGTTAGGTCAATGGCATGTAATACTTTTTTCTGAATGCGAGGGTCTAACCTTTCTAACCTACCTATATGTCGTAGCTGCACGCCCTCTCGATGTAATTCGGCTAGTTCCTTGTCAATTACATCTTGCAGAATAAACATCAAACCACGCACTTCCTCAGGGGGTCTACCCCAGTTTTCAGTAGAAAAGGCATAGATGGTTAAATATTTAACACCAAATTCTACCGAAGCGCGAATAATTCGCCGTAAATTCTCTGTACCTGCTTTATGACCTGCTAAACGGGGTAATCCACGCTGTAATGCCCAACGTCCATTGCCATCCATAATCATAGCAACGTGCTGGGGAATTTTTTCTATCGGAATATTTAAGGGGGTATCTGTCATTTGTTTTATAGAAAGCACTACAAGGTTTATCTTGCTATTTAGGCAATAGGTAGACGTATAAATCCATAATGCTTAAGAAGGCTATACTTCCATGATGTCTTTTTCTTTATGTTGCCCAAGTTTGGCAATTTCTTCTATAAATTTATCAGTCAATTTTTGTAAATCTTCTTCACCGCGTGTTAAGTCATCTTCGGTAATTAGTTTCTCTTTTTCATAATCTCGTAGTTCATTATGTAAATCACGGCGAATGTTACGGACGGCAATGCGAGAATCTTCTAAGCGATGATGCATTTGCTTCACTAAATCTTTGCGACGCTCTTCGGTAAGTGGTGGAAGGTTGAGGTGAATAACCTTGCCGTCGGTATTAGGATTCAGCCCAAGGTCAGATGTTCGAATCGCTTTTTCAATATCCTTAATAGAACTCGCATCAAATGGTTTGATCATTAAAGAACGAGGTTCTGGCACGCTAATTGATGCCATATTCATTAACGGGGTAGGCGTGCCATAATATTCAACCGATAATTTTTCAACCAGTGCGGGGCTAGCGCGCCCTGTACGGATTCCATTTAATGCATCGGTTAGTGATTGAATGGCTCCGTTCATTCGGCTTTCTGCATCTTTCAGTAAACCCTTGATTTCGTCAGTGCTCACGTGCTTCCTCCTGAAAATTTATATATGCAAGGATACCTCAAAATAAAAATTTATGCTATGGAGCGAGAGGGTATGATTTTTTTGAGAGAAATTGGAAGTTGTAAAAATAAAGACACAGCCAATTTTTCGACAGGGTTATGGCGGTGTCTTTATATAATTATTCAGTAACTAGTGTGCCAACCTGCTCACCTTTTAAGGCGCTAATTAATGCGCTAGAATCCCATAAGTTCAAAACCATAATGGGCATTTTATTTTCCATACAGTGTGTAATAGCGGTGCTATCCATTACCTCCAGACGGCGATTCAGTACGTCAATATACGATAATCTATCAAACTTTTTGGCATCAGGATTCTTTTTCGGGTCGGCATCATACACGCCATCTACTTTGGTGGCTTTGATAACCAACTCAGCATCAATTTCTGAAGCGCGTAAGGCGGCGGCGGTGTCTGTTGAGAAAAATGGATTGCCCGTACCTGCTCCAAAAATTACTACACGTCCTTTTTCTAAGTGGCGAAGAGCTCGCCGCCGAATATAAGGTTCGGCAATAGCGCGCATTTCAATGGCAGACATGACACGTGTATAAGCCCCAAGTCGCTCCAGAGCATCCATCAATGCCATAGCATTCATCACAGTGGCAAGCATACCCATATAATCAGCAGTAGAACGATCCATGCCACGTTCTAAGCCTTGTTTACCTCGCCACAAATTTCCTGCCCCAATCACAACTGCTACATCTACGCCCATATCTCGCACGGCTTTAATGCGGCTAGCAATGGCTTCGGCTTCATCAACGTCAATGCCATAACCTGTTGAGCCACCTAACGCTTCCCCACTTAATTTGAGCAATATTCTTTTATATTTTAGTTCTGCCATTTATGCCTCCAAAAGATTTTCTAGGGTCCTAAAGTTTTCTTTACAATTATGCACTAAAATCGTTATAAACTTTTAGGGTCTATTAATTTTATACAGAAAAAAAGCCAACCCGAAGGCTGGCTTTTTAACTTATGCTTGCGTTGTGCTTTCACCAAGTTCCCATCGTTGAAAACGACGAACTACAATGGCTTCACCAATTGCAGCCACGTTTTGTAAAATCAACTTTTCGATGTTCACAGATTCATCACGAATATAGGCTTGGCGTAACAGACATACTTCATCTTTATACTTTTCAATACGCCCTTCCACAATTTTTTCCAACACATTATCGGGCTTGCCTTCTTCTTTAGCACGCGCGCGCGCAATGCCTCTTTCATGCTCAATTTCAGCGGCAGGAATTTCATCTGCATTAATATATTTTGGCGAACTAGCCGCAATTTGCAAAGCAATTTCATGCGCCAAGTTTCTGAATTGTTCGTTGCGCGCCACGAAATCAGTTTCGCAATTGAGTTCAACCATAACACCTACACGTCCGTTACCATGTGAATATAACTCAACCACACCATTCGAAGCCTCACGATCGGCACGCTTAGCGGCAGTTGCCATACCTTTTTCGCGCAACCAATCTACTGCTTTATCAAAATCACCATTAGCTTCTTGCAATGCCTTGCGACAATCCAACATAGGTGCATTGGTTGCGCCACGCAATTGCTTAATCATCTCAGTCGTAATTTCCATTTCAAAAATCCTTATTCTTCATCCGCCGAAGCTTCGCTAGCAGATTCTTCAACAGCAGATTCACTTTTCTTGCTAGCATTCATCTTTGCTAAAGTGGATTCACCTAACAAGATATCATCGCCTGCTTCGTCGTTCGCTTCAGTCTCGACCTTCGAGCGGGCTGGGCGAGTCCGAGCCTTTGATTCAGCTTTGACTTCCTCTACCTTCTCAGGTTCTTCATCTTTTCGTAATGCTTTACCTTCCAGCACAGCATCAGCCATTTTGGAGACTAACAACTTGATAGCACGAATAGCATCGTCATTAGATGGAATGACATAATCTACAGGTTGTGGATTGCAGTTTGTATCAACTAACGCCACAATCGGAATATTGAGTGCATTGGCTTCGTTCACTGCTGAAACTTCACGACCTACATCAATGATGAAAAGTAAGGTTGGGAGTTTCTTCATTTTTCGCACCCCACCCAAACGGGTGTTGAGGCGCGTAATCTCACGTTCAATCAACAAGCCTTCTTTTTTGGTGAGGCGGTTTATATCGCCTGAATCGCGCAATTGTTCAAGTCTTTCCAATTCTTGAATGCGTTGAGACATAGTTGACCAGTTCGTAAGCATACCCCCTAACCAGCGTTCAGTCACATACGGCATTCCACAGCGGATTGCTTCTTCAGAAATGGTTTCTTGGGCTTGGCGTTTGGTGCCAACAAACAAAACTGTGCCACCATTAGCAACAGTATCACGAATCACTGCATAAGCATTGTTCGCCAACTTGACTGTTTGTTGCAAGTCAAGGATATGAATGCCATTACGTTCTGTAAAGATGTAAGGCTTCATGCGGGGGTCCCACTTGTTGGTGCGGTGACCGAAATGGACGCCGCTCTCAAGCAGGGCTTTCATAGAAATATTAGCCATGTTTCTCCATAAATTTCCGTTCTCCAACATGTTGGCGAGAATTCTTTACCACAGAGGACACTGAGTTCACGGAGGTGATTAATAAAAAATCTCTGTGTTCTCCGTGCTCTCAGTGGTGAAATCTCTTAACCACATGCGGAACGGTGTGAGTTTAGCGGGAATATTAACCCGCTCAAGGACGCTTGTTGCCCGTCCTAGGCAAAATGTGCTTTTTTCAAAGCCGCCGAATTGTATGCGAGGGAGAGGGATGTGTCAAGAGGTCTGATTCACTTCCCCCACTTCCCATTCTTAATCCCCGCCAAATCTGCGGACTTAATCATCGTCAACACATCATAACGATCTTTACGAGAATACACCTTATATAAAGCATCTTTGGCTGATGAAACTTTTGATTCAAAATCTACAAGTTTTTCGACCAGATTAATCAATTCAACTCGCTCAACGATAATAAAAGATTTTGATAATTCAAAAGCAATCAAATCTGCTTTGCCAGCATATAACCAACCTTTGTTATTTTTGCGAACACTGTGTAACTCAATCCACAAAAAATTCGTCTTGAAGTTCCCTATCCCCTCTTGACTTGCGTTTCATACTCTTCACATCCACCTTATGAGATTTTCCATCTCGTTCAATGACATAATCATAATGATCATCTATATTGCCCTTTTCAGATGAAGGGGTAACTTTAAATCCATGCTGAATCGCAAGCCGCGCAAAGGCATCCTCCGCGCGGCGACCAATTTCCAGCGAATCTTTTTTATCAAAACGATTTCTGGAATTTTTTGTGAACATAAATTAATTATAAAGCAATCTGTTGGTTGAGTAGGCTTGTGCGTTCGTCGCAAGCCGTATCGAAACCAACAGTTTAATAAAAAATTTTTATCTACTAAAAATATTCCATTAACAAGTGGTTTCGATACGTGCGAGAAAAACACTCGCCCTACTCAACCGCCAAGTTTACCCAACGTAATCACACCAACTTTCGTACTTCGCCACTTTACCGCGAATCGCATCGTGATACACAGTTTGAATCTCACGGGTGACTTTGCCAGACTTACCATCACCAATTTGTCTGAAATCAATTTCGCTCAAACCTATGACCTCAGCCGCAGTGCCACATACAAACACTTCATCAGCATTATAGAGTTGGTCACGAGAGACAGGCATTTCAGACATTTCATAACCTAAATCTTTTGCAATCGTATAAATAGACTGACGCGTAATCCCTTCCAAAATAGGTGCAGTTGATGGAGTAACAATCTTCCTGTCACGTACCACAAACAGATTCTCACCCGTACATTCAGCAACATAACCTTGTGGGTCAAGCATAATTGCTTCTTGAAACCCTAACCTTTCCGATTCTGTCTTTGCCAAAATACTATTGGCATAATTACCTGCAATCTTGGCTTTCGTCATAGAAATATTGGGATGATGGCGTGTAAATGATGAAATATTAGCGCGAATACCCTTTGCAAGTGCATCCTCACCTAAATAGTTAGCCCACTCCCAAACAGCAATCATCAAAGCAGGCTTACCATTATCCACATTCAAATTCCAGCCACCACCATCTAAATAAATTAACGGGCGGATATAACAATCTGTAAAGTCATTAGCACGCACAGTGTCTTTATGCGCCTTGATTAAATCATCCATGCTCCACGGCAACTCCCGAAAACCTAAAATCCGTGCCGAGTTAACCAAACGTTCAACATGCTCTCTTAAACGAAAGATACTCGCACCTTTCGGTGTGTTATACGAACGAATGCCTTCAAATACTGCCGCGCCATAATGCAAAGCAGGTGTTAGAAAATGCAATGTCGCTTGTTCAAATGGCACAAGTTCACCATTCTTCCAAATAAATTTTGATTCCATGCCCATAACTCATTTCTCCTTTTTGATTTGTAGAGACACGGCGACGCCGTGTCTCTACATGTTATAAATTTTTTATAATCTCATCCGCCATCTGACGGGTTGTTAACTTGCCACCAAGGTCTAACGTTTTTGCACCAGATGAAATCACAGCATCCACTGCGTTTTCAATTGCTTGCGCTTCAAATTCTAACTTCAATGAATATCTTAACATCAAAGCACATGAAAGAATCGTACCAATTGGATTTGCGATTCCTTGACCAGCGATATCAGGTGCTGACCCGTGAATTGGTTCATATAACCCAACACGCGCCTCTTTATCTGACCTTGAAGTTGATTCTGCTAAACTAGCCGATGGCAACATCCCCATTGATCCTGCTAACACAGAGGCTTCATCTGTCAAAATATCACCAAACATATTTTCAGTCACGATCACATCAAACGATGCTGGGGATGTGATTAACTTCATCGAAGCAGTATCTACCAGTGTATGCTCAAGCTGAATGTCAGGATTCGCTGTCCCCAAGTTTGAAGCGATTTGTCTCCATAAGCGAGATGATTCCAAAACGTTGGCTTTATCCACCGAAGTGACTTTTTTCTTTCTATCTTTTGCGAGTTCAAAAGCAAGTTGAATGATGCGTTGAATTTCATAATCAAAATATTCCAACGTATCAACTGCATATTGTTTGCCATCACGCATTTCACGCATTTTCGGTTGACCAAAATATAATCCACCAGTTAACTCGCGGATGACGAGAATATCAACATCTTTTAATTTTTCAGGCTTCAGTGGTGATGAATTAATTAAAGATGGATGAACTTTAACAGGACGAAGATTTGCAAACACGCCCAAACCTTTTCGTAACGCCAACAAACCACGTTCAGGGCGATCTTTTGCTTCGGGGTTATCCCATTTTGGTCCGCCAACAGCACCGAGCAACACAGCATCTGAATCTTTACAATCGGCAAGTGTTTCATCAGTTAATGATGTTCCATATTTATCAATTGAACAACCACCCATTAATCTTTCTTGAAAATTAAAGGTGTGATCATATTTATTGGCGATGATGTCTAAAACTTTTGTTGCTTCGTAAACAACTTCAGGTCCGATGCCATCACCAGGCAGGGTTGTGATTTTATAGTTCAAGTGTATCTCCAATTTTTTACGAATTACGCAATACGTATTACGTGATTCGTAATGCGTAATAATTTAATGAGCAATCGTTAACCCATACTCAATCGAATCAGCCAATGCGCGCCAACTGGCTTCGATGATATTTGTGCTAGCACCAACTGTACTCCAACGTGATGTTGAATTGCGAGTATCAATCAACACGCGCGTAATGGCTTCGGTGCCATGATCTGAATCTAAAATTCTAACTTTGTAATCAGATAAATGAAATTTTTGAATTTGTGGATAATACGAAGCCAATGCTTTTCGCAAAGCAAGATCTAAAGCATTGACAGGTCCATTGCCTTCGGCGGCAGTGTGAAATAACTCGCCTTGCACTTTTACTTTAACAGTTGCTTCTGCTAAAATGCCACGTCCCGCACGATGTTCAACATTGACAAAAAAATCAACCAATTCAAATGGTGCAGTGTAATTTAATTCTTGGCGTTTCAACATCATGGCTACCGATGCTTCTGCCGCTTCAAATGAAAAGCCACGCGCTTCCAATTCTTTAATTTCATTTAACACTGGCAACACTTCTGCACTTTCAACTTCAACGCCATGTTCTTCGGCTTTGCTTAATAAATTTCCTCTGCCAGATAAATCTGAAACGACCACGCGCATTTTGTTACCAACAATTTCAGGTTGCACATGTTGATACGATTGCGCGTTACGTCTCATGGCTGCTACATGCACGCCACCTTTATGTGCAAATGCAGATTTCCCAACAAACGGCAAATGTTCATTCGGCGTCACATTGGCAACTTCAGCCACAAAATGAGATAAATCAGACAACTTGCTGATGTTTCCTTTTGGCAAACATGTGTAGCCCATTTTCAATTCGAGGTCTGCCATAATTGAAATTAAATTTGCATTGCCACAGCGTTCACCAACTCCGTTAATTGTGCCTTGCACTTGTATCGCACCATTACGAATTGCGATTAATGAATTGACGACTGCACATTCAGAATCATTATGCGTATGAATCCCCAGCGGATGAGAAAGCGCTTCTTTTAACTTGCTGATAATTGATTCTATTTCCCACGGCAGTGTGCCTCCGTTTGTATCGCACAACACCACAGTTTCAGCGCCACCCCGAATGGCGGCTTTCAATGTTTCAATGGCATAAGATGAATCTGCTTTATAACCATCAAAAAAATGTTCAGCATCGTAAATGACTCGTTTATTATTTGCTTTGAGATAGGCAACCGATTGTTCGATGATTCTTAAATTATCTTCAAGCGTGGTCAATAAAACTTCTTTGACGTGTAACGTCCATGTTTTGCCGAAGATAGTACAAACTGGTGTTTGTGAATCAAGCAAGGCTTTGATGTTAGCATCATCTTCGGGTCCACCTTTGACTCTGCAAGTGGAACCAAATGCCGCGATTAAAGAATTTTTCCATTGCATATCTTTAGCGCGTTCAAAGAACTCAACATCTTTTGGGTTTGAGCCTGGCCAGCCACCTTCAATGAAAGCAACACCTAAATCATCAAGTTTTTGAGCAACACGAATCTTGTCATTGCCTGAAAGTGTAAACCCTTCAGACTGTGTGCCATCGCGTAGAGTTGTGTCGTAGATTTGTATAAGGGGTAAATCCATAATATTACCTTTTGTGATTCGTAATTCGTAATTCGTAATTCGTAATTTACGCATCACGGATTACGAATTACGTTCTCGCTTCATATTCCTTAATTTGATTCTCAAAATTCATAATGTAGCCAAGTTCATCTACACCATTTAGCAAACAAGTTTTGTTAAATGAATCAATTGGGAATGTAAAAGAGCCTCCAGCGAAAGAAACGGTTTGGGTTGCCAAATCAACTGTCAGTTCGGCGTGAGGCGCTTCTTCATATAAATCAAAAAGCATTTTGTGAGTAGCATCATCCACCACGATGGGAATTAATCCATTCTTCAAAGCGTTGTTGCGAAAAATATCTGCAAACGAAGTTGAGATGACAGCGCGAAAACCAAAACTGGTGAGTGCCCACGGAGCATGTTCGCGGCTGGAGCCACAACCGAAATTATCACCTGCTAATAAAATTTTTGATTCTTTCGCTTCGGGCTTGTTGATGATGAAATCTTGTTTGGGAGTTTTATCATCGTTATAACGCCAGTTATAAAAGAGTGCATCTGCCAATCCATTTTTATCTGTGACTTTTAGAAATTGGGCAGGGATGATTTGATCTGTGTCAATGTCGTTGACTGGAATTGAAATCATGCGAGAAGTTAAGTTTGTGAATTGAGCCATAGGTTTATTTCCTTATTAGGTAAACAAGTAGACAAGTAAATAAGTAAATAAGTAAACAAGTAAACAAGTAAATAAGTAAACATGTTTTTTCGTGTGTACCTGTTTACTTGTTTACTACAAAATTGTCCTCGGGTCTGTGACGACTCCATTGATTGCAGTGGCGGCAGCAGTGATGGGGCTTGCTAAAAATGTTCGTCCACCTTTGCCTTGACGACCTTCAAAATTTCTATTGCTGGTTGAAACTGCATATTGTTCAGGGCGTAATTGATCGCCGTTCATTGCAATACACATACTGCATCCTGCTTCGCGCCATTCGCCGCCTGCTTGTTTGAAAATTTTATCTAAGCCTTCTTGCTCGGCTTGTTTCTTTACATCTTGTGAGCCTGGTACAACCATGAGACGTAAACCATCAGCAACTTTTCTATCTTTTAAGAATGAAGCGGCGAGACGTAAATCTGAAATGCGTGAGTTGGTACATGAGCCAATGAAAACTACATCTACTTTTTGACCTAACAAGGATTGACCAGGTTGTAAGCCCATATACGTCATTGCTTTTTCAAATGCGGCTTTTTGTGATGACTCGCTAAACGATTCAACTGTTGGGATTCGGTCTGTGATTTTCATACCCATGCCAGGGTTTGTTCCGTAAGTAATCATCGGTTCAAGTTCAGAAGCATTGAGCGTGATGGATTTATCATACACAGCACCTTCATCACTTGGTAATGATTTCCATTTTGCAACTGCTTTATCCCATTCTGCGCCTTTGGGTGCAAATTCGCGTCCATGCAAATATTCAAACGTATTTTCATCGGGAGCAATCATGCCTGCTCTTGCCCCACCTTCGATAGACATGTTGCAAATCGTCATGCGTTGTTCCATAGTTAATGAACGAATCGCTTCGCCCGTATATTCAAATACATGACCTGTTCCCCCACCGACTCCTATCTTCGCAATCAATGCCAGAATAATATCTTTGGCTGAAACGCCATTTGATAATGTTCCATCCACACGCACTTCATAAGTTTTCGGTTTCTTTTGTAACAAACATTGTGTTGCTAACACATGTTCAACTTCACTTGTTCCAATTCCAAATGCTAAAGCACCGAATGCGCCATGTGTGGCGGTGTGACTATCTCCACACACAATCGTCATGCCTGGTTGTGTGCGACCAAGTTCAGGTCCAATCACATGCACAATGCCTCTATGTGGACTCGTCATGCCATGTAATGTGATTCCAAATTCAGCCGCATTTGTTTCCATCTGTTTAATTTGAGCGGCGGCTAAAGCATCTGCAATGGGAACATCTATCGGCGTGGTAGGAATCGAATGATCCATTGTTGCTAAAGTTTTATCTGGTCTGCGGACTTTTAATCCGCGTTGGCGAAGCCCAGTAAAGGCTTGTGGTGATGTAACTTCATGCACAAGATGTAAATCAATATATAAAACTGCGGGAGCATCTGGTTGTTCGGCGACAACATGCGAGTCCCATATTTTTTGAAACAGAGTTTTTGGCATAGTTTTCCTTTTTATAAATAATCCGTTGGTTGAGTAGGGCGAGTGCTTGTCTCGCCCGTATCGAAACCAACAAGTAACAAGAATACTTTTAATATTTTTTATATTTCTATTAACTGGTGGCCTCGATACGCCGCAAAGAACAAGTATTTCGAAAAACTCGTCAACCAAGCGCGGCTACTCGACCACCGAATTACCAATTACTAATTACCAACTTACCCCAGCATCACTCCAAAATCATTTCTCACTTTATCATCACTGCCTTCGGTTTGAGCAATGATTAATTTATTCAACGCATTGAGATATGCCTTAGCGCTAGCAACTATAATATCTGTATCTGCGCCATGCCCGCCATACACGCGGATATGTTCCTTTTCACTTTGTGGATCCATTGTTGTATAACCATTTTCACTTTGAATACGCACACTTACTTCACCTAAGGCATCAATCCCCGCGGTGATAGCGTGAATATTAAATTCAAGCAATCTATTGGGAACATTCACAATCGCGCGCACTGCTTTATACGTTGCATCTACTGGGCCAGAACCCATACTAGCATGTGAATAAATTTTTCCATCGGGTGCTTTCAAACGTACTGTAGCAGTTGGCATTCCCATCGTGCCACAAGTTACTTGCAAACCATCTAAAACATACACATCACGCGGTTTATAAAATTCATCTGCAATCACGGCTTCTAAATCTAAATCAGTGATGACCTTTTTTCTATCAGCCAATTGTTTGAAGCGCGCAAAAGCTTTATCAAGTTCAACCTCATCTAATGAATGTCCCATTTCTGCTAAACGATTTCGCAAAGCATGACGACCCGAATGTTTTCCCAACACCAAGTTAGATTGATTCACACCTACATCTTCTGGGCGCATAATTTCATAAGTAGTTTGATGTTTCAACATACCATCTTGATGAATACCTGCTTCATGTGCAAAAGCATTTGCACCCACAATGGCTTTGTTCGGTTGAACCATCATGCCTGTGTAATTGCTGACCAATTTACTCATGCGTGAAATTTGTTTTGTATCAATACCAGTTTCTAAATTAAAAACTGGATGCCTTGTTTTCAACGCCATGACAACTTCTTCAAGTGATGTATTACCAGCACGTTCACCGATTCCATTAATCGTCACTTCTGCTTGGCGCGCTCCCGCCCGAATACCTGCTAATGTATTTGCAGTGGCTAATCCCAAATCATCATGGCAATGCACTGAAACAGTAATGCCATCGTGCATACCAGGTGTATGTTTAATAATGCCATCAATTAATTTATAAAATTCATCAGGCGTTGTATAACCAACTGTGTCAGGAATATTCAAAGTTGTTGCACCAGATTTAATCGCTTCACCTAAAACCACATACAAAAATTCTGGCTCAGAACGCCCTGCATCTTCTGGCGAAAACTCCACATCATCACAAAGTGATTTTGCATACGCCACCATTTCAGAAACTCTTTGTACAACTTCTTCAGCATCCATTTTCAATTTATGCTTCATATGAATCGGAGACGTTGCTAAAAACGTATGAATGCGCGGATGTTTTGCAAATTGAATCGCTTCCCATGCTTTATCAATATCAGATTTATTTGCGCGTGCTAAGCCTGCGATGATAGGAACTTTCGCTTCATGCTGACTTTTAGTTGGGTTGCCCACTTCAACTGCAATTTGTCTGACGGCTTCCAAATCATCTGGTGATGCGGCGGGAAATCCTGCTTCAATAACATCCACACCCAAACGTGCGAGGTTATGTGCCACTTCAAGTTTTTCAGCCGAAGTCATAGTCGCCCCAGGTGATTGTTCACCATCGCGTAATGTCGTATCAAAAATCCTAACGTAATTATTGTTTGTCATGGTCTCTTCCTTTCGGTGGAGTAAACAAGTAGATAAGTAGACAAGTAGCTAAGTAAACAGGTGATATTCTTTTGCATGTGTTTCCCTGTGTACTTGTTTACATTTTTACCTGTATACCTGTTTACCTGTTCCTTCCTACTTCTTCCAATTCTCAGGTCTCAACGATCTCACAGCCGCACCAGCACGCCACATTTCAGAATCACGAATTTCAGCCAGTTCTTTATCCAGCTTTTCACGATAATCAGGTTTGCTATTCGCTTCCAAAGTGATTCTCGCTTCATTACCAGATACTACACTTTGATATAAATCTTTGAACACAGGCGCAACTGCATCACGGAATTTATTTTTCCAATCTAATGCGCCACGTTGCGCAGTAGTGGAGCAATTGGCATACATCCAATCCATACCATTCTGACCAACCAACCGAATCAATGATTGAGTCAATTCTTCAACTGTTTCATTAAATGCTTCTGACGGAGAATGTCCATTCTTACGAAGTTCGTTATATTGTGCTTCCATCACACCTGCTAAAGCACCCATCAAAACACCACGTTCACCTGTTAAATCTGAATACACTTCTTTTTCAAAAGTAGTGGGGAATAAATATCCAGCCCCAATAGCAATGCCTAACGCAATTGTTCTTTCTCTTGCTTTACCTGTCGCATCTTGATGTACTGCAAAACTAGCATTGATTCCAGAACCGTCTAAGAAATTTGTTCGCACGCTACGACCAGACCCCTTTGGGGCAACCAACGCCACGTCCACATGAGGCGGAGGAATCACACCAGTATCATCTTTGAAAGTGACAGAAAATCCATGCGAAAAATAAAGCATATCGCCTTGATTCAAATTCTCAACAATCTTCGACCATTGCGAACGTTGCCCCGCATCGGATAACAAATACTGAATCACAGTTCCTTTTTCCGCCGCTTCTTCAACAGAAAATAAAGTTTCACCAGGCACCCAACCATCTTCAATTGCCTTATCCCAATTTTTTGTGCCTTCGCGTTGACCAACAATTACTTTAATTCCATTGTCACGCATGTTCATTGCCTGCGCAGGTCCTTGCACACCATAACCCAACACAGCCACAACTTCATCTTTCAAAACTTCACGCGCCTTATCAAGTGAAAACTCATCACGCGTTACAACTTCCTCTTCCACACCACCGAAATTAATTTTTGCCATTTTATAATTCTCCTAATTTATGTTTGAGGTAAAGAAGTAAATAGGTAAACAAGGAAACAGGTACACAGGTTACTTACCTACTTTCTACTTTCCACTTCCTACTTGTCTACTTATCTACTTATCCACTTTCTCACGGCGCCATCTCCACCATATCCATCACATTTTCATGCTGATTACCATTCATACCAGGCATACGGCGCACACCATCATTCACACCACGCGTCATAGAAACTTGACCCGTGCGAACCATTTCCACAATTCCAATCGGGCGAAGCAATTCAATCATGCCTTCAATCTTGTCTTCTGTTCCTGTAATTTCAACAATCACAGAATCAATTGCCACATCTACAATGCGCGCGCGAAAAATTTCAGCCAAGCCATTAACTTCGGCACGACGCTCAGGACCCACTCTCACCTTTATCAAAGCCAAATCTCTTGTTACCGTTGGTTGATGAGTCACATCTTGCACATCAATCACGTTGACCAACTTATAAAGATTCGCCTCAATACGATGCGCATCAATATCACCATTCGGGCAATCCACCACAATACTCATGCGTGAAACATCCGAGTTTTCAGTTGTACCTACATTCAAAGATTCAATATTAAAATTTCGTCTGCGAAACAAAGAGGCGATACGATTCAATACACCAGGTTTATTCTCTACTAATGCAATAAATTTGTAATTCATAATTCTCCAATTCTCTTTCTTCTTTCCTCTTTCATCACAACGAAAAAAAGGAAAGGCTATATGTTTCTCAAACTGTTTTCACAGGTCTCTGTATCATTTCATCCAGCGCCGCCCCTGTTGGCACCATTGGATAAACTGCTTCTTCTTGCTCGACTCTGAATTCCAACACAACTGGACCTTGAGTTTTTCTTGCCCATTCAATCGCTTCATTCACTTCCTCATGCTTGGTGACTCTCCGAGCAGGCACGCCATGCGCCTCAGCCAATTTGACAAAATCTGGTGTGAGCATATTCACTGCTGAATAACGTTTGTCAAAGAAAAATTCTTGCCACTGCCTTACCATCCCCAAATATTGATTATTCATAATGGCAACTTTAACATTTGCATTTTCTTGCACAGCAGTTGTTAATTCAGCGGCAGTCATTTGGAATCCACCATCACCAGCAATTGCCCAAATCTCTTGATCTTTCGCCGCAAACCATGCACCGATAGCCGAAGGTAAACCAAAGCCCATTGTCCCTGCCCCACCAGAAGTCAGCCAACGATTCGGTTTATCCAAAGAATAATATTGCGCCGCCCACATCTGATGTTGACCCACATCCGTTGTGACAATGGCATTGCCATCGGTTGCTTTCCAAATATCAGCAATCAGATGAGCCACATATAATTTTCCATCTTCTTCCCAATTCATAATACTGCGAGAATCCGCTTCGGCTTTCCACTCATTAATTTCTTTCTTCCATTCATCATGGTCATATTCATCAACTAAAGGAATTAGATCGGATAACACATTTTTCAAATCACCAACCAAAGGCACATCTACAAAAACATTTTTATGAATTTCAGATGGATCAATTTCAATATGAATCTTTTTAGCACGCGGTGCATACGTTTTCAACGTACCAGTTACGCGATCATCAAAACGCATACCGAAAGCCAAAATCAAATCCGAATTTTGAATTGCTAAATTCGTATGCACTTCACCATGCATACCCATCATCCCCAAACTTAATTCATGTGAAGCAGGGAACGCACCTAAGCCCAACAACGTACTCGCTACTGGCGTTTGAGTCTTAACTGCAAATTGCATCAACTCCTCTTCTGCTTTAGACATCAAGACACCATGCCCACATAAAATAATTGGCTTCTTTGCTTTTTCAATTAAATCAACGGCTTGGTCTAATAATTTCTTCGGTGAACGCATCACAGGTTGATAACCCGCTAATTTCACTTCTTCAGGGAAAACAAATTCACAAGTTTCAACTTGAGCATTTTTACAAATATCAATCAACACAGGACCAGGTCTGCCACTGCGAGCAATATAAAATGCTTCGCGAATTGTTTCTGCAATTTCATCAGCCCGTGTTATTAAATAATTATGTTTTGTAATCGGCAAAGTGATTCCAGTTACATCTGTTTCTTGAAAAGCATCACCACCAATTAAATGCGCCGCCACTTGACCAGTGATAAAAACAACAGGAACAGAATCCATCATAGCAGTACAAATACCTGTTACCAAATTTGTAGCACCTGGACCAGATGTCGCCATTGCAACACCAACTTTCCCCGAAGCGCGAGCATATCCATCCGCCATGTGCGCCGCCCCTTGCTCATGCCTCACCAACACATGATGCACAGGATAATTCAACATAGCATCATAAATCGGCATGTTGGCACCACCTGGGTAACCAAACACAACTTCCACACCTTCACGCATCAAACATTCCCAAACAATTTCTGCACCTTTTAATTTCATTCTCACTCCTTAATGTAGGTCACGTTTTCAACGTGACTAACAAAATTAATTTCTATCGTCACGCTACAAGCGTGACCTACGATTCCAACACCGCGCCCGTATCTGCACTGGTGACAAAATGTGAATATCGCTTCAACCATTTTGATGTTGTTTTTGATTTGAACTCTGGCAACGCCTCAAGCCGATTTTTAATTTCCGCTTCACTTAACTTGACCTGCAAACTGCGTGCTGTCAAATCAATTTGGATTATGTCCCCAGCCTTAAGTGCTGCTATCGGACCTCCCGCCGCCGCTTCTGGTGATACATGACCAATACATGCCCCACGTGTCCCACCGCTAAATCTTCCATCCGTTATCAATGCAACTTTATCGCCAAGCCCTTGACCCATAATGGCTGATGTCGGCGATAACATTTCTTGCATACCAGGTCCGCCTTTTGGACCTTCATATCTCACCACAACACAATCGCCTGCTTTCACTTGACCTTTCAAAATTCCAGCCATACATTCTTCTTGTGATTCAAAAATGACAGCAGGTCCTTCAAACTTCATCATAGATTCACTTACGCCACCAACTTTTACAACAGCACCGTTTGGCGCGAGATTACCAAATAAAATAGATAAACCACCTCGTTTAGAATGTGCATTGTCATATCTTCGGATAACTTCTTCATCTTTGATATCTGCCCCTTGAATCGATTCGCCTAATGTTTTTCCTGTCACTGTTAAGCGATCAAAATGCAACATACCTGTTCCCCACTGAATTTCGTTTAATATCGCTGGGATTCCACCTGCTCGATGAACATCTTCCATGTGCCATTTACCCGCTGGACTCACTTTACAAATATGCGGAACTTTATCTGCTACGGCATTGATTCTTTCTAGCGGATAATCTACACCTGCTTCGTTTGCTAATGCTAATGTATGCAAAACTGTATTAGATGAACCACCCATTGCCATGTCTAATGCAAAAGCATCATCTATCGCTTCGGCTGTGACAATATCTCTTGGCTTAATATCACGTTCAATCAAAGTGGTGATTTGCTTCGCCGCTTGTTTTGCCAATGCTTCACGTTCAGGAGTTTTTGCTAATGCTGAACCGTTATATGGAAGTGCAAGCCCTAATACTTCCATCAAACAATTCATTGAATTAGCAGTGAACATGCCAGAACATGAACCACAAGATGGACAAGCAAATTTTTCTAAAATTGTTAATCTTTTTTCATCTATCTTGCCTGCTGAAAATGCCCCCACGCCTTCAAACACTGAAACTAAATCTATCGCCTCGCCTTCGGGAGTCATGCCTGCTTTCATTGCCCCACCTGAAATAAAAATCGTTGGGATGTTAACTCGCATTGCGCCAAGTAACATGCCAGGCACAATCTTGTCACAATTTGGGATGCATACCATAGCATCAAACCTGTGAGCTTCGATCATAGTCTCCACACAGTCAGCAATTAGTTCGCGAGAAGGAAGCGAGTACTTCATCCCCAAATGACCCATAGCAATTCCATCATCCACACCAATGGTATTAAATTCAAAAGGCACACAACCTGCTTCGCGTACTGCTTGTTTCACCAATTTGCCGAAATCTTGCAAATGCACATGACCAGGCACAACATCCACATAAGAATTGACAATAGCAACAAAAGGCTTGTTGAAATCATCATCTTGCAAGCCTGTGGCACGCAACAACGCCCGATGTGGTGCTTTATCAAATCCCTTTTTGACTGTATCTGAACGCATACTTCTCCTTATTGACGATAGACCGTTGACGATGGACGATGCTATATGGTCTGTGGTTTATGGTCTATCGTCTGTACTTTTGATAACAAAAAAGCCGCCTATGGTTAGGCGGCTCTCTGCATTTTCGTAAGTGTGTTTTTTTACTTCTTCACTCTCACCATTGCCATCCTAACCGAAAATAGTCCTTCAATAATGAGGACTACAATAAGGATGCTAATAAGGGAGAGAGAGAAAATGGTGCTCATGTGTTTGTAATTTCGCCGATTATAGGCAGAAACGGAAATTCGTCAAGGGGTTAATGTAGGATTCGGCTAACATGAGAGGATTATTACTTCCCGGTAATAATCCTCTCTCCTTCATAAAGTTTCACTGCGATAAAAGTAATAACTAATGAAATAAGTATTGTAGCCAAAGCAGAAATAAAAATATTCATCCCAGAAATTGGTTCAGCGCGTAAAAATTGATTAATCAAAATCTGTTGGCCAAAGGTTGGAATCAACATCGTCCATAATTCTGGCTTAACTGGAAGGAATGCTAACGCCATACCAGGTAAGGCAAGAATTAAGCTCACAAAAGGCAAGTAAGTGCTCGCTTCTTTAGTTGTTTTAGCATACGAAGCAATTAAGGTTTGAATAGCACATGCAATGAAAACAATTGGCAAACAAATTAAGAAAATAGAAAACAATGTGCTTAGATTAAAACCAATTTGAATGCCAAGTAATTCTTCTATTGGCAAAATTTGAAATACAGCCGCAAACCCACCTAATGTAATTAGCAAAGTTATAATCGCAAAAGGCATTGCTGAAAGCAGTTTCCCAATCACAACCCAGCTGCGTGATAAAGGATTAATCAACAACGGCTCTAACGAACCACGTTCTCTTTCACCTGCAGTAGCATCTATAATTACAGGTGATGCGCCATTGAAAATAGCAGAGATAATAAAATAGGGCAACATCGAAAGGAAAATCAAAGCTTGGCTTTGCGGAGTGGCTGTATCCATTTCCTCAATTTGAATCACACTCATTACCTCTGGGCTAACACCACGTAAACTTAATCTCAAAACGCCAATGTATCTGCTATAAGATTGGATTACATTTTTGGCACGCTCTATATCTACAATAGCAGATTGACGGGTGCTATCAAAGACAAGTTGCACAGCAGCAGTTTCACCAGCAGAAAAATCCTCGCCATAATTTTCTGGGATAATCAAGGCAACATTGATATCACCAGCAATGACTGCCGCTTGCAGGTCTGCTGGGGCTGGTAGGATAATTACATTTTGTTGTTCAAGGAACTTAATCAAATTTGGTGCGTGTTCTACACCTAAAACAGGTAAAGATAGTGGCTTCTCGGTACTTTCTTTAAAAGTATTGCCTAACATCACGATCATGCCGCCAAATAATAACGGTCCAAAAAGTAACCAAAAGAAACCCGTCATCCAACTACGAGTATCTCGCAGGTTATCAAGCATTTCTTTTTGAAAGATAACAAGTATATTTTTCATTATCCCAGCCCTTCTTCAGAACCAATGGCAGCAACAAAAGCATCTTCCAAAGTTTCTTTACCAGTTTGTTTTCGTAGTTCTTCTGGCGTTCCGTTAGCCGAAACTTTACCTTTTGCAATAATCACAATCTGATTACATAGCGCGGCAACTTCTTGCATAATGTGGCTTGTAAATAAAACGCATTTGCCTTCTTCACGCAAGCGCAACACAAACTGACGCATAGCGCGTGTGCTCATCACATCTAAACCATTGGTTGGTTCATCTAACAAAATATTTTTCGGGTTATGTACCAAAGCACGGGCAATGGCAACTTTTAATTTTTCCCCTGTAGAAAAACCTTCTGTTTTTCTATCTGCAATGTGTTGCATATCTAATAAAACCAGCAATGAATCAATTTGTTTTTCTAACTGTTCCCCTTCCAAACCATGCAAGCGGCCATAATAGCGGATATTTTCTCGGCTGGTCAAACGCAGGTACAAACCTCGCGCATCTGCCAAAACACCGATGCGTTTCTGTACTTCAACTGGCGATTCTGTCACATCAAAACCATCCACTTTTGCAGTTCCGCCTTCGGGTTTTAACAAAGTGTATAACATTCTTAATGTTGTACTTTTACCTGCTCCATTAGGACCAAGCAACCCAGTAATTTCACCATCTGGTGCAGAAAAAGAAACTTCCTGCACGGCTTTTACTTTTCCAAAAGATTTTGAAAGACCTTGAACTTGAATCATAATTATGCCTTTAACTTATTATGGACGAGGTCCACTGAAATTAACAAAAAATGGAGGTGGCTGAACTGCATCCACACACGAAACATCTAGCCCGTCAATTGAAGCGCTTTCTATAAAATCATTAAAGATATTGACACTACAAAAACTAGATAAATTGCCATGTCCCATATCATCAAAAATAAGATGCAATTCATTCGTTAAACTCTCCGCAACTTTTTCAGCATGATAAGGTGGTGTAATCGGATCTGCCTCACCAGAAAGAACCAATACAGGGACATCCGATGTAATTGGGGAGCGAAACGCATCAGAGACCTGACCTTTTTGCCACTCACTGCACACATTGGAAAGGAGAACAGTTCTATCTTCAAACACAGTTTGCTCACTACTTTCAGTTGCTTCTTCAGCAGAAATTAACGGCGCATCTTCTGTACATGCAACCGCATAAAACATACCATCATACAAATTACCATTCACTTGCAAACCTTGTGCAATCAACGGAATATAATTTTCATCGGCATACGCTAAATGAATAGCCAATGGTAATGTGACCGCAAAATCTGGAACATACATTGTATTAAAAACCATACCTGTGATAATTTCTGGCGTAACAGTTATGTCCACAGCCTGATTAGTAACTGGGTGTGGTATTGAAATTTCTGCTGGTGATTCTTCTAAACGAGAAAGCAAAGAAGTAAATTCGCTTCGCAACTTCGGGAAAGCTGTTTTACAAGCCTCATCATTTTCACAGCGTGCGAACAACGACTCCAATGCAGTTTGACCATCTTGTGCAGAAGTCATAAACAAAACAAAAGTTGGGTCAACAACAGCATCTAATGTGACTGTACGAACATGTTCAGGAAACATGCGTAAATATGTTAATGCAGCGCGTGTTCCATACGAGGCACCATAAAGATTGATTTTTTCATACCCCAAAGCGGCACGAACTTCATCTAAATCTTCCATCGCAATTTCAGTATTATAAAAACGCACATCTGCATTGAGTTTATCAGGACAATCTTTGAGCAATTCAACTGCCTGTTCGGGTTCTAAATTTTCATCCTCTGCATCTAAACAGCGCAATGGATTTGATTTACCCGTGCCACGTTGGTCAACCAAAACAATATCACGATCTTCATGAATTTGATTAAGCAGCGGAATCATCACAGGGAATGACTCAATCGCAGATTGCCCAGGTCCGCCTGCTAACAAAAATAATGGATCAGGTTGTGGGTTGCGTTTAATAGCAGGAATCACTGCAACATACAATTCAATTGTCCTAGCCTGCGGGTTTGCGCGGTCTTCTGGAACTATCAGAGCTCCACATTTTGCATCTACTTGATTACCCAACGAAGAAGTTAATATACAATCTTCTAATACAAGAGAGGATTCATTTACATTCGTCTGATTCTGTGCTGTACAAGACACAATTGTTATCAACAGCAAAAGAGAAAGGAGGAAAACTTTTTTCATATAGACATTCATTTATTACCCTTATTTTATTCCAGCTATTTTATACGGAATTGTATCAATAATCAGTTAACGCAGTGCATATGAAAAAGTGACGAATAAAAACTCTCCTCTTGACACATCTCCCTCTCTCACATAGAATACCGCCCAACATGAAATCGGTTCACTGTTATATGTCCATGTTCACTACTACCTCTCGGCTTTCCGTGAGGAATTTGTGTTTGGGATGATGTGACCGAAACAAAATAGGTTAAGTCAAAACACAACGCCTCGCGGATTACGCGGGGCGTTTTTTTTTGACCTCACCCCTCACCCCTCTACCACTTCGTGGCACGCGTCCTGTGAAGAGAGGGGAATACAAGGAGAATTTATGCAAAAAACATTGGTGATGAAATTTGGAGGTACGTCAGTTGGTTCTGCAAAAGCGCTGATGAATGCGACTCAAATTATTCGTGATGCAAAAAAAGATTGGACTCGCATTGTAGTTGTGACTTCGGCGATGGCTGGGGTGACAAATTTATTATTGGATTCTGCTCGCCTCCCTACTGACCAGATAGTTGGTTCTGTTTCAGATGCTGAATCAAAACTTCGAGAAAAACATTTCTCTGCCGCAGAAGCGTTGATAAAAAATAAATCATTGCTTGAAGAAACGAAAAAGGAAATTAATAAATTAATTGAAATCTTTGTTAATTTATGTTCAGCGATTCAGATTCTCGGTGAAGCGAGTCCGCGCGCGTTGGATGCAGTTGCTTCGTTGGGAGAAAGAATGAGTTTGAGGTTGTTAACGGCTGTGGTCAATGAGTCGGGAATTAAAGCCAAAGGGATCGAGTCTACTGAGTTTATTGTCACCAATTCAAATTTTCAGAATGCACATCCTGATTTTTTAACCACCAAAGAAAAAACACAAGCATTATTAAATCCAATATTGGATGAAGGCAATATCGTTATCACAACAGGCTTCATCGGGGCAAATGTTGATGGAGCAGTAACAACTTTAGGTCGGGGTGGAAGCGATTACTCCGCTGCTATTATCGGTTCAGTTTTGCCATCTGATGATGTTTGGATTTGGACTGACGTGGATGGAGTCATGACTACTGACCCAAGAATCGTTTCATCAGCCAAAACATTATCAGAAATCAGTTATGGAGAAATCGCCGAGTTAGCATATTATGGCGCGAAAGTATTGCATCCCAAAACGATTCGACCAGTTGTTGAAGCAGGTATTGGATTAAGAATTTGCAACACGTTTAATCCAACACACGAAGGGACGCGACTAATTGCCAGCAGAAAAAAGAATGGGCGTGTAATTAAAGCAGTGACCGCAATTCAAAAACAAAGATTGGTGACAATTGAAGGACGTGGCATGTTGGGCGTGCCAGGTGTGGCGGCGCGTGCATTTGCTGCAGTGGCATCTACAAAAACAAGCGTGCCGTTAATTACGCAAGCATCATCTGAACAATCCATCTGTTTTGCAGTGCCAGCAGAAACGGCTGACAATGTTTTGAGTGCACTTGAAAAAACATTTGCACATGAAATTGAAGATGACGATATTGATAGAGTTTGGTCAACTGATGATGTATCAATTGTGACTGTTGTCGGTGCAGGTATGAAACATACGCCAGGTGTAGCAGGAAAAGTTTTTAGTCAATTAGGGAATAATGGTGTGAATGTACTTGCTATTGCACAAGGTTCATCTGAAGTTTCGATTAGTTTAGTTGTAGATGCAAATGATACAGAGAATGCAGTCAAAGCGTTGCATGAGTTGATAGTTCAATAAATACACGCTGGTTGAGTAGGGCTGAGCGATTGTTGCGAAGCCCGTATCGAAACCAGCATGTTACAAGAAAATTTATTTAACAAAAATTATCTTATTTACAGGTGGTTTCGATACGCCTCAGGCTACTCAACCACCGAATATACCTAAAAGGAAAAATTATTATGAATCAAATTCCCGTAGCAGTTCTTGGCGCAACAGGTTCAGTTGGTCAGCGATTTATTTCGTTATTAGAAAATCATCCATGGTTCAAAGTTGTTGCATTGGCGGCATCTGATCGTTCAGTGAATCAAAAATACTCGCAAGCAACGAGATGGATATTAGATTCGCCTATGCCTGATTATGCAAAAGATATGATCATCGTACCTGCATCTGTTGAAGCAGTACAAGCAAAAATTGTTTTTTCGGCATTGCATAGTGACGTTGCCAAAGAACTCGAACCTCAATTTGCAAAAGCAGGTGTGGCTGTTTGTTCAAATGCTTCTGCATTTCGTCAAGCAGATGATGTGCCGTTGTTACTTCCCGAAGTGAATGCGAATCATATTCATCTCATCACAACACAAAGAAAAAATAAAAATTGGAGTGGCTGTATTATCACTAATCCAAATTGCACCAGCACAGGTTTAACTGTTGCGCTCAAAGCATTGGATGATGCTTTTGGTGTGAAAAAAGTTTTTGCAGTTTCAATGCAAGCACTTTCTGGCGCGGGTTATCCTGGTGTTTCGTCAATGGATATTATTGATAACATCATTCCAAACATCAATGGTGAAGAAGAAAAAGTTGAATTAGAACCGCGTAAGATGCTTGGCAAATATATTGAGTCGCTCGTTCCGCCGTCCTCGGCGGGATATGATTCGGCGGCGGGGACGCCGCCTAGAGCGTTCATAGAATTTGCGGATATTAAATTTTCAGCACATACGAATCGCGTGGCAGTGTTGGATGGTCATACTGTCTGCGCGAGCGTAGCATTATCAACGCCTCAACCTGACCTTCAAGTTGTTTCTGATATTCTGCGAAATTATTCTGCACCTGAATCAGCCAAGAATCTGCCGTCGAGTCCGCGACCAGTTATCAGCGTGAGAGAAGAAGCGGATCGTCCTCAGCCAAGATTAGATCGGTTAACAGGTAAAGGCATGTCTACAGTTGTGGGTCGCATCAGAGAAGATTCAATCTTTGATATTAAGTTTGTTGTTTTATCACACAACACAATTCGTGGTGCGGCTGGTGGTTCTATCTATAATGCTGAGTTGTTGGTGAATGAAGGTTTATTGTAAACGCGATGGTCGAGTAGTCACGAGTGATTTTCGAGTGACGTATCGAGATCATCAGTAATTTATAAAAATAAAATTATTTATTATCTTGTGGTCTCGATACAGTTTCGGCTATCGCCTCAACTTACTCGACCACCGAAAAAAATCTTGACAAATTTTATAACACCATGATATAAACCGCGAAATTAAATATTCGCTCTTATCCAGAGAAGCGGAGGGACCGACCCTTTGAAGCTTCGGCAACCGATTAGCAATTAGCAAATGGCTATTAGCCAAATGCAAAAGCCAAAACGGTGCCAAATTCGGCAAATAAGAATAGCACATGCTATTTATTATCTGGAAGATGAGAGGACGGTATAGACGTATGCCTCTTCTTGTACTTTCAGAAGAGGTAATTTTTTAAGCGCATAAAAAAATTTGACTCTTCTGACAGGCGGAATTTAGTTAAAAATTTTCAAGAGGAGACTCAATACAATGTCCACAATTTCAGAACGTCAGTTAGGTTTTGCTACCCAGCAATTACATGCTGGTTATAGCCCCGACCCCACAACGGGAAGTCGCGCAGTGCCTTTGTATCAAACAACAAGTTATCAATTCAAAAGCACTGAACATGCCGCCAATTTATTTGCACTAAAAGAGTTGGGAAATATTTACACACGTTTGATGAACCCAACAACCGATGTGTTAGAGCAACGCATTGCCGCATTAGAAGGTGGTGTAGCGGCGCTAGCAACCAGTTCAGGTCATGCGGCGCAAGCACAAGCGATTTTCACATTGCTCAATGCAGGGGATCATATCGTCACATCATCACGTTTATATGGTGGCACATACAATCAATTCGCTTACACACTGCCGAAGTTAGGCATCGAGGTCACATTCGTTGACCCAACTAACCCGAAGAATTTTGAAGCGGCAATTAAATCCAACACAAAAATCATTTACGGTGAAACGTTGGGTAATCCTGATATTGCTGTGTTTCCATTTGAAGAAGTGGCAGAAATTGCAAAGAAACATAAACTTGTTTTGCTTATTGATAATACTTTTGCTTCGCCGTATCTCTTCCGCCCGTTTGAATGGGGCGCGCATGTAGTCACTCATTCCACTACAAAATTTATCACAGGCAATGGCACCTCTATTGGTGGAATCATTGTAGATGGCGGTAACTATGATTGGAGTAATGGCAAGTTTGAAAACTTCAACACGCCAGACCCTTCGTATCATGGATTGGTGTATTCATCATTAACTGAAGCAGGTTTGCCACCATTTGCAATCAAAGCGCGTGTGCATGTGTTGCGTGATATTGGCGCGTGCCAATCACCGTTCAATTCATGGCAAACTTTATTAGGTTTGGAAACATTAAATTTGCGAGTTGAACGTCATGTACAAAACACACAAGAAGTTGCAGAATTTTTAGAGAAGCATCCAAAAGTGAGTTGGGTTAAATATCCTGGACTCAAAAGCCACCCTGATTATGAACGTGCTAAAAAATATTTACCAAAAGGTGCTGGTGCAATTCTCGGTTTTGGTATTAAAGGTGGCGTGGAAGCGGGCAAGAAGTTTATTGAAAGCCTGCAACTGTTCAGTCACCTCGCCAATGTAGGTGATGCACGCAGTTTGGCAATTCATCCTGCCTCTACTACACATAGTCAACTGACCGAAGCGCAACAAATTTCTGCAGGCGTCAGCCCTGATTTTATTCGCTTGAGTATTGGTCTTGAAGATATTAAAGATATTCTTTGGGATTTGAATCAAGCGTTGAGTTAATCCGCTGGTTGAGTAGCCCTGAGTCGTCACGTTGAGCCTGTCGAAACGTTTATTGCAAAGGGCGTATCGAAACCAGCAATAATATGTAAACATAAAATAAAAAGTAAAAATATAACTGGTGGTTTCGATACGGGGCGAGAAAACCTCGCCCCTACTCAACCACCGATTATGGAAAGAACCATGCCTGTAAAAATTCCAACTACACTTCCTGCGCGCTTCATCCTTGAACGTGAAAATATTTTCGTGATGGATGAAGATCGCGCATCACATCAAGACATTCGTGCTTTGCGTGTTGCCATTTTGAATCTGATGCCCACCAAAGTTATCACCGAAACGCAACTTTTGCGTTTGTTATCTAATTCCGCATTGCAGGTGGATGTGACCTTAATTCATACAGCCACACATCAAGCAAAAAATACAGCGGCTGAACATTTGTTAAAACATTACGTCACCTTTGATGAAATCAAACGCGAAAAATTTGATGGTCTCATCATCACGGGTGCGCCTGTTGAACACATGCCATTTGAACAAGTGGATTATTGGGATGAACTGACTCAAATTTTGGATTGGGCTGAAACGAATGTTGAATCAACTTTCAATATTTGTTGGGGAGCGCAAGCCGCTTTGTATCATAAATATAAAATCCCAAAATATGATTTACCGAATAAGATGTTTGGAGTCTACGAACACCGCCTCTATTCTTTGACCCTTCGACAGGCTCAGGGCGTCGCCTCCAACCTGTTGCGCGGATTTGACGATTTTTTCTATGCCCCACATTCGCGTCACACCGAAATACGTTGTGAAGATATTTTGCAAGTTGACGATTTAGAAATTCTTGCTTATTCCGATGAAGCGGGCGTTTACATTATCGCCTCAAAAGATGGACGCCATTTTTTGTAACAGGTCATTCTGAATATGATCCATTGACTCTCAAAGCAGAATACGACCGTGATGTAAATAAAGGCTTGCCGATTCATGTTCCCCAAAATTATTATCCACATGATGACCCCACACAAACACCCAACGTCCGCTGGCGTGGACATGCCAATTTGTTATTCTCGAATTGGTTAAACTATTTCGTTTATCAAGTCACGCCGTATGATGTGGATGAGATACCGTAATTTGTAGGTCACGTTTTCAACGTGACGAATTAGTCAGTCACGCTACAAGCGTGACCTACAAGTTCATCTGCACTTGATTAATTGAGCAAAAAGGTGTATCTTTATTGTAGATACAGAAGGAGATACCTTATGCTCACAAAAGTCCAAAAATGGGGCAACAGCCTTGCCTTACGAATTCCAAAAGCCTTTGCTTTAGATGCGCAATTAGAAAATGATTCAATAGTAGAAATCAAAATTTTAGAGGGGCAAATTATCGTCACACCTGTATCGGACAAAGTCTGGACTCTTGAAGAATTACTGGCAGATATAAATAAAAATAATTTGCATCACGAAATTGATGTCAGGTTTGCCTTTAGGAAATGAAGTTTGGTAAAAAAATGGCATATATTCCTGATCGCGGCGACATCGTTTGGGTTATGTTTAATCCTCAAGCAGGGCATGAACAAGCAGGTCATAGACCTGCTTTAGTCTTATCTCCAAAAGCATATAACGGAAAAGTTGGTTTAGCAATTCTCTGCCCAATTACTAGCCAAGTCAAAGGATATCCGTTTGAAGTTTTGATACCAGAAGGATTAGAAGTAAAAGGGGCAATATTATCTGACCAAGTTAAAAATTTGGATTGGAAAATAAGAAAAGCAGAATTTAGTTGCAAATTACCAGCCAAACAATTTAATGAAGTGATTAAAAAACTAAATACTTTAATTCGTGAACAAATTGAAAGCCTATAGCAAGTCAGTCACACTGCAAGCGTGACCTACGATACTGAGCCGTATGATGTGGATGAGATACCGTAATGACTAAAATCACCTTGCGCTCAGTTGTCCAGAGCGATCTACCAACTCTATTTCAACAACAACTTGATCCTGAAGCTGTTGCCATATCTGCTTATCCATCAAAGGATAAAGGCGAGTTTATGCGTCATTGGGAAGGTATCTTGAGAAATAAAGCCATCGTTGCCCGAACAATTATATATAAAGAAAAGATTGCAGGTCATATCCTTTGTTGGAAAGAAGGAAAATATGAGCAAAGAATTGGCTATTGGGTCGGCAAACAGTTTTGGGGCAGAGGGATTGCCAATGCAGCAATATCTGCCCTATTGCTTGAGGTAAAAATTCGCCCATTGTTTGCTGAAGTTGCAAATCATAATATTGCATCCAAACGAGTATTAGAAAAAAATGGCTTTGAATTACTCGATGAAGGAGCAAAGGTTTCGATGTTTAAGTTAGCTAAATAAAAAAGAGGCAAGCCTAGCTCATCATCGCCACTTCTTGACTCGCTCCACAATTTTTCCTTCTCGCAATTCAACGCACACTCTCTTAAACTTTTCGGTAGCCCCTCTCCATTCTAAATCTTTCAAACTTTCCTTTAATGGAACATCTTGTCTCAAAGTAGATAACTCTCTAAACAACAAAGCATCTTTGTAATTGGTTTGCAAATTTTCTAACAATGTCGTTGCTCGGCCTAAACTCAATGGAATTTTCTTCGGGTCTTTGGGAATGGATTCGATATGTTTATATTTCGCCAAAATCGTTGATGCAGATTTTTCTCCCCAACCTTTGATGCCAGGGTAGCCATCTGCTGAGTCACCTACTAAGGCGAGATAATCAGGAATCGATTCTGGTTTTACGCCAAATTTTTCAACCACACCTTTTTCATCTAAAAGAATCTCACGTCTGCGATCCCAACAGATGACTTTTTTGCCTTCTACCATTTGAGTCAAATCTTTATCAACTGAACAAATGATAACTTGCTCTACAGATTTTTCTTTTTTGAATTTTGTCACTGCTGTTGCAATGGCATCATCTGCTTCAAACTTAACCATTGACCAAACTGGCACACCCAAAGCGGAGACTGCTTTTTCAGCAATCTCAAATTGATTTAAGATGATTGGGTCAACGCCTTCACTGGTTTTGTAGCCTGCATACATTTTGTTACGAAACGACTCGATCACATGGTCAAACGCAACGGCAACGTGAGTTACGCCTTCGGTTTGCAATAACATCAACAAACTGCGGATGAGGCCCAGCGTTGCGCCTACTTCTTGTCCGCTGAGGGATTTTTTCGGCGGCGCGCCAAAGTGGGCACGGAAGAGTTCGTATGTGCCGTCTATCAAATGGATTTTCATTTGCTCATCTCGATTAATTTGGTCAATGTATTGAAATTGCGAGTGGTTGCCGCAATGCCTAATTTCTTTTCCAGATAATTATTGGAGAGTTTACCACTGCCATAGGTGTTGGGGATGAACATGTAGGCGGCATTTTTCATAATCACCAATTCCTCAGGTGAATAATCTTGTACCAACAGTTCTTTGACCTTTTGCGCAGGTGGCGAATCTGCAAACAAGACAAAGAAGATGCGGGAGATATCGTATCCGTCCTTGAATGGATTCTCATTCAATACGTTTTGCAATTGACTCGCTGTGCGTACCACAATCGCCAAGTCGGCTCCAATATGCTTTTTGATTAGAGCATGAACTTTGGTTTCCAACTCTTTTGCTGAAATATCGGTATCTACCAACGCATTACCACTCTGGATGTATGTCCGTACATTTTTAAAGCCTGCTTGGGCAAGAACCTCACGCAATTGAGCCATGGGGACTTTATTCTTGCCAGTAGGCATCACTCCACGTAATAGAACGATATGCGTTTTCACTTATTTTCTGCCGGCCATCAAATGGATTTTCATTTTGTTGTTTTTCGTTTGAAACCTGTCACGAGTCCAAATCCCAGCAGAATCATCCCTGCACTTCCACAAAGCGGATTGGAGGTTTTTGTAGGCTCAGAAGGTGTGGGTGAAGCAGTTGCTGTCGAAGCAGTAACAGGCTGAATGGTCGAAGTAGGAAGCGCAGTTGGGGTTAAATCTGCGCCCCAGGGTGTGGGAGGAATCGGCGTGGCGGTTAATCCTAAAAGGGTGAAACTTCCGTCTTCATTTTGTTGCACGGCTTCAGGAATCCAGAAATTTATATCAGCCAATAGCCTTTTTGCCTCATCAAAATTGGGGTCGAGTTCAAGCGCGGTTTGGAGGGATTGCAGCATGGTGCCCAATTCATTTCGTGTGTCGGGCTGACCCAGTAAATACTGATTAAAATAGTCTAACCACAGCAAGTTGGCGTATTGATAATAATGGGAAGGGTCATCGGGGAGCAGGGATAAACACTTCTCATAGGCTGTGACGCCTGATTCAAATATTTCAATGCCACTGGCATCACTGCGTAACTGATAATGGCTCATATCAACAACATCCTGATAGAGATCGGCAAGCCTGCACCATGCTTCGCCATCGTTGGGGTTTTTGGATGTATTCTCCATTTCAATCAGGATGCTCTCCCAAACGGAGGGAGTTACCACGACAAACACCATATTGTTTTCGAAAGTGGGCTCCAGATTTTCAAACTTCCAGCGGACTTCATTGCCGCTAAAAACGCCACTCACAGGCGGATGCCAATCAGGAAGATAACCTGTCACTATATCTTCAACCCAAACATTCTTCTTGTTCGTTTCATAGGGCAGGCGCAAGATGACGTCCGCGCTGCCGATTGTTCCGTTCCATCCAACACCTGTTTCGATCACATATTTAAAAGCTTGATACGGATAAATTCCGAATCCTTGAACATCATACACAACTTCGATGGTCACGTCTTGATTTGGAGGGAAAACCACTTCAAAAACTGCCCATGGGATTTCTTCCCGTTCATGACGATTAGGCTTAGGTCCGCCTAAATTAGGTTCGCCTATAGTATACGGCTGCATCTCCCGTTGAGTTGGGACAGTTTCGCCATTAACCTTAACATCGATAGATTGAATCTCAGGGAACTGTCCATAGCCATTCGAATTGCCGTCTAAGAATGAAAGTGGAAAGCGTACATTTAACTTCTCTTCCGTAGCGCCAAGATTACGCATGGTGAAGACCGCCTCCGTTTTGGCGATGGCTTTGTTATCAGCGACAGGGTCTTCAGAAACGGTGAGCGTAACAGTTTCTGCTACCATTCTTACTTGCGTTAATTCTGAATCAGGGTCAATGTTGGAGCCTGGCGGAGGCTCTGGCGGGGCAGCATCCGCATGAGCAGGTGTGACGAGCATAAAGACGAGCATAAAGACCAGTGATAGTAATAAAAAACGCTTGTTCATTTTTTCTCCTTTGATATTTCAGTTCACCTTTCGTTTAAAGCTTGTCACTATGCCAAAGGCTAATAAGATCATTGCGGCACTTCCACAAAGCGGATTGGAAGTTGTAGGCTCAGAAGGTGCGGGTGAGGCAGTCACTGTTGGAACAGTAACAGGTTGAACGGTCAAAGTGGGAAGCGCAGTTGGGGTTAGATATCCGCCCCAAGGTGTGGGAGGAGGCGGCGTGGCGGTTAATCCCAGCATGGTGAAACTTCCATCTTCGTTTTCTTGCACGGCTTCAGGAATCATGGCACTTATAAAATCTAATAGCTCTTTTGCTTCTTGAAGATCGGGTTTTAGTTTGAGCGCAATTTCGAGTGACCGCAGAAGGGCAGGTAATTCATTTTGTGTGTCAGGCTCGCCCGGCCAATACACGGAATAATAATAATGACTCCACAGCAATTCAGCATATCCATAATGCCAGAGCGGATCATTGGGAAGTAGAGACAAACTTTTCTCGTAGGCTGTGCGGCTGAGTTCAAACATTTCAACGCCGCTGGCATCACCGCGCAACCAGCCTTTTGGTGCAAGGATGACCTCCTTATAAGCTTTGCCGAGCCTGCCCCATGCTTCACCGTCGTTTGGGTTTTTAGATGTATTTTCTGTTTCCGTAAGGACTTTTTTCCAAAGCGAAGGAGTTACTACTACAAATAGTACATTGCTTTCGTAGGTTGGCTCCAGATCTTCAAACTTCCAACGGACTTCATTGCCACTAAAAACGCCACCTGAGGTTGGTTCGGTGTAGCCTGACACCTCTTCAACCCAGACATTTTTCTTGTTGGCTTCATAAGGCAGGCGTAGGATGATCTCTGCACTGCCAATTGTTCCCTTCCAGCCAGCACCTGTTTCAAGCACATATTTGAAAGCTTGATTTGGATAATATCCGAATCCTTGGACGTTATACACAACTTCGATGATGACATCTTGATTTGGAGGAAAGACCGCTTCAAAAACTGCCCATGGAATTTCTTCTCGTTCATCATAACTATACTCGCTGTCATAGCGTAACTGTATTTCTTTTCGGGTTGGGACAGTTTCGCCATTTATCTTAACTTCAATAGATTTAATCTCGGGGAAATTGCCGAAGCCATCTGAATCGCCGTTGAAAAATGAAAGTGGAAAGCGGACGTTCATCTTTTCTTCCACAGTGCCAAGGTTGCGCATGGTGAAGACTGCCTCTGTCTTTGCCATAGCAATTGCTTTATCGGCAGGGTATTCAGAGATAGTTAATGTAACTGTCTCTGCTACCATTCTTACTTGTGTGGATTCTGAATTACCGTCAATGTTGGAGCCTGGTGGAGATTCTGGTGGAGCGACATCTGCATGGGCGGGTGTGACGAGCATAAAGACGAACGCAAAAACCAGCGCTAGTAATAAAAAAACGCTTGTTCATTTATCCTCCATTGTCATCTATTATCTACAATAGGGTCTTACAGGTTTTACAAAAGTATGTAAATCAAACTGCTTCTATTGTATTTCGCATGCGTGTTGTTAGCACCATGCCAACAATCAATGAAACGAGATACAACGCACCAAAGATGGTGTATGGCAAACCTTTGGCACCAATGCTGAAGAACAGAACTGTGAACACAATGAATAAAAAGAATTCAATATATGCCCATGTACGAGCAACGCCTCGTTGTCCTGCATCCGTTTTATTTTTTTGAGAGAGATTAACAAGCAGTAGGAAATACAAACCAAAGGTCAAGAATTCGCCTGTATCCAAAATGATGCTCAGCCAATCAGGGACTACAACCCCACTCCAAAAGTTGACTTCGCCACCAAGGGGCCATAACAATTCAACGCCGTTGAACCACACAGCCAGATCTACCAGAATGTGCATAAGAATGCCTATTCCAAGCCCCAGCCCTAAGTTGTTCCACTTCGGTTTTTTAGAGATTACGCCGATGAGGTAGAACACAATCAATACAGCAAGAATAGTAAAAACACTGTGTGTGAATGTGCGGTGCAAGCCATGCTTGTCGCCACCAGTTAATGTTGCATAAGCAACGACAAGATTATCGAGGTCGGGGAACATGTTCCCTAACACAATACCTAACATCAACCATTCGCGCTTTGGCATCCACTTACGAGAAGCGATACCGACCATTGCATGAATTCCATTTTGTGACATGTTAAACCTCCAAATCGTTTATTTATAAAACTCAAACAGGCTGTGCTGTTTGGAACAACTTTATCAATTATTTTAACTGCAATGGAGTTAATTGCCAAAGCCATTTAAGGCGATTTTCTTTATATTTAACTATCATTTTATTTTCGTGATGTTACTTTTGTAATTTGATTAAATTTTTCAACACCTTAATCAAATCTTTTTGTTTTGCTTTGATATCCTTTATATCAGCAAAATACATCATGCGTCTGTGTTCATAATTTCCTTCAAGCAATTTACTTTTCACTTTAGCAATCATTGGGTTATGAAACACCAAATGAATCTTTTTCGTCTCCCATAAATTAAACGTCACCAAATATTCACCTTTGTAATTGAACGATGGTGCTTTCCATTTGATTTCTTCATTGATATTTTTATCCACGCCTTTGATGATAGACCTTAACGCTTCAATCTCTGCCTTTAGTGGGTGACTGAACCCCAGAAGAAATTTATCTACAACATCCGTACGGCTGACGGGTGAACCTTTCTTCTTCAACTTCTCCCCTGTTTTAGATTCTTTGAAAGATAATCCTTTTGCTTTCAATGCTTCTTTCAAAATTCTAATTGCTTTTGGACCCACTCCGTGCATTTGCGACAACTCCGCCTCGGAGAGTTTAGTCAATTGCTTAAGAGTCGTATAACCTTCATGTTCCAATGCACGCGTAGCAGGCGCGCCGATATTTGGTAAATCGGATGTTGGGTTTTTGTTGGGCATGAATTCTCCTGAACAGATTGCCTTAAACCTAAAACTGTTTTCTACAATCAAATCCTTTTACTGCTTTGTGAAAACCAAATGCATTGCATCAGGAGTGTTAACTTGTTCTGTGAGTTTATAGCCCAATTCCAACAAATTAATACCCTCATAAAGATGTTCACCAGAACCAAGAATCAATGGTGAAATCGGAATATGCATTTCATCAATGAGTTTTTCCCGAAGATACTGACGAATCACACTCACTCCGCCTCCAATGCGAATATCTTTTCCATTAGCGGCAGTACGGGCACGTTCCAAAGCAACATGGATACCTTCAGTGACAAAATGAAAAATAGTTCCACCCTCCATAGTGATTGAAGGTCTAGGGTGATGCGTTAAAACAAATACTGGACAATGATATGGAGGGTTCTCGCCCCACCAGCCTTTCCAATTGCTGTCTTCCCAATCACCACGAATGGGTCCAAACATGTTTCGTCCAAGAATCCACGCGCCAATGTGGACAAAACCACGCGCTGTAAAATCGTTGTCGATCCCTTTCGTGCCGTCACCATCTCCATACAATTTTTGAAAATAATCTGTTTTGATCATCCATGTATGCAAATCTTCGCCACCAACACCAAGCGGAGTTTCTATGTTTTGATTCGGACCAGCACCATAACCATCAATTGAAATACTAAAACTGTGAACTCGGACTTTAGACATACTTATACTCCTCATGATTGCTCCTGAAATTTAATTAGCGAAGCAATCTCGACATGCTGTTCGTTACGCCATCTCACCTTCAGGTAATGCTTCTTCACTTTTACTATTCATATAAGCATCTGAAAGTTGTTTGTAATATTTTGTATTCATGGCAATCATTGTCAGAATTAAACCGATGATACCAGTGACTGTAAACACCAACGCAATACCGCGGGCGGGACCTGTCCCAAACCATGAGCCGATTAAGCCAACGCCTGCGCCTGTAGTCATAAACGGGATGAAAAAAGTCTCTGCAACAGGACCAATTACAAAGGTCGTCAGAGGCGAAGCGGATTGTTCAATGCTTTGTGCAAATCCAAATACTCGTCCTTGTCTTTCTTGTGGCACAACTTTTTGTAAAATCGTTTGTTCAGCGGCTTCGATGAATGGCACAACGCTGATGTAAATAAACATCCCCACCGAAAGCAAAATAATAGATGGTTGAATGGTGAAGACTGCTGAGACGATCCAAATAATAATGTTGGCGATAAACATGGCTACTAATGGATTTTTTCCTAAACCATATTTTGCAATGACCATGCCGCCTACGATAAAGCCACAACTGATAAATGCAAATAGCAAGCCCCATGTTTGAACTGAAACAAGTGATAAACCGTAAGCATCCATGAGACCCATAAACACGCCACCTAAAAAGTTGTTGATGGTGGTGAAAAGAATCATCGCCATTAAACCTGGAATTGCTTTGACGACTGCATACGTGCCACGTAAATCTACTTTGGGTTGTTGATTTTCAAGATGCACAATTTCTTTTTCTGGAATGGGTAAAAACCACATGTGCAGAATCGAAAGTGTCATCATTACCATACCAAGAATCAAAACATAAAACATACCGCCAGCGCCTACTAAAATACCACTGATGGCAGAACAAATTAAAAATGCAATACCAAAGGCTGTGCCCATTAATCCGTTTGCTTTGGCGCGCTCATCTTCGGGGATTAAAATCGTCACAAGCGTTGGCACTGCAATTGAACGAATGTTACCTGCAATGACACCTACTAAAAGTAATATATTAAAAAACCAAAGCACAATGCTGGTTGGGTTCTTCCATGTTTCGGCGGGCAAGGCAATATAAATTCCAAAACCGATGATGTAAATAGTTAATGAAATTACACCCGAAAGAATCATGACATTCTTTTTCTTGTTATGGTCAACTAAACTGCCGAACCAAATTCCTAAACCAGCAGTTAGCACCAGAAAAATACCTGAAACAATCGAAGTGGCTGTGACTGATTTTGTTTCAAGGTACATAAAAAATATCATGGCGAACCAAACGGTCATGTTGGTGACGTTGGCGAGAATTGTGTTCGCTAAAATTTGATAAAAAGTTTTCATGTGTTTTCCTTTTTGGAGTCAGGGAGCTTGCTCCCGAAATACGCCAGCAAGCTGGCTGACTCCATACTTAATTCTTGATATATTGACTCGTCAACGAACGCTTCGCACTTAACAACTGCTTGGGTGTGCCTTCGAAAACTACTTCCCCGCCTTTGCTTCCACCTTCGGGACCCATATCAATAATCCAATCCGCATTTTTGATGACGTGTAGATTATGCTCAATGACCAGTACCGTGTTGCCCGTATCCACGAGGCGGTTCATCACTTCCAGTAAATGCCCAATATCAGACATGTGCAATCCAGTAGTGGGTTCATCCATAATGTAGATACTTCCCTTTTTATGCAACTCACTTGCTAATTTAATTCTCTGACATTCCCCACCAGATAATGTGCTTAAGGGTTGACCTAAACTTAAATAATCCAAGCCAACATCACTCATGGCTTGTAATACACGCTTCACTTCTTTAATTTCAAAATATTCTAAGGCTTGTTGAACATTCATAGATAAAACTTCTGAAATATTTTTTCCATTAAGTTTATATTTCAACACTTCATCTTTGAAACGCTTGCCTTCACAAATTTCACAGGGAAGTTTCACTTCACTTAAAAATGCTAAGTCTGTATACACCACGCCAAGTCCCTGACAATTTTCGCACGCGCCTTTGGAATTAAAACTAAACAAAGCGGGTTGCACTTTATTAGCAGTTGCAAAGGCTTTACGAATATCATCCATAATGCCAGTATAAGTTGCAGGGTTAGAACGGCTATTCACACCCACAGCAGATTGGTCAATCACAATAGCATCAGGATGTTGTTTCAAAAAGACTTCATGAATCAAAGAACTTTTTCCAGAGCCAGCCACACCCGTCACCACAGTTAATACACCTGTTGGAATATCCACGCTGACATTTTTCAAATTATTTGCTTTAGCATTCTTGATTGGAAGTTTGCCCGTTGGAGAACGAAAATTATCTTTGATAGAAATTTTTTCTTTGATGTGAGTACCTGTCAGCGTTTTGGCTTTGAGCAGATTTGCATAACTGCCTTCATAGACAATTTCGCCTCCTTTCTTGCCCGCATTTGGTCCTACATCGACAATATGGTCTGCCGCTTTGATGACATCTGGATCATGCTCCACGACGATGACTGTATTGCCTTTATCTCTTAACTTTTGTAAAAGTTCATTCATGCGATGCACATCACGCGGATGTAAACCCACGCTTGGTTCATCAAATATATACATGACATCCATGAGGCTACTACTTAAATGTTTAACAATCTTCACACGTTGCGATTCCCCACCTGATAATGTGTCCGTTTCACGATTCAAACTTAAATATTCCAAGCCAATATCAACTAAGTGTTGTAATCTTTCAACTAAAGTTTTGACCATCGGCGCCGCAACAGGTTCTTTGATTCCTTTAACTACTTTAATCAACTCGGTAATTTCCATGCTTGCCATATCCGCAATGTTGTAACCATTGATTTTACATTTCAAAATATTTTGGCTCAATCTCGCACCATGACATTCCGAACATGCGCCCATGGTCATGTATGGCTCAACTTGTTTTTGAGTCCGTTCAGACATAGTTTTCAAATCACGTTTAATATATTTGTTGACGAATTTATCAACAATGCCTTCATACGTTAAATTAAAGTCTTTTGCGCCCACATTGGTTTTAACTTTGACAGGTTTGCTATGCAAAAGTAGATCCATTTCTTTTTGAGAATATTTTGATAACTTTTTATCAGCGTCAAAAAAACCTGTATTGATAATCAAACTCCAACCCCAAGACTTAACAGCATATTCTGGGAATAAAATCGCGCCTTCATTTAATGATTTCGATGTATCTAAAAATTTATCTAAATCAACATCTAACTTACGCCCCAAACCATTACAGTTTGGGCACATGCCTTGCGGATTGTTAAATCCAAACATATAAGCAGGTCCAACATACGGCTTGCCAATTTTTGAAAACAATAATCGAAAGGCAGTGTTGATATCAGTTGTCGTCCCCACTGTTGAATGTGAACCACCACCCAATTGTTTTTGATCCACCACCACAGACATACTTAAATTTTCAATCGCATCTGCATCAGGTTGAGCGTACTTTGGCAAAAACGTGCGCACAAACATACTAAAGTTTTCATTCAACATGCGTTGCGCTTCGGTAGCAATCGTATCAAACACAATCGAAGATTTCCCAGAACCAGAAACACCTGTAAAAATCGTAATTTTGCGCTTTGGAATTTTCAAAGAAACATTTTTTAAATTATTTTCACGCGCATTTCGTATCTCAATAAATTCTTGGCTCATTCTTGTTCTCCTCAACACTTCGATTAATACAATAGTCCTCTGGAAAATTCTTTTAGCCACAGAGAGAATAAAAGGTTTTTCTCATCTGTCTCTGTGTACTCTGTGGCTATACATTGTACAAGAGTCAAGACTCTATTCATTAGCCTAAATTGATTTCGCAATCTCCCAAATATAACCGCCAGGGTCAATAAAACTAGCAGTCCGCACACCCCATGGACGATTCATCGGACCATTTAATAATTTCACGCCACGTGTTGCAAGGTCGGCGCACATTGCATCCACATCATCAACTTCAATTGTAAATACAAAACGCGAGCCAGCATCACGGCTTGCCATTTTAGCAGGCGCAATTAATTCATTCGCTTCTGTACTCTTTAACAAATTAACCAGCATAGACCCAAACTTAAACACACTTGAGTCATTATCTTCATAAAACACCGTCATCCCAAAAACTTGCTGATAAAAATGTTTCGCCGCCGCTAAATCTTCAACGAACAAAGTGATAGCCGCAATTCCCTTTACCCAGTTTGATGTTTGATTCATGTGCGCCTCTTTTTTTTGAAATTTAATGCCTTCAATCGGGGAGAGATATTTTAGAATGTTTGTTCTATATTGTCAAGCCAGATGTAAACCCCGCTTCATATTTGACTTCAACTTGCTTCTGCCCCTTCATCTTTTTTTCTGGCTGACAGTTTTCTACTTCGCTTTCCCCAAATTCATGTAATGCTGTTTGGTTTTCTTATCCATTTTTTCTAGCGCATATCGTAATGTGACTCTCGGCATAGTCGCCGCATATTCATCCAAAAATTTGAGCAAACGTTTTTTTATCTTTATCACCTGCAAAACGTAATGCCCAACCATTGGCTTTGTGGATTAAATCTTCTTTATCAAACAACATCATTTCCGCAATTTTATAAGCATCATCAAGATCATCTTTGCCGATAAAAAATAATGTTGTCACAATGGCAGTCCGTCTTTCCGCCATCATTTTAGACTTCGCCAACTTATACAAAATCTTACGCGGTTTATCAATCAGATAACTACCCACAACCCAAATCGCTGAGCGATCTACCAAATCCCATGTGTTGATTCGGTCATGTCTTTTTATATAAAGGTCAAATAATTCTTTTTTGCGCTGGGCTGAAGTTTTCTTATTGCGTGCTTGAAAATCCATAATGCTAACTGCACCCACCCGCGCCTCGTGAGTATTATGGTCAAGCAGTTTTTCAACTTCATCCAAAGGCATGTCTATAAATTCTTTAGCAAGTGAAAAAATCTGCCCCATCTTCACGCCCATAATCTCATCAGTTTTATCCGCCGCAAGATGAGCATGTCCCTTGGCTGTTTGTTTAGAACTTAATGCTTTCAGTCTCTCAATAAATTGTTTAGCAGTCATTAGATTACCTCTTTTCCATCAGCGCCAACAGTTTTGTAGTTGTATTCCAATTACGAATCGTCATGTTTTGATAAACAGGTAGCCCAATAATTTTCGTCAAATAACTTGATGAGGCTTTGCTGATAAGACGAGAAAAATAAAGTACGTCTTTACCTATGTCGGCAGTATCCACACCTTCTTTTATGCGTACATTTTTCATCGCTTCTTTTGCTGTGAGCGGTTCTTTCAAAAAGATAACATCATATCGAAATTTATCAGGTTGTTTACCAAAACCACGCGGAGATTCCTCTACTGTTTGTTTCAATTGCTTGTGAGAAACAATCACCAAGCGTGCCTCATAATTGAATCGTTCCGATAGTCCTACTTCAATTTTTTTCGTCAGTTTAGTTTTATCTTTTTCAGTAGATTTGAAAATCACATTTCCGCTTTGAATATAAGTGACAACATCCCTCAAACCCATATTTTCAAAACAAAGTTTCAAATCCGCCATTTTGATGATGTTGTTGCCGCCGACGTTAATGCCACGTAACAATGCAAGGTATTGAGTCTCTGCCATGTGGTGATTCTACCTGATAGGTTGCGTACCGCAAAGTTCACTTTGCGATATAGGACAAGATAAATCTTGTCCTACGGCATTTCAACTCACTGCTTTCTTCACTAATGCTGTGATTTTTGCCTCTTCAGTAGCAGTCATTTTCACAATTGCAAAATCATCTGCCCACATATTTCCATCGTCAATTTTTGCCGCTTCTTGAAAACCAAACGAAGCATATCTCATATTGTATTTTGATGCGGCTTTGAAGAAGCACACGACTTTACCATCTGCATTAGTGTAAGCGGGCATTCCATACCAAGTTCTTGGTAAAAGCATTGGTGCGTTTGTTTTTACAATCTCATGGATTCGTTTTGCCATAGAACGGTCGGGTTCAGGCATCTTTGCTATCTCTGCCATCACAGCTTTTTCACCAGCCTCTCTATCCTTATTCATACGCGCTTCTGCTTTCAATTCTTTAGCACGTTCTCTCATGGCGGCTTTTTCTTCATCCGACCATATAGCAGATTTTTTAACTGTTTTTGCACTCATACATATCTCCTTGTTTAAGTCTTGCATCAAATTGAATTTTGTTATATAATAAAGATACTTTACAATCAAGATAATGTCAAGGGTACGATTATCAACCAAAGGGTGCGTCGCACTGCCTCACAACAGATTTAATCCTAGCTTATAAAAGTGCGACGCACTCGGAAAAGTGAATTACTATGACCAACTTAAAAAAAGCAGACTTAAAAAAACGAGCCTTAATCGCAGTGAGAGATTATGGTGTTAATCTGACGTTGTTTCGCAACGCCGTTAGTGAATGGGCAGGGCTCAACGTCACGGACATGGAATGTATGAGACTTCTATTTCTCAAACAAGTTGCCACACCTTCTGAACTTGCGAAACATACAGGTCTCACGTCAGGCGCGGCAACTGCCATGCTAGACAGACTCGAAAATGCAGGTTTAATTGAAAGGCGACCAAATCCCAATGACCGTCGTGGAACTTTAATCGCCCCCACCAAAGACAGTTCCGCCAAAGCCGCCTCATGGTTTGAATCAGCCAGAAAAGCACAAGATGATTTAATTTCCAGTTATTCGGCTGAGGAATTAGAAATCATATCTGATGTCTTTGAAAAATTTACAAAGCTATGGGATGATGAGCGCAAGAAATTAAAAAAAGAATAGCATCTAAATTTTTAATTAACAAGCACTGTAACAGATTATATTCTTCGTAAAATTTATGTTATCAAGAATCTGTAAGATAAACAAAGAAAAGATATAGTTGCGTTACTGTACATTCTTTGCACTCTACTTTTATAGCCCCCAACGTTTCACCATGATATACTTGCGCCATCCAAGTTATAAAATTTCATAGCATCGAGGAGGAAGTTAAGATGGCAGAGAGTATTCCGCAAGCGATGTCCACCAAGCGCGAACGCGTGGCGTGGTATTTGTACGACTTCGGCAATTCGGCGTATGCTTCGGTCGTTTTGCTCGCCGTCTATTCGGCGTATTTCAAGAATCAAGTGGTGGGCGGCGCGGAAGGCTCCCGCCTGTGGGGCTTGAGTATTTCCATTGCGATGATCATCGTCGCCATCGCCGCGCCGATCATGGGGGCAATTGCGGACTATTCGGGCGCAAAGAAAAAATTCCTGTTCTTCTTCACCGCGCTTTCGGTGGTTTTCACCGCCCTGCTTTTCTTCACCCAAAAAGGGACGATTGCCCTGGCGGTTATTTTCTTCCTGCTTTCGGAACTCGGCTATCGTGCCGCGCAAATTTTCTATGACGCGCTCCTGCCCGAGATTGCCACGCCCGAAGAGACGGGACGCATCGCTGGCACGGGTTGGGCTGTCGGCTCCGCTGGCGGCATTGTCATCCTCCTCATCATTCTCCCGCCGATTCTGATGAGCAAAAGCGACCTGCTCGTCGTGCGTTCCACGCTGATCGTCACGGCGATCTTTTTCGCGCTGGCTTCGATTCCCATTTTTCGCTGGCTCAAAGAACGCGCTCAACCGCAAGCTTTGCCCGCTGGCGAGAACTATCTCAGTATTGCCTTCAAACAACTGAGCGCCACCATCAAAGCCGCGCGCGGATTCAAAGAGTTCCTCAAGTTCATGCTCGCCTATCTCGTCTACAACGAAGGCGTGATCATCGCGCTCGATTTCGCGGCGATTCTCGGCGCGGTCTTGTTCGGACTGGAGCAGACAGGCTTGATCATCTTCTTCATCGTCGTGCAAGCCACCAACGTGCTCGGCGCATTGCTGTTTGGAAATTTACAAGACCGCATGGGCGGCAAGCGCGCCTTGACCATCTCCATTTTTATGATGGCGGCGTGCATCGGCGCGATGTACTTCGCGCAAAACCAGACTCACTTCTTCATCATCGGCGCGTTCATCGGCGCGGCGATGGCGGGCGTGCAATCCGTCAGCCGCGCGATGGTCGCCACCTTCAGCCCGCCTGGAAAGAGCGGCGAATTCTTCGGCTTCTTCGCGCTCACTGGACGCAC
>LMZR01000006.1 GCA_001567105.1 Chloroflexi bacterium OLB14
CTCCGAGGTCTAATTGATGAAAGAAGAAAGATTTAACTCTTCTGCAAAAATCCTAGAATCGTAGCGCCGATGCCGATGAACATGACATACGGAATTAACAAAAACCAACCTACAAATGGCAAAGCGCAGGCAAAGCATAAAATTACTGAACCCCAAAGCATTTGCTTCCATGCTGTTAGATCAGGAAACATTCTCTCGCTCATTACTTTAACCATAGCTGTTAAACCAATGCTTAATAAGCTGATTAAAAAAGCAAGAATAATAAAGGCGGGAACGGTGAGCAAGCCTTTCACAAAACTCCCTGTATTTTCTGCAATGGCAAATAAAGCAAAAATGATTGCACTAAAAAATAAAAAATTAACCATGCCCAAGCCAAACGAACGACCTGGTGTTTGATTAATCACATTTTGTGTTTTGCTGATTCGTTTTACAAAAAAAGCACTCATCACAAGAAAATACGATGCTAATGAAATTGTTAATAAGATGATGAGGAAAAAAATACGAAAAGTTTCGGTCATGTTAGGTCTCCTGTTTTTATATGTGGTCTCGATACGGCGGCGATAGTCGAGTAGGACAAAGTCCGTATCGAGACTCGCCGCCTACTCGACCACCGTTTATCGTCTAATTTGATTTCTTAACAAAATTCCATTTCCAAAAATCCAAACTACAAATATGCCAGCCAGTGAAATTAACAAGCTAGACATTTCAACAATGGGCAAAGTTGGTAATTCAAATGCTGTAGATTCAAATTCAAAGGTTGAAAGCGCATCCAGCCATGTGTTCCACAAAGTTTGAACTTCAGCAAATGAAGTTACTAACATCGTTGTATCTATTTGTTGCAAATAGATTGCGATGAAAGGGATGGCGATAATCAATGCAACTAAAGCGATGGTGGCTTGTGCAAAAACTGTCAGGTTGAACCAACGTGTAGGTACACGAATCAATTCTCGGCTAGGGTTGAAGCGTTTCGATAAGTCGCGAGTCAGTTGTAAGTCAGGTAATGAATCCAATTCCAAAAATAAATTTTGTAAATCAGAAAATCGCGCAGAACATTCATGGCATGTTTTCAAATGCAATTCAATTTGTTCGCGTTCATTGGTTTCATGATCTAAATATTCGTTGAGTTGTTCATCCGTTAGGTGCATGGAGTTTCTCCGCTAATATTTTGCGCGCGCGAAAGAGATGGCTTTTTACATCGCTGAGTGGAATTTTTAATTCGTGCGCAATTTCGTCATAAGACATTTCTTGATAATGACGCATTTCAACTACAAGGCGATAATTTGATGGAAGCGAGGCAAGTGCTTGACGAATTTGTTCGCTTCTTTCTTTAACTTCAACTTGTTGACTCGGACTTGGGCTTTTATCTTGATCCCGTTCTTCGTCTAATGCTAGTGAAGTTTTTTGCGATTCTAAAAAGTTAAAACATACATTTGCCGCCACGCGGCGAATCCATGCGCCGAATTCACGCTCGATATCGAAGGTTTCAAGTTTATCGTAGGCTCGCATAAAAGTTTCTTGTGCTAAATCTTCTGCATCATTGCGGTTGTGCAATATCCGATAGCAGACGTTGAACACGCTAGTTTGGTGACGTGTGACGATTTCGCCATAGGCTTCGCTTTCGCCGCGCTTGGCTCGCAGAATCAGGTCACGGTCTGTGGGCGCATTCATGGCTAAAGTGTAATACAGGATTCAATGTGAAAAAGTTGCAGGGGAATTGGGAAGTGGCGAGTGGTAGGTAGAAAGTGGAAATTACTTTCTACTTTCTATGTATCTCACTTACAAATACTATCGCCTGTAACTTCTCTAGTAGTTGCATCTTTATAACGTGATAAAAAGATTAAACGCGAGTCACTTGTTAAGCCTGCAATACTGCCAGTGAAGTTTAAGGTTTGAGCAAGGCTATCAAAGCGGACATCTAATGTTCCGAATCTGGTGTATGTATCTGTAACGGGGTCGTAGGCGAGGATTACGCTTCCAATTTGCGGTTCGTTGCCTGCACGAATGGCAACTGAAAAGCGATATTCAACGCCGATAGAATCACCTGTTAATGTGTTGTTATCTATATCTATAAATACATCCCAGCCATTTAAGAAATCCGTTACGTTGGGCGTCAGGTATTCCACTAGGTATTCAGTGAACTTACTATATTTTAAGACTACACTTAATACTTCCCCATCCAATGTTGAGGAAGCCTCTAGCAAATCAAATACGTCAGGGATATTTTCTGGGTCTGTATCATCATCTACATAACTAGCATTTGGATGACAAGCATTTTCAGTAGTAAGACCTTGAGAAACATTTGCGCCTGGTTGCTCTTTATCCCATTGAAGTGGGCAATGTTTCATTGCATTTTTGACATTGTCTGATAAATTGATAACATTTGAAGTTTTAGGATTAAATAAGCCAAAAGCGGAGGTTCCATTATCTATATAAGAAAGATTTTCTGCCGCAAAACCACAAATTTGTGAGTTATCGGGCAGTGCAACTTCTTGGTTGCTAATGAGGTTGAATACTTTATCCATGCCAAAGGTAGGAATGCTTAAATCCTCCACGCCTGTTTCTTCTCGTTGAGTATATTGATAATCCAAATGAATAAAGTTTTGGTCTGCTGACCAAGTTGCCTGACATAAATAACGCGGGTCAGTAGCAAAGGTGCTGATTAAAGAGATCTCTTGAAAATCTGAACGAGCAATGTAAAACGAATCTTGATTTGCTGAAGAACGTGTCACAAATGCGACTTTGTTATAGTCTGGTGAAAAGCCAATACAAACGACTTTATCAGTTGGGGATAAACCTGGCATAGAAATTGGAGGTTCACTAGTACCATCTGTAAAAATGGAACGGAAATTTTGAATAAATGTAAGGGGTAATATATCTGAATTGCCTGGGTGCCAAGCAAATTGCCAATCATTATTCGTAATGAATGCCAATTCTGTTAAACCTCTACCATCATTGTTGATTGCATAAAACTTTAATAACTTGTAGGCTTCTACATCATATGTCCATGCTGCGCCTGCTAATTTTGAGCCATCTAATGACCATTGCCAGTAGACACCATACGAATCGGGGGCTGGTTGCAGTCGAATAGCAGATTTGGATTGTAAAGTGTAGATGTAGTCTTCAAAAACACAGCGAAACTTATTATCTAAAGAAGCACAAATGGAGATCAATGCTTTTGTGAAATCAGGAGAGAGGATAATCTTAATCGGCTTTTCGTACCCATAGGTATAAGAATATGCGGATTTATCTGGTGTGATAATGGCTTGCACTTCTTTTCTTGAGATTAATACTTTTGTTTCACCAGTATCTAGATTTAGGCTGATAATGTTATTGGTATCATCATAAATTACCCAGCCATTTGAAATGTTTTCTACTACTGGTTCTGTTTGTGGTAGTTGTGTTGCAACAGGGGGCATCGAATTGGGCGTTGACGTTGCACTTGATTCTGTCAATGCGGTAGGTGTGATAGGATAGCTAGTTGGGGTAGGTGTTGATGTGCAAGCAACAAAGACTAAATGAAGGACGAGCAAGGCAAAGGCTGGCTTGATTTTCATTGAATATGTCTCTTTTATGTGATTAAGATAAATATCTCAAAAATTATACACTAAGCAAATTTTCAAATTTTCTTGTGTGGTCAAATTAAGATTTAATGTATAATCTAATTGTTCTTAATCACAAACTATTGAGTTTGATGAAAGGTTCATTTTATGAGAAAAATTCTACATTCTGTTGTGATTGTGCTGACCCTATTAGCACTGAGTACAAGTACTGCTTTTGCTGGGCAAGCACTTGAGTTAATTGATGTGCGGAACGATGGGGCTGGACCTACCTTTATATTCCGTGTAGTAGGCGACTTCACAAAAAATGAACTTAACACAGGTTTTGTGCAAGTACAAAATGGAGACCCTTACACACTTCATTGTGGTGAAAAGCATGATAACTTAGTGACTTGTCACACTACGAAAAAAGTAGGTGGTCATAATGTTGTTATTGGGTTTGGCAACGCTCGCTTTTGGACATACGTTCCATTGTCTAGTGTTTGTTACAGCGTTTGGGATTGGTTGATTCCTCCTAGCGCTAATGCATGGACAAATTTTGGAGTGTCTTGCCCAGAACAAGAGCCTAATGTTGGAGATGCAATTCAATATTACAATCAATATAGTGGTAGCTACGAGACTGTAAACTTCTTCGAAGTTTACACCCCACTTTCTGGTACTTGTGCCATGACTGGCTATCCACCTACCAATGAAGCAGGCTATTACTTCCCTAATTGCCCATAAAATTTGGTAACAATCTTATACAAAAAAATCCCTGCATTGTGCAGGGATTTTTTAATTTCCCCACCTCGGTTGCCAATCGGAGATTTTGCTATTTGTAATGCGCGTCAATCCTGTGCCATCAGGGTGGATGATGTAAATTTCGTTATTGCCATCGCGGAAAGATGTGAAGGCAATCCAATTTCCATCAGGTGACCATGAGGGACCTAAATTGTCGCCGCCATTTGTTAATTTGACCAAGCCTGTGCCATCTAGGTTAATCACATAAATATTTCGGTTGCCTTGTTCGCCACGATAAAATGCGAGTTGTGTGCCATCAGGTGACCATGTGTTACGCCCACCCATGTTATTGAGATTTGTCACTTGTTGGATGTTTGAGCCATCAGAGTTCATCACAAATAATTGACGTGCGCCTGCTCGTGAAGATGCAAATGAAATCATCGAACCATCAGGTGACCATGAAGGATCAATATCATCTTTGTTTGTCAATTGGTGAGCATTGGAACCATCAGGTTTCATTAGCCAAAGTCCATCACCATTTTTGGTGAAGATAATCCACTCGCCGTTTGGGGAAAGTTCGGGAGCATATAATGAGCCAATATTATTTGTTAGTTTTTGTAAATTATCACCGTTGATATCAATGGAATAAATTTCATAATTCCCAGAATCGCGTGATGAAAAATAAATCGTAGTGCCATCTGGTGAAACGGATGGATAAAAAGCAGTGGCTTTGAGATTCGTCAGTTGTTTTCGTCCGCTGCCATCAGAATTGATTAAGCAGATTTGGTCTATCTGATTCACATAACATGCAAAAGCGATTTTTCCAAAAGGTGGCGGAGAATCGTTGAACGATGGAATGGGAGTAGGAATCAACTCGATGGTGGGAACCAACTCGAAAGTCGGAGTAGGAAGCGCAAGCGTTTCAGTAGGTACAATCAAAATTTCAGGCGTGGGTGAAATCAAATAAGGTTGAATCAAAACGGGATGTTGCGTCACGCTTGGTTGATTCGCATCAAGGATAAATGAATATCCAAACACAATACACAAGCAAAAAAATCCAAGTGCTAAGATTGTGATTAATATTTTTTGAATAGGAGTTATTGTGTTCATAATTTGTAGGTCACGTTTGAAACGTGACTTACTATATTACTTGATAATTATTTTATCCCAATCCAACATTTCTTTCATGTGATCGAGTGGCACTGCGCCTTCTGGCACAAAACCAACAAACGAACGATTGTAATTATCTTCTGTGCCATCATCAAGATTCCAACGTAACGTGTTGCGAAAAATTCCTAAACATGATGTGCCACGAAAATCATCGGGCAAAGAAGTTTCAAACGTATAAACATAAGTGTTATCAGCAGTATCTACTACTTCAATCACAGTTGCTTCGTGAATCCAACGCAACCATTGGCTTTGAGTGACTTTCTTTTTTTGTGCATCAATGGTTGTGCGACTACGCGTAAAGCCACCAGCTTTATATTCCCACGGCACAATTGGCGCAGGTGCATTTTTACCAACTTTAGGTTGCGGACGTTTGCTCATAAATTCTTTTGGCACTAAACCAACGCCATTTGAATCTTGTGTGGCTTTGGGAATTTGCCATTGACTCGGTTCTGAATTTACATAACGCAACCAAAAAATGCTAGCACCTTGTATGTAATTTTCTGCGCCGAGTGGTTTAATAAAATATGCACCTTTTGTTTTTTCAGCCGCCGCTTTTACATAACGCGCGGCATTATCAGTTAAACCACCAGGCGGTAAATGCCCACGAATGTGTTGTGCATGTTCAGCAGTTTCATTACACACTGCACGAGTCACAATCACTTCATGCGTGCGTCCATGTTCGGGTCGCCACATGCCTGTGTTATCACTTGCCCACTTGCTAAAAATTGGATACAGTTTTGTATCTGCAAAACGGATTTTATCTTCTTCGGGTGTGAAAGTTTCCCAACCTGATTCTTGAACATAGTTGACTCGCAAATGCGTTAACATGACGATCCACTTCCACGCCCAAGCAGGGATTTGACTTTTAATCGCTTCTAACTTAGCCGCTACTTGGTCATTGCTCATCATCATATATTCATATCTGACTTCTTCTTCTACTAAAGCAGTAAGCCCTGCTCGTTTTGTTTTCGGTCCATTCGCTTTGACTCCTTGCATGTGCAAAGCAACTTTATCTTTCCATATTTTTTCTGTAGATTTGGCTAAGACTGGTTTATTACTGCCAGTGCCTTCATATTGTGCAATTTTTTCGGCACACTTAGCAGTCACATCTGCATCACTCAATGTGGCTTGAGCATTTTTCACTTCATCAACACGCAAGCGGATTAATAAATCTTTTGGGTCTGCCCACGAACCATGAGCCGATTTATATCTCATACCCGAAAAATGGATAACCATATATTGCAACCAAATTGGGAATCGCTTGGGTTCTTTTTCAAAACGGGCTTGAATATCTTTTAACAGTTGATATTGGTCTTTGGCTTCTAAAGATTTTGCATATTGTTCGGCTTTCCAACGCACAATATCTTGAACTGTTACTGGGATTTTAGGATCGTAATTGACTAAAAATTCTTCTTCAGTGGTTTTGTAATTTGGGTCTGCTTTGCTCAGTTTGTACCATTCTAATTTTGGTGCTTCCACTTTATCGTAAGTCGCATCAAACTGACGCAGTTTTTCCATTTCTTCTAACACCATCGGCAAAGCGGATTCGTTTTTGAGTTTATATTCTGCTTCCACTTTCGCACGGTTGGGATGTTCTGCTACCATCCCTTCTAATTGGCGTTGTAAATAACGAATGCGATCTCTTAAAAATCCCAAATTGGTTTTGAATGACTCAATGCGAGATTGAATAAAAGCACGTTCACCACGAATATCTTTGGGCCAAGAAGCAATGAACAAATCATGATTCTTTTGGATGAGCGCCATCGCCTCTTCTTCAATCGGTTTATATTTGACGAAAAATCCCCTAACATCTTTGATCAAAAAATATTTTTTTAGTGTGATATAAGTTTTGAATTCTTTCGCACGGGCATCATCCATCCCTTTTTCATATTCATCTACATCTGTTTTCAGTGTGGAAATATCTTTATTCTTATATTCCGCCCATAAATCCGCTTCTTTATAATAGATTAAAAAGTCGCGCAGTTTTTGCAAGCGCATGGGGTAAATATCTTTTAACAGAATTGGGTTTTGCCATTGGAAGTTGAAAGTGTTAGCCATATTGTTCGCTCCTTGTTGGCGATGAATGTTGACTCTATTGTATTCCATTTTCAAAAACAGAAAACGCCGATTTTGGGAGTGGCGAAAAAGGAGAGTAAAAAAACAATCACCACAGAGCGCACAAAGATTTATGAGAAAACATCTCAAAACTCTCTGTGACCTCTGTGGCTATTCCCAAAGTTGAAGTTCAAAAACCAACTTCAAATCACGCCCGAAGCGCGATGGGTTTCAGATACGAATCCAAAAGTTCATCCATCTTCTCTAAAGATTCACACACAAAAAACATCGGGTTGAAAGCATAGACCGTTTTCGGAATCAAAGCAATTGTTTCCAAATCAAATGGGGCGAGCAAAACCTCGCCGCCAAAATAACCAGTGCGCGAAATGCCGAGATTGTCGTATAAAGATTTGATGACGTTCCAACCGTTTTCTTCAGAAGACATTTGCCCTTTTTGATGTAACTTATTCACGCCAGCAATAATACGATGCACATCTTTTTTGTTTTTCTCAAAATGTTTTTCAAGTTGAGCATAAACATTTTTACTGTAATCAATTACATTATCACGCCCCAAACGATAAAATTCCATAACGGTATGCGTAAATTCACTGCGCCCCGAAATAATTCCCGCGCCAAAAATCTTAAAGCGATTCTCTTGCGTTACTAAACCAAATTCAGTGCTGTACCAAGCCAAACGTTTAATCACTTCACGTTCTTCTTGCGTGGCTTTCATATATGCAGGTGCAAATTTATCTTCAATGCGCGCATAAAATTCTTGCGTCAAAAATGGTAAGTGACCAAAAATATCATGGAACATATCAGGCTCAGGTGTAAATTCCATTTGATCACGTGTGCGTAAATAATCGGTGATTAAAAAAACACGTTGAGCAAATTTTTTATACCAATCATCTGCCAACGTGTAACGTACAACGGTTCTTTCAATTTTCCAACCTGTGCGCGGTGTAATATTTTTATTCAAATGTGCCACAGTTGGAATATGTTTCGGGCTTAGTTGCAACAACTCCATGCCTGTTAACCATTCTTTGCAAACATGCTCTAACAAATACGGTTGATGAACGCCTGCAAACAAATCTGCCCAAATGGAATGTTGTTCAGCAGAAAAATCTAACTCCTGATTTTCACTTGAATATTCTTTAGTGGGGTCAATTTCTTGTGCGGCAATATCGCCAGTGTATGAAGGTTTGTTATTTATCATTTTTCTCCTTTTGTTAAATTCATAATATCACCGCCAAAAAAACAAGTCAAGAAATAATATTAATCTGCTTTTTACGCCGCCGAGACGGCGCGCGAGCGACAAGTGATAAAATTTCAAAATGGAAAATTTACAAGGCAAGACGATTCTGATTACAGGTGCGGCAAAGCGAGTTGGGAAAATTTTTGCACTGGCTTGTGCCAAAGCAGGAGCAAATGTCATGATTCATCACGGACATTCGCCTGAAGAAGCCGAATCATTGCGAGATGAAATCAGCGCTTCTTTCTCTGTTTCTGCTTGGGTGCTAACCTGCGACCTTTCACTTCCCGATTCTGTTTCACAACTCATCACACAAGCCAATGAAATTAGTCCGCTGTATGGGTTAGTCAATAGTGCCTCGATATTTGAAAATTTATCTTTTCAAAATACAAGTTTAGAAGATTGGCACAAACATTTTGCAATTAATTTAACTGCTCCATTTTTGTTAAGCCAAGCATTTGCAAAACAAAGCCAACACGGCAGAATTGTCAACATTTTAGATTGGCGTGCATTAAGACCAGCGGCTGATCATTTCCCTTACACGGTTACAAAATCTGCCTTAGCATCTATGACGAAATCTTTAGCAGTGGCTCTTGCTCCCAATATTATTGTCAATGGCTTAGCATTGGGAGCGATTCTTCCACCAGCAGATAATTCGTCAGCCAAAGATAAAATTGTCGAAGCAGTACCAGCCAAACGTTGGGCTGAAGCGCAAGAAGTCGAACAGGCTTTAATATTTTTATTGACGTGTCCAACTTACATCACAGGTGAAATTATTCATTTGGATGGTGGTAGGCATTTGGTTTAATTTGGAGTCAAATAGCTTGCCATTTGAAGGTGAAGTAGCAAGCTACTTCACTCCATAAGGAGAAATATGGATAAAGTTTTTATAAAAGATTTGCTGGTGCGTGGCATTATTGGCATCCGTGATTGGGAGCGTGAGAAGCCACAAGATATTTTAATTAACGTGATTGTGTTTACTGATATTTCGCAAGCCGCAAAAAGTGATGATATTAATGACTGTGTAGATTACAGTGCTTTGTCAAAAAAACTCCAAGCCCATGCTGAAAGTGCTGAGAGATTAACCGTTGAAGCCTTAGCCAATGATTTAGCAGAAATTTGTTTGAAAGAAAAATTGGTCAAGAAAGTAAATGTGAAAGTTGAAAAACCTGGCGCGGTGCGTTTTGCAAAATCTGTTGGGGTGGAGATTGAACGAAGCCGTGATGAATAATGTTTATTTGAATCTCGGTTCAAATATTGAGCCACAGAAAAATATTCCGCAAGCCATACATGTATTAAAAGAAGTTGTGACTGTTCAAACTGTCTCTTCGGTTTGGGAGACAAAATCGGTAGGGTATGACGGTGCAAATTTTTTGAATGTGTGCGTTTTGATTATCACTGATTTGCAAGCAGATGAATTGAAAGAGAAAATTCTGCGCCCTATTGAAAATAAATTAAGTCGAGTTAGAACTGAAAATAAAAACTCCCCGCGCACCATTGATATTGATATAGTTTTGTTTAATCAAACACCTCATAACCTCGAAACATGGCATCATGCTTTTGTATGTATGCCATTGGCAGAGTTAATCCCTGATTTTGTGCATCCATTTGAAAAGAAAAAACTTGACGAAGTTGTAAAGCAAAATCAAGAGTGGATTGTGAAACGAGAAGATGTTAAAACATTGTAGGGCAAGATGATATCTTGCCCTACAAAATCATTAAATTCTCAATGGGTCTGCGCCGCGATCTAAGTGATTCAAAAATTCTTGTCTGGTTGATTCGCGATTTCTAAAACTACCTAACATGGTGGAAGTGGTCATACGCGCATCATGTTTTTTAACTCCGCGCATCATGGCGCATAGATGTAAACCTTCTACAACTACAGCTACACCTTGTGGTTTGAGCAAATCCATAATGAAATCTGCAATTTGACGAGTCATTTGTTCTTGTACTTGTAATCTTCTGGCAAACATATCTACAATGCGTGGAATTTTCGAAAGCCCAATCACTTGCCCTTTGGGGATGTAGGCGACATGCGCCCGCCCCATAAACGGAAGCATGTGATGTTCGCATAAACTGAAAAATTCAATATCACGCACAATCACCATATCATCGTAGGTAACGTTGAAGATGGCTTTGTTCAATAGTTTTTCAACATCAGTTTTATATCCGCTTAATAGTTCGGGGTACATGCGTGCAACTCGTTTGGGTGTGTTGAGCAAACCTTCACGGTTGGGGTCTTCGCCAAAAGCAATTAGCATCTCACGCACAGATTGCTCAATGCTTGCTGTGTCAATATCAGAATCGCTTTCAAAATCATCTTGTATTTCAGGGTTTAGCATATTTATCTCCGTATAATTGATTTTATCATTGGCAAATAAAAAGGACACCCTCGTGGATGTCCTTTTGTGTGGTGTTGCATTACCGAACAATAATCGCGTCTAGCGAGCCTCGTGTATTACCTGCTTTATTTTTTGTCACAAAAACAAGCTTCAAAATATGCTCGTTGGGCGATAATTCTCCTTCATAATCCCATCGTAACTTGAATTCATTCTCATCTTCTTTTTGATTGATTGTGTCTATAAGTACATCATCAAGGTAAACTTCAATTTTTCTAAAATCTGGACCACCTGTATACATTACGCTAAAAGATTGACCTGTAAAAGTAAATGTAACAAATGCACCATTTTGAGTTGTGACTTTATAAGAACCATCATGTGCTCTTTTTTTCGTTTCATCACTCCAGCCTTCAGAGTAGATAAAAGCAGGGTCTGTATCATCGTAAATAGTGCCATCATTTTCTGGTTCTGAAGGTTCTGTCGGCTTTGGTGTTTTAGTAGGCTTCTCAGTTTTAGTAGGCTTAGGTGTACTAGTTGGTTTAGGTGTGCTAGTAAATTTAGGTGTGCTAGTAAATTTAGGCGTGCTAGTGAATTTAGGCGTGCTAGTGAATTTAGGTGTGCTAGTGAATTTAGGCGTGCTAGTGAATTTAGGTGTGCTAGTTGGTCTCACCGTGCTTGTGGATTTCAATGTACTAGTAGGATTCAGCGTATTTGTCAGTTGTTGAGTATTTATAGGTGTATATGTCGCAGTTAATGTGCTGGTTGAAGTAACGCTTGGCGTATTAGATGGAGTACTTGTAGGCGTCACTGATATGGTGTGAGTTGGCAACTTACCAGTTGGAGTAACACTTGGCGTGAGAGTAGGTGGTGTGCCAGTGACTGTTGGCGTAGCAGTTTTTGTTGAAGGTGTAGAGGTACTAGTTGGTGTTGGACTTAATGGTGTACTAGTTGACGTAACACTTGGGGTTGAGGTAAGAGTTAAGGTTGGGGTTAAGGTACCAGTTACAAGTGTGGATGAAGCGGTTACAGTCGCAGTAGGGGTAATGTTGGGGGATGATTTATATGTCAAAAGCTTATCTACCCAGCCGTTTATGTTGGCAGGAATTTGATTCGGGTAATTTGGCGGTGTTACCCATGCTGGGGCTGGCACAGATTGGAAAGCCCCCAAGTTTGCTCCAGCTGGAATAACAGTTGATGAGCTAAACCAAGTTGAAATTAAAACTTGACTCGATTTTCCCCTAGCAACACTATTAGAAGCTAATTGACCATTGCTTTGTACAAGCGGGTCTGCTAATAAGCCATTAGGTTGAGTCATCCCAAATGGAGCTTTGCTAATATCGTAATCAATAGTTCCGCCAATAGGAGCTTTATTGAAGGCGTTTAGTTGTGTAACATACACATTGTTAAGAACAGTCAGAGGGCTAGTTATTGTTCGAGAAAGCATATCGTATGCATAAAAAATTTGTAGCAGTTTCTCCAACAATCGTATTATTAAAAATCCAAGTGCCGTTACTATACCCTAAAGATAGATCTACTTTGAAAGCAGAATTTAACCGCGAAGTCTCGTTAGTAGGATTCCCTTTCGTAATTTGTAAATTGTTGTAAACAAAAACAGGTCCTAATCCCTTTGTTGTTAAACTAATTAGACGATGTGTTTCATACATCGAATTGTTATAAACATGAAAGTTATAAGAATCCCCTTCTGGTTCAGCAGGGTCATCTACAACACGTTCAAATACATTGTTGTAAATAAAAACATTAGCATTCATCCACTGCCCCGCAGAATCATCGCTAAAAATAAAACCATTAAATACATCATGTACCCAATTATTACTTATGTAATAACTACCGCCACCAAAAGAAGACCCATATACACCACCGCCTTCGCAAGTAGAGTCTTTTAATTGTGACCATGTCTTACCTTTTGCACAAGATTGTGTAAACTCGTTATTACTAACAACAATATGGCTGGAATAATCTTGAATGTAAATACCACGTGTTAAAAAATCAAGCACATTATTCCGAAAAGAAATGTAATGACTGTTTTGCAAAGTGATTTGATTAACCCCACCTTTAAAAGACAGATTTTCAAAAATAAGCCATTGCGAATTTTTAACAGTAATAGCAGGATTATTAAAAGTGGCGCCCTCACCCCGAATAATAATAGGATTATTTTTATCCCCTACATCTGTAATAGTCATTGAGCCAGTATAAGACCCAGACATTAACACAATCGTATCGCCAGCTACGCTTTTACTTGTTGCCGCCTGTACCGTTTTCAGAGGAGACGTAGCACTGCCAGCGTTACTATCATTACCACTAGGGCTTACATAAATAACATTTGAAGATTGAAATGAAGGAATCTGCAACGACGAAGCATAAACACCGCGATAATTCATAAGCGCTACAGCTAACATCACCAATACACTTATGAATTGAATCACTGCTTTTTTCATAATGTTCTCCTTAATAAATTTAGAAGCTATTCCTACCCAACAGAATAACATTTCCGCCACTCATAAAGCCACTCCTAGACTATGACCATAGTACTATTCGCCTCTCCGGTTCTGTTAGGTCTTAAACTTACACGAAATAATTTGCACAAAAGATTAAACAAAGGTAAGATACCCGCCTATGTTTGACATCTCAAACGCCCCTTTTGCTTTTTTAGATATTGAAACGACTGGACTTTCACCTTGGTTTGGAGATCGGATTTGCCAAATAGCCATTGTGCAGACCGAAGGCAAACGCATCAAACAGACCTTCGACCTGTTGATTAACCCTGAGCAGTCACTTTCCCCTGCCGCTTTACACGTCAATGCTTTGGATGAAAATGAATTAAAAAAATTCACCACGTTTTCCGTTGATCGCTAACCAGATAGAAAATGTATTAAGAGATTCGGTTGTGGTTTGTCACAACTCAAAATTTGACATCCAATTTCTAGACAACGAATACCGAAAATTAAATCGTCACATTGAAATTCCCAACTTAATAGATACATTATTAATCGCTCGAGAATTTTATGAACTGCCATCTTACAGCTTAAATGCTTTAGCAAAAGAATTTAACATCACCACCAACTTGCAAGGCTCGCGCGCCTTAGCAGATGCCATCACCATGAAAAATTTATTCTTCGCCATGATGGACTCATTAAAATCTATCAACAAATCGTTGGATGATTTTATCGGCATCTACAACTCTCCCGCCTGGCCCCAAGAAGGGATTTATCTCCCTACTGAATTAAGCGAAGCCATAAATAGCGGAAAAAAGTTATTCATCAAATATGCAGATAAAGATGGCGAAACATCACAACGCTGGATTACCCCCAAAGATGTAATCGGTTTGGCAGATTATATTTACCTGCAAGCCTATTGTCATACCCGCGAAGCAGAGCGGACATTTCGTTTAGATAGAATTTTAGATGTATCTGTAGAAGTAGAAAAGTAAAAGTACAGCAAGATTTATCTTGCAATATAAATCTCACAAGAGAAGTATCTGTTGCAGTGCTTTATTACTTATCCCTACTTTTGTAAAATTTGCATCAACGCATTTTTGAAAACTTCATAAGGCTGTGCGCCGACAACCGCATATTTGTCATTAATCACATAAGTTGGCACACCACTCACTCCAATTTGATAGGCTCGCTGTACCTGCCCTGCCACTTCATCAGTATATTTTCCACTTTCAACAACAGATTGCATATCTTCTGCATCTAAGCCGACTTCATGCGCTACTGCCCGAATCACAGCCCATTCACTTGGATTTTGCCCTTCAGCATAAACTTTATGAAACATGAGCTTATGAAATTCATTGGCTTTACCATGTTGGCGTGCATATTCTGTGGCTTCATGCGCTAAACGTGTATTATAAAAACGTTTAGTAGAAACAAAGGGAAGGTTATGTTGTTGTGCTAACTTTTCTAAATGATTCTCAGAGCCATTGGCACGCGCCTGTAGAACATAATCGGGTAAATCCATACCTTCGGACGGTGTATCGGGTCGTAGATAAAATGGTCGCCATTCAAGTTCAATTTGATATTCAGTTTTAAGCCTCTCGACCACACCCTGGCCGACATAGCACCACGGTCAAATGTAATCAGAGTAGATAGTAAGTTTGAAATCCATGTTCACCTTTAGAGATTGACAAGGTCGCCATTATATTTCTTACTAAAACAAAGACCCCATAAGGGGTCAAATAATTATAGGTTTTATTTTTTATATTCAAACCCCAAAGGGATGATATAGGTTTTAAGACTATCTCATCCCTTCAAGGTTATTAGACATCAAGTATTTTTGTTAATCATAATAATATGAATAACAATTAAACTTAACACCTGATGGAGTAATAATGATGGGATTCCAAGACTCGTCATCATCTACTTGATAAGTATCAATTTCTGCCCTCACAGAACTTAATGCTACATCTGCATAAAAGCGTGAGAGATGAAATTCTTGCCAAGAGTATTCATCATCATCTTCTTCATCATATCTTTTTTGTTGCTCACGTTCATAGCGGATACAGGCTAAGGCAGCGACAACTTTCTCATGGACGGAATCAGGCAGAGTTGAGGAATGAAGCGCATCTACAAGGGCAGGCACAGCATCGTCAGATAGTTCGATGAAATATTGCGAATCTAAATCTACTGCGTTGGGTTGAGTCAATTCACGTTTGATATTTTGATTGACGATAAAAGCATCCACGTTAAGAAGCGGTAGTGAGATTGCAAATCCAAAAGAGGCGATTAACATAGCAATTGCAAATAATCTTTCTTTGCGAAGCATTTCAAGCACAATGGTAGCGACGAGAAGTAAGCCGAGCCAAATTAGAAAAACATGTGTGTATGTGCGAATGCGCGAAAAACCATAAGCGGCTTCGTAAAGATTGAGTCGTTGAAATGCAGAGACCAACATCACCAAAAGTAAGGCAACTAAAGCAACACCTAAACCTGAATAAATTTTTCTTTGTGATTCGGTTGCACGTTTGGTGATGGCACTTAATGTCAGCAACATTAGCAAGGCAAAAAATGCAACGGTTACCAATTCACCGAATCCGTTACGAGCATATTCAGCATAGGTGTAACCTTCTACATTGATGTTGGTTTCGCCACCGAAGAAATATTGAAATTGAATCACCACGAAGATAGCAAATAAAATAATTACGCTACCTAAAATAATTGATGATTCTGTAAAACCTAAAAATGGCGGAATGGTGGGTTTATCTTCACCGATTAATTTTTCATCTTTTGATTCGCTAGAAGCATATAACACCACGCCTGCTAAAGCATAGCCAATAACCAAAATATAAATTAAGCGGAAAATATATTCAGGTAAATTTTCTAATTTGAAGAGTTCAATAAAATCATCTAAGCGTTGACCAAAGACCACATCAGCAGATGATAATAAAGAAGCAAAAATCGCCACAATGGGCAAGGCAATGATCAAGCCACGTAGAATAGGCATGAAATTATATTTAGATGATTTGATTCCAGATTCGGCTTGGGCTTTACGAACATCCAATGAAAATTGAATTGGACGTACAATCATATTGATAATTAATAGCGCAGTTTTAGAGAGGTAATCTGCTAAGGTATATTGTAGCCAACGCCCACCTAGATAGGTGATAGTTAAAATAGTCAGTGTTAATAATGTAAACGTGAAAGATAAAAATGTCGTCATCGGCTCGGCGCGGATAAATGTCACAGCTGAGAAAAAGATGAAGAGCGGAACCAAGATGAGGCTAGTGCGATGCGGGCGAAGCCCATCAGAAAGTAGAAGATAAAAAGCACCAATCAGACAAGCCATCGCAAAAATGGCGAAGTTGACGCCAAGCGATTGTTGCCAAAAAAGAAAATCACATAGCCAGCCGAGGGCAAGCACCACGAGCCAAAGTTTGTTAGGGTTTTGTTTCATAGAAATCCTTTTTACCACAAAAAATTTTCGCAAGAATAACTTGGTGAGGCTTGCGGAGTCTATCAAAAGGTATCAATTTTTCCCAAGACCTCGGAGGTTTTCAAAACCTCCGAGGTCTGAAAAAGAAAATTACAGATTTGTGAGAGATTAAAAAACCTATTGACACGCCCAATATTTTGGGGCATACTTTCAGTATTATTCACGGGGCAAACAAATTGAATTGCCATCTTTTAAGAAAGGAGGAGGTGATGTCTAACATGGATAGTAGTATTAAAACCAGCGCTGTGGCATCCCTCCTCAAGTAAGCAAAGGAAGCCACAGCGCCCCACGAATGTCATCCGCAAGGATGGCATTCTGGTTTAAGTAAAGACACGGCATCGCCGTGTCCCTACTCATTAATAAACACCAACAGAAGAATCAACTTGATTTGCAAACGCATCAATCCCACCGCGCACATTGATAACATTTTCATAGCCTTGTTGCATCAACCACATCGTCACTTGTTTGCTTCTGCTTCCATGATGACAAATCACATAAACAGGATTCTCTTTCTTTTGAATGGATTCTGATAACGCGCTTGTTCCTTCCCTTGCCAAACGGCTCATCGGCGTGACCTGCAACCTGCTATCTGCTATTTTGGCTTGGTCTAACTCTGATTCTTCGCGCACATCCAGCAGAATAAATTTTTTCGTCCGATTTTAATTTTTTGCCTAATTCAGTGACTGTGATTTCTTTCATTGATACCTCTTTTTTATTATGCTCTCGGTGGCGTCTCGCCGCCGAGGACGGCGGCTTGAGCAAAAATAATTTACGAATTACGAATTACGATTTACCATTCGCTTTTGTATAAAACTTCTGCACATATTCTTTGACCATGCGTCTAGTAGAAAATTGTGGAATGACTGTTTTCATGGTGTTCTTCATAAACGTCACCCATTCAGCAGACATTTCTTTGGGGTCGCGGTTGTAATACATAGGAATAATTTTATGTTCAAGTGTGTGATACAAACTTTCAGCATCAGCGGCATCTTGTGCATCGGTTGATTCGTATGCTTTCTCTTCACCAATAGACCAACCATTATTTCCATTATATGCTTCACGCCACCAACCATCTAAAATGGAAAAGTTCAAAGCACCATTAATCGCCGCTTTCATACCTGATGTTCCGCTGGCTTCGTAAGGTCTACGCGGCGTGTTAAGCCACACATCAACACCTTGCACTAAATATCTGGCTAAATTCATTTCATAATCTTCGATGAAAACGATTCTTCCGCCTGTTTCAGCTTTTTTGACTGTCCGATAAACTTTTTGAATTAACTGCTTGCCTGGCTCATCGGCTGGGTGAGCCTTACCTGCAAAGATAATTTGCACGGGCATGTTAGGGCGATTGATAATATCAAGCAAGCGTTCTACTTGAGATAAAACTAAACTAGCACGTTTATACGTTGCAAAACGGCGAGCGAATCCGATAGTGAGAGCATACGGATTAATCAACACGCCTGATGAAACCACCTGCACAGGATGAAACCCGCCGTGAGTCCATCTATCACGCACTCTTTCTTTTAAGTAGAAAGATAATTTTCGTTTGAGATGTAAATGCGTATTCCATAATTCTGAATCTGGAATCGAATCAATTTTTTCAATTAGGTTTGGGCTATCAAGGTCATCGTACCAATCTGCCCCTAAATATTTTTCAAGCAAAAGATTCATTCTACGCGCAAGCCAATTGCGTGTGTGAACTCCGTTGGTGACGTGGTCAATAGGAACATCACTTACTTTTTTATCATGCCATAAAAACTTCCACATATCGCGTGACACTTCGCCATGTAATTCTGAAACGCCATTGCGTCCGTTAGAGAATTTCAAAGCCAGAATTGGCATAGAAAAAGTTTCAGTATGGGCTTGTTGATGTTTAGCAACATTTACAAATTCTTCTCTAGTTAAACCAAGCTCGTGCCAATAGTTTGCAAAATATTTATCCATTAGCCATAATGGAAATTCATCATTGCCTGCTGGCACAGGTGTATGCGTGGTGAAAACATTTTGTGAGCGAGTCTGTTCGGCGGCGGATTCAAAAGTTAAACCTGAAGCCACAAGTTCACGAATCCGCTCTAAGGTCAAGAATGAGGCGTGCCCTTCGTTCATGTGCCAAACTGCGGGGTCATATCCTAATGCTCGTAAAGCGCGAAGTCCGCCGATGCCTAATAAAATTTCTTGCATAATGCGGCGATCTAAATCAGACCAATACAAACGCGCGGTTAATAAACGATCATATTCGTTATTGATTTCAACATTTGAATCTAAAAGATAAAGTGGAATGCGACCGACACGCACTTCCCAAATTTGGGCGTGAATTGTACGGTCTGGAAAATTAAATTGTATGGTGACGGGTTTATTATTTTTTTTGACGAGTGCAACAGGCAAATGATTAAATGACAACGGATGATTGAGGGCTTCTTGCCAACCATCTTCGCTGATGCGTTGCGTGAAATATCCTTGCGCATACATGAAGCCAATGCCAATTAACGGCAAACCTAAATCGGATGCTTCTTTAAGATGATCACCTGCTAACACGCCCAAGCCACCTGAATAAATTGGAAGCGTTTCATGCAAACCAAATTCCATTGAAAAATATGCAATCGGATTTTTTAATTGCGGATGTGTTTTATGTGACCATGTTTCTTTTTTGAAATATGAATCGAAAGTTTCAAACAATGAATCATATAAAGATAAATATTCTTTATCGTTGGCTAATTGATTTAATTTTTCTTTATCAATTTCATTCAGCAAACGAATCGGGTTGTGACCTAACCTTTCCCATAGGTCATAATCTAAACGCCCAAAGACTCGAGCGGCTTCGGGATGCCACGTCCACCATAAATTTGTAGCCAGTTCGGCAAGGCGTGCAATTCGTTTTGGTAAATCAAAAGTTTGTGAGGGTGTGGTTAAAAATTCCATAGCGGGAAATGATACCGTAAAAATTTTAATTTGGTGATTTTATGAAAGAAAGTTTGTTGAGGGAGGAAACAAAGTTTTTGTTAGAATTTGAAACAACAAAAAAATTCCTGAAACTTTTCTTCTAACTTTGCTAGCAACTTTAGAAAATAAAGATTTTATTGCCCACATTAATTAATTCAAAAAAATTAACAAATCACAACCCTTTCAAAATTTCAGCGCGTTTCTGCTCATATTCCGTTTCAGTGATGAGATTTGCATCGCGTAGTTGTTCTAATTCTTTCATACGCTGTAACGTATCTCTTTTATTAGATGTCTCTCCGAATTTTGGGCTAGAAGGTTTGTTAACATGTGTTGATGATATTTCTGCTATTGCTTCATCAGAAGGCTTGGTTAATTTTTTTATACCCACATAAACTATGGCAAAGAAGATAAAGCCATAAAAAGTGCCTGTATACAAACTCATGGGAAAGAGACCAATTTCAGTTTTTTCGCCTGTTGTAGTATCTACACAATACCAAGTAAGAGTTGTCACCGTCTCCACTGGTGACGGGGTATATACTTCTGTTTCTAACTCCATTTCCCCACGCGGGCAGACTAAAGGTTTGGCAATTCGATTCATAGATGGAAATACCGCGCCAAACCCAATAGCAATGGCTGTAATTCCCATAAACCAACACCATAAAAAGATAAAAAACCAACTGGTTCTTCTAATGTTCATAATAAATACCTTTTCGGCAAATTAGAATTAAATAGATTTCCAAATTTTATATTTCTTATTTTAGCACCTTAAACATCCCCACATATTTCACCTTAATAAATTGTTTAATAAATGGTTTCAAATCTTTTTAGCCACGAATTTCGCGGATTTACACGGATTTTTCATTTTCAACCCCTAAACCTTTGTGTTAAGTTCTTAAACAGTCTCTTAAGAGGAGGAGTTAAGTCATCTCGCAACAAACTCCCCTTCCCAAATGGGAAGGGGCTGGGGGATGGGTCATTTGCAATTTATGTTTGGGGAGTTATAAAGTTTGTTTATAAGATTGTTCAATTAAATACATTACAGAATCTAATTCTGATAAATCAGAAAGTTTTGTCTCAGTTGTGCCTGTACCATGATGTCCAATTTTAGAAACATCACGACTTAATTTATTTGGGTCATCTAAATCATTATGTAAAATATCAAGCCAAATTTTTAGGCTATTAGATTGAATTTGAACTTCACAAAAATTCTTACCATGTTTATAACTTAAATACATTTTATTTGGCTTTTCAATAATATCGCCATCACTGTTTAATGCAAAAATCTTTTCACGAAGTGATTCAAAAAGCGTTTTTTACCTCTTTTGATTTTTCATCTAAGTGATATTCAAGCGTGTATAAAACTTCCTCAACATCTTCTTGATTATCTTCTTCTTTTATCTCTGGCTTATCTTTTTTAGAGATTTTTTGATTAGTTGTAGCAAAAATTGACTCTAAAAACAGATATTCATTCCCATATTTTCTATACGTCCAGAGTTGAATATTTGCACCAATTCTATTCACCGCATATTTATCATATTCTGAAAAAGATTCAGCAACCAAAATCAATCTTGGAGCAGACCAATCTATCTCAATATCTTTGCCCAATTTTCCTTGCGCCGCCAGCGTAAAGTCACCTTTATGGTCAACTAGCCAATCTAAATAAAATAAGCCTTGATTAATTACATTTTCCTTGCCTGTCTTTTTATATTCAACAATTACAGGAGTTCCATCTTGGTCAACGCCTAATGTATCAATTCTGCCACGCTGTCTATCGCCTGTAGTAAATTCAGAAGCCACATAGCGAACGCCAAGTAATTCTTCTAAATTTGCTTCAAACAAATTTTGAAGTTCTTTCTCATTCTTAAAAGAATCTGGCTTAATCTGAAATGTTTTTTGTTGTTTTATTTGATATAGAGGCATAACATTATTCCGTTTATTAAATTATAGATTGCTATTTTTTAGAAAAGTATAAGTTATGGTTCAATACTCTTCACCCACTTTACTTTAAAAGGCTTGAGAGAATTAACCAAGCGAGTATCTGCTGTATACAAATCCACATTCATCCATTCTGCTAGAGCAAGATAATGAGCATCGTAAGTAGCTGACAAATTGTATTCCATTGCAATTTCACGAGCGCGGATATGTAACTTGGCTTCATTGACAAGATTAATTGGCAAATCTAATGTAAGTTCTAAAGTTTGCCAAATTGTTTCAGGGGAAAGTAATTTATTTTTCTGATGTTGATATAAAGCATTAGTCACTTCATAAAACAATAAAGAAGGAGCAATCAAGCGCACTTCTTTTGAAACCCATGTCCCCCATAATTTTTGTAAAGATTCATTATCAGGCTGTAATACATACCTGACAACTACACTAGCATCAATGCAAATTATTGAAGAGTTGCTCATCACGCTCTGCTCTCCCTTGACGGATAATTTCTGCAACATCTGGTAACTTGCGCCCTTTTAATTCAAGCCGAATTTGGCTGTGTAAATTTTCAAGCCGCTTTTGCAAATTAGCTTGAGTATTTGCTACAATTAATTGGTCGTATGTTTTTTTAGAAATGACAACAACTTCGGCTTTGCCATCTCGTTCAACAATAACAGGCGCAATTTTTGCCTGCTTCATCACCTGTCCAAAATTGATTCTTGCTTTCGTAGCACTAATTGTCTTATACATCTCAACCTCTTCATTAATTAACTAGTTAATCAATTAAAAATATACCGCCGAATTGAGAAGTTGTCAAACAAAAAACTCCGAAGTCTTAAAAACTTCGGAGTTTTAAAATTCCCTACCCCTCCTACAACTTCGCAAACCTAGACACAACCTTCGCCAAGCCCGCTGGACGATCCATCACGCCGCCTTGATGAATTCCGATAGCAGTGCCTTCTTTAGCATATTCCAAATTCACAAAAGCCTGACCCGTTAAGAATCGTTCGCTATCAATAGCACAAGAAGTGACGAAACCAATCCGCTCGCCATTTGCGTTAACCACAGGGTCACCATTATGAGCCATGCGAGTACGTTGCTCATCAAAGCGGAAACGAATCACAACACCTTTACGTTCTTTTTCGCGGGCAACATAAGCATCACGTCCAATAAACCATGGTTTATAAGTTTTGACGTATGAACCAAAGCCACCTTCCGCCACACCTAAATCTCTTATTGCTGGTCGAGTAGGGGCGAGGTCTTCTCGCCCCGTATCGAGACCAGAAAGACCAGAACCCAATCCCATTTCGTGACCATATAACGGCAAACCTGCTTCAGTGCGTAATGAATCTCTTGCGCCCAAGCCAATCGGCTTCACGCCAAAAGACTCACCCACTTTCAAAATCGTATTCCACAACTCAACAGATTTTTCAGGATGCACAAATAATTCAAACGCCATCTTCTCACCTGTATAACCTGTGCGCGAAACGATTAAATCAAAGCCACCAACTACAGCATCACATAACTCAGTGCGTTTTAATTTCATAATGTTTGCACGCGCTTTATCACTTACACCCATGGCAAATAAAATATCGCGCGATTTCGGACCTTGCAGAGCGATATCAACTCGCATAGCAGAACCAGCCTTCGGGTCACGCAAGTTGCGGATGTTTGCATCATATCCATAAGTGCGCGCATAAGGTCTAGCATTATCAATTTTCACTTTGCCATCACGCACCGCTTCAAACCATGCTCGATTTTTATCATCGTTCGATGCATTCACCACCACCAAAAAATTATCGAAGCCACGCCGATACACCAACGTATCATCCAACACATCACCATCAGGTGTTAAGAAATGAGTATATAAACTTTCACCAGAAGATAACGCGCCACAATCATTTGCACAAATTGCATCAAGGAAAGAAGCCGCATCCGCACCGCGCACATCATACACACCCATGTGGCTCACATCAAACAAACCAGCATTTTGGCGCGTTGCTAAATGTTCTTCAAAAATAGATGTATACACCACAGGCATTTCCCAACCTGCAAACGGAACCATTCTTCCACCCAAATCACGATGCGTTTGATTCAATGCCGTTTTCAATAATGACTCATCAACTGGAGGATTCCATTCAAAAGACGGCAACGCCTCTTTCTTGACCTGCGAATTGATTCCGACATACCAAACTTTTTCTTCGCCTGAACTTTTTTCTGCTTTCTGTTTTATAGCCTTCTTTCCATTCGCTACAACAAACGCCCCAGGCATTCGCTTTGTGCTGAAATCTTTTTCGCCATTCACATTGAACGACATATATCCATCAGATAAATCTCTTAACCATGTACCAACTACTCCCGCATTTTTAGCAGGCACTTGAATTTGATAAGTTGTATCATCTACTTTTGCTAACACACCTTTAACTACACCTTTAGGTGTTGCAATAGTTGTCTCTTGTGCTTTGCCTTTTTTCAATGCAGATAAATCAGATGAAACGGCATAATCTAAAACTTGACGAATGCGTTTACCAGATAATTCAAACACACCTGTTGTAGATTTATCATCAATAAAATAATAATGTGGATATCCGCTTTTGTTATATTTGAAATCAATCCCAACTGAAGCAGTTAACTTTCTAATTTTCAACTTGGCTTCATTCAACACATTGAAATCAACTTTAGCGCGACGTTGTTTTCCTTTTTTGACAGTATCTACCGAATGAGGCGCACAGGCTAACAAAACATCCGCCATGATGTTGGCTAATTCACGAGTCTTCTTTTCGTCAAAGCCACGTTGTGTAATCCACGGTGTTCCCAAACGAATACCTGATGGATCCATAGAATTTTTATCACCAGGAATCGTATTGCGATTTACAACAATGCCTACCAAATCTAAAATGCGTGAGGCTTGGTCACCGCTTAATCTTGTGCCATCCTCTCCGATAATTTTTGTGCAATCTACATTTACTAAATGTGTATTCGTGCCGCCAAATGGAACACGCAATCCGCGTTTTTCAAATTGATCTGCCATCGCTTTGGCATTCTTCAAAGTTTGTTCTTGTAATTTTTTGAATTGTTTGGTTTGAGTCAATTTGAAAGTTAAAGCCAAACCTGCAAACACATTTACATGAGGTCCACCTTGTTCACCAGGGAAAACGGCTTTATCAATTTTCTTGGCAATGCTTGCATCAGTTGTCAGCAACACTGCCCCACGCGGACCGTCAATGCTTTTGTGTGTAGTGGACATGACCACATGAGCATATCCAATTGGCGAAGGTACAACGCCTGCCGCTACTAATCCGCCAATGTGAGAAATATCTGCTAGGAAATATGCACCCACTTCATCTGCAATTTCTCTAAACTTTTTCCAATCTGGCATCCATGAATATGAGGAGTAGCCAGCGATTAATAATTTCGGTTTGTGTTCATTGGCTAAGGCTCGAATGGCATCGTAATCTAATTTTTCATTTTCATTAATGGTGTAATGCACTGCTTTGAACCATTTTCCACTGCGGTTTACAGATGAGCCATGAGATAAATGCCCACCATGTAATAGGTTTAATCCCATCACTGTATCACCAAGATTTAACAAAGCATGATACACAGCATTATTTGCAGGTCCACCAGATAAGGCTTGCACATTGACATAAAGTTGGTCAGCAGTGATTCCATTGGCGGCAAAAGTTTGAGCAACACGTCTGCGCGCCAATGCTTCGATAGTATCTGCATATTCCACGCCTTTGTAATAACGTGGGTCACTGTTGCGGCGATAATTTGCTAAACGAGCGGGATAATCTAAAATTTCGGCATCATCCATCCAGCGTGTATCTTCATCGGGGTAGCCTTCAGCATAAATATTTTGAAAGGCTGAAGATAAGGCTTCACGCACTGCCATCGGCGCAGTAGATTCAGAGGCAATCAAAATCAACTTGCGGGCTTGACGTTCTTGCTCAAGCTGGGTTAAGGCGTACACGTCTTTATCTAATTTTTCTAACGAACCGCGGAATAAATAATCAGGCATTGAATAGTCTCCTATAAAATATGGATTGCAAGAGCTTGCTCTTGCAATTTCAAACGGCAAGCCGTTTGACTCCAAATATAATTATCAGCCAAAATAAAAGTTGATGAAACAGAACCAACTTCAAATCATGTCAAGAAGCGGGTTCAGGTCAATTGTAGGGCTTTCAAGAGGAAGGGTCAAGTCAAAAAAGGATGTATGACCAATGGGGCTTGAAATCTGAGGATAAAGGTTATAAACTAATTTCATGGTTACAAAAACTGGTCAATTGAAGGAGTTGCAGGGGAGGCATCAATCGTTGTTGCGGTTGGTTGAGTTGAGCGTTTCGTTAAATTCAAATTTGGAGTTGGGCGCGTTGTTGCAAAGCATTACCGCTACCGCTACAGAGTTATTGAATTGTGAAGCGGCATCTATTTTGTTGTATGACGAAAAAAAACCGCGTTTATTTTTTGCCGCCGCCACTGGCTCTGACTCTGAAAAGTTAGCCGAAATTCCTGTGCCAATTGATAACAGTTTGGCTGGCACAATTTTTCGTACTAACAAACCGTTGATGATTAATAATAAAGCTCAACAAGACCCGCGTCATTATTCGTTGGTTTCAGATCATATTAAATTTAAAGTGGAAGATTTAATTGGCGTGCCCATGCCGATTAAGGATAGAACTGTTGGGGTGTTGGAAGCAGTTAATAAAAACAACGGTGATTTTGATGAAAGCGATGTGGAAATATTATCTGTCATTGCATCTCATGCGGCAATTGCAATTGAGAACGCGCGTTTGTTGAAAGCCACACGCCAAGCCTTGAAAAAAGTTAATGAAGCCAATGAAATAAAAAGTAATTTTTTATCTTTGGCTTCGCGTGAGTTACGCACGCCGTTGGGTATCATTCTTGGTTATGCTACATTTTTACAAGAAGAAGCCAAAGGTGAATTATCGAATCACGCTGATCAAGTGTTAGGCGCGGCTGAACAAATGCGCTCAATGCTTGACCAGATGAGTAACTTAACTTTGTTACATGCTGATGAAATGCAAATGAATCCGATGCGGGTTTCGATTCAGGATATTTTGAATTTTGCTGTTGATGAGATTAAATACTCCGCTTCACGACTTAACCTCAGCCTGACTTATGCTTTTCAAGAGTTGCCTATCTTCGTGTTGGTAGATCAAGAAAAAACTATTTTGGCATTTATCAACATTTTGAATAATGCTGTACGTTTCTCGAAAGCGGATGGTGAAATTACAGTGGGTGCTGTGCAACAAAATAATGAGGTGTTGGTGTGGGTCAATGACAAAGGTAAGGGAATTCCTGTTGATAAGTTAGAAAAAATCTTTGAAGAGTTTTATCAAATTGAACCACCCAACACACGCAGTTATGGTGGGCTGGGAATTGGCTTATCTATTGCTAAAGGTTTAATCGAAGCACAAGGTGGGAAGACCTGGGCTGAATCGGAAGGGCTAGGAAAAGGCACGACGATTAAGGTTGTGTTCCCGATACAGAAGTAAATAAGTTATCCTAAAAAAAAACAGATGAGCAAATTGCTCATCTGTTTTTTTATTATGGGTGTGGTGGGTTGGGTAAATTTGGTCCACCTCCGCCAGCAGGACGGTTGCCTAACGAAACTTCAAATTGACCAACATTATTTTTGGCTTGCGGAATTTGACCGCGTGCAAACTGAGTTGTAATCTCGTTGAACTTTCCAGTGAATTGTGAAAGGTCAGGTCCGAAGGCATTGGCTCCGCCGAAGTTTTGAAAACCAGCCTGAGCATTTGCACCTAATTGAGCGAGATTCATTAATTCATCGCGTGAAAGTTTATTATCACCCATAGCGGCTTTAGCGGCATCTATAAAACTAAAAGCATTTTGCAAAGCGGAAATTTTATCGGTAGGAATATTATTCGGTTGTATATTTGTTATAGCATTCACACGATTTTGTTGCTCGGCTTGTAAGACTGCAATCATATCTTGTGCTTGTGAGTGCAATTCTTGCGCGTTGGTTTGAGCTTGTTGCGCGGCAGATTCAAGTTGAGCAATGGCTTCTTGTGTTGCTTGTGCGCCTTGTGTAAGGGTAGAACTAATTTGTTGCAACGATGAATCTATAGAAGCAAGCGTTTCGTTAATTTGAGATAATTCTGCTTCAATAGCATTGAGTTCGGTAATCATGTCAGTAGCGAGGTCGGCATACAATTCATAGTATTGAGCAAGTAGGTCTTCAGCATATTCTACATAGTAATCTGCATAGTAATAATAATCATATACATAGGTTACTTCTTCTGTTGTCACCACATCATCGCTGGTAGTGGAATAAACAGTAGATGTTGTGTTTTCAGTGGCGGTAATGGCTTCTGCTACGGCTTCGTCAATTAAAGCGGCTAGTTCTTCTTCAGTTAGGGTTACATATTCCACAGTTACGCCAGGGGTAGGTGTGGCTGGTGAAGTAGGCATGGCAGTTAATCCTGAAGAATTAACAGTGGCTTGTGCTAAAGCACTGGCTTGTTGTGTGCCAGCGATTGCTGTATTAATCACATCTTGTGAAGAGGCTTCGGGTGTGCTATTAGCACAAGCAAGTGAAATAGCCACAATAAAAATAATGCTTAGTATGGGTTGAATTTTTTTGTTCATTTTTTCTCCTAATTATCTTTTTTCAATTAAAACTTTTACATTCGCTCGAGGGCGTAAAGTAACACTTGGTTTTGGGATTGCCATCTTGCTATTGATAGGTTTCACCTTCCAATGACGGGCAATTAAGGCGAGGGCTGTCACGGCTTCGATCATGGCAAAATGCTCACCAATGCACACGCGATTTCCGCCACCAAAAGGAAAGTAGGCATAACGGGGAAGTGATGGCTTGGGATTCAATAACCAGCGTTCAGGTCGGAATTGAAGCGCACTATCATAAAAACGTGAATCATGTTGCATCACCCATTGACTCATCAGCACAACATCGCCTGCTTTTATTTCTTGTTCACCGACTATGCAATTTTCAATTGCTTGCCTGCCCATCGCCCACGCAGGCGGACGCATACGCAAGGTTTCTTTTACAACGCTGGTAGTGTAGGTTAATTTTTGTATATCATCCGCAGTAGGCAAACGATTTTCTAGCACGGCATCAACTTCATTTTGTAATTTTTCTTGCACATGTGGATGATGCGCCAGCATATCCCAACACCAGGTTAATAAGAGGGCTGTGGTTTCATGCCCTGCTAATAAAAATGTAAGTGTATGTGCATGAATTTGCGATTCACTAAATTGATTATTTTCTTCTTTTAGAATTTGAATTAATGCACGCTTCACATTTTCGACTTGCGATTGATTATTAATCAGCGATTGTGTGATGCGATCTAAATCATCTTTTGCTTGCCTGAATTTAGGAAAAAACATCCGCGTCACATCGGGGAGAGGTAATTGGGCAAGTGGGAATAGGCGAATCAATGTTTTCATTGACCTGCTTACACGCTCTACAGAATCTTGTGGGGCATTCCCAAAAAATGACCATAAAGCAATGTTTAATGTTAAGCGCATCATTTCTTCAGTCATATCTATAGTGCTATGATTTTCCCAACCTTCAGTATGATGCAAAATATTTTCGTTCATAAGAGGCAAATATTCTTCTATTTTGTTACGATAAAAGGCAGGTTGTAATGCTCGTCGCTGTGCTAGATGTTCCTTGCCTTCGCTGGTTAATAGCCCTTCACCTAAAATCACCCGCGCCCGTTGTATGCTTGGACCTTTAACAAAATTAGCGTGTTGCTTTACTAATACATCCTCAATAAATTGTGGATGATTCACAAAGTAAAAATTTCGTTTGGGCAGTTGAATATGAGTCATATCGCCATACGTTTGTGCGAAGTAAGTTAAAGCATCTAGTGGATTATTCAACATCCTCCACGTAAACTGAAACGGAGTAACTTTTGTTTGTGCTTTATTGGAAATAATTTTTGCTTGCATATATATCCTTTCGTTTATTAACCAAAAGATACAATCTGAAAGCATATTTGAAAGCCCCCATTAGCAGGTGATGTTGCCCCCTCATTGGTAGGTATTAAATATCTTCTACTTTCACTAAGCCATAGCGCACAGCCATCAACGCCGCTTGAGTTCTATCGCTTACCCCTAATTTCATCAACACATCACTCACATAACCTTTGACAGTTACCTCAGTTAATGAAAGTTGCTTAGCAATTTCTTTATTACTTAATCCGCGTGCTAAGCCAGCCAAAATATTTTTTTCTCGTTCTGTTAAATCTGCAAAAGGATCTTCAGGCATTGGGGCGCGTGCCATTAATCGTTTGGCAATTTCAGGGTGTAATTGCGGCTTACCTTTTGAAGCGCCTCGAATCGCATCAACTAATTCGTTGCCATTCATCTCTTTCAATAAAAATCCACTGGCTCCAGCACGCAAGGCAGAAAAAATATGTGCATCATCGGTAAACGAAGTTAATATCAATACAGGCAATTCAGAAAATTTTTCGCGGATATTTTTTAATACTTCAACGCCATCTTTTTCTGGCATTTGCAAATCTAACATCACAACATCAGGTTTATGTTTTTGAATGTAACTCAAAACTACAGAACCTTTTTCAGCCTCAGCAATTACTTGCATATCTTTTTCGGCGTCAATCGTCATTCGCAAACCACGCCGAACAATCTGATGGTCATCTGCAATTAATACTTTAATCATACATCCTCGCTGTTGGAACAGAAAATTTAATCAACGTGCCATTGTGTGACTCAATTATAAATTCACCGCCCAGTTTCAATATACGTTCACGCATCCCTTGCAAGCCATAATGCCCAGGCAATATTTTTTTAACATCAAAGCCTATGCCTGCATCAGAAATGTTAATTTGAATTACATCAGTCAAACTCATTTCAATTTTCGCTGTTCTACTTTTACTATGCTTAACAATATTTTGTAACGCTTCGCGCATTACCCAAACAATTTCATCTGCAATGTATTTTGGAATAATAACCCCATGCTGTAAAGTCAACGTCAGATTTAATAATGCCCCACCTTCTGGTCCACTTTGATGAGAAAACGCTTCAGACATGTTTCGAATTGATTCTGCTAATTCGGCATTTTCCTTCACTGATACATTGCGCAGTTCATTTAACAGTAATCTCATTTCCTTTAACGCCTCTTGGGCTTGTTCTTCTAGCAGTTGTAAATTTTCTTTAATTTTGCCATCTGCTTTAGAGGCTAAACCGTGAGCAAGAAGATGAATGCCAAACAAATTTTGACTCACTGAATCGTGTAAATCTCTAGCAATTTTTTGACGCTCTTCATACGCCACCAGTGATTTATGATCCGCGATAGATTTTTCAGTTTGTTGTTTAACTTTTTCTTCCAATGTTTGGTTGAGTTGATATAAAGATTCATAAGCATTGGCATACGCCAGTGCAAATGCGGCTTGCCCAATTAGAATTTGTAAATATTTTTTTTCATCGCTATCATAATCAGGGGCGGCGGTACGAATCCCTAACCAATACCCGCCAAATGAAACACTGCCTGCTACCAAGCGTGAGCTCCAAGCAGGGATTAAGTTTACAGGTGGCACATCTGGTTCGGGGAACAGTTTTAACATGCCCCATTCTGCTCCAATTTTTTTCGGCAACGTTTCGTTTAGTAAGTTTGTAATTTCTTCTTTTCGGTTTGCCCGCGTCAGCAGAGTTTGAATCTCTTGAATTGCAGTTTGGAATTTAAGACGGTCTGGATAAAGTAGTTTATCTAGCCATGTTTGGGTGAGTTTGCGAGTAGGTTCAAACAAAACAGCAGAGATAAGCAAACTGACAATTGAAATCAACGGGCGTGAAGACAATGAATCGGCAAAAAGAGATGTGATGCCGATGGTGAGCGCCAAGTACAAGGTCAGCAAAAGAAGCGATGCGGTAGCATACACAAAAGCGCGGCGTACGACTCGGTCTATATCAAATAAATCATGTTTGAGAATAGCATAAGTAATTCCGATAGGCATGAAAAGTTGAAAGGTAAGCACCCAATCATACGGAATGATGTTGTGCTGAAAAACAAGTGTGAATGGACGTAACCAAAGCGGAGTTTGTGCAAGTAAAGTAAAAAATAATACTATTCTGGCGCGCTGGGCATCTTTTGCGTTTTCATGTTTCGTGGCTTTGATTAAGTTGATAGTAAAAAATATAAAACAAGTTGTAAGCCACAAAAATAATAAAACCACAATAACAAAAACGTTGCGTAACTGTATAACTGCTAAGGAATATACCCAATAATGCAAACGAGAAAATATATGCACCTATAATATATTTGTTTGGGATATTGTTTCGGCGAGGGAAATATGCAACTAGGTGAATGAGTAAGGGCAGTATGAGCGCTGCATTGATGAGACGTGAAAAAATTTCGGGGTTGAGAAATGTATACAGGGGATCGTCTGGCTTAATATTCGGTAAATTGTTTGCTTCAAATGGGATGAGTAAGAAAAATGAAAATATAATTGAAAAGCAAGCAATAATTGTATGGCTAATTTGTGGACGTAAAAATGCTGGTAATATGCCTACAAGCAATATGAGGGTTGAGATGAAAAGGGAGTAGGTGCTAATTAAATCTAGTAGTGGTTTTTTTGTTGAACTACTGACCCACCCTAGCATGATGAGTTGTAAGAGAAATACAAATATAATTGGTGCATATAAAGAAAGCCATTTTTTCATTGCAGGCTTTTATTATACAACTCATCTAATTATGAATTTCCCACTCTTTTGGACAAAATAATTTTCATTGACATTCCCCTCTCTCTCAATTAGAATAGCGGACGCAATTAAAACTTGGGCCTGTAGCGCAGTTGGGAGCGCGCATCAATCGCACTGATGAGGCCAGGGGTTCGAATCCCCTCAGGTCCACCAGTTCAGTGAACAGTAAACAGTTATCAGTCACTGAACAAGCTGATTACTGTTTACTTAATAACTGATAACTGAAACATAGGGGCCCATAGCGCAGTTGGGAGCGCGTCTCAATGGCATTGAGAAGGTCGAGGGTTCGAATCCCTCTGGGTCCACTAGCACTTAGCCAAACGCTAAAGGCAAAAAGCAAATAGCTAAATAGTTATAACAGGAGTAGTAAGTCATCTCGTCAGCGAGAAGGGAGATTAAGGTGTAAGCCCTTCAATGGTATCAACGAGAAGCCATAAGACCGAACTCGCCTGTTTTCTCGCAAGAGAGACTTGAATGGTGAAGCAATGTAGTCATTCACGGGTTAGCCCGTTATAGCAACAAAGTGGTATCGCAAGATTAATCTTGCGGTACAAACTGGGTGGTACCGCGGAGCATGTCCTTCGTCCCTGATGTGGATGAAGGATTTTTATTTTTAATCACCCCCTCCGTCGCTAGCGCGACACCTCCCCCAATTTGGGGGAGGCAGGGTGGGTAAAAAGGAGGCTTGTATGAAAACAAATATTATTTTTTGGAGACAAGGTCCATTACTTATGAGCCTTCTCAATTTATTTTGTATTTAAATGAGGTAAATCGTTTACCTGAAACTTGATACCTGAAACCTAATAAAGAGGTAAGAATGACAACAAATAAAAAAGAATCAACAGAAACAAAAGATATTTCTTTTAATCCGCAAGCATTTGAGGCGAAGTGGCAAGCCAAATGGGAAGCGGATAAGTTATATCGTGCTGTGATTGATGAATCAAAACCCAAACATTATGCTTTGACTATGTTGCCCTATCCAAGCGGTGATTTGCACATCGGTCACTGGTATGCCATGACTCCATCTGATGCACGCGCAAGATTTATGCGAATGCGTGGGTATAACGTCATGTTCCCTATGGGTTTTGACGCTTTTGGTTTACCAGCCGAAGGCGCGGCGATTAAACATAATATTCATCCAAAAATATGGACGTATCAAAACATAGAACGCATGGAAAAACAAATGCGCTCTATGGGTGCTATGTTTGATTGGGAACGTGAAGCCATATCCTCTGACCCTGAATATTACAAATGGACACAATGGTTTTTCATTCAGTTATATAAAAAGGGATTAGCCTATCGCAAAAAACAAGCAGTAGATTGGTGCCCGAAAGACAATACCACTTTGGCGCGTGAACAAGTCAAAGGTGAAAATAGAGTCTGTGACCGTTGCGGAACACCCGTGATTAAAAAAGAATTGGAGCAATGGTTCTTCAAAGCCACAAAATATGCAGACGAGTTATTACACTTTGAAGGCATGGATTGGCCCGAATATATCAAAGCCTCACAAACCAATTGGATTGGACGAAGTGAAGGTGCATCAGTTATTTTCAAAACCGAAATAGGTGACTCCATTGAAATATTCACTACACGTCCAGATACATTATGGGGCGCGACATTTATGGTCATGTCACCAGAGCATCCATTGGTAGATAAAATCACCACGCCAGAGAATGCACAAATTGTCAGCGAGTATAAGGCTGAGGCGCAGAAACAAACCGACATCCAGCGTGAAGCGAAAGATAAAGTCAAAACAGGAGTCTTCAGTGGTGGTTATGCTATCAATCCAGTTAATCAAGAACGCATCCCAATTTGGGTTGCAGATTATGTTTTGATGTCTTATGGCACGGGCGCAATTATGGCAGTGCCAGCACATGATCAACGCGATTTTGAATTTGCAAGAAAATTTAATTTGAAAGTGATTCCAGTTATTCAACCTGATGGCGTTACGTTAAACGGCGACACAATGGAACATGCTTACGAACATGAAGGCCTGATGATTAATTCTGGCGCGTTCAATGGTACACCAGCAACGAGTGATAAAGGTTTGAAAAATCCTGCTATCAATGCAGTGATTAAATATTTAGAAGAAAAAGAAATTGGCAAACATGATGTTAGTTATCGTTATCGTGATTGGTTAATTTCACGTCAACGTTTTTGGGGTGCGCCCATTCCGATGGTGCATTGTGAAAAACATGGTTGGAATCCCATACCTGATGATCAATTACCAGTTTTATTACCCGATGATATTACTGAATGGAAACCAACTGGTGAAAGCCCATTAAAATTTCATCCAACATGGAAAGATTCAACCTGCCCCATTTGTGGTGAATATGCTATGCGCGAAACAGATACAATGGATACTTTCATGTGTTCATCTTGGTATCACTTGCGTTATTTGAGTCCGCATAATGATAAGGCTCCATTTGATGATGCTGAATATAACTATTGGATGCCCGTTGATACATACACTGGCGGAAGCGAACATGCCAACATGCACTTGTTATATTTTCGTTTCTTTCATAAAGCCTTGCGTGATATGGGCATCACCGAAGGTAACGAACCTGCTATTCAATTACGCAATCAAGGCATGGTCTTGTCTGAAGATAATAGCAAAATGTCTAAGAGCAAAGGCAATGTCGTTGCGCCTGATGTGTTGGTACAAAAATATGGAGCCGATACCATTCGCGCTTACTTGATGTTCTTTGCACGTTGGCAACAAGGTGCGCCCTGGGATTCAAATGGCATTGAAGGAACTGCTAGATGGATTCGCAGAGTTTGGACTTTATTCACCGACTCCGCTTCATCCACGCCGACAGTTGATTCTGCTCCATCAAATTCCGATTCATCTTTAGATGATGTCAAAAAGAATTTACGTCGTCGCGTTCATCAAACCATAAAGCGCGTCACACATGATTTTGAAAATTTTGAATTCAACACCATCATCTCATCGTTAATGGAATTGTTGAACGAAATGTATAAAGCACGTGAAGCAGGCGCAGTTGGCACACCTGAATGGAACGAAGCCACAGAAATTTATATCAAAATGTTAGCACCTGTTGCACCACACATCGCCGAAGAATTATGGACAAATCATTTAGGCAAAGCCTATTCCATTCATCAACAGATGTGGCCCTCAGTAGATGAATCCGCCGCCAAAGATGATTCGATTGAAATTCCAGTCCAAATCAACGGCAAAGTGCGTGACAGAATCATCGTCCCTGCTGATGCTGGCGAAGAAGAAATCAAATCTACAGCATTAGCCTCCGAAACAATCCAAAAATATTTAGAAGGCAAACAACCCAAAAAAGTGATCGTGGCAAAAGGCAGGTTGGTGAGTGTGGTAGTTTGATAGTTTGTTAGTTTAGGTAGTAAAAGTATGGCGACATAAATGTCGCCATACTTTGTTTGTGATACAATTTCGCCCGCTAATAAATTTTTGCCCCTATCGTCTAGTGGCCTAGGACGAAGCCCTCTCAAGGCTTAAACCGGGATTCGAATTCCCGTAGGGGCACTTTTATATTTTGGACTCTGCCAGCTTGCTGGCTTTTTTTATTAATCCCTCTCACCTCCATTGAGGAGACTTAGGCTTAAAGCGGGATTCGAATTCCCGTAAGGGCACTGAATTTTAGAATAATAAAAAGCCACTGTTTCATACAGTGGCTTTTTACTTTAATTTTTATTTATTAATCACAATCTCTGTAATTGAACCATTCGTCTCAAAATCTTGTGTGAAGGACAAAACTGCTGTGGCAGAGACATCGCTACCTGCAACTGTAATCGTTGGTGATGATGTATATCCTGACCCTGTATCTATAATATTAAAGCCAGTTACAACTCCATTCTCAACAATCGCTTCAATCACAGCAGGATTTGGGGCCAAGTTTCACCTGCACTACGGTTATAGCGATAATAATTTGAGACTTCATCTAAATAATCATTCGTAACTCCATAAGGAGCAAGCACATTCATCAATGCCGCTTTATTGGCTTGAGCCTGCTCTTCACTTGGTGATGAACCTGCGCCTGCTGGGTTTACATGACTAAACGCCTCACGAAATACTTCTTCTGGAACACCTAATGCAGAAGCAATTAGAATTACAGGTCGCCCATTATCTCGTGGATCAAGTTCATAGCCACCAGAAATAATTACTTGAACTTCATCAGTACCAGAAACAATTTGTGTATTTGAGGATTCAGTATTGATTTGATTCGCCTGTTGATTATTGCCACAAGCAACCATAACAAACATAAGAAATACTAGACCTAACACTTTTTGAAAATTTATTTTGTTCATAATTTTTTCCATTTATTTTTTAATCAGAATTATGGAGGCGGACCACCCGCAGGCACACACGCCAACTGACTTGAATTTGGCGGAGTCATACAAGTGCCTGTCATATTCCCAACCGAACAACTTGCACCTTGAGATAATCCACTACAAGCATTAATCGCCTCTTGTGGTGGTTGTTGACCAGCCTGCTCACCTTGTTGATTCTGACCACCTTGTTGTTGTCCTTGCCCGCCAATTGACTTTACTGATGGCGTACCTTTGAAACAACCAACTGTATATGGAAATTCATGGGTAGCATGGTAATGATACATCTCAACAAATTGACCATCCCACTCAACTACTTCAGTATGACCATGACATTCATCTAAATCTTCATTTGTCACTTCTTTACCATTGGCGTCATAATAACCATAAATACCAAAACCATCAAAAGCATAACCCATCAATGCGGAATGACCTGTAGCAGTATCCGTTGTACAATCACTCAACGTATGATAATGATACACACCCGCTTCTTGCGGATGACCATCGCAATTATCTTGCACTTCATGCGCTCCAGCATCTCGCCCGCCTGCATCAAAAGCATTGAACATTGGAACACCCGAAAGCATAATACCAACTTCACCACCAACGCACGTTGGTTGATTCGCTACAACTGGATTGGCAGGTAAAGACACTGTAACATTCTGTTCACTAATCGAATTCGGATTTCGATCAATCGCATACGCATCGTCACTAGCTGAAATCGGATAATTTCCCGTTTCATGATCTGGTAAACCATTGCCAGTAAACACACGTTGGTCACCTTGAATCGAAATCGTAAACTCATGGGGCCATGTCACAGAACCATCCACCACCGCTTTCATCAACGCATTCCATGTGCCATCACCATTCATCCAATTGCCAGTGCCAGTTGCCCCACCACCATTAAATGATGTCTGACATGAAAATACATAACCAACTTGTGGGCTAGATGAATATTTTCCATCACCAACTTCAAGATGAGTTAAATCTACATCAGATGTATGTGGCGCATCGGAATGAGAATGCGATTCACTTTGCGCTTCATTCGTAGCCGACGGTTGATTCTGATTCTGGGAGCTTTGGTCATTGGCTGGGGGCTGAGACTCGCTTGATGGAGCCGAACCAACTTGCGGCGCAGGTGGAGGCGGCATCAAACATGCTGAAAGCAAAAAACTTATCATCAATAAATAAAATATCTTTTTCATATAATTCTCCTCCCTTCATTTTATGCTTATAGAAAAAAACTACAAGTGTATAAAATCATATTCCCCCATGACAATTGTCATGTTTATTGATTCATTTCCCAAATAATTCTTAAGCCTTCAAGTGTGAGCCAAGGAGAAATAACATCAATCACTTTTGTTTCTTTAGCGATAATTTCAGAAAGCCCGCCTGTGGCAATGACTTTCATGTCATTTCCCAATTCAGTTTTGAATCTATTAACCATACCTTCAACCATGCTGACGTATCCAAACAACAAACCTGATTGCATAGCATGAATTGTATTTTTACCAATGACAGATGGTGGCAGTTGCAAATCAATACGCGGAAGTTTTGCGGCGCGTGTATATAACGCTTCTGCGGCGAGATTAATACCAGCAGTAATTGCGCCACCTAAATATTCACCATCTTTTGTAATTGCATTGAATGTTGTTGCGGTTCCAAAATCCACCACGCAAGCGGGACCACCATATAATTTCATCACTGCTACTGCATCGCAAACTCTATCAGCCCCAACAGCACGTGGATCTTCATAACGAATTTTGATTCCAGTTTTGATTCCTGCATCTACCACCAAAGGTTTTTGTTTTAGATATTCTTCGCAGGCTTGAATGACTCGTCCCGTTAATGGTGGCACAACCGATGCAAGTGAAATGCCTGTAATATCTTTTACAGTTTTGCCTGCATTTTGTAACAGACCTAAAAATTGCAAACCATATTCATCAGGCATACGATTATGGTCGGTTGCCAAACGCCAATGCGCACCGAATTTATCTTTTTCATAAAGCCCAAGCGTGAGGTTAGTATTGCCAATGTCAATGACGAGGAGCATGAGAATATTTTACCTTAAGGTGTTGCTATATAAAACGGCTCAATAGATTTGAGGATGGAAAATATAAAATTGAAATTGTTAATCACAATGACCAAAACAATGATTGCCAAAATAATCTGAAGCCAAGTTTTCTGTGCATAATCAGATAAAGATAATGCCATGAAAAAGACTAAGGCATACATCCAATATGGTGTGTAGAGGAAAAGTTCTGTGCCGTAGAACAAGTGCATGAGAAAGTTAAAACCTAATGCGCCTAACAAGCCAAGCATGAGTGAAAGATGTTTTGAATTACGAATATTTTTTATAAATGCAAAAGCACAGCCTGTAAGTAATATCAACCACAAAACTAGCGGAATATTTGCCAGCCCTTTGTATGAAGCCAGAGCATGAGTGCGGATGTCGAAAGTTTTCAGGTCAATGGTTGGGAAAGGTGGTTTTTTAGAAATGACTTCGAGAACGTCTGGGGCGACCATGCCATATAAAGCCATTGTGCGTGTTAGCACTTGAAATTTTTCAGTCAAATTTGTTTGTGGCTCAGCACCTGATATTTTGACAAATCCAAACTCAACGGCAATGTCTTGAGGATTAAAGAATAAGGTAATAGATTTTGGATAAATAAAATTTGTGAAAAATGTTAACAAAATCCCAAAGATGAAAATCAAGATGCTATATAAGATTAAACGTGAGAAACCATATTGATTGAAGAATTTCTTGATTTTATTCTGACCGCCGAGGACGGCGGTCAGAGCGGGTTGGTTTGTTGACAGATTTTTATTAAAGAATAATCCAATCACACCTTGAGCAATGTTGGTGATGGTGATGCCGAACAAAATCAAACCTGCAGGGACGAGAATAGAAAATCGTTTTTCGTTGGCTTGAATGAGCAAAAAGAAAAATATTAACGAAGCCGTGCCGAAGATGTAGTTTTCAGTCAATGAGCCGAATAGCAAATGAGAAGCACTAAAACCTAGTAACGTAGCAAAAAGAAAAGCATAGACTTTTGATTCAGTGGCTCGTTTGATAAATAAATAAGCCATGAAAACACATAATCCAGCAGTGACTGAAACGACAAGCATTGCTCCAAGTTGATAATGCTCGCCCATCCAAAAAGATATCAAGCGCATGAGTGGACGAATGATGATTAAACTCAATGGATGCACAGCACGATTGATTGGTGAACTGTTTGGGCTGGCGAGAATTTCCATCCATGGACCAGCATCTGCTTCAAACAGGACGACGTTGTGACTCAAAGCAGGGTGATTCAAGGCTCGTGAGAGAATTAAATGAATGAGGAAGAACATTCCACCTAGATAGATTCCAGTTTTATTATGGAGTACAAAAGTTTGCTTTTGTACTATCCAATGACAAGCCATTGGAGTCCATAATAATGTGATGAGGGCTGTAATGATAAAAGTTAAAAGATATTTTTGTGGGATGGAGATATATTCTATTGAAAATATGTCTGGAAATTGAAGGCAGATGTAGATGGTTGCAAAAAAGAAAATAGGTAAGAATAATAAAAAGGGATTGCTTTGGCTGTTGGTCTCGATACGCCCTTCGCTAATTTCGCTCAGGGCTACTCGACCAACGGAATTTTGCAATGACAGGTAAATTAAAATATTGGCTATCGTCATCACAATTAAAGTTGCAATGATGATAGCCAATGTTGAATCAAGGACGGAATTTAAGAATCCGATAAGGAGATAGGCAAAACATAAACTAAGCAAAAAACTGATTGAGAAGTGTGAGATGGAATGTTTTGCCATGTTGGAGTTAAGATAAAGGTCAAATGGTTAGGAGCAAGTATAAATCAAGAAAGAGGCGGTTTCTTATCGCCGAGACGGCGACAAGAGCAGGGAGCAAGTTCCCTGACTCCATATCATTCTTTCACTTGATCAATAATCTCAGAAATTAAATCGTAGCGATGAAATTGAGGCATGATGTAAACACCGCTTGCCCAAGGTTTGATGGCTTGAATTAATTCGACTGTTACATCAACACCAGCTTTGGCGGCATGTTCGCCAGCAGATTCGATTCGTTGTATCATTTCATCGGGGATAGAAATGCCAGGCACTTCGTTGTTGAGAAAGTTTGCATGTTTAGCACTGACCAACGGAAGAATGCCCGCTAAAATCGGTTTGTTTAATTTTCCATGTTTTGCTTCGTAGGCTTCGATTAATTTTGGTCCATCATCTTTGTGATAAATCGGTTGGGTTAAAAAGAAATCGGCACCTGCTTTAATTTTGCGATTCAAATTTTTAACTTCTGTTTCAATATCTTGCGGACAAAGATTCAACGCCGCACCTACAAAAAAATTTGTTGGCTGACCAATGCTCGTGCCTGAATGATCAATGCCCATGTTGAAACCTTGCTTGATTAATTTAATTAAACCTGATGGCACTAAATCATAATTATCTGCGGCTTCGGGATAATCACCAATAGAAGTTGGGTCGCCCATGACAACAAAAAGATTGCGAATGCCAAGTGCATGTGCGGCGAGTAAATCACCTTGCACGCGCAATAAATTTCTACCGCGTGTTGGAAAATGTAAAGTTGTTTCAACACCAATTTGACGTTGCACTAAATCACACACAGCCCAACCAGACATTCTCATGCGTGCCATAGGCGTATCAGCCACATTGATAACATCAGCACCTGAATCATGAAGCAGTGATGCACCTGCTAATAATTTATGAGTTGATAATCCGCGTGGTGGATCCATCTCAATACAAATTGAAAATTTTTTATCGGCAAGTTTTTGTGCCAATTGTGATGTTTGTATATTTATTTCAGCAGTTTCTTCATTAGAGACTTCTGAAGTCTCTAAGACTTCGGAAGTCTGTGGTGCAGACTCCAACGCTTTCTTCATCATCAAAATATGTTGTGGCGTTGTTCCGCAACAACCACCTACAATGTTTGCACCTGCTGAACGAAATAACAAAGCATACTCACCAAAATATTCTGCATCGGCTGGGTACATAATTCGTCCGCTCACTTGTTCGGGCCAGCCTGCATTGGGTTTAATCCAAAATTTTCCATGCGGAACTGCCTGACGCATTTGTTTTAAGATTCGCAAAAGTTGTGATGGTCCGCCAGAACAATTGACTCCAATTACATCAGCACCTGCTTCTGAAATTCTCGTAGCAACTTTAGCAGGGTCATCACCCAACAAAGTTCTATCATCGCGCGTAAACGTCACCGAAGCAATCACTGGCAAATCACAAACTTCTTTGGCGGCTTTGATGGCTTCTTGAATTTCATACACATCGCTAAACGTTTCGATGACGATTAAATCTGCGCCTGCTTCTGCTAGTGATTTGATTTGCTCCGCAAACGCTTCTCTGGCTTCCTCCAACTTGATTCTGCCATACGGAGCGATTCTTACTCCCAACGGACCGACGTCACCTGCTATCAAAACATTTTTGAATGAAGCGGCAACTACCCGTTTGGCAAGTTCAACACCTGCTTTATTAATTTCTTGCACATGATTCTGCAAACCATATTTGCCCAACTTAAATTTATTGGCACTAAATGTATTGGTGATAATTATTTCTGCACCTGCTTCAATGTATTCGCGATGAATTTCTGCTACTGCGGCAGGGTTATTCAAATTTAATTCATCAAAACATTTTTCAAAACTCACGCCACGCGCATGGAGCATCGTTCCCATGGCGCCATCAGCAAGGATTGTTTTTGTAGAAAGGGTTTCAAGTAAATTCATGTTTTCTCTTTTCTTAAGTACTGCGAGATTTATCTCGCTAAACGCAACATGAATGTTGCGGTACAAATTTTTATGGTTTTTTAATTACACTCAACACAGCATTGCCACGTTTTATTTCATGCACAACTTCAGCATCAGGGTATGATATTTTATCTAACTCATAGCGTGTTATCGAAACAACATATTCATAACTTTCGGCGCGTTCAATTTCACCTGATGAATAAATTTTCAAATCTTCTCTAGCAAATAAAGAAAATAATTGCGCGGGTCCTTCCACCCAAATGTTTGCATTGGGCGAAGCAACATCATTCACATATTCTGCGGCTTCACGATACGATGTTGCCCAATAATCATTTTCAAAACGCTCACTTGTATCACCTGCAAACATATTGTAGTAAATATATTCGTATGGATGTAATTTTACAATTCCAAAAATATTTGGGATTAAACATAAAACAATCAAAGCAAGTTGCCATTTTGTATTTTTGATTTTTTCAAACGCCACACCTGCCATCAAAAAGATAGGCGGAATGATAAATAAGATTTGTCTGAAATTATCATATAAAGCAGTTTTGAAGATGATAAATGCTAGAAAGGGAATCAGAAACCACAACGCAAACAATGTCAGCATTTCTCGCTTCTCATTCGACCTTTGAATTGCTACTGCTACCCCAACCATGGTCAATACCCAAACGGATTCGCTGAACTGAATCCCAAATAAAACAGGTAGATATGAATAAGGCAAATTAGTAAGTGGATAAGTCTCGCCGTTGAACAGTACAGTCCCAGCCCATGGGTATAAAGACATTTCTTTGAGGCTTTCAAAAAAAACGTGGCAAGGGATTCATCCACAAGTAGGGCCAGGTGAGATAAGTTGCAATAAGAGCAATGATGGCGTAGATTGTGATTGGAACAAAGGCTTGCTTTCCTCTTGTTCGTAATTGGTAAATAGTAATTAGTAAGCCTGCGAATGGACCAAGTATTCTGGTGGAGGTGGCGAATCCGAGTATGAATCCAGCAGGGAGAAGGAGCAGAATCGTTTTTAGTAGGTTGGGTTGAAAGCGATAATAAATAAAGAGCAGGACAAAAGTGGAAAGTAGAAAGTAAAAAGTGCGTATTTGTAAAAATAAAATGAAATATCTTTGTGTGTAAACATCGGCTGAAACGCCTGAAACGTTTTTAGCAATTAATGAAATGATGTTTGTGTTACCTGCTTGAGCAGAAATCACAAGCTCGGAGATGTAGGAGTGAATGGTTTGGGTTAAGAGAAAAAGCCCAAAGACAGTCACCAACCAAAAACAAGTCAGAAGCGTGAGATTTTTTTTGTGAGCTGATTCAAAAGAAATTGAGTCAAAGGCTTTGAATCCGAGTGCAATCGAAATCAAAAATAAAGAAAGAAACGGCGTATCTTTTGGGTTGATGAAAGCGTGACCCCACAAAAGCGGTTGCGTTGCAAAAAGAAGTGTTGCACCCAATGAGGCGTTTTGATTGAGCCAACGTTTTGCGATGGAATAAAATGCCAACGTGCCAAAAAAATATGTAATGAAATAAATTAGATGGCGAACATCCGAAATGTGAAATGATGTTTTTATATTTTGCGCGAGCCATTCAACCAACATCACAAAAGCGGGACCGTAAAATGCTAAATCATCTCTGCTTAAATTGACGATGCCTTCTGCACGCCATGTTGAATACGCATTGATTGATTTGCGTGCATACGTTTGCAAAGAATCTTCATCCCAACTTTGACCGTAATGATTAAACGTTAATAGACCTGCAAATAGAATGATAGCGAAAATAAATGCGGGAAAATATTTTTTCATTTAATTTTTAAGCATTTGATTTGCTGTATTGATGAAAGTGGTAGGCTCATTATTCTTTGAAGTGATAAACAGCAACCATAAAATAGTCAGCGGGGCAAATAATCTTCCATACGACCAAGGGAAAAAGTCAAAAGATGGGAGCATGAATTCGAGGAAGTATGCAAAGGCGAATATCAACCAATGATTTGGATTATCAATGCGTTTGAGTAAAAGTAAAAATGATAAGGATGTAAATATGCCGTGATGATCCCAAACGATGGGAGAGGCGAGGGTCATCAGAATAAATAAAGATGGAACGGCGTTTAATATTTTATTTTCTGGCGAAAAAGATTTTTGTTGAATATTTTTATACATTACAAAAAGCGTTGTGGTGAGCAATAAAACTTTTAGAATCAAAACGATGATGCGCGTTTGCTCAATGTGTATGCCGAAGAAGGGATTTAGAAAACGCAAGAATGAATCAAATGATGTGTCGTGGAAATTTGTATCGGGGATTTGGGTGAGCAAAAAGGCGTTGTTGATGTAATCAAAATATGGAGATGTGCCGTTGATGGCAATGGGGAATAATCCAATAAGAATAAAGGTGAAAGCAAACCATGCTAGCCATTTCCAATTAAATTCAAGTAGAAATGCTAAAACCAAAACTGCGGGTGATGTTTTGAGATGAACTGCAAGCGCGAGAGTCAATGCTGAAAGGAAATTGTTTTTAGGATAGGTTAATAGGCTGAGTAAAATCAAATCCATGACAAGTAGATTGACTTGTACAAAGCCTAAAGTTTTAAGTAATGGCACGTTGATGAGTAAAAATAAAATTGTTATAGCAACAGAAAGGTTTTGAGAAAAGTTGTAGCGTTGTAAGATTTGAATTAGTAGAAAGTAGAAAGTGGAAAGGGCGATGATGTTAAGAATCCACAAAACAGTTAAGACGCCTGAGTCACCAAGTGGGACGAGGAATTGAATCAGTGTCGCCCAAAGTGGGAGATATAAATATGTGTCGGGTAAGGTTTGTCCGTTGGCTAAGGCAGTGGCGGCTTCGAGGTAGTAGTGATAGTCACCATAACGGAAGCGTTCACGGAAAATGTTGAGGTAAACAAATAATACTAGGAAAAAGCCTGCTACTATCCAAACATTTTGTTGGTTGATTTTTTCATTGGCAAGCAAATAGATTAACGAGCCAAACAATATCCAAGTTAAGGATGTGGAGGCAAGCGTGATTTCCAGGTTAGATAGGGGCCATTGCTGGATGAAGAGGTTAATGCCATCCATTCCATTGCGGAGGTAGATGACGATTAAACTAATAATAACCAAAATGGTTACAACAACCCAAATTTGAAAGGCGCGATGTGTGGTTTGTTTCATGGTGTAAGTATACAAGTAGATAAACAAACTTGTATACCTGTTTACCTTTTTACTTCATCAACTGTTCGACTCTGGATTCGCCCACAGAATAATATTTGGCTTGTGGGTGATGAACGACAATGGCGGCGGTGGATTGTTCGGGGATTAATTGTCCAGAAGAAGATAGGTTTAGCCCAAGTTCCGTTTCGGCGGCGGGTAATAATTTGAAAACTTTGAAATGATCTTCCAATTCGGGGATGGCGGGATAACCCCACGAATAACGCTTGCCTTGTTTTTCATCAATGCCCAATTCCTTGCGGATGTGTTCATGTAAATAATTGGCTGTGGCTTCGGCGGCTTGAACGGAAAGCCCATGCGTAAAATGCGCTTCGGCATAGTCACCAGCGGCTTGCATTTTTTCTGTCTTTTTGGTGGCTTCTCGCCCTACGGTTACAACTTGTAAAGCAACCACATCCATTTGACCTGATTCAACGGAAGCATAATAATCTGCTAAACATAAATGATCATCATGTGGTTGACGTGGCATACTAAAACGCGTCACTTCTTTTTTGCCTGTTACATCTTCGTAGATAATTAAGTCATTGCCGTCCGATTGGCAGGGGAAGTATCCATACACGGCTTGAGGGATGAGCCATTTGAAGCGCATGGCATCTTTGGTCATTTTTTCAAGACGCGCATCAAAATCGGCTTTGATTTTGATCCACGCTTCGCCATGTGCATTTTTTGCGCCCCAAGATAAACGATATAACTCGTTGATGTTGAGATGTTTCAAAACAATTTCAAGCGGCATATCTTTGACAACGCGTTGACCAAGTTTTTCGGGCAGAGCAATCGGCTTGGGCGTGATGGATGATCGTTGATTAGGATCAACTGTCGGCGCGGGTTGTGAGGCGCGTTCCATTTCCATGTGCGATTCTTGGCGAATCTTTTCCAATAATGCGGGACGTTTGGAATTATCAATCAGAATATCCATTGTTTCCAAACCTTCAAAAGCATCTTTGCAATAGAAGACGCCAGATTCATAAAGTTCTTGATTGGATTCTGTTTGCAAAATGCGGCGACCAAAACGGCGATTAATTGCCGCGCCTCCAATTAGGACGGGGAAGTTAAGTTTGCGGCGATGAAGTTCGTTCACGATCAGCGGCATTTGTTTGGACGTGCTGACAAGCAAAGCAGAAAGACCGATAGCAGTGGCTTTATTTTCTACGGCTTTGGTGATGATGGTTTCGGCGGGAACTTGTTTGCCTAAATCAACAACGGTATAACCATTGTTTGCCAAAATTGTTTTGACGAGATTCTTTCCAATATCATGCACGTCACCATAAACAGTTGCGATGACAACCGTGCCTTTTGTTACGCCTTCCATTTTTTCAAGATAATTTTCAAGATGCGCAACTGTTTTCTTCATTACCTCGGCGGATTGCAACACAAAGGGCAGAATTAATTCGCCCGCGCCAAATTTATCACCGACTTCTTTCATGGCAGGAAGTAAAACATTGTTTAATGTGTGAACGGCAATTTCATGTTTGCTTGGTAATTGATTATTGGTTGTTAGTGATTCAAAAGTGGCTGGATCACGATAAATGATTTCATCAATATCGGCTTCAACGCCGTCTTTGAAGCGATGCACGATCTTCCAATGTAGTTTTTGTTCGGAGGTCATGCCCTCGGTTGGGTCGGCAACTGTATCGGTGGAGATTTCAACATTTTCAAAGTGTTGAATGAATCTCTGAAGCGCATCTTCTCGGCGATTGAAAATTAAATCTTCGCACAGGTCGCGTTCTTCTTGGTCAATTTCAGCATAAGGCTTGACGTGTGCCGCATTGACGATTGCCATGTCCAAACCTGCTTGCACGCAGTGATATAACATGACGGAATTTAACGCAGGGCGTGCTTGAGGAGCAAAACCAAAAGATAAATTGCTCACGCCTAGTGAAGTCATTACGCCTGGTAATTTTTCTTCGATGAGGCGAATACCTTCAATCGTTTCTTTGGCAGAGTCTACAAATTCGGCATCACCTGTGGCAAGGGTGAACGTCAAATCGTCAAAAACCAAATCTTCGGCTTTGAGTCCATGCTCATTGACGGCGATGTCGTAAATGCGTTGCGCTACTTCATATTTTCGTTGAGCAGTTTTTGCCATGCCTGCTTCGTCAATGGTTAAGCAAATCACAGCAGCGTTATATTTTTTGGCAAGTGCAAAAACTTTATCGGCTTTAGCGCGACCTGCTTCAAGATGCGTGGAGTTAATCAAACAACGCCCTGGCGCAGTTTGTAAGGCGATTTCTAAAACATCTAATTCGGTTGTATCAATCACTAATGGAACATCTACACCCATTTGTAATTTCTTAACAACATTACGCATTAACTCGGCTTCGTCTGGTCTTTCTGTGACGGCGCAGGAAATATCCAAAGCATGTGCGCCACCAGCAACTTGGTCACGGGCAATGTCTAAAATGCCATCATAATCTTCTTCGAGTAAAAATCTTTTAAATTTGCGCGAGCCTTGCGCGTTACATCTTTCGCCTAATAAAGTCGGAGCGGGATTTTGTTGCATGGCAATTGCCGACATGGCAGATGAAAGCTGAGGCGTAGATTGACGCGGTCGTTCGGGGTGAGGATAATTGTTCAGTTTTTCCACAAGCAATTTGAGGTGAGCAGGAGTCGTGCCGCAACATCCGCCCACGACAGAAATATTATGCTTGGTCACAAATTCATACATATCATTTGCAAACGGCTCGGGCTCCAGCGGATAAACAGCCTGACCATCTACATTGAGCGGAAGCCCCGCGTTTGGAATACATGAAATTGGCAAAGCAGAATTTTCACCAAGAAAACGAATCGGTTCGCGCATGTGTTCAGGTCCAGTGGAGCAATTGAGTCCAAACACATCAATGCCCATGCCTTCAAGAATTGTGAGAGAGGCATTGATATCAGTGCCGAGCAACATACGCCCAGTCGTATCTAATGTCACTTGCGCTTGAATGGGCAAATAAATTTGTGTTTCTTCAAAGGCTTGATGAATGCCCGTGATAGCGGCTTTGACTTCGAGGATATCTTGTGACGTTTCGATTAACAAAACATCTACACCGCCTCTTATTAGACCGACAGCCTGTTCCCGAAATACGTCAATCAATTCATCGTATTTGACGTTTGAAAGTTCGGGGTCATTGGTAGATGGCAATTTACCTGATGGTCCAATAGAGCCAGCCACGAATCTGGGCTGACCAGTTTTCTGAGCATATTCATCCGCGAGCCTTTTTGCTAATGATGCGGCGGCGATATTAATTTCAAGAATGCGATCTTGAAGTTGATATTCAACCATGGTTAAACGATTGGAGCGGAAGGTATCTGTTTCAAGTACATCCACACCAACATCTAAAAATGAGCGATGAACTTTTTCTACGGCTTCGGGATATGAAATGACGAGATAATCATTACATCCGTTGTATTGCTCACCGCCAAAATGCTCGGCGGTGAGGTTTTGCAGTTGCAGGCTCGTTCCCATCGCGCCATCGAAGACGAGTACTTTCTTTTCGAGGGCATCGAGGTATGAGCGGTTTGTGTATTTGCGTTTGGTCATTTATTTTTCCTTCTTAATTATCAACGATAATTTTGTTTATTTTCTTTTATAAAATTAATTTTATTCTCTTCCATTGTTCGGTGCGGGATAAATTCCGTTCAGACTTCCAAAGTCTTTGAGACTTCGGAAGTCTTGCTTAACTTATGCCCAACTATCTATCTCTTTTTCAAAACCAATCTTATTCTTTTCCAACCATTGTTTGATTTCGAAATAGCTTTGAAAATTTTCCGCGAGCCATGCAATCAACGTATCTGTATTTTGATTTGAAACCCAAAACAATTTATCCATTTCATTGACTGTCAAAATGTAAGCAATGTCATTTCCAAAAGTGTTTTGTGCATCTTCGCTGAAGTCATAATACTCTACTTTGAGTTGATTATTATCCAACCAAATCCATGTGACGGTTTTGTTGAGTCCGCCGTTGAGTTTTATTTTTGCAGTCATAGTTTATCTGTTGGTCTCGATACGGACGAGAAAAGCATTCGTCCTACTCGACCAACGGGGTTTATACAACAAAAAACCTCTCAGTCATAATGAGAGGCGACATGATTTTCATATCATCTCTCATCTGTCAATTGAAAAATCAATTGCCGAAGTTGGCACCGCTTGAACGGTTGCCGAGGTTTCAAAGGGTCGGTCCCTCCGCCTCTCTGGATGAGTACAGAACTAAATTGTTTACGTTTTATATCATAAGGCTTATGGATTTGTCAATTTGATAAGTAACGTTTTTTACCACAGAGAAAAAAAGAATCTCCGTGTTCTTTGTGTGCTCTGTAGTGAAATATTTTTAGATGTTTTCAGCAACAGATTTAGCAGTTTTAATTCTTTCAATGCCTGTATAAATATTGAAGCGTCTATCGCGTAAAAACCCAATCAAGGTGATTCCAAATCTTTCAGCGACATCTACTGCTAAACTACTTGGCGCAGAGACTGCGCAAAAGATTGGTATGCCTGCTGTGTAACTTTTTTGTAGTAATTCATAACTGGCTCTACCGCTGACTAATAAAATTTTGTTATGAAATGGCAGTTGGTTATTCATCACGCCCCAGCCAATTAATTTATCTAACGCATTATGTCTGCCAACATCTTCGCGGACTGCTAATAAATTTCCATCTAAATCAAATAATGCGGCGGCGTGAAGTCCGCCAGTGGATTCGAATAAATCTTGAGATTGGCGAAGTTTGTCAGGTAGTGATGTGATTAATGAAGAATCAACAACAGGTCCAGATGGAATGGCAGGGATGTTGCGTTCGCTTAAGTCATCAAGCATGGTTGTGCCACACACGCCACAAGCACTGTTGGTGAGAAAATGCCGTTCGAATTGATGAAGATGAGGTAAAGAATCAACTATCAACTGGACTCGAAGCGAATTGTATTCCTGTTGTTTATCATCCACGCAATAAGTCATGTTTGTAAAATCAAATTTACTATGAATGATTCCTTCATTAAATAAAAATCCAGCGGCGAGGTCATAATCATTGCCTGGCGTGCGCATGGTGATGGTAAGCGTTTTTTGCTCATCGCCAGCGCGCAATAAAATTTCTAAAGGCTCTTCGGTAGCAAGTGAATCTTTTTTACGTGTGATGTGATTATTTTCTACCGCCCAGATGGTTGGTTTTTTTTTGTTGAAGCGAGTCATAATCTCTTTCAAGACCTGACAGGTTTTTTAAACCTGTCAGGTCTGTGTTACATTGGCTCCACGCGCACAGTGCAAACTTTTAATTCAGCAGTGTGTGTGTTGGGATCATACCCCGAACCTGTCAGCATGTTCACTGGTGTTTCAGCAAAACTAAAACTGGCGAAGACTGTGCCTTTTGGAGAACGTGGCGTAGCTTTGACTTTGATTTTCACTTCACCACGGCGGCTTGTAACTTTTGCCCAGCCTCCATCAGTTAATCCCCACTTTTGAACATTTTCAGGATGCACTTCAAGATATTCTTCTGGAGCAAGATATTCAATACCAGCCGAGCGACCTGTTTGTGTGCGCGTGTGATAGGTTTGTAAACGTCTGCCAGTAGTTAACCATACAGGATATTCATCATCTACAACTTCGGCGGGATCGCGATAACCGATGACTTTGAAGATTCCTTTGCCACTGATGAATCCATCTTCATGCAAACGTGGCGTGCCTGGATGACCTTTATATGGAACGGGCCATTGATATTGACCATCGTCAATCATGTCCCAATCAATGCCTGCGTAGATGGTTGTAACACTGCACAATTCATTAAATATTTCTTTTGGTGAATCATATTCAAAGCCAGGGATGCTCATAGCATTGGCTAACATGCTCAAAATTTCCCAATCGGGTTTGGCTTCTCCAACAGGTGTTACAGCCGCGCGCACACGTTGCACGCGCCGTTCTGTATTAACTAATGTGCCATCGGTTTCGCCCCATGCCGTAGCAGGTAAAACAACATCAGCCATTTCAGCAGTTTCGGTTAAGAATATATCAATCACCACTAAATGATCTAATTGTTTTAAGGCATGTTCAGTGTGTTCGCGGTCAGGGTCAGAGACCAACGTATTTTCGCCATCAATCAACATGGCATGAATACCATCGCCACATCTGTCTAAAGCAGTGACTTTTGTAATGCCACGTTCAGCATCCAATTTGCGACCATATAATTTTTCAAACTTTTCTTTATTTTCTGGTTTGCCAACATTTTGATAACCAGGATAATCACTGGGAGCCGCACCCGCATCACCTGCACCTTGAATATTATTTTGTCCGCGTAATGGATTAATGCCACAACCTTCACGACCAAGATGCCCAGTCATCAATGCTAGATTACTCAGACTTTGAACATTATCTACACCGCAGATGTGTTCTGTAATTCCGAGCGTGTAATAGATGGAGGCTTTATCTGCGCTTCCATACATGATTGCGGCTGATTCTATATCTTTAGCGGGTACTCCCGTGATGCTTGATGCCCATTCGGGCGTGAATTGTTTAACGTGTTCGATGTATTCTTCAATGCCTGTGGTTCGTTCAGCCACAAATTTGTGATCAATTAAATTTTCACGCACAATCACATGCGCCATGCCAAGCAATAAGGCAACATCAGTGCCGACTCGTAAGGGTAAATATAAATCGGCTAACTCTGCCAGCTTGATATAACGTGGGTCAGCAACGATCAACTTCGAGCCGCGAGCGAGCGCTTTCTTCATCCTTGTAGCGGCAACAGGATGTGCTTCCGTCATATTTGTGCCGATGCAAAATATACATCCGCTTTTTCAAGATCGGATAATGGATTTGACATTGCACCACGTCCTAGTGTTGTCGCTAGACCAGCGACAGTAGGAGCGTGTCAGGCACGCGAGCAGTTATCTATGTTGTGAGTGCCGAAGCCCGCGCGGATAAATTTTTTGCATTAAGTAATCGGCTTCGGTGGGAGTTCGTCCGCTGGCTACGCCGTAAATGGCTTCGCGCCCGTACGTTTTCATAACTTTATGAAATCCATCAGCGGCGACTTGAATCGCTTCTTCCCAAGTGGTTTCATGCAGTTTGCCATCTTCACGACGCACTAAAGGTTTCTTCAATCTGTCAGGGTGATGGACGTAGTCATAAGCAAATTGTCCCTTCACGCATAAAGCACCGAGATTGGCGGGTCCATCCATTGCAGGTTGAATACCGATGATGCGATTGTCTTTCGATAATATATCTACCGCACAGCCGACACCACAATACCCACAAATGGAACGAGTCTTTTTCACGCCGAGGTCAATGAGTGGTAACTCACGAATGTCTTGCATTGTCATAGGATTTAATCCTTTCTTGTATTAACATTTTTAAACACGAAGGACACCAAGTACACAAAGGGGAAGTCTTAAGGTTTTTCCTTAGTGACCGTTGTGTCCTTGGTGTTTAAGCATTTCTTATTGCCTTCTTATCACCCAACGCGCCAGTGGGACAAGTCTGCACGCATTGACCACAGAAAGTGCAAGCAGAATCTTTGAGGAAGCCGTTGAACTCCGTTGTGATTTGGGTATGGAATCCGCGATTCATTACGCTGATAGCATAATCACCTTCTTGTTCGGCGCACACGCGCACGCAACGATAACATGAAATACATAAATCATAATCACGGAGCAAGAATGGATTGTTATCATCTAACCTACTATGACCAGATTGTGCGCCTTGAAAACGTCCATTGTTAGCATCGTATTTATCAACGAGAATAGTTAATTCTTGCGAGGCGATACTTCTTAATGGAGTCACTTCTAATTCACGGTTTTCTGAAACAACCATTTCTAATAACGTCTTGCGGAATTTTTCAATGCGTTCGTTGCTGGTAGTTACTTCCATGCCTGCGGTGGCGGCGGTAGTGCACGAAGCGACTGGATTCTTCATTCCTTTAATATCTACAACGCATAAACGACAAGACCCAAAAGGCTTGAGGCGTGGGTCATAGCACAAGGTTGGGATAAATGTATCCTGCCGAGTTGCGATTTCGTAAATCGTTTCACCTTGTGTGAACGAAACTTCTTTGCCGTCTAGGATGATTGTGTTATCAGTCATAAGTTATCTCTTTTCAAAACATCTTTCACCACAGAGCGCACAGAGAACACAGAGATTCTTTTTGTTCTTCTCTGTGTTCTCAGTGGTCTCCGTGGTGATTGCTCTTTGCTTCCACATGCACTTTCACTTGCTCAGGAAAATGCTTAATCAAACTCTCCACTACTAACGGAGCCGCCATGCCGAGCCCGCAAGCGCTGGTAGATTTCATCGCTTCACTTAAATCATTGACTTCATTTAACCAAACTGTCATATCATTTGGTCCATCACCATTGAGTCGTTCAACTAAACGTTGTGTGCCAATACGACATGGAAAACATTTACCACAAGATTCATGTGCAAAAAATTCCATCGCATCATGCGTGACCTTGATCATGTCACGGCTATCATCATAAACAATCATCCCAGCCGCGCCAAGCATAGAACCTTTACTGCGAATAGATGGCTCATCAATGGTTGCAGATTCAACATCAGCATGAGATAAGAATCCGCCAGAGAGTCCAGCCATGGTCACCGCTTGAAGCGAACGACCATGTTTGGGTCCACCAGCCCAATCATAAATCAAGGTACGAAGCGGTAATCCAAATGGAACTTCATAATTGCCAGGTCGTTGAATATCTCCCGAAAGAGAAACAACTTTCGTGCCAGCATGTCCATTCAAACCTAAGTTGACATACCATTCAGGTTCGTGACGCATAATTTGCGTAACGGCTGAAAGTGTTTCTACATTATTAACTGCGGTTGGTAAATTTTCAAAACCATGTGTGACGGGAAACGGCGGACGATTGCGCGGAAAAGGATGTTTGCCTTCGAGGCTGTTAAGCAATGAACCTTCTTCACCACAAATGTATGCGCCACCACCGCGCCGAATATATAAATCAAAATTAAAATTTGCGCCGAGAATATTTTTGCCTAAAAGATTTTCTTTATAAGCATCGGCAATTGCTTTTTGTAAAAGGATATTTGTTTCGGGATATTCATAACGCAAATAAATAAATCCGCGTGTGGCACCAGTGGCATACGCCGCGATGGTCATTCCCTCAATCACTGCAAACGGATCGTAATCCATGATGGCGCGATCTTTGAAACAACCTGGCTCACCTTCATCCGCATTACATACAATTGATTTTGGATTTCCATTTGCTTTTGCAACTGCTTCCCATTTCAAACCAGTGGGAAACGCCGCACCACCACGCCCAGCCAATTTACTGGCTTTGACATGCTCAATTACATTTTCAGGCTTCATCTTAATAGTGCGCGTCAAACCTTCGTATCCACCCGTTTTTTTATAACCAGATAAAGTATTGCGTTGTGGTTCACGAATTTTTGCAAATACAACTTCTTCAATGCCCGCTGGATTTATGGGCGGTAATAGAGTTGCGGCATGAGTCAAATTTCCTTTTGCATCGCCCAGAAATTGCTCATTGCCAATAATCACAGTTACAGGTTCATCACATCGCCCTGCGCATGGCATAGCTGTTGCGCCTTGATCTTTCAATGCGCTTAAACATTCTTTGCCACCATTCAAAGTGCATACAGGTCCCGTGCAGACGCGTGGTTTATTTATTCCATTTTCTTCACGGCTGAAGTGATGATAAAAAGTTACTGTGCCGTATAAATCGGCAAGGGGTTGGCGTAACCCTTTGGAAATTGCACGCATCGCAGATTCAGAAATGTAACCATCTCGCTCATGAAACGCATGTAATACCCCCAACAATGGCGCAGGCTGACTTTTCCATTCCTCTACGAGTTGTTCATCTAACAATTCTTGATTCGCGGATTGTGTCATAAAACGATTCTACACCTTGTTGCATTTATAAGCAAATCACGGAAAAGATTTATAATTGTTTATATATGGATATAAAACCTTTTCTTGATATTGCTTCACGTGACCATTCCCATCTTTGTCCGCGTCAAATTCTCGGTGTACGCATCGGACTTAAGGGGATGGCTGATCTTGCTCTTCAACTTTTTACTAAGCCCAAACATTTGCTTATTATCTCCGAAACTGACGGCTGTTTTGTGGACGGAGTTATCGCCGCAACAAATTGCACAGTTGGTCATCGAAACTTGCGCATTGAAGATTATGGCAAAATCGCCGCAACATTTATCAACACCAAAACGAACTATGCCATTCGCATTGCGCCTGCATTAGATGTGCGCGAAAAAGCATATCATTATGCCCCCGAAGAAAAACGTCACTACTTCGCGCAAATGCAAGCCTATCAAACCATGCCTGATGATGAATTATTAACTGTGCAAGAAATTGAATTGAACTTCAGTGTTGAAGAAATCATTTCTCGCGCAGGCAGGCGAGTCAATTGTGAAAAATGTGGGGAAGAGATTATCAATGAAAGAGAAGTTATTTTAGAAGGGAAAATTATTGTAAGCCATGCGCTGAGGGTGGGTATTATCAGCGAGCAAAAGTAAAAATTCATTTGCATAATCACTTGTAGGGCGAGTTTGTAACCCGCCAAAGAAAACGGTCAGGCTACAAGCCTGACCTACAATTTACCTTGTCATAATTCCAAATCAAGTATATACTCATCCAGTGAGTATATATGACCGAAACTAAACACTCTGGCAACCTTTCCCCTGAATTTGCATTATTAGGATTTCTAATTGCGGGTCAAAGCCATGGCTATGACTTGCATCAAAAATTTATCGCAGAATTGGGGCATGTCTGGCATCTAAGTCAGAGTCAGGCATACGCAATTTTGAAGCGTTTAGAAAATCGGGGAGATATTTCAGCGCACATCGTTGAACAAGAAAAATTGCCAGCTCGTCAGATGTTGAAAATCACTGCTCAAGGACGAAAACGATTCTTTGCTTGGCTTGAATTGGGAATTGGCACCAATGCCCGTTCCATTCGTTTGGAATTTCTGACACGTTTATATTTCACCCAACTTCATCGCCCTGAAAATATCGCGCAAATTTATCAAACACAATTTGCAGAAACCGAAGCGCGAGCTGAACAACTCGAAACATTGATTCAAAATTTACCGCCCGAACAAATCTACAACCGATTAAGTCTTGACCTGCGTCTCCAGCAAATGAGGTTAATCCAAAACTGGATGGCGGAGATAAGAACACAGTTCCATATTCCAAAGGAGAAAAGATGAAATACCGTTTTACCAATATTGTTTTACTGCTGGCGTTATTTTTAGCAGGCTGTACTTCCGCCTCTACGCCCGCACCAACAGAAGTCCCTGCAACCGAAGCACCGACTTCTGTGCCGACAGAAGCACCAACTGCTATACCAGAACCACGCACACTGACCGTTTTTGCCGCCGCATCACTAACTGATGCCTTCACTGAAATTGGCAAAAACTTTGACGCCGCTAACGCTGGTGTGACAACCACGTTTAACTTTGCAGGTTCACAAGCCTTACGCACTCAAATTCAAGAAGGCGCACCTGTGGATGTATTTGCCTCTGCTAATAATAAAGAGATGACTGCGTTGATTGAAGGCTCATTTGTCACAGCAGAATCTTCACAAATTTTCTTGAGCAATAAATTAGTCGTCATTCTGCCTGCCAATAACCCCGCTGGAATTGATTCGTTGGAAGATTTAGCAAATGCAGGAATCAAAATTGTTTTTGCGGCAGAGGAAGTCCCTGTCGGCAAATATACACGCGAAGCATTAGATTTGATGAACGGCTCATTCGGCGCTGACTTCAAAGATAAAGTGCTGGCGAATGTTGTTTCTAATGAAGATAACGTCAAACAAGTGGTGGCAAAAATTCAGTTAGGCGAAGCGGATGCAGGCATTGTGTACACGTCTGACGCAGTTGCTGCACCCGAATTGCAGACCATTGAAATTCCCGCAGAATTAAATGTCATTGCTAAATATCCAATTGCGCCATTGGTTGAATCTGCTAATGCAGATTTAGCGCAAGCTTTTATTGCTTATGTGCTTTCAGATGAAGGTCAAGCGATTCTGCAAAAGTGGGGATTTGCAGCACCTCAATAAGGTTTGATACGATAAGTCGCAGGAATTACTTCCTGCGACTTTTTTTTCTATGAATAAAAAAAATATCTTTGACTCAAAATGGATTTTTATCATCCCAAGCCTTTTCATGCTGGGGTTATTTTTACTGCCATTGTTAGCAGTTTTTCTGCGTGCAATGAATGCTGACTTTTTTAATTACGCAATTTCACCACAAGCATTAAATGCCTTAAAGTTGAGTTTGATAACAAGCACAGTTACAACTTTATCTGCTGTTATTTTTGGCACACCGTTAGCTTATGTGCTGGCAAATTGGAAAACAAAACTTAAACCCTGGTTTGAGCTGTTAATTGACTTACCCATTGTTTTGCCTCCATCTGTTGCAGGTTTGGCTTTGTTAATTGCTTTTGGGCGCAGAGGGTTGTTTGGCTCTTTACTAGATTGGCTAGGAATTTCACTCCCATTCACAACCACAGCAGTCGTACTGGCTCAAATGTTTGTTGCCGCGCCTTTATACATTCGCTCTGCCAGAGTTGGCTTCGTAGGCGTTGATAAACAACTGGAAGAAGCCGCCAGCGTAGAAGGTGCGAATCGCTGGCAATTATTTCGAGAAGTGATGTTACCTCTCACTAGTAAAATATTATTAAGTGGAGCAGTCCTTACATGGACTCGCGCACTTGGTGAATTTGGCGCCACCATTTTGTTTGCAGGCAATTTAGAAGGTGTGACGCAAACGATGCCTATGGCAATTTATTTAGGCTTTGAAAGAAACCTTGGCATTGCCTTAGCTTTATCACTTGTGTTAATTATTGCTTCTACATTTTTGCTGATATTAACAAAAAAACTAGAAAAAGAAGAGTAAATGTAGGTCACGCTACACTACAAACGTGACCTACAAATTTATTTCCTCGTCAACGTATACACACTTCCATTATCGCTGGCTAAATAAATCTCCCCATTTTGTCCTTGACCAAACGAAGTGATGGTAATTTCTGTTTCAAATAATCTTTGATTTTGCCATTGACCATTCGATAAAAATAATCCCCACACATAGCCAGTGCAATAATCAGCATAAAAATAAATCCCATTCCATTCAGGCATAGAGCCACGATAGACATAACCACCAGTTACAGAACAACCCTCATAAGGGTCTGAGTGACTATATTCAGCCACAGGCAATAACAAATCAGGTTGGGGATCACTATCATAACCAATGCTACCTTCCATAATACTCCAACCAAAATTTGCACCACCAGCCGAACCTGCGGGTAAATAATCTATCTCTTCTTTTTCACCTTGCCCCACATCCCCAATCCATAAATCACCACTGACAGAATCAAACGAAATGCGCCATGGATTTCTCAAACCATACGCCCACACTTCATTTCCAAATGGGTTATCAGATGGGATTGAATATGGGTCGCCGTTGTTGACATCAATGCGTAAAATTTTGCCAAGCAACGAATTTTTATTTTGACCATTTTTGTGTGGGTCGCCTGCTAAACCGCCATCACCTAAGCCGAGATATAAATACCCATCAGGACCAAAAGCAACTGCGCCTCCGTTATGATTCGGGTATGGTTGGTCAATCACCATCAAAATTTTTTCTGTGTTGGGGTCTGCTGTATTTCCATTAGCAGTGAAGCGTGAAATGCGCGTGTGACCGCCATCCCCTGTGTAATTGACATAGAAGAATCCATTTTGCTCAAAGTTTGGATGAAACGCCAAACCGAGCAAACCCATTTCGTTGCTCCAATCATCTACACGATCATCAATATTCAAAAATGGTTCATCAAGCAATTGACCATTTTGATAAACTCGAATGGCACCATATTTTTCGATGATGAATAATCTACCACTACCATCAAATGCAGATTGCACATCAACGGGTCTATCTAAATCGTTGATGATGGGTGTCCATTGATAATCACTTGCATTTGGAAAAGCATTTGTATTGGTAATAGATGTTTGTGTTGGCGGAACACTCGTTGCAAGCTGAATTTCGGTTGATGGAGCAGAAGCAACTGTGGGCGGGGCAAGAGGCGTGATGGTCGGGGCAACCAAATCTGAAAATCTGCCACACGCTAACATGGGCAGAATCAATAAAATCAAAAATCTTTTCATTGTGTTAATTTACGTCGGTTGTTTCGGCATCTACTACATCATCTGTTGATGAGTCAACAGTTGTATTACCAGCCAGTGCCTTCAAATGTTCTTTGACAACTTCAGGCGGGCACAGTTCGGTAAAAATATACGAACCCAATGCTAACAACGCCACGTCATCTACTGCGCCGATGATGGGAAACATAATGGGGTCTGGTGAAAACAAGTAAGCGATAGTTCCTACTGGAATAATTTTTGCCAAAATGCTTACGCGGCTATCACCCATCAAACGAAAAATTAATTTCATTTGATTCATAATGTTTTTGATGACGCCCCCTTGTTGCGTTACGATAATATCGGAGTTTTTTTTGTCAGTCATGTCGGTCTCCTTTTTGATTTATTATATACGTTTTTAGATTATAAAAGTTTAAGCGGTACAATGTCATCATGCCGTATTTGATTGATGGTCATAACCTGATTCCTAAAATTGGTTTAAGACTTTCTGAACCTGATGATGAAATGGAATTGATTCACATTCTTCAAAATTTTTCGCGCTTGAAACGCCAACCTGTGGAAGTATATTTTGATGGAGCCCCAAACGCTTCAGCAGGGACGCGCAAGTTGGGTGCTGTTAAAGCGCATTTTATCTCGCTGACATCTTCTGCTGATTCCGCTATGCGTGCAAGGTTAATCAACATGGCGAAATCAGCCAAAAACTGGACGGTAGTTTCATCTGACAGAGAAGTGCAGCACGCAGCAAAAACACATGGCGCAAAATTTATTTCGTCTGAAGAGTTTGTGAAGTTATTAACAGAAGTGTCTAATATAGCTAATAAAAAGAATCGAGAAGAAAAAAGTGTCTCTCCAAAAGAAGTTGAAGAGTGGTTAAAAGTTTTCGAGGAAGAGAAAAAATCATGAACACCCTCTACACATTCGTTCCATCCAAAAATCATTTTTATACAGACCACCCCGAAAGACCAGAACGCTTTGAGTTTTTTGAAAACAAACTTGATTCGTATGGTGCTGAATTGATTCAACCCACGTCTGCTACAGTGGATGAAGTTGCACGCGTGCATAAAAGGCAAATGATTAAATCAATTGAAGAAGTTTGCAAGCAAGGCACTGGAATTATTGATTATGCCCCAACGTATGTGACTGAAACATCTTATGACGATGCTATGTTGGCGGCAGGTGGTGTGTTAACTTGTACCCGCGCTGTGATTAATAACGATGCCAAAAATGCTTTTGCCATTGTGCGTCCGCCTGGTCATCATGCCGAGCCACATAAAGCCATGGGATTTTGTTTATTCAATAACATTGCCATCGCCACACACGAAGCATTGACTATGGGTATGAAAAAAGTAATGGTGATTGATTTCGATGCACATCATGGCAATGGCACGCAAGTTGCTTTCAAAGAGGATGAGAGATTAGGTTTTATCTCTACGCATCAGTGGGGAATTTATCCAGGCTCAGGTTGGATTAGCGATTACCCTCATGCCAAAAAGAGAATCGTCAATGTGCCGTTACATGCTTATGCAGGTGATAAAACTTTCGCAGTCATTTGTGATGAAATTTTTAATCCGATGCTGAAATTGTTTCAGCCAGAAATGTTGTTTGTTTCTGTCGGCTTTGATGCACATTGGCAAGATCCACTCACATCTTTAGGGTTATCCACACAAGGTTATTATCAGGTCTCTAAGAAATTAGTAGGATTGGCAGAAGAGTTTTGTAATGGCAAAATTGTGTTTGTTTTGGAAGGTGGCTACGACTCAAGTGTGGTAGGTCACGGGGTAGGCGCAGTTTTCAGTGCATTGACCAACTCTCCGCTAGTGAATGAAGCGCATGATGTGAGTCCGTATCAAGAAGCAGATTTTGATATCCGCCTGAACGAAATCCGCAAGTGGCATGGGCTATAAATTCGGGGTGCGTTGCACTTTGCGAAACAAGATTCTTTCTAAGTAGAATCAAATGTAGTTAAAAGCAAGAAATCAAAAAAAGGAGAAAAATGAAAAAGTTATTGAGTTTTATTTTGTTGTTTGCGATAGTTAGTATGTCATGTAAGTTTTTAACGCCTCAAGAAGAAGATGTTACTCCGCCACCTCCAACAGCCGAGCCAATTGATGTACCGCCTGCTTTAGATTTTAGTGGCATTAACACATTGGATGATATTAAACCTAAACTAGCAGAAATGGGCGGCGCGCCTTGTGAAGGACAAGAAGAATTAACTTGTGTTACTTTGCAAGTTCCATTAAATCAATTTGATGCTGCCAGCACTGAAACAATTGATGTTGTCTTTGGTGTGTTACCTGCTACAGGTGAACGCTATGGCATGTTTATTCAAGCCTTCCCTGGTGGACCAGGTGGCGAAGGAATCAGTTCTGCTTATTGGAATTATTTTGATGAAAGTGTTTTAGAACATTATGATATTGTCTATTACGACCAACGTGGTATGGGATTATCATCTGAACTGGCTTGCCCAAAAACATACGCAGCAGATTTCACTAGCTACTTAATAGAATCGGATACTGCTGGTTTGGAAGGGATAGATACTCCTGAGGAACAAGAAGAATTAGTTAATGATACAGAAAAATACGTGAATGATTGTGTAGCAGAAATTGGTATTGACCCTGCTAAACTCGCTTTTTATGGCACCGATTCAGTTGCCGAAGATATTGAAGATTTTCGCGCCGCAATTGGTGATGAAAAGTTTTGGATCTATGGCGTGAGTTATGGCACGGCTGTATCACAAACCTATGCTTATGCTTATCCAGATCGTTTAGCAGGAGTCATTTTAGATGGCACCATTGATATGACTGTCTCTGGTGAACAAGGCTCATTGAATCAAGAAAAAGCATTTGATAAAGTTTTAGTAGCCGTATTAAATGCTTGTAATGCTGATGAACTCTGTTCAGCCGATATGGATGGTGAAGATGCCGTCAAAGTGTATGATGATTTTGCTGCAAAAGTTTCTCAAGACCCCATTGCATATACTTTCCCATTACCGAATGATAAAACTGTAAAAGGTACATTTACATTCAATGCACTTGAGTATACAACATCATATCAAATGTATTCATTATCGGGGCGCATGTTATTCCTCAAAGCACTTGCCGCCGCCAAACATGGCGATTTAACTCCCATGTTACGTTTGATGTATGACAATGCAGATATTGACCCTGCTACATTTGAATATCTCGGCGACCCAACTTTTTCAGATACGATGTTCTTAAGTGTTCTTTGTACCGATGATACATTTTTCACTGGCACACCAGAAGAACGCATTGCCCAATCTATTGAAGCAGGTCAGGCATCCAATGGCACAGTGCCTCGTTTAGATGGTAGCGTTTATACAGGTGTATCATGTGCTTTCTGGCCCTCATCACCAAAAGAAGCTGTACAACGTCAGCCTTTGGTTTTAGAAGGTGTGCCTGTTTTTGTATTGAATGCCAAACTTGATCCTGCCACTCCATTTGAAGATGGTAAAGCCGTATTTGAACATCTCGATAATGGCTATCACCTTTATGGTGAAGGTGGTATTCACTCTATTTTCGGCTGGGGAAATTCTTGCCCCGACGATTATGTGACAGACTTTTTAGTAGATGGAACTTTGCCTAGCGAAAGAGAAATTGTTTGTGATGAATGGGCTGAGACAGTTAATGCCTACGTCCCAAATCCGCCTCAGACTTTAAGTGAAGCTGGTAGCTTGCTAGACGCCTTCACCTCCATTGACGATAATCTCTTCTACTTGCCAGATTTTTATTATAGCGATGCCAGTGAAGAAGAATCTGTTGGTTGTAATTTAGGTGGTACCTTTACATTTGGTCCAAGTGATGGAAGTCAAATCCCATATAAATTTGATAAATGTTCATTAATCAAAGGTTTAGCCATGACAGGTACAGGCTCGTTCAACCTCGATACAGGTGAAATGACTTTCATTGTAGATGTCAGTGGTGATAAAACAGGCAGTCTAACTTACGTCTATAACTATTCCACAGGCGATGTATCACTCACAGGTGAATACGGTGGCGAAACAATAGACCAATAAGAACTATTCTGCTCACATCGCCGTCCTCGGCGGTGAGTAAAGAATAGTAATGCGGGATGATGACATCCCGCACCATAAATCACAAGCCCTTAAGGAAACTTAAGGGCTTTTTCATCCGTAAGTAAGATGTACTATTTATTGCATTATTATTTTGTTGTAAACTTGAATTACAGAACAAAGCAACCCCGTAGAGAGTAAATGATTATGGATTTTAATAGCAATATCATCTCTACAGGATTGGATTTATGTCAAGGAGTAACACATGCAAAAAAGAAGTAAAGGTTTTATTGAACTCGAATGGGTTTGCCCAAATTGTGATGGTGTGAATAGAGGTTCTGTTAAGACTTGTCAAAATTGTGGCGCACCTCAACCTGATAATGTTAAATTTAGACGCGCATCTAATGAAAAAATAATCACTGATGAAAATGCAATCAAAGCCGCACAAGCAGGGGCTGATATTCATTGCGGATTTTGTGGTACACGCAACCCTGCAACTGCTATCACCTGCTCGCAATGTGGAGCGGATTTAAAAGAAGGCAAGGCTCGTCAGGCGGGAGATTTAATGCAAGCCGCACCTCCGCCTCCAAAAAATATTATTTGTGCTAATTGCAATTTTGAAAATGAAGGCACTGCCACAACTTGTAAACAATGTGGCGCGCCATTGCCAAAACAAACTATCAGCCAAGTGAATGTATCTAAGCCGCAACCCATTGCAGGTCAGGCACAGAAGCGAAAAAGTCCGAATTGGCTTTTGTTTGGTGGCATCGCTACATTTTTAATTTTATGTTGTGCCGCCATTCTTTTTCTTTTTGTCTTGCCATCAAAATCAGTTGAAGGTACAGTTACAAATGTATATTGGCAAACTTCTGTACCTGTGCAAGAAATTCAACCTGTAAATTATTCAAATGAACGAGGTAGTCCGCCATCAGATGCTTATAATGTTTCGTGTCATACTGAAAGCGAAGAAGTATGTGAAGATAAAACGATTGATCAAGGCAATGGCTATGCCGAGCAAGTGACAGAGTGTCATACTGAATCGGAACAATATTGCAGTTATACAGTAGATGAGTGGAAGACGATTCAAACGTATGATTTAGATGGTAATGATTTGAATCCCGTCTATGCCGATCCACGCCTCGCATCGGACCAGCGACGTGGTTCTGCTTCGGATACCTTTACTGTGTATTTCAGCACCGATGAAGGACAAATTACTTATTCACCTGATTCATTAAATGAATTTCAACAATTTCAATTCGGCAGTACATGGACCATTAAGTTAAATGCAGTAGGTGGTGTGGTGGGTGTAGAAAGATAATAAAGGTATAATAAAGTTGAGGTGTGTTATGGTTACACTTACATTATCTGACCAACAAGTTGTTGAATTGGTAAAACAATTACCGCTTACTTCTAAGCAAGCAGTGTTAGATGCTTTAATGAATGAACGAGAATTATGGTGGAATGTTACTGTTCTCAAAAATGAAGAGCAGTTAAGGTTGCTTGCTTCACAACGTGGTTTGAATTGGGATGCTATGCCCGATGATAAACGCGAAGAATTTGTGGATGAAATTTTGCATGAATAATCTTTTATGATTAAAGCAGTTTTCGACACGAACATTTTATTTTCTGCCACAGGTTGGAAAGGTAGCCCATATCAATGCTTGAAATTAGCCCGAGAGGGAAAATTTACGCTTATTCTTTGTAACGAAATTTTGATGGAATATGAAGAAAAACTGCAAACAAAATTAGGTATGAATGCAGAGCAAGCCTCTCGTGCTGTGGCAGAAATATTATCCCACTCAACAGTAGTGAAAATTGGAAATGACTTACATATAGTATTAGATGATGCTGATGATGATAAAGTAGTTGAATGTGCAGTTGAGGGAAAAGCGGCTTATATTGTTTCAGGAGATAAGCATTTACTGGACATGAAAGAATATCAAGGAATCTTGATGATCAAAGCCAATGAATTTCTTGGGTTACTTACTGAGGGTGAGCAATAATTTTTATTTATGCAAAAATCAGTGGCAATCATCGGTGGTGGACCAGCAGGCTTGATGGCGGCTGAGGTATTAAGTAAACATAATCTAAAAGTAGATGTTTATGATGCTATGCCATCACTAGGTAGAAAATTATTGATGGCGGGTAAAAGCGGATTAAATATCACCCACTCTGAAAATTTTGAGGGGTTTGTTTCAAGGTATGGAAAACAAAAAGAAGAAGTTAGAAAATGGTTATTAACTTTCTCGCCTGATGATTTACGAAATTGGGTGCATGGATTTGGGATTGAAACTTTTATTGGCACATCGGGCAGAGTTTTTCCAAAAGGGATGAAGGCGAGTCCATTGTTAAGGGCGTGGATTAATAAGTTAAGTGAGTCAGGTGTTAGTTTTCATGTTAGGCATAAGTTAATTGAAATAAAACGTCCCGCAGGTTTAATCAATGCTGATGAATCTCTAATCCCAACCTGCGGACGTTAGTATTTGATACACAAGATGGAATAAAAGAAATTAAATCAGATGCTGTGATATTGGCTTTGGGTGGTGGCAGTTGGCAGAGACTTGGCTCAACGGGAGAATGGGTTGCGATGCTGAATCAACTTGACGTTAAAGTCGAAGCGTTGAAACCAGCCAATTGCGGATTCGATGTGGCATGGTCAAAACATTTTGTTGAGAAGTATCACGGTCAGCCAATCAAATCTGTGACTTTATCATTTGAAGCATTTCATCAGCAAGGTGAATTTATTATCACCAAACATGGCGTGGAAGGAAGTTTGATTTATTCGGCTTCATCTATGTTGAGAGATGAAATTGAAAACAATCAAAAGGCTGTGATGTATTTGGATATTGCGCCTGATACAACTAAAGAAAAGTTAATTGAAAAATTATCAAAGCCACGCGGTTCGCGTTCGTTATCAAGTTATGTTGAAAAAACAATTGGGATTAAAGGCGTGAAGATGGGTTTGTTGTATGAAGTGTTATCGAAAGATGATTTTGCAAATGTCCAAAAAATTGCTTCCACAATTAAACAATTGCCCGTTTCATTAATCGCCACTCGCCCATTAGATGAAGCCATTAGTTCAGCAGGTGGTGTTAGTTTTGAATCGCTTGATGAAAATTTGATGTTGAAAAATATCTCAGGTGTTTTTTGCGCAGGTGAAATGCTAGACTGGGAAGCACCCACTGGTGGTTATTTATTATCCGCTTGTTTTGCGAGTGGCGTTGTGGCAGGCAATGGGGTAATTCGTTTTTTAAAATAAAGATGCGTAATATGATTTTATATTACGCATCTTTTTGAATAAATTTATTTTATGGTTTGATAGGTGTCACAGTTGGAACCACTGTAGGATTTTGTGGTTGCTGTGGCACTTTTGTAGGAGATACACTTGTTGGCGCAGGGGATGGGGGGGGAGTTAACATTTGAATGGTTGATACATCTCCAAGTACATGCCCTGTTGATATGGCTACCCAACAATCAGAATTAAATTTAGCCCAATGAATGAAATACCATTGACTATCTGGGCTAATACCGCGAATATCTACTATATCACCAACAGGAATGGCAGTGACATCACTATAATTAATGCCAGGTCCTTTGCGGCAGAAAGCGTTTTTATCAAAAGCAAATTGAGGAAATGGGGTATTGAAACCACTATTATCTACAAAAGTAGGAACATTTGTAATGTTAACTCCTACAACTGGAGTAGGTGTTGGGTCACCAAAGACTGGCAAGAATTGATAATCCCAGCCGAAATCAATGATATCAATATGAACAGCAGACTCTACACCACCAAAAGTATGATATGCAACCCCAGCAGATGTGAGCGAGTCAGGATAAGTCCATTCACCTGGTAGCAAGATTGAATCATTAGGTGAAATTGTTGGGTTCACTGCAACACAATATGTCCCAAATGAAGTGAGTCCATCAAATAGATAATGTCCATTTGAATCAGTCAAAACGCTTGCATCACTTGTCCCGTCAATATCACAATCACCAAAATATAAATCTACTTTTACCCCTGCAATACCTGGCTCACCTTCTTCACGGATTCCATTAGCACGAGCAGAACCAGCACCATCGCTCACGCACCCTGCTGAAAGTGGGTCAGGAAGCGCTCCATCAGGTAAGGCACAGACATCATGCCAAACGATTCCGCCAATTGAAGCAGATTCAGGCATACCAGATTCCGATGAACCGCAGGTGCCTGTTGTATCTGCAATAAAACTTCGTGTTGGTGAATATGCTCCAATTGTTGCACCATTTCTTGCCGCAACACGCCAGTAATAGGTTTCGCATTCAACTAACGGATCACCAAGTGATAACCTTGTTAATGGAACATCCTCAGGTCCAGGGGGCAGTAAACCACTGGCAAAAGTTGAATCAGTTGAAACATCGGCTTTATACCCAGTAGGAGTACAACCTGCTGTGTAGTCCCACCATAAAAGGTCAGTGCTTTGATTAAAAATTGCACCATCTGCTGGTTCAAGTTGGACAGGTGCAATTAAGTCTGCATCTGTGCATGTTGGACCTGTAAAGAAAATTCCAGTACCAGATTCTGGACCTAATGTTGTGCCATTAATTGGTGCAACTTTCCAACGATATTGTTTGCCTGGTTGAAGTGGTGAACCTGGTCCCCAACTGGTAGATGGATTTCCAGTTCCGCCTCCGATATTTGTAACCAGAATTGGTCCTTCCCATAAAGTAATGGCATATCCTTCTGGCGCACATGTATCAGATGGATATGTCCATTGTAGAGTTGGGCTCAACGAATCAACAACAGCCAATTGAGCAGGACTAGACAATGTGACTTCTTGCAAACTTGCTGTATCACAAGTTGGCAGTGGCATGGTACACCCCGTAAAAAGAACTAAAACAAACGTAAGCAAAAACAAGTATGTAATAATCTTTTTCATAAGGTAAGTTCTCCTTTGGATTAAAGATATTACATTTTCGCAAAAAAATTAATCACCTGTTTGTCATGGATATTAACTTTAGTATAAATTCCCTATTGCCTTTTCAACCTCATCCAATATTTCAGCGGATTTTACTAACGCCTTCATCTTGTTATGGTCGTTATATAAAGGTCTATCAATTTCTAAATGTTCAACGTGTTTGCGAATCACTTCGCGGGCTTTCAACGAACCTTTACCTGCTGTAAATTCTCTAAAGTCTAAGGCTTGAGCCGCCGCCATGAATTCGATTCCTAGCACGCCATAAGCATTATCTAAAATTTGAGCATTCTTCAAAGCCGTGTTCATACCCATAGATACAAAATCTTCTTGGTCTGCCGCGGCAGGGATAGATTGAATCGAAGCAGGGGCAGATAAGATTCTTTGCTCAACAATTAAATGATCAGCCGTATATTGTGAAAGCATCAAGCCTGAATAAAAACCTGGTTCATGTGCTAGAAAATCTGGCAAGCCTTGTGATAATGCTGGGTTCGTCAAACGATTCAATCTCCGTTCAGATAAAACACAAATCATCGTAATCGCCGCGCCCGCCATATCCATTGGCAATGCCACAGGTGAGCCTTGAAAATTTGCACCAGTTAAAGTTAATTTATCTTCAGGGATAAAAATTGGATTATCCCCCACGCCATTTAATTCAATCTCCACTTGTGAACGTGCATAAGCAATCGCATCACGCGCTGTGCCAATCACTTGTGGTGTTGAACGCATCGAATAAGCATCTTGCACTTTTGTTTTCATTTTGCCAGTTGCTAAATCAGACCCTTCAATAATCTTGGCAATATTTTTTGCAGAAGTAATCGCGCCTTTGAATCCGCGTAACTCATGCAGTTTTGTATTATATGGTTTCATATTTCCAAGCAACGCTTCAATAGACATCGCCGCCGCAATCTCTGCTTGCTTGATGAATCTTTCCATATCAAAAATATGAATGGCAGACATAGCGGTTAAAACATTGGAGCCATTGATTGCCGCCAAACCATCTCTTGCTTGTAAGCCTGGAATTTGAATCCCAGCACGCTTCAACGCTTCGCGCCCTGACAGTCGTTCGCCGTTATAGAAGGCTTCACCTTCCCCCATCAAAAGCAACATGGCTTGTGCCATCGGAGCAAGGTCACCACTTGCGCCCACAGAACCTTTTGTTGAAACAACAGGTGTAACACCTTTGTTTAACATTTCTACCAACGTTAATGTAATTTCAGGTCTACAACCAGAATTACCATGTGCATGGACATTAATTCTGCCAACCAATGCACCACGCACATATTCAATTGGTAAAGGCTCACCAATCCCAGCCGCATGGTTATAGATTAAATATTTTTGAAATTCTTTTACTTGATCATCACTTAAAATTTTTTCTGAAAATTCCCCAATACCTGTATTCGTGCCATACATAATTTCTTTATTCGCCAATTTTTCTTCCAACATGGCACGGCAAGTTTTGATTCGTTCTAAGGCTTGCGGGTCAAGTTCAACCTTTTCATTATGCCGTGCAACTGCAACCAATTTTTCAACCGTAAGAGATGAGCCGTCTAAAATAATGGTCATAGATAAGTCTCCTTTTTTAGTATTGTACCCTCAACTTTCAATAACCTTATTCAATTTGCTCTAGCGCAAAGAAGAAAAAATATAAGTGTTTATAATGACCACACGATGAAAATTAATAAACAATTCCTCCCCTTTATTGCTTTTGCCATCTTGGCTTTATGTTTTGGCTTATGGGCGGGCGCACTACGAATTGGACTAAATTTCCCCAGCATTCCTAATCTGGCACTAGCACATGGCCCATTAATGATTTCTGGTTTTCTTGGCATATTAATCCCGCTTGAGCGCGCCGTAGCAATGCGAAAACGTTGGATGTTCCTCGTCCCCATCCTCGCCGCCATTGGTTGGGTTACAGCCCTAATCATGCCAAACGTCAGCGTCTATTTCTTCAGCCTAGCAAGTTTTGGCGCAATTTTTATTTTGCTCAGCATGTTTTTGCAAGAAAAATTTATTTTCACTTTCACCATGTTACTTGGCGCTATTGCTTGGTTTATCGGCAATATTTTATGGATGTTTGGATATCCAATTTTTCAAGTCGTTTATTTTTGGATGACATTCCTCATCCTCACCATTGCTGGTGAACGCCTCGAACTTAACCGCGTCTTGAATCTGCAACCCAAACATTTTCTTATCTTCGGCTTAGCAGTTGTAGCGTTATTCGCTTCCGCAGGCATTGCGATCTTTAACCTCAATCTGTCTGCACGTGTATCAGGCATTGCATTAATTGCCTTTTCTATCTGGTTGCTCAAATATGATATTGCTTTCCGCAATTTACGTCATCCCAATCCGCTGACAAAATTTATAGCCTATGCTTTGTTCACAGGTTTTATTTGGCTCGGAGTTAGCGGCTTGATTTTGCTATTTGTCGGCGCAGTCTATGCAGGTCCAGTATATGATGCGGCTCTACATGCTGTCTTTGTCGGCTTCGTCATTTCAATGATTTTTGGGCATGCTCCTATCATCTTCTCAGGCATTATTGGGATACCCATTTCATACAAACCTGTTTTTTACGTTCATCTTATTCTTTTACATGCTTCTCTCATAATCCGAATTTTTGGAAATCTTACAAATCAAATCGAAATTCGTAAGATGGGCGGCTTCCTCAATGGAATCGCCATCTTGCTGTTTATTGCAGTGACAATCTATTCAGTTGTCACCTATATCATCCAATACAAAAAGGAAAACACAATGAAACTCACTAAACTTTTTATCGTCAGCCTGATGATTATCATACTCTCTGCTTGTACTTCGCCCGTTGCCAACGAAAATACTTCACCTATTGAAATTTCAAATGCTTGGGTACGTGCGGTTGGAGATATGAACAGTACGGGCAATCAATCTGCTACGGCGTTATTTCTAACCATCCAAAACAATGCCGATGCGCCCGATATGTTACTTGAAGCCAAAAGTGATGTGGCTAAAATGGTACAAATTCACCTCAGCGAAATTGATGCGAATGGGGTCGCCTCTATGCACGAAGTTGAAGGCGTTGAAATCCCCGCCAACGGAATTGCTGAATTAAAACCAGGTAGTTACCATATTATGCTCATGGGCTTGAAGCAAGAAATTAAAGAAGGCGATATGATTACATTCACCCTCGTCTTTCAAAATGCAGGGAGCATCACCATTGAAGCCCCTGTAAAAGCGCCTTAACTATGAACAAAAAACGAACCCTCATCCTTACTGGCATAGCATTATTGCTGATTGCAGTAATCGTTGGGGTAGTGCTTAATCAGCCTTATAAATTTCATGGTTTTATTGTCCCGCCTGTGCAACATGATAACCATGTATTTTTACGAACACAAGACGGACCCATGAATTTAACAACCTATCATGATAAATATGTGTTGTTATATTTTGGCTATACCTACTGCCCCGATGTTTGCCCAACTTCGTTAGCAAAATTAAAAACAGCGCTGGCTGAGTTAACTGATAAACAAAGAAAACAAGTCCAAGTCATTTTTGTTTCAGTTGACCCAGATCGTGACACACTAGAAAAACTAAATGAATATGCCAAATTATTCGGCACCGATTTTATTGGCGCAACAGGCACGCGCACCGAAATTGACCTTGTAACAGAATCGCTTGGGGTTGAGTACAAAATTAACCCACCTGATGAAAATGGAAACTATTCTGTTGATCATTCTGCGAACACGTACGTCATAGACCCAATGGGATACTTGGTAATGATGTGGAGTCACGATACGCTTGCCGAAGAAATTGCCGAAGACCTAACTTACTTAATTGAAACAGGCATTCCAGTTGACCAACAACTATTAGCAGGTCCAACTCCAACCTCTGTAATTTGTAGCCTAACCCTTATCCCAGAATTTGTAGAAAGTGGACAAGGACTATATGAACATAACTGCGCCCAATGTCATGGAGTGGATTTAGGTGGCATCCCTGGTTGGCGCACGCCCTTAGCAGATGGGTCACACCTTGCTCCACCTTTAGGTATTTCGAGTGTTATTTGGCAAAAAACCGAAGCTGAATTAATAGAAACAATTAAGCAAGGCAAAAATTTGAATAAACCAATTCACATGCCCGCTTTTGAAAGCACATTATCAGATGAGGAAATAAACTCTATTTTGCAATACATTTATAGCAAATGGAGTATTAATCAAAAAAATTATTATGCAGGCAACCTGACACAAACGCCCATGTTTTCTCCTGCGCCTACTAGCACGCCAACGCCATAATTTAATTTTTGCTAATACTAATAATCAGGCGCGAACTGACATACGAACTAGTAGAAAAAATCAGGCATTGAAAAGGTATCATGGCTTGAATCCTTTTCAATGCCTGAGGGAGGCGTTTTGTAGCCACCACAAAGCTATGGGGAAAATTGTTCAGCAAAGTATCCACACCTAATTCAGTAGTAATATTTTATGAAAGCGTAATTAATCTTTTTCTAATCTGGTAGTAAAATCATGAAATCTTATTTACTTTGGAGTTTTTATGGTTGTTGAAAAAGTTCGTGAAATTCTTGAAAAAACTGGGCGGTTATCTACCCCTGTAGCAGACTTACAAAATGATAGTGACCTATACAATGCAGGTCTTACATCATTAGCAACGGTGGGACTGATGTTAGCACTAGAAGATGAATTTGATATTGAAATTCCAGATAATTTATTAGGACGTAAAACATTTGCCAGCATTCAATCTATTTTGGATGTTGTGGCGCAACTAAAAAAATAAAATAGGATGGCATTCATGGAACAGCATAATCAAGCAGGTATTAGTTCGGCGAAGTTTGAAGAGTTGTTAGCAAGTGTGCATAAAATTGGCGAAGAAGTGCTTCGCCCTAATGCGAAAGATGTGGACGAGAAAGCACGTTTTCCACAAGAAGGTATGGATGCCATAAAAAGTTTGAAGTTGATGGGGGCATATATCCCAACAGAGTTAGGCGGGCTTGGATTAAACATCACCCAACTTGCCCGCGTGTGTGAAGCGTTGGGTCAATACTGCGGTTCAACGGCTATGATTTTTGCCATGCACCAAATTCAAGTGGCATGTGCAGTCAATCATGGATTATCAAATGAGCATTTCAAAAATTATTTGACAAAAGTCGCTTCAGACTCGCGTCTGCTTGCTTCTGCTACGACAGAAATGGGTATTGGCGGAGACTTAAGACAAAGCATTTGCGCCGTTGAACAAAATGGTGATTCATTTACACTCACAAAAAACGCACCAGTCATTTCTTATGGCAAACAAGCCGATGATTTATTTGTCACTGCGCGTCGTAATTCTGATTCACCTGCTAATGACCAAGTGCATGTGGTAGTGAGCAAAGAAGATTATGAATTAGAGCCTAGTATGGCTTGGGATACGATGGGTTTTCGTGGCACATGCAGTGAAGGCTTTCTGGTTAAATCAAAAGGGCATATGAAACAAATTATCCCTGCACCTTTTGCAGATATTTTGAGTCAGAGTATGCACCCAACTTCACACATTCTTTGGGGTTCATTGTGGCTTGGCATTGCGACTGATGCAGTTAACATGGCGAGAGCCTTTGTAAGAGATATGATGAAGAAGAATCCTAATGCGCCACAAACAGCCGCATTACGTTTAGCAGAAGTGCATTCTGTTTTGCAGTTGATGCGCGAAAATGTGCATGGATGCGCTGAACATTATCAAAAATTGTTAAGTGAAAATAATGTTGAAGCGTTAGACACATTTAGTTTCTCTATCAAAATTAATAACTTGAAAATTTCATCATCTAGTTTAATTATTGACATCGTCAGCAAAAGTTTATTGATTTGTGGCATTGCAGGCTATCGCAATGATACAAAATATAGCTTGAGTCGCCACTTAAGAGATGCGTATGGAGCGTCATTGATGGTTAACAATGACCGCATTATGAATCACAATGCTACTTTGCTTCACATGCACCGTGGAGATTGATCTATGAGTCACGATCACCTTGAACTTGCCGAAAAATATCAAAAAGAATTAGTCGCCGCGGGTTTATTGATTCAAACTGATGTAGCAGGGGTATATGGACGTAGCGGTGTATTTGAGCAGGTGCTTGAAGCCTTTGACCACTTCGTCAGTAAACAGGGGCAGGCTTACGCTCCAGAAGTGATGCGTTTTTCTCCTGTGTTAGCGCGGGCAAATTATTTGAAGACGACTCATATCGAATCATTTCCTGATTTGATTGGCTCAATCCATAGTTTTTATGGCAAAGAAAAAGAACATTTAGAGATGTTGCGAAAAGTTCAAGAGTTAGAAGCATGGACGGATGATTTAGGTCCAACCGAGTTGATGATGACACCTGCAATTTGTTATCCGTTATATCCAACTGCAAAAAATACAATCTTAAAAGAAGATGGACGTTTGGTTGATTTGATGGGTTTTGCTTTTCGGCATGAGCCTTCAGTTGACCCTGCTCGTATGCAAACTTTTCGCATGCACGAATTCGTGCGTATGGGAACGGCAGAGCAAGCCTTAGGACATAGAGATTTTTGGTTAAAGAAAGGTGAAGAAATTTACCAGTCTTTAGGAATCAACGCCAAGCCTGCACTTGCCAATGATCCATTTTTTGGCAGAGGTGGGCGGGCGATGGTGGTTTCTCAACGTGAGCAAGAATTGAAATATGAATTGGTTGTGCCAATTGCCAGTGAAGAAAAACCAACAGCCATTGCCTCAAGTAATTATCATTTAGATCATTTTAGTCAGCCGTTTAATATCAAATTACAAAATGGTGAAACTGCTCATACTGCTTGCTTTGGTTTTGGTTTAGAACGCTCAACATTAGCCATGTTTAAGACATTTGGTTTTGATGTAAAAACATGGCCCACTGAAACAAAGAAACTTCTTGAAATATAAAAATAAAACCACTAAGCACACAAAGAACGCGAAGTTTTATTTTTTCTTTCTTTGCGACCTTCGCGCTCTTCGCGGTAAACAAATATGAAAAAATCAATTTTACAACTCGACCCACAAAATTATCAACGCCATCTCATTCACGGCGCAGATCGCATTTGGGCAGAGACCAATTGTTATACCGATTTATGGATTGAATTGCTTCATGCAATGGGTCACGAACCAATTGCGTCACTTCCTTTTACATTAGTCATTGATTTTGAAGGCGATCAATGGACGTTTTTCAAATTTCCGTTAACTGATTTGTATGAATTATATGGTTTAGATGTTCAAGAATTGGCAATTTGGCATCGCTTAATTGACCATGTAGATGAACAAGTTGGCTTCGGCAGACCTGTTCTCGTTGAAATGGATTCGTATTATCTGCCTGATACACACGGCACTGCATATCACATGGCGCATGTCAAAAGCACCATTGCTATCACTGAAATTGATGTTGAAAATAAACATCTCGGTTATTTTCATAATCAGGGTTATTACAATTTAGCAGGTGATGATTTTACAAATTTATTTCGCTTAAATCAAAATGACCCTGTCTATCTTCCGCCGTATGTTGAGTTTGTGAAAAATTGGAATCGCGCTAAAAAGAATCAAGAACTTGTGAATGCTTCCATTCAAATTCTAAAAAAACAACTAACGTTTATTCCAAATAAAAATCCGTTTGATTCATTTGCAACTCGTTTAGCCAAAGATGTCAATTGGCTTAATCAAGAATCGCTTGATATGTTTCATCAATATTCTTTCGTCACGCTTCGTCAACTGGGCGCGTGTTATGAATTATCCAAAACTTATTTGCAATGGCTTAAAGAAAACGGCGAAAAAAATCTGGATGATGTGATTGAAATTTTCAACAACATTTCCACCACCGCTAAAACAACTCAATTTCAATTAGCGCGAGCTGTTAGCAAAAAGAAAAATTTAGATTTATCACCAATCGAAAAAATGGGGCAAGATTGGCAAATTGCTATGAACACACTTCAAAAACTTTATTTATGATGCGATTAACAGAAAACTGGCAGGTGCGGAAAACGAATGCGGATCAATATGATTCCCCTGCATGGATTCAAAACGCCTCTGCTTTGTTTTTAGTTGATTCTGTTCCAGCCACCATCGCCTCACTGACAGATGAATCCGAAATCGAAAAGTTTGATTGGTGGTATTCAACTGAGTTTAACTATGCTCTCGGTGGCGTCCCCGCCGCCGAGGACGGCGGCTTGAGCGTGGTGAAACATTTTCTCGTCTTTGATGGCTTAGCAACATTGGCAGACATTTGGCTGAATGGGGAAAAGATTCTGACTGCCGAAAACATGTTCTTACAATACAAAGTAGATGTGACTGAAAAATTGAAAGCAAAAAATCAATTGGATATTTGCTTTCGTTCTATTCAGCAAGCCTTAGAAGTTCAACGAAAAAGACCGAAATGGAAGACGAAATTAGTTGAACATCAAAACCTGCGTTGGATTCGCACAACTTTGTTAGGCTTCATCACTGGATGGACACCGCCGATAAAGCCAATTGGCATTTGGCGTGAAGTTAGGCTAGAGACTTACGAACTCGCCAACCTTGTAGATTTTAATTTGCAAACATCTTTGCAAAACGAAAATGGCGTAATCAAAATCAAAGCGGAAATTGAAAATCCTTCTAACCAAACACAGATGCTCCCACCGCCGTCCTCGGCGGGGATGTGTGAAATTATTTTTGAAATCAATAACCAAGCATATTCACTATACACAGGCTCTGACAAAACCATTCAAATTGACAAAGAAATTATTTTACAAAACATCAAGTCATGGAATCCGCACACGCATGGCGAAGCGAATCTGTATCCGTGTAAGTTAAAGGTCAAGGTGCAGAACCAACTTGACATCATGAAAGAGGCGCGAGTCGGGTTTCGGCATGTGCATCTTAACCGCGAAAATAATTTATTCCAGATTCAAGTCAACGAAAAAAATATCTTTGCGCGCGGGGCAGTGTGGACGATCAACGATATTGTTTCGCTAGATGGAAAAGTTGAAGATTTGAAATCTGCTTTGATGTTGGCGCGAGATGCGGGCATGAATATGCTACGCATTGGCGGCACAATGATTTATGAGCAAGATGCTTTTTATGATTTGTGTGATGAGTTGGGAATTATTGGTCTGGCAAGATTTTATGTTTGCCAATATGGATTACCCCGTGCAGGATGAAAATTTTCATCAAAATATTTGGCGGAAGCAAAGTATCAAATAAAAAGATTAAGTGAACATGCTTGCGTAATTTTTTATTGTGGCAATAGTGAAGTGGAACAACAAGCCGCTATGTTGGGTATTCCAAATGAAATGTGGCGCAATGATTGGTTTGCAAATGAATTGCCTGTATTAATAAAAACTTTGCATGAAGATTCATTGTATGTGCCGTCATCACCAAGTGAAGGTACATTTCCATTTTATACCAGTGATGGCGCAACGCATTATTACGGCGTGGGCGCATACTTGCGTGATGTAAACGATGTGCGCCGTGCCGATGTGAAATTTGCATCGGAGACGTTAGGTTTTTCAAATATACCTGAAGATAAAATTCTTTTGAATTTGATTCAAGATTCTGTTTTATGGAAATTCGGCGTGCCACGCGATACAGGCGCGGAATGGGATTTTGAAGATGTGCGCGAACATTACACAAATAAATTATTTAATGTGACTGCTGAATTAAAAAAAGAAGATTTAGATCGCTATTTGTCTCTCTCTCGTGTGGCGACAGGCGAAATGATGAGTCAAGTTTTTTCTGAATGGCGTTCATGTTATAGCAATTGCAATGGCGGATTAATTTGGTTTTATAAAGATATTGTAGCGGGGGCAGGCTGGGGCGTGTTGGATAGTTATCATCAGCCTAAAGCAACATATTATTATTTGAAAAGAATTTTGCAACCCGTTCAAGTTGTGATAACCGACGAAGGCTTGCAAGGCTTGCATCTTCATATCATCAATGAAAGGGCTGAGGTATTTACAGGTACGATTGAGTTTGTGATGTTAAATGATAGCGTTTCGGTTGCGAAAGCAAAAAGAGAAATCAAAGTTGAGGCGAATCAAAAACTGAAAATCATTGCCGAAGAAATGCTCGGCGGATTTTTCGACACAAGTTATGCCTATAAGTTTGGTGCGCCAAAACACGAAGTGGCTTGTGTAACTTTGAAAGATATAAATGGAAATATCATCAGCCAGCAATTTCATTTTCCAGTCACACATCATTTGCCAATGATAGATGTAGATATAAATATAGAATTTTCTGAAAACAAACTTACTGTTTCTAGCGATAAGTTTTTATATGCACTTCAAATTATGGTACAAGATTTTTTACCCGAAGATAATTATTTTCACCTCATGCCAAATGAAAAGAAAGAAATTTATTTCAAACAAACACCAGCGCAAATTTACGTCACTGCTTTGAATTTGGCGGGTATTGTGGGTGTCACAAATCATTTATGAAAAACGCACAAATCGAACGCATTCCTTTTTATATTGAAATGGGCAAAGATGTTTTGCTGGCGTGGTGTCATTTACCAGAACATCCCACAGACCATGCTGTGTTAATCTGCCCGCCTGTTGGGCATGAGTTTGTTAATTCATATCGCGGTTTACGTCACTTGGCAGATGGCTTTGCGGAAAAAGGTGTCACAACTTTTCGTATGGAATATCAAGGTGTGGGTGATTCATCAGGTTTAGATACGGATCCTGATAGACTTCAAAAATGGGTAAGTAGTATTGAGCGCGCCGCTAACTTTATAAAAAGAAAAATGTGAAATAAAAAAAATAAGTCTGCTTGGTTTAAGGATGGGTGCCACGCTTGCCAGCATTGCTTCAAATAAAATTGAGATTGAAAATTTAATTTGTTGGGTGCCAGTTGTCGAAGGAAAAAGATACATTCGTGAAATATTAGCGTTACAAAAAACTGGCGAAAATGCAGACCTTGATGTAGATAGCACTACTTTAGAAGGCGGCGGATTTTTAATCACCCGCGAAACGATGAATGAAATTTTATCGCTTTCGTTAACAAAAATTATTCCAACTGCAAAGAATGTTTTTCTGTTCAACACCGATGATTTGCCAATGCCAAATAATTTAATGGCTGAATGGTCAAATCAAAATTTTCAATTTACACACAAAACTTTATCAGGCTATGCCGATATGATGGCAACGCCGCACAATAGCAAAGTTCCGCATTCTGCGATTGAAGAAATTATAAATATAAATTTTTCTGGAAGCAACCTTGATAAAAATATTTTTTTAGCCTTGAAAAATTATCAACAAACGCGTTTTGATGGTTACACCTACGCCACCAGTGCTAAAGAATCAATGGATGCGGGCGGAGGATTTCCCATCACCGAAATTTTATGCCGAATCCCTAACACGCCTCTTTTCGGGATTTTCAGCCTGCCTCTGCTTCGAGATACAGAATCTAAACCGACAGTTTTGCTGTTGAACTCGGGTTCTGTCCATCGTATGGGACCAAACCGCAATTATGTTTACGTCACCCGCGAATTGTTGTCGCTCGCTTCAATGTCTTTCGCCTAGACTTTTTAGGGCTAGGTGATAGTATTCATCCAGATGAAGCAAAAGAAAACGATCCCTATGTACCTGAAGCGTTGAGTAATATAAAACAAACAATTTCTTACCTAAAAGAAAAGCATAAAATTAACAATGTGATATTAATGGGCGTTTGTTCTGGGGCTTATGCTTCTTTTCAGTTTGCATTGCATGAAGATGAAGAAGTAGTACATGAAGTTTTGCCAATTAATCCGCTGACATTTTATTGGAAAGAAGGCATGTCGTTAGACTATTCACCAGCAGATTATTATTTTGATTGGGGGGTGTATCAACAATCAGTTCGAAAGAAAACTGGTTGGTTGAAGTTGTTTAAGAAATTAAGAAAAATTCCGCATATTATATTTACGGTTTTTAAAGTTTTTTGGATGAAAGTGCAAGCATTGCTTAAACCATTTATTAATTTTATTAAACGCTTATTAGGTAGTAAGCATATTGAAGATTTAGCATGGGACTTGCGTGTAGTGATCGAGAGAGGCATCAAGGTCAAGTTTATTTTCGCAGATACAGACCCAGGTTATCAATTATTGTTAGAAGGTGCAGGTAAGTCGCAGGTTAATAAACTTGTTGAGCAAGAAAAAATGGAAATAGAATTTATTCCAAAGGCAAATCATAATTTTTCTTCTCATCTTGGGCGCACACAATTGCTGAGAAGAATTTACGAACACTTTTGTAATAGATATTAAACTTTTGTTCCTTAAAAATTTATAAGGTATTTCGTTTAGATAGCGTGGATTAAACGTATGGGTAACGTCAAGCACTTTTGGCTAAGGAGTGATAAAGTTGATATATAACAATTCTCTTCTCCTCCTTTGTTATGAGAGCCGAGCTAATGCTCGGCTCTCGCAATTTAACAAATTCTTTTATAGATAAGATTGTAGCTTGGCTTCAAGTTTATCTTTTGATTGATAACCCGTCAGGCGTTCTTTAATTTCGCCCCCTTTGAAAAGCATTAAGGTCGGAATGCCCATCACGCCATATTGCATCATCACATTTGGGTTTTGATCTGCATCCAATTTGACGACTTTGACTTTGCCATTCCATTGATTGGCAAGTTGCTCAACAATTGGGGCAATCATTTTACAGGGCTGACACCAATCGGCAGTGAAATCTACTAGCACAGGCAAGTTTGCGCTGAGAACTTCTTGTTGAAAATCTTGTTCACTTACATATTTTACTGAACTCATATGTTCCTCCGATTAATTAGACGCTATGTTTTTTTATTTAATTACTATTGACATGAACCGCCCTGCAGGTTGAATTGAAATATTTTTTATCTTCCTAAAGCCTGCGGGGCGTTTTTTAATAAAGATAACCATGTTGACGTGTATAATTTGCCGTGATAGAATGCAACCCGCCTAGTAAATAATGGGCACGTAGCTCAATGGTAGAGCAGCGGCCTTTTAAGCCGTTTGTTGAGAGTTCGATCCTCTCCGTGCTCACAGTTTTTCAAAATCCTCCGTCAAGAGGATTTTTTGTTACAACCTCGAAGAGGTGACATGATTATAGATTTTGAAAATATATATTGAACCCCGTAGGGGTGTCATTGGTTGTAAATTTATGACACCCCTACGGGGTTATTTTATGATTTATTCTTTTCTACAATCATTTCATCCCTACGGGATTTTTTTAAGAACAATTAAAAATCTCTGTGAACTCTTGCTCTCTTTGGCTAATTAATTATCATCATCTTGTTCAAATTCTTCTTCGTCATCCATTTCGAAATCATCTTCGTCTAAATCGAGTAACTCGAATTCGTTGAGTTCTTCGTTGAAGTCTAAATTTTCTAGGGCATCTTCAAGGAAGGCAATCGTTTCTTCGTCATCTGTGTTTTCTAGCAGATTAAGGATGTAGACGCGGGCATCTTCGCCACCAATTTGTGAAAGTGACCATATCGCGGCAGAGACAACATCATCATCCTCTTCTTCATCTTCTAACATTTGAAGCATGATAGGTGAGGCTTGTTCTATTTCAAGTTCACCTGCGGCTTGAGCGGCGGCATAACGAACGCGTGGATCGTCATCTAATAACTTGCTGATTACATTTTCATTCCACACATTGTCATGTGACCTGCCCATTGCCTTTAATGCACTGGCTACCCAATTCGCATCTGACCTTTGATAAGCAGACTCGATAATGTTCATCATTTCTTCGCGCGATGAATAACCAAGTGACTCTAATGCTTTTCTTCTTAATGCTGGGTTATCTTCACTGCGGATGACAGAGATTAAAGCATCTTCAATTTCTTGTTGGGTATGTGCATCTAATTCTTCTAACTCGCCAAGCAGAACAAATTCACCGAGTATGTTGGCCGCTTCCATGCGCGGAGCGAGATCGCTGTCGTTAAGAAAAAATGTTGATGAAACTATCAACAAGCTTGGGGTCGTTTGATTCGGCGAGTAATCCAATAGCACGAGCACGCACTTCGGAATCCGAATCATCTAAAAGAGCTTTACCAATTTCTTCGTAAGAAACGAGCGTATCAGAATCGAGATGAGATAAAAGAGCATCGAGCAATAACAACTTGCGTTCAGGTTTGACGCTACTCCAAATATCCAAAAACAGGTGCAAAGATTTTGGATCTAAATCGGAATAATAACCAAGATGATTTTGGGGAATATCTTTTTTAGAATCTAAAAGATGATCTAAGACGTTTTGGAAATTAAGTTCGGTCATTTATGGCACCAATTGAGCAGGGTTTACAAAATCCATGACGTTGACAAATAACATTAAGCCAATTAATAAAAGCATGGCAATGCCATTGACTGTGTTTTCCCATTCTTGCGGAATTCTTTTCTTAAAAAGAATTTCTGGCAGTGTAAATACAATTCTGCCACCATCTAAAGCAGGGATTGGCAAAAGATTGAAGACGCCTAACGAAATACTTAGCAAACCAATTAAATTTAATGTGTAGTTGGTTGGCTGTGGCGCAGGAGTGCCAGTGGTTTGTGCTTGATTGGCTTCTTGTCTGCTGGTTACATCTTCTTCCACAGTGTAATTGAATAAATCATAAATTCCTTTGAAGCCAATAAAACGGGCTTCTTCTGGGGCAATGGCTCCGCGAATCATGCGGGCTGGAATTTCTAACAATGCTTCAATTTGATTTCGAGTAATTTGAAAGCCACCGTTTATACTTTCCCAAAAAGTTGCGGGGCGAGTTGGATAACCCAATTGAACCCCCAAAGCGCCTTCAGTTCTATTTGAAAGAGGCGTGGCAGTTAGTGTAATTTCTTCGCCGTTTCGTTCAACTAATAATTCAACAGGTTGATCTAAATTGCTTTTAATTAAATCAATAGCAGATTGAATTTCAGTAACAGGTTCACCAGCAATGGATAATAAAATATCACCTTCTTGCAAGCCTGCTTGGTAGGCGGGCGAATTTTCTAATACCAGATCTATTTTTACTTTGCCAAATACAGGGATCCCTTCGGATGAAACAACGAACGAAAAAATAATTACTGCTGTAATTAAATTCATTAAAGGTCCAGCAAATAAAACTACCAAACGCTTCCAAGGGTTAGCAGATGCTAAACCACCAGGCACGTTTGGGTCATTTTCACCTTTGGGGCGAATGAAACCACCTAAAGGCAAAGCATGAATCGTAAATTCTGTTCCTTGCCATTTGAACAACGTGGCTAATTTATAAGATGGCAAACCAAAGCCAAATTCTTCCACTTCAATTTTTGCCCAACGCGCGGCAATGAAATGCCCCAGCTCATGCACGAAAATCATCAAGCCGAGTGCGAAGAAAAATACGAGAAACGAGACAAAACCAGATACCATTTTTTATCCTTAATTATTTAGAGACTTCGGAAGTCTGCCGAAAAGATTTTAGACGGGAAGTTTTTTCTGAAGACTTCCGAAGTCTAGTTTGTAGATTATATCCATAAACAGTTAAATTTTTATTAGATGAATTGCCCCGCTTCTTTCTTAGGGAAAGTTGATTCTGTTTCAGATAATTTTTACCTCCCCCAAGCCACCAAAACCTGTACTGCAAGATTTATCTTGCAACTGCGACATAAATGTCACAGAGCTTAA
>LMZR01000007.1 GCA_001567105.1 Chloroflexi bacterium OLB14
AAAGAAACAGAGGGTACAATAATTTGGATAAACAGCAAGTCAGAATTTACACCAAAAACCATTCAGACCAAAGACGAACGGGCAAATATGGTATATGCAATCAAAGTGAAAGTAAAGAATGACGGTGCTTACAAAGTGGGTATGTATGGCGAAATAAAATTTCAATAACAATGGCAGACGTTTGTATTAAATAACATTATAAAGACCTACAATAAAGTCGAAGTAAAAGCGGTAAACGATGTTTCTTTTGAAGTAAACAAAGGCGAATTATTTGGCTTGATTGGAGCAGACGGAGCAGGGAAAACAAGCATTTTCCGCATACTCACTACTTTGTTAGTACCCGACAGTGGCACAGCTTCCGTAAATGGTTTTGATGTAGTGAAAGACTATAAAACCATTCGTAAAAATGTGGGATATATGCCGGGCAAATTCTCACTCTATCAGGATTTAACCATAGAGGAAAACCTCAACTTTTTTGCAACGGTATTCAATACCACCGTAGCGGATAATTACGATTTGATAAAGGATATTTATGTACAGTTAGAGCCGTTTAAAAACCGTAGAGCAGGAAAATTGTCGGGCGGTATGAAACAAAAATTAGCCTTGTGTTGTGCTTTAATTCATCGTCCTACGGTTTTGTTTTTAGATGAACCCACCACAGGCGTGGACGTAGTTTCAAGAAAAGAATTTTGGGAAATGCTGAAAGGCTTAAAACAACAAGGCATTACGATTTTGGTCTCAACACCATATATGGACGAAGCCTCGCTTTGTGAACGTATTGCACTGATACAAAACGGTAGTATTATGACGATTGACACACCCGATAATATCATAAAACAATTTCCCGATAAGCTATTTGCCGTAAAAGCAGACAATATGAGCAAGTTGCAAAATACTTTGCGAAGCAATCCACAAATAAAAAGCTGTTTTTCTTTTGGCGATTTTCATCACATCACATTTCAAAATGACAATGAAAATCAGCAAAACGAACTTGTAAAAAAACTTACAAGAAACCAATTTTCAAAACATAGAAATAAAACATATCACACCAACAATTGAAGATTGCTTTATTCAATTTAATGGATAGTTAGAAAATTAAAAAAGATATTAAAACGATAAAAAAAATAAAAAGATGAAAACGATTGTAAAAAATAACCTTTCTGATAAATACAGCAAGGGAACTATCATTATACATTGGTTGAGTTTCCTACTCATTATTGCACTTATTCCTACGGGCATTATAATGGCAGATATGGAAGCGGGAACTGCAAAACTTAATCTTTTACAATTACACGTACTCGTTGGAATTATAGTTTTTGTTTTGACATTAGTTCGTGTTTGGTTTTTCTTTCGCCACAAAAGACCTTCCAAATTAGAAACAGGAAATGCACTACATAATAAGTTAGTGGTTTGGATTGAAAATTCTTTTTACTACATATTGATATTACTATGTATAACAGGAATTGCAACTATTGTAATGGGCAATATTGGAGAAGCGTTGCAGAGTGCCGATGCTTCGCTTTTACCTGAAAATTTGGACATTCCGCCACGTTATGCTCACAAGGTATCAGCAATACTATTGATTATTTTATTGTTAGGGCATATTGGAGGTGTAATTAACCACTATATAAAAAACAAAGAGAATACAATTAAAAGAATTACACCTTAATTGTAGAGCTTACAGGGTTAGCTAACTTTCATTCATTTAATAGATAATTGATAGTGGGCAATTAAAAATTTAAAATAGAATATAAATGGATAATAAAATAAATACATCATTATCAACTGTCAATTCTCAACTCTCAATTGAAAGCGAAGTAGTAATAAAGACAGACAAGCTAACCAAGCGTTTTGGCGATTTCATCGCTACAAACGAAATAACCTTTGAAGTATATGCAGGTGAAATATTTCGGTTTTCTCGGTGCGAATGGTGCAGGAAAAACAACCGCAATGAAAATGCTTTGCGGACTTTCTACACCTTCATCGGGCAATGCCACCATTGCAGGTTTTGACATTTACAAACAGACCGAAGAAATCAAAAAGAACATCGGTTATATGAGCCAAAAATTTTCACTCTATGAAGATTTGACGGTATTAGAAAACATACAATTCTTTGGCGGTATCTATGGTTTGTCCGATAAGCAGTTGAAAGAAAAAAGCAATGAACTGATTGAAACATTGGGATTGAAAAGCGAAGCAAAAAAATTAGTGGCTTCATTGCCTTTGGGTTGGAAACAAAAATTAGCCTTTTCGGTAGCCGTATTCCACGAACCCAAAATAGTTTTCTTAGACGAACCCACAGGAGGCGTTGACCCTGTTACAAGACGGCAGTTTTGGGATTTGATTTACCAAGCTGCGGACAAAGGCATTACCATTTTTGTAACCACCCACTATATGGACGAAGCCGAATACTGCAACCGTATTTCTATAATGGTGGACGGAGTAATAGAAGCATTGGACACACCTGCCAATTTAAAACAACAATTTTCCGCTACCTCAATGGACGAAGTATTTTATGAATTAGCAAGAGGAGCAAAACGAAAATCAGATTAAAGATGAAACAGTTTTTATCATTTGTAAGAAAAGAATTTTATCACGTTTTCCGTGATAGTAAAACCTTATTGATGCTATTTGGCTTGCCGATAGTGTTGATTGTGCTTTTTGGTTTTGCCGTAACCAACGAAATCAAAAATGCAAAAATAATAGTTTGCGATTATGCCAAAGACCCTGCGTCACAGGAAATCATCAATAAGCTGTCTGTAAATACAACTTTTAATCTTGAAAAAACATTGCTTAACCATTCGCAGATAGAGGAAGCATTTAAAAAAGAGAACATCAAATTAGCAATCGTCTTTCCTGCCAATTTCAATAAAGACTTATTGCACTTAAACAAAGCACAGGTACAAATTATTGCAGATGCTTCTGACCCAAACACGGCAACTACGCTTATCAACAATGCAACCGCTGTAATAATGGATTATCAAATGGAGTTAATGCAAAACAGCAATATCCCTTTCAGCATAGCACCCGAAATAAGAATGTTGTACAACCCTGAACTGAAAGGAGCAACTAACTTTGTACCGGGCATTATGGCGTTGGTGTTGCTTTTGGTTTGTGTGCTGATGACTGCCGTTTCCATAGTAAAAGAAAAAGAAACCGGCACAATGGAAATTCTGTTGGTTTTCGCCTTTCAGTCCGCTTTTAGTTATTATTTCAAAAGCACTTCCTTTTTTGCTTTTATCGCTTGTCAATCTTGCTGTAATCCTTACATTAAGCGTTACCTTGTTGGATATGTCTATAAATGGAAGTGTATGGCTATTGATTGCAGAAAGCACCTTGCTCATTATTTGTGCTTTGTCGTTGGGTTTGCTTATTTCAAACAATACACAATCGCAACAAACAGCAATGCTGTTGGCAATGATGGGTATGATGTTGCCTACAATGTTGTTTACAGGCTTTATGTTTCCGTTAGAGAATATGCCTGTTGCATTACAAGTAATTGCCAATGTTTTTCCGTCAAAATGGTATTACATCATTGTAAAATCAATAATGATAAAAGGGTTAGGATTTTCCGCAATATGGAAAGAAACGCTTATCCTTTTCGGTACTACAATCCTGTTGTTGGCTTTAAGCCTTAAAACATTTAAAAAGAGATTAGAATGAGAACACTCAAATTTTTATTACAAAAAGAGTTTAAGCAGATATTCCGTAACAAAGCATTGTTGCCAATGATTTTGGTAGCACCTATTTTGCAGTTGCTTATAATGCCGTTGGCAGCAGATTACGAAGTTAAGAACATCAACATTTCCATAGTTGACCACGACCATTCTACTTATTCGCAACAACTAATTTCAAAAATTACCGCTTCGGGATATTTTCAGTTGGTGGATTATGGCAATTTCTATCAAAGTGCATTTAATCAAATTGAAAAGGACAAGTCCGATTTGATTTTAGAAATACCACAAGGTTTTGAAAAGAATTTGGTACGGGAAAACAACGAAAAATTATTTATTGCCGTTAATGCAATCAATGGCGTAAAAGCAGGTTTGGGCGGTGCTTATCTCAATCAAATTATTGCATCGTATAACAACGATGTTCGTTTGAAATGGGTACAAGCACCAAAATACAATGCCGTTCCTACAATAGAAGTAACATCTTCCTATTGGTTCAATCCGTTTTTAAATTTCCGTTTCTTTATCGTGCCGGGTATTTTGGTTGCATTGGTAACAATGATTGGCTCGTATATGTGTGCCTTGAATATTGTAAAAGAAAAGGAAGTAGGAACAATAGAGCAAATCAACGTAACGCCAATTAAAAATATCATTTTATTTTAGGCAAGCTCATTCCGTTTTGGGTAATAGGAATGGTTATGTTTAGTATTGGTTTGCTCGTTGTAGCTCGTTTAGTTTACGGCATTGTTCCTGTCGGCAGTTTATTGGTGTTGTATGCTTTCTTAGGACTTTTTCTTGTTGCTATATTGGGCTTAGGATTGCTCATTTCCACATTTGCCGAAACACAACAACAAGCAATGTCCGTTGCATTTTTCTTCATTATGATTGTAATGCTGATGAGTGGGCTTTTTTACTTCGCTTGATGGAATGCCTCAGTGGGCGTACTACATTGCTAAACTCAATCCTGTAACCTATTTCATTGAAGTAGTGAGAATGGTAGTTTTAAAAGGAAGCGGTTTTGCCGACATTAAAAATCATTTCCTGATTATGATAGGATTTGCAGGCTTGCTGAATGGATTAGCAATTTGGAATTATAGAAAAACGAATTAAAAACATTGACGACAAATAGCCAACGCTTTTGGTAGCACATTTGCATTTTTGCCAACCGCACAAAGCCAAACAAAAAATGCAAAAGAGCTACCAAGCCAACGCACCGACAACCTGACAAACCAAGCCACGACTGAAAGCAGGGCAGCTGATAACAAGGGTTTGGCGTAATGGCGGGTTTCGTTCTTCGTATCAACATTTTTGCTAAATTTAAACTCTCGGCTTCGTATCAACGGTAGTGCTAAAATACCGCCACTACGCCAAGCCCCGAACCGTTACCTGCAACCGTAGGGCGACAGTGCTAAACTTCAACATTCGGGTTGACAAACAGACGACAG
>LMZR01000008.1 GCA_001567105.1 Chloroflexi bacterium OLB14
TTGGCTTTTCCATCAACAGGTTTGACGATGAATGATCCAAGCCATGCTAATAAAGACATAAAGAAGAAACGTAATAAGATCTCTTCAGTAATACCACCATAAAATGATGCTAAAAATCCTTGCCATGCTGGCGGCTTGATGTTTTGTGCGGTGTTGTTAATTTGTTCGCCAAACTCTTTTTAACATCAATGGTTGAAAAACATAAACATCTAAAACAATAATCAATGCACCTGCGATGACACCTAAGATAATACTAATTGGCAAAATGCTTTTTATTTTCTCAGTGATTGATTCTTTATTCAGCCATGCTTCAATGATTGGTGCGCCTAATCCAATTCGGTTTGCCAGTAATAAGCCCAACGCGGTGAGAACTGCAAACATCACTGCATTTTGTGCAATTTGAATTGCCAGTAACACAGGTAAAGGAATTGGCAATTCAATGCTTTGTAAAGTGTTGCTTTGGAGTGTTAAAGTGTAAGGAATTACGCCAACCACACCAATCACAGCGCCAAGCCATAGAATCAGAAAAAAGTTTCCAGCTAAAAGGTTTTTTTATCATGATTTATCCTCCTGTATGTTTCATGTGAAACAATCGTAGAGACACAGTGTTGCTGTGCCTCTACACTATATCACTTATGCTTTGGTTTCATTACGATACAAAATGTACGAGTAAATAATCGTGAAGATGACCGTAATAAACAACGGAGCTAATACCAGCCACAAAGCGATAACTCCGCCAAAGAAGCCTCCAGCCAACGCTAAGGCTCCAGAAAGCATGAACAAGTTTCCGCCGAGTTGATGCGTTTTATCCCACACCGAATCACTTGAAAGCGTCCACGGCGTCCGAATGCCGATGAAAAAATTCCGCTTGGCTTTTTTCATCATGGCACCGATAAAGATAAACAGCACACCTAAAAATGGAAGCATAGCAGAACTGATTTTGAAGTTTTGATAACCAAGACTCCATGCTAAAGTTAGCCCGTGAATGTAGAGCAGAAATGCTACTATAAACACGATGAACAAATTAAATGTGCCACGAAAAGATTCAATATTCACTTTGTGCGGATCAATATTTGGGATGACCATAAACAGCCCGAATAAAAATAAGGCTGTCAGTGGCATCAGAAACACGCCCCAAAATTTTGACATATAGCCATCTACTTCGTCATTGGCATTCCAATGCGAAGCCATTTGCTCTGGTAATTGATTCCATAATAGCAACCCTGCAATTATGGCGATAGCAATTAAAGCAAGTGCAAGAATTGAAGTTGTTTTTGTTGACATTTTATTTTCCTCTTCTATGTTTCATGTGAAACAGTTGGTTACAGGTTGAAAGTTACAAGTTGCAGGTTTTGACCTTCAACCTTCAACCTTTGACCTTCAAACCTTCAACTTTCAACTATCTTTCGGCAAATTATTCTGCGCCATTGAAACCATGCCACTCATGCCGCCGAGATTCATCGTATCCACTGCGGAGCTTGGCACAATCACCAACGCGCCTTTTTCTTTCAGACCTTCAAATAACATATTCATAGCGCGTAAATGCAAAGCGGTTGGGTTATCTTGATAGGCTTTTGAGGCTTCGGCAAATGAATCGGCAATTTGTTTTTCCGATTCGCCTAAAATCACACGCGCCTGACGTTCTCTCTCAGCCTGTGCTTGACGAGACATAGCATCTTCCAAATCTTGCGGAATAACAATATCTCTAATCTCCACCGATTGCACCGTCACGCCCCAAGGCGTAGTACGTTCATCAATCACAGCTTGCAGTTCTTGATCAATTGAACTACGCCCAATCAAAATATCTGCCAGCATCATTCTGCCTATGATGTCACGCAAAGCAGTTTGCGCCGCCCAATCTACCGCCGCGCGATAATCTTCAACTTCCAACGCGGCTTTTTCAGCGTCCCACACAACCCAAACAAAACGGCATCCACATCTACAGGCACAGTATCTTTCGTCAATGTTTTTTTTGCGCCGCAAATGGTGAAACCATCACACGATGGTCAATCCATGTGGCAATCGTATCCACAATCGGCACAATCCAAAACAAACCTGCGCCTTTTAAGCCAGTGAATTTACCAAGCCTCAACACAACCGCCTTTTCCCATTGAGAGGCAACTTTCAATGCAAACAAAATATATGTGGCTATCAATGTCCATACCGCAACCCAAGCGCCAAGCACTGCATCAGAATATTTCCCTTCACCAATTGCAACACCTAACACCGCCACCAAAATAAACACAACAAACAAAGTGACTGCAATTGGCGGGATGTGTTGATCGTTTTGTTTTTTACTAATTGATATTTAAATTTCTTAGATTCATTTTGACATTCTCCTTTTTATAAATCTTTCGTTTCATTCTTGACCTTCAACCTGTCTCTGACCATTTGGCTGATATCTCGCTCCGAAAATCCCAAGCGTTGTGCTTCATTGATAAATCTTTCCGTCAAGGCAATTAGTGATTCACGTTTCAATTTCTCAGTCACTTTTTGTGATGGCACTTCTGTAATATATGTTCCACGCCCTTGTTGCGTGGAAATGATACGCGCTTCATCTAACATACGATACGCCCGTGCAATGGTGTTAAAGTTGACACGTAATTCTTCAGCCAAAGCGCGTACAGTGGGCAATTGGTCGCCTGGCTTCAAAATTCCATTCGCAAGTTGGCTTTGTACCTGCTCCACAATTTGCGTGTAAATGGGTACGTGAGAATGAAAATCTAATTGAAGGGTAAGTTTTTTGTTGACCATATATCCTTATAATTGTACTAATTGTATCAATGAATGAATTGTAGCATTTAAGCGGATTTTGTCAAGTTAAATAAAAAAAGCGTTCAATTGAAACGCTTTTTTATTTTCTGAGCTTTCATCCCTCTCATCGCTTTGCCCAACCTTTTGATTCCCTCTTCAATATCTTCCACAGGTTGAGAAGCGAAATTGAGGCGAAGCCATTCTTTGCCATCTTTATTATCAACAAAAAATAATTGCCAGGCATAAATGAAACGCCTTCTTTACAGGCTAAGGGTAATAACTCCTCTGCAAATATGCCATTGGGTAATTTCAGCCAAATAAATAATCCGCCAGTAGGAATGTCAAATATAACTTTGGATGGTAAATATTTACGAATTGAATCTACCATTACATCACGGCGTTTGCGAAAGGCTTGACTAGAACGATGCAAATACGTTTGATATCTACCAACTGTCACATAGGCATCTAATGCCCGTTGAATCAGAGTCGATGTGGCTAAGTCACTGAGGCGTTTGAAATTCAGTAAACGATCATAGACGGGACCATCTGCAACGATGAATCCAACCCGCAGACCAGGCATCAGCATTTTTGAAAATGTACCAACATAAATGACTTGCCCATTTGGGTCTAATGCTTTGAGCGAAGGTTGAGCATGACCTTCATAACGTAAATCGCCAACGAAATCATCTTCCAAAATTGGGACGTTATATTTTTCTTGCCAGCAGAATCAACTCGACGGCGGCGCGGACTGCTGAGGCACGTCCCTGTTGG
>LMZR01000009.1 GCA_001567105.1 Chloroflexi bacterium OLB14
ATATAAAACATCGGGATGATAAATCGAATGCACACCTTGACCATCATTGAGGCGCAATAAAGTAAAACCATTTTGTTGTTGCACTTGAATATAGTTGTAGGCTGATTCGGTTTCGTACACTTGTCCGTTGTTATTTTTTTTAGTGATGAATTTGAAAACAAGATTGAAAAAATAATTAACAGAATTGGCATCCAAATAAATTTGAGCATTTCTTTTTTACTTCCAAATTTTAGTAAGCCAATTAATGCCACAGTTAACAAAACCATGCCGAATAAAACAAAAGTTAAACGCGTGCCAATGGTTGGGATGGTGACGAGTGTGGGAATAAATGTGCCGATGAATGAACCTAAAGTTGAGATGGCGTAAATTCTGCCAGAGATTTGACCTGATTGATCAGCATTATCAATGGATAAACGAATGGCATACGGTGATATTGTGCCAAGCAATGTGATGGGAACGATAAATAAAATTAACACCACAATAAATGAACCAGCCATAATGCCAACGCTTAATGTTTCAAATGCACTGGAAGCGAGTGTTAACACTGGTACTGCGATAAATGGTACTAAGCCAACTGTAAATGCCGCCCAAGATAAAATGCGATACATCGCTTGTGGAGTTGGGTTTGCATCTGCCCATTTGCCACCGAGAAAATATCCGAGTGTTAGATAAATTAATATCAGCCCGATAATGCTTGCCCAAACTAAATTACTTGTACCAAACACGTTGCCGATTAATCGTCCAGCAGTGAGTTCTGCGGCGAGTGTGGTCATTCCTGAGATGAAGACGGTGAGGAGGATGTAGCGTTTCATTATTTTCCTTGAGTTAAGTTTTGGGGATTATAACAAGGTGTGGGGGTTGGGAGGTTGGAAGGTTGAAGGTTGAAGGTTGGAAGGTTGCAGGTTGGAAGAGACTTCGAAAGTCTGCTGAGTAGTGATTAAGACCTCCGAGGTCTTGATATAGATGCTTGCATGATTGCTTGTAAGTTTAACATTTATGCCTTGCTATCTGCTTTTGTAAGCAGACCTCGGAGGTCTAGGTGGTGATTGAGACTTCCGAAGTCTGGGACTTAGATGTCAAGTTTGAAGTAGACATACTATCGTAATAAATATCCATCACTAATAAATTCACGCATCCAACCAGTATCTCCATACTCTGTACGAACTTCCCACCATGTACCTTCATGTGCACATTCTGGTCCACCAATAATAGTAACTGCGACTCCTTCTTCTACTTCTGCAACTATATTAGCATCCCAATTTTGTGGAACTTGCGGATAAGAGCGAAGATTAACTTTAGGATAGACAACCATAGCATTTTCTCCTACACTGAGTTTCACGCCATTCAGATCATCGCACCAATAATTGCTTGAAGTAGTTGAATTTTCTTGAGTTTGTGAATCATCGTTATTGCTAACTGATTCAAGTTCAAGAATAATATCTCCACCAGCCTCTTTATGAAATGCTACTTTTTTATACAAGGTGTTGCTATCATCAAATGTAATATTAAATTCTTTGCCTTCTTCTAATTCATAGACAGTAGCAATATCATTGACACGAACAATCAGAATATTATTTGTATAATTATTTCGAAGTGTATTTATACTTACTTCGGCGCCAATATCAAAAGTGCCAATTGGAGTAACAATTTCATATTCATTTACATACTCTGCACTGACTTCGCCTTGAGAATTGACTGAAATACGCACAGGTATGATAGGCGGTTGATATCCTCCTTCAATTACTACTTGGGGTTGACACCCTATCATAAGAAAAAGAATAGCAATAAATAGAATATGCTTTGTTTTCATGTTTCCTCCATGACATTGATAGCACACTATATACTTTACATATTATACTCTTGCAAAGGATAGAAATCATGCACATCCCCAAATATTATCGTGAAGAAGAAAAAAATAAAATCATCGAATTTATGCAAAGCAATAATTTTCCAGCCATCGTCTCGCATGATGGCGAAAAATTGCTTGCCACGCACACGCCTGTGGAAGTGATTGAAAATCAAGATGGCACGTTAAAAATTCTTGGTCACATGAGCAGAGCCAACCCGCAGTGGAAAAGTTTTGGCGAGCAAGAAGCCCTGTTAATTTTTCAAGGCGCGCACACTTACATTTCGCCGCGATGGTATAACCATGTCAACGTGCCGACGTGGAATTATATGATTGTGCATGCTTATGGGAAAATTAAAATTTTAGCAGGCGATGACGTACACACGCTTCTGACTCGACTGGTGCATGTTCACGAACCTCAAACTGGTTACTCACTGGAAACTTTGCCCGAAGATTTTGTGCGCAAAGAAATAAAAGGTGTGACAGGTTTTGAAGTACACGTCACCAAATTGGAGGCGGCATACAAGTTAAGTCAAAACCGCGATGATGAGTCATACTCCAATATTGTGTTGGAGTTAGAAAAACGAAGCGACAGCGATTCACAGAAAATTGCACAAGAGATGAAGAGTAGACGATAGACCATAGACGATGGACGATGGATGATGGACGATAGAAAATGGTCTGCGGTCTATCGTCCATCGTCCGCCTTGACGAAAGGCAGGGGAACGAATAAAATACCAGCCGATGTCAGACATCGCCTCCACAACGGAGGCGAGTTTTGTGTCAAGACATCAAATAAATTTCATAGGGCGAAGGTAATGCGACCCATTAAATGGTTTGCGTGAGAGGCGCCCGAGGAGCAAAGTAAGATGGAAAAAGTAGTATTGCAAGCAGAAAAAAGAAATGTAGTGGGGAAGCAAGTCAAAGCCTTGAGACGCGAAGGAAAACTTCCAGGCGTAATCTATGGTCGCCATGTAGAACCAATTGCAATCTCGCTTGAAGCGCATAGCACAGGCTTGGCAATGACCAAATTAACCTCATCCAGCTTAGTGACGATTAACTTAGATGGCAAGGAATATCCTGCTTTGGTGCGCGATCGCCAACGTGATTACATCAAAGGTAATTTAACTCATGTTGATTTTCTAGCAGTAGATTTGAACGAGAAAATCCGTGCTTTTGTGGGTGTGCATTATGTGGGTGTTTCGGGTGCTGTCAAAGATTATAACGGCGTGTTGGTACATAACCTCGAACAACTCGAAGTAGAATGTTTACCAACCGATTTGCCCGAACGCATTGAAATTGATATTTCAGTCTTAGCAAAAATTGGTGATGGTATCCGCGTGCATGATGTGAAAATTTCAGACAAAGTACGCATCGTCACCGATGGTGATGAAATGGTAGCCGTCGTTACCCTTGCTAAAGAGGAAGACGCCGCAGCTGGTGCTGTTGCGGGCGCAGAACCTACTGCCCCTGAACTCAGCGTGGAACGTGGTAAGAAAGAAGAAGAAGGCGCAGAGAAGAAGTAAATTTTTCTTTGAACAAAAAAATCCGTCATGTAACCATGGCGGATTTTTATTTAATCAAAAAGGTGACCTGCCTTTTGAAACAAAGATTAACGATTAATATTGATGGTCGCACCTACGTTATAAGGTCAAGCAATTTCAAAAAATTAACTGTCATTCTTGCAGTTGCGCCCCAAAGTAATTCACCATCATAAGGGTGATAAGCAATGACCGAACGATTAGAGTCGCGTAGTGTAAACTCCCAAAAATTATTTTTATTGGCAAGCCATAACAATGGAATTGTAAATACGCGGGCCACTTCAGCATTTTGAATTTTGAAGGCATACGGAAATGGAATTACACCCGCCACAGGGCTGACCTGAAACTTGCTGATTGTTATCATACGGCTTAACTTGCCGATAATTTTTATATCGTTAGCATGAACTCCGATTTCTTCTTCGGTTTCGCGCAGGGCAGTTTGTTCATCTGTTTCGCCATCCTCGCTAGCGCCACCAGGAAAAGAGACTTGACCTTTATGTGATTCAACTTTATCGGTTCGGCGCGTGAATAAGATATGCCATTCGTTTTGAAAATAAGTAAGCGGAATTAATACAGAGGCTTTTCTAAGTTTTGTATTTGGCTTAATAGCAATTTCAGCATAGCCATCTGAATCGATATTGTTTTTTTGTGCTTGTGATAATTTTTGGATGATAAATTCAAGGGTTAATTGCGACATTTTAATTAAACACAAAGGACACAATGGTCACAAAGGAAAAAACCTTTTTGCATCCAAACTTAGTGTACTTCGTGCCCTTTGTGTTAAAAAATTAACTTGCTCTGATTGGGCTACCGCAATAATCACATTCAGCAGTGACACCATCTAGCCATTCAACTTCGTTAGAATTAACAATCGCACCACAAGATGGGCAATGCGTTGGCAATGTAACTTGTTTTTTTGTTGCAGAATTTTCTTTTTGATTTGTAAATGTAGGCAAATTATTTTTTATTACCTGTTCAATTTCATCTGCTTCGTTGTTTAAGCCATGTTCGCGTAATTCGTTCAAAATGATATTACCGATTTTTTCTAAACGGGCAAAACGTCTTTCTGTGCCGAGTAAAGTTAATCCGCTACGGAAGTGTGCTATGCCTTTTTGAGTTTGATTGCTTAATATCGCCGCTCGCCCTGCTTGGATATATAAAGCAGGTGCATGTTGCGGAAATTTATTTTCGGCACGCCCTGCTAATTCATAAAAAGTGGATTCAGCATTTGCATAGTCACCATTTGCCATGAATTGATTGGCTCGGCGTAACATAGGAGGCACATTTGGTCTTGCAATTCGGTTGAGCATTCTTCTTGCACGTCTAAACATTTTTTCTCCTATTTAATAATGGACGCAGATAAACGCTGATTTTTCTCCGCGATTTCCGTGCTTGTCCGCGCTCCAAAAATATTTTTTATATCTCATCTTCAATGCCGATAATTTCTTGAGCAAGTTGTGCACCACGTGGGTCAGTAGTTTCTTCCATTTTTCTGGCGAATATCAAAAAGCCTGTGTGTGCCACCATTCTATCGGCTGGGCGAATGCGACTGGGATTTGTTTTGTAGTAACGCAATAACAATTCACACACTTCAACAAATGCAAATTGAGTTTTTCGTAAACCATTCAAAACTTTTTCTACTTGATTGAAAGTAGGAACAAGCGTGCAAAAGAATCCGCCAGGTTTGAGGGCATTACGAACTTGTTCAATATAGTCAAATGGATTTTGCACATCAAGGAAGAACGCATCGGCATCAGTTATATCAAAGCCGTCTGCAATGTCACCCAACTTGAAGGTCACGCGTGAAGCGAGCCCCAATCGTTCCAGATTTTTTTGAGCCAGTCTTTGAAATTCCGCATTTCTTTCATACGAAATAACTTTTCCATTTTCACCAACGGCTGTTGCTAGGGCAGTAGTCATTGAGCCTGAGCCAGTGCCTGCTTCCATTACGGTTTGACCAGAGGTTACTCCCATTTGAATCAAAATATAGCCAATATCTTTTGGATACAAAATTTGAGTGGAGCGTGGCAAATCATTTAATATATCAGCCAGTGATGGTTGCAATAAAAAAAACGGCGCGCCTGTGTGACTAAAAACTTGTTTACCCCATGTTTTGCCAATGAGATCATCATGCTTAACAATGCCACGATGACTATGAAATTCATCACCAGATTTTAGGATAAATATAAAATGTTTGTGCGTAAGACCAACCAATTGAATCAAGTCGCCTTCGCGTGCTGTCAATTCGTAATTCATAAATAAAATTGTACTCGTTATTTTTCTTCAATTGTAATTTTGATAATTTTATCGCCAGGTGCTAACGTACCAAACTGAGCAGGGTCGCGTGGAGTTAATTTTTCAGCAACATCCAAGCCTGAAATCACTGCGCCAAAAATTGTATAAGACCCATTCAAATGATTAGCAGGTGCGTAAGTGATAAAAAATTGGCTACCATTTGTATCAGGTCCAGAATTTGCCATGCCCACCATGCCAGGCTTGCTAAACAACAAATCACTAATTTCAGTTTTGAAAAAATAACCAGGGTTACCTCTGCCCGTTCCGCTTGGGTCACCTGCTTGGGCAACAAAACCAGGCAGCACACGATGAAACGTCACGCCATCGTACCAACCTTGTTGCGCCAAAAACACAAACGAATTAACAGCCAACGGTGCTTTATCTGCAAACAACTCAATCACAATATTTCCTTTTTCAGTTTCCAACGTAGCAACATACGTTTTATTCACATCAATTGAAAACGGCGGACATTCTGTAAATTGTTTTTGACCTAAAGCAATTACACCAATCGTATCGCTGATATTTTGATAATCTAACAAAAAGAATTGTTCACCATTGATTAAGATTAACGGCACCGCCGCAATGTTTAACTGTTTCGCCGCTTCAATACTTGATGTCAGTTTGGTTTTTGTTTCTTCAGCCTTCATCTGCTCTGTTAGTTGATTTACATCTATGCCCGCAGTAGGAGCTTGCTTCAATAACCACGCTTCGAACTGACTTGGATTTAGATTAATCCATTCGTTATACCTGACGAATAATAAATCGTACATTTCCCAAAATTTATTTTGTTCTCCTGCCGCTACCGCCGCCAACACTGCTTGTTCTGATTTATCAAATGTTGCGATAGAGGTTAACGGGAGCGGGCGAAAGACAAAACGCAAGTTTGTATGATTTCTCATCAACTGCGCCACAATCACAGACATGGCTTGACAACCTTGTGACTGAAAATCGCAATATTGAATTAATGTCACAGGTGCATCGGTGGGACCAATACTAAAATCTGCACTACTGACGGGAGGAAATAACGAAGCAGAATTCGGCGTTGAGGTTGGCACAACATCCAGTTTTGTGCAAGAAAAAGTCGGTGTAACTGTATTCACCAATGTTGGGCTTGGAAATGTTGGAACAGCCGTGACTGTCGGTTCTTGTTGTGATGAACAAGCCATTAAATAAAAGATGCTAATTACTAGAAATATAGAAAGGTAAATAATTTTTTTCATGTATTATCCGTTTGCCTATAATAACTTTATCTCTTCGGGTGTAGTTATGGACTCAACTAGCTTGCTAGTTGAATTACGGGAGCAAGCTCCCTGATTCCAAATTTTCTTTCAATTCATCTAAAGATGTAATCCAAGCAACATTTTTGACAAATTCTGCAAGCGAATCACTTTGTTCTCGAAAGGCGCGCACTGCGGGACCAATCGGGTCTTCACCTGCGGCGCCACCTGGCACATCGGCATAAGCACCGTAAAATGCAAAATAAGCTTGATTAATTTTACGCAGTAGATATCCATTCTGCAAAAATATTTGACGGCGTTCTTCCATATAAGCTTCGGCTTCCTCAATTTTTCCTTCGGATAATAATTTATCCGCATTTATTCTGGTGATATACATTTGCTCACGGAAATCAAATGTGGGGCGAGGGATGTCGTCGGGACTGGGGAAGTCGAAAGAATCAGAAACCAAGTTGAGGCGCGGAGTCGAAGCGTTTTGTTGATTTTGTATGTTGCTCTCGGCGGAGTCCCCGCCGCCGAGGACGGCGACGGAAGCAATATCATGTGTCGAAGCGCTTAGTCGTTCAGGATAAAATTTTTCTAGCACGAGTTTGCCAATTTCATCACCAGCAATCGAAGCAGTGGTTTCGTTAATCGTGCGCGTTTCAGGTGAAGCATCATAATAAATTCCTAGCGGACGAAACATCAAATAATTATGAATCCATTCATGCGAGATGGTGCTGAGCAACCATTCTAAATTTGTAGTGCGCGCAACCATCGTTGGATAAACACCAACGCCGCCAATTGGCACAACCAATGATGATGTGTTTAGATTTTTATCAATATTTGATTCGAGCAAAGCATGTTGATCAACTGTGATATTTGCATCAAGTGAAATGTTTGCAGTTTGTTCAATGTGGTCACGCGGCGAGACGATTAACGCCCACGGCAATGGCGTGGAGTGATACCAAACATTTGGAATGGGTTGCCCCAAAGATGTTAAACCAATTTCTGCTAACACATCTGCTACTTGACTTTGCAAAATAGATTCTGCTAATGGTGCAATTTCTTTTTGGCGTTGATACAGTGTATTTAATTCATTGCGTAAATCTTGCGAGAAAGTTTCTTTATCATCAATATTTGGGTCGGCATAAATTTGTGAAAGCAAATTTTCTTTTTCTAAAATCGTTTGAGTCACTTGTAAATATTCATTCACAATTTCTTTTTGTGTAGCACGTTCTATGTTGTAAGGCAAGTTTAACGAAGCCGCACGAATTTTGATAATAGCGGCATTACTCATCCATTCGATGAAATCAAATTCAACATCGCGTGTATAAGCACGGATTTTTTTCAATTGGATTGGTTAGTGATGGATTACTATAGCCAGTTGCGGATGCAAGGATAATTAAAATAACAGTTACTTCTAATCCGCGCAGAATGCGTTGAAAGATCATGGATAGGATTATAACAAAGGGGGAATGGAGAATGGGGGAATGGAGAATGGGGAATGGGGAATAGACTTCGGAAGTCTTAATATTAATTCATTCAGCAAAAAAGGTGACAGTCATCTTTAAGATGACTGTCACCTATATAAATGTTTTTTGGAATGACCATCTTCTTAAATTTGTTATCAAGTAAATTATGGGGGATTATACATAATCAGCAAAAGCACCGATACATTTTTCATTACGGATGCCATTTATAATGAAATTACCCGTAACTGCTATTCGTATTGTTTCACCAGCCGTTGCAATTGGGTTTACAGGGAGTCCTCTAAAGTCATATGCGCTAATATATAATTCGTCAGCACCCGCATCGAATATACTGGAATCAGATTCTACTGCCAACCACTCTGAATTATCAAATCGCCACATTTCGGCATTTCTTGAAAAAAAAACAAATTCGTAAGCAGATAGGTTTTCAATAATAACAATGTGGGCTACACCATCAAATTCTATCTTTGGAAACTTTAACACCGTGTTCATTTCGCAATTTGAATAAATTTCACCGAAATTCTTTTCTTTGTCAGAATCTTTATTGGCGCAACTTAATAAAATTGTTGTAAATAGTAGCAAAGCAAAATAGTGTTTTTTCATAAATCACCTATGGATGTGGGAAAGTGTAATTAAAGGGAATAGATTGATAGTCAATAGTTCTACCAAAATTATAAAGTACTGTTATGCCAACTGTAACTGTAGATTGATAATTACCTTTTACATCTATTGGCTTTGGCATACTATAGATGTTTATATTATCTGATAGACAGCATGTGCAAAGTTGTATTGTAGATGTGCTATTAGTATTAAATGATACGTTTTTTTTGCGAAACAAATCTACAAACATCGTATCAGGCTGAATGAACCTGTTCAGCATGGGGGAGTAGAAGCGGGCGCAATAATCCCATTCCATCACTTATGGCGACTACTTTTATTATATCCAAAGATGTAGATTAAAATAGAAACCATCTATTAGAATGCAAGGTTTTCTCATAACTCTCAGTGTGCTCTGTGGCTAAGACTTTAACCACCTATTATGAAACCTCCACAATTCCTCCACGTATATTTGGGAGAATTGTGCTAATCAAAAATTTCTCTGGAGACCTATCAATGAAACAATTTTTTTCTCGATTTTCCCGCCGTACATGGATCATTATCGGCGTGGTGGCTGTGATATTGCTATATATAGCATTTTCTGGTGGTGGTGGCGAAG
>LMZR01000010.1 GCA_001567105.1 Chloroflexi bacterium OLB14
TTAATTGTTATTGAGGTTTTTAACATTACCCATTTTGCAAGGGGCGTGCCAACTATGATTTATACAGCCAACGGTGTATAATACCTCAAATAGGGTGATTATACAGTCTGTAGGCTGTATAATTGACTATGTACAGATTATACAGCCACTTAGATTCAAAGGCAAGAAAATGACCTATCCACTACCACCTTCTAAAGACAAAAAATTACTTGACCGTTTCCGAGACAAGATTCGTTTAAAACAATACTCATTGCGAACCGAAAAAAACTATATTGAATGAGTAAAACAATATATTATCTTCCATAAAAAGCAACATCCAAAAAGTATGACTACTGATTACTGACCACTGATTACTGAACACTGCCACCCACTAATCACAACTTCATCATCATCCCGCCTTTGGGGCGAAGCGTGGCTTCAGGTTTAAGCCCAATAGCAGAATCAGTTGCAAGATCAGGTTGGAAGCGTTGATAACTCATGGCTAAAGTCAATTGCATTTCCATCATCGCCAAATGATTTCCAATACAAATATGTGGTCCCGCTCCAAAAGGATAATAAATATCTTTATTGCGCCTTGAAATATTTTCAGGTGTAAAACGTTCGGGGTCAAATGTTTCGGGGTCGTGCCAATAATTTGAATCATGATGCGTAACATACGGCGTGATAAAAATTAACGTGCCAGCAGGAATTAAATAACCATCTAATTCTTGGTCAGTGACGGCTTCACGCGCAAACAAATAAGCAGGCGGATACAAACGCAACACTTCGTTGATAACTTGCGTGGTGTAAGTTAACTTTGACAAATCATCCAATGTGGGTGTGCGGCGATTTAAGACTTGGTCAACCTCGCCAACGATTTTTGATTCGACATGTTTATTTTTTGAAATTAGATAAAACGCCCAAGTGAGCGCCATAGCAGATGTTTCGTGACCTGCAAAAAATATAGTCACGATTTCATCCCTCATTTGCGCATCAGACATGCCCAAGCCTGTTTCTGCATCTTTGGCATTGATCAACATCCCCAGCAAATCATCTTGTGGATTCTTGCGCCCGTTTTCAATTAATGGATAAACAATATCATTTAATATTTTGACGGCTTTGTTATATTGAATATGTTTTGGCAATGGAAACCAAAGTGGTAATTGCACAAATTGTTGACTCTTCCATAACATAAACGCCGAAGCGATTCGAAAAGCATTTCCTAAGGCTTGCACTTGTTCATCAGTTATCTTGGCGCTGAACATCGTTTTGATGATGATAGACAAGGTTAATTGCGTCATTTCATCTTCCATGTCAAATGGCTGGTGATTTTTATATTTATCCCATGAATCTAATTGCGTTTGAATTGCTTTGATAATGGTTTCGGAAATTGTACTTAACTTCTGACGATGAAAAGCGGGTTGGAGAATACGGCGTTGTTGTAACCAAAAATCACCGTCACTTAATGGCAAGCCATTGCCTAATAACACGCGACCTGTCTCTACACTTCGTCCGCGAATATAACTATGATGATTACTTTGCAAAATATGTTTTACATATTCAGGTTTTGTAACCAGCATATAAGTTTTATTGAGCAATTTGAATTGCACAATACCACCATGCTGTTTGGTTAGATCCATAAACATGCCAAGCATGTCTTTGGTCATTTCAGGAATCATACCGATGACAGGTCTGGATTGTGGAGCGGGGGCAGGTTTGAGGTCTGAGATATTGGTTGCCATGATAAGTGGTTATTTTACATTATTGCTACCTCTATTTCAAATTGAGGGAAAAACTTTTTACTACACAGCCTAAGCAGTAAATAAAAGCGCATCTAATTACTCAGATGCGCTTTTATTTAATAGATTTACGGCAAATACAGACTGATATAAAAATTACAGCGGTGCAAATTGAGCTGTGAAATGACGCAACAACTCAGGCGCGTAAGTAATTTTGTACCCACGTAGTTCGCTTGCACGGCCTTTTATTTTTATCAATGTTTCAGCCACATAATCAAAATGAGTTTGTGTATAAACTCGCCTTGGAATAGTTAAGCGTAACAACTCTAATGCAGGGTAATGCCAAGTATTGTCTTCAGGGTCAAGGCTGGCGAACATTACAGAGCCAATTTCTACGCCTCGAATAGCACCTTCACGGTACAACTCCACGCCAAGCGATTGAGCGGGAAACTCATAGTTAGGAATATGAGGCAAAAGCTGATTTGCAACCACATACACAGCGTGACCACCTGCAGGTTGAATCGTTGGTACGCCAGCATCATTGAGTTTTTTAGCAAGATAGGCAGTTTGCGCCAGACGATACGACAAATAAGATTCGTCTAAACCCTCATAAAGCCCAACAGCCATTGCATCAAGGTCGCGCCCAGCCAGCCCGCCATAAGTAGGAAACCCTTCGCGCAATATTAATTCATTCCTGATATTTTGAAATAACTTTTCATCATTGACGCATAACAAACCGCCAATGTTGACAATTGCATCTTTTTTCGCAGACATAGTCATACCGTCAGCAAGTGCGAACATCTCACGCGCAATTTCTTTTATAGATTTATTTTGATAGCCTGCTTCTCGTTGTTGAATAAAATAACAATTTTCAGCATAGCGCGCCGCATCTATGAAAAAGGGGATTCCGTTTTCGCGATAGACCTGTGCAACTTGTTTGAGATTCTCCATCGAGACGGGCTGACCGCCTCCTCCGTTATTTGTAACTGTTACCATTCCAAACGGGATTTGTTCTCGCCCATACTTTGTGATGAAGGCTTTAAGTTTGGCAATATCCATGTTGCCTTTGAAAGGATGCAAATTTGCAGGGTCGTACGCTTCGTCAATAACAAGATTTGTTGGATGCCCACCTCTAGCACGAATATTAGCGTCGGTGGTATCAAAGTGTATATTACTTGGAATCCATTGATTTGGCTTAACCAAACATGCCGATAAAATATTTTCAGCCGCCCGCCCCTGATGCGTAGGAACGAAATGCTTGAAGCCAAAAATATCTTCCACTGCTTCTTTGAGGCGTAGGAACGAGCGCGCCCCTGCATACGACTCGTCTCCGCGCATAATAGCCGACCATTGTTCTTGGCTCATCGCGCCTGTCCCCGAGTCGGTTAACAGGTCAATAAAAACATCTTCTGCTTTTAGCGTAAAAAGATTGTAGCCCGCCTCTTTCAGTTTTACTTCACGTTCCTCGCGCGGAATCAGGCGGATTGATTCCGTGACTTTAATACGAAACGGTTCGGGTGGATATATGGTAGTCATTTTTTTCTCCTAAATTTGATGTGTGTCAAATCTTGGGTAGCGAGCCTGGTTTGTAAGCCCCCACATTACCATTCGGTCTCCAATGACTTTTTTATTATACAACCAATATTTTATTTTATGATGATTTATATCCTAATAATCTTAAAGCATTCGCTACCACAACCAATGTGCTTCCTTCATGAAAGATGACGGCGATGCCCATGCTGATAATTCCCGTTAACGAAGTGACGATCAGAATCGCAATGACGCTAAGAGCAATGACTAAATTTTGCGTGATGATTCTTTTTGTAGCACGTCCTAAACCAACAGCAAAGGGAAGTTTTGATAAATCATCGCCCATTAATGCAACATCAGCAGTTTCAAGCGCGACGTCTGTGCCTGCGCCGCCCATTGCAATGCCAACAGTTGCATTTGCTAAAGCAGGCGCATCGTTAACTCCGTCACCGACCATTGCTACATAATTATAGTTATTAACTAATTCGCGGATAATCGTTAATTTATTTTCTGGCATTAACTCTGCTCGAAAATCAGTCAAGCCGATTTCTTTTGCAATGGCTGATGCTGCGCGGGGATTATCACCAGTGAGCATAATGGTATGTTGCACGCCAAGTTTTTTTAACGCCTTCATGGTTGGCGCGGCTTCGTTGCGTAATGTATCAGCCAATGCGATTAAGCCAATTGGAGTTTTATCTTCGGCAACCCACATCAAAGTTTTTCCGCTTTGTTGCAAGGCTTGTGCTTTTTGAAACATTTCATCTGAAAGGGTGATATTCGCCTCGTTCATTAACCTTTGATTTCCAACCCAAATTATTTTGCCGTTCATCACAGCCTTCAAGCCACGCCCTGTCAGCGAGTCAACTTCGTCTGCAACAGAAACAGGCATACCCTGAGTGTGAGCCGCGTTGATAACTGCTTGAGCAAGTGGGTGTGCTGAACGTGCTTCCGCGCTGGCGGCGATAGATAAAACGTCCGCTTCTTTTTTAACTGATGGTTGAAACGCGATGATATCGGTTACTTCTGGCTTGCCGTGAGTCAATGTGCCAGTTTTATCGAAGGCAAGTGCTTTAATCTGCCCAAGATTTTCAAGATGTGCACCGCCTTTAACTAATACGCCGTTTCTGGCGGCTTGTGCAATGCCTGCAAGAATCGTGGCAGGTGTGCCAAGTGCCACTGCACAAGGTGATGCCGCAACTAATAATGTCATTGCACGCAGAAATGAATCACGGAATGAATAACCAAACAAAGGTGGGACGATAATAATTAACGCCGTAAGAATTAACACATTGGGAATAAAGATGCGTTCAAATTTTTCCATCGTTTGTTGTGTTGGTGATTTTTGTGCTTGTGCTTCTTCAACCATTTTCATCACGCGTGATAAAGTTGAATCTTTTGCAAGCCGTGTAACTTTTACTTCCATGGCGCCTTCGCCATTGACAGTACCTGCAAAAACATTATCGCCAACAGATTTATCAACTGGAATTGATTCGCCCGTAACGGGTGATTGATCTACACCTGAACTGCCATCTATTACAACGCCATCTACTGGAATGCGCACGCCAGGGCGAACGATAACAATATCGTCAATCAATAAAGATTTAACCGAAACTTCTTGCTCTTTGCCATCACGAATAACCAGAGCAGTTTTAGGACTTAAACTTCCTAGTGCTTTGATTGCAGAGCGGGCGCGGTTAAGTGCGCGATTCTCTAAGGCGTGGCCAAGGCTAAACAGAAAAAGAAGTAATGCACCTTCTGCAAATTCGCCGAGAAATGCCGCGCCAATTGCGGCGAAGACCATTAATACATCTGTATCAAAGCGTTTAACTTTTAATGCGTCCCAAGCGTGTCGTGTAACATCCCAGCCCCCAAACAGGTAGGCGGTTATATAAAGACTAATGCTAATAAAAGCAGGGAACTCAAGAAAGACTTCACCAAGCCAGCCGATGAGCAAGAAAGCACCAGCAGATAAACTTATGTACAATCCGCGATTTTCTTCAAGGTGAGATTGAAATTCGCTGGACGGAATTTTATAACCCAGTTGCTGTATTTTCTTTTCAATGTCGGCATGTTCAATTTTTTGATTGTCAAACTCGACCCACATTTTTTCGGCAGGGTAATTGACTTTGACATTCATTATGCCATCCGTTTGTTTTAAACTGTTTTCGATTGTCACTGCACAATTGGCACAATCCATGCCTTCGATGGGCATAGAAATTCTTTGAAGTCCGTCTTTGTTTTGTGTTTCTATAATATTTTCGGTCATTGGTTCTCCAAAATTTTATCCATGTTTTACATGGTCTAAGCCCATGAGATATAGTTTTTTGACGTGATCATCATCTAGGGAATAAAAAACTTGTCTGCCAGATTTTCTGCCGCGAATTAAACGCATCTGTCGCAGACCTCGTAGTTGGTGCGAGACCGCAGATTCGCTCATGCCTGTTTTTTCGGCAATGTCACTGACGTTCATTTCTTTTTCAATTAAAGTAGAAATAATTTTGATGCGACTAGCATCACTTAAGGCGCTGAATAATTCGGCTAGTTGAATGGCTTTGAGTTCGTTGAGGGTCATAAGTTTTCCTTGAATATATGAACAAGTATTCATATATTATAACGAAAGATAAACCTTGTCAAGTGGCAAGGTTTATCTTTTCAACTAATCGCTAATTGGCACAATCAGCACATTGGCTTTGATGTGATGTCTTAAATCACTGATGACTGTTCCATGAATTAAATCGGAAACGCCTGAATGTCCGTGACCGCCTACTATTACTATTTCAATATCTGATTCATTAATTAATTTCGCAAGCTCTTTGCCAGGTTCGCCACTGCCAATTTTCCATTCTGTTTTCACGTTGTTATCTATCATCATTTGAGAAAGTTTTTCTAGGCGTTCACTATCTGCTAAAGTTTCTAAGTCTTCGCCTTCTGTGCCGAGTCTCCTTGCTACTGGGCTTTCTACAATGTGCAAAAGAGTTAATTGAGTTTGAGCTTTGTCAATGAAGCGTAAACTTTCAGCTAGTAATTTTTCATCCTTGCCCGAAAAATCTAAAGCGACTGCTACACGTTTGTAAGGTTCAGGTGGTTGCAGTGTTGTGATTTCACCTGTGGCTTGACGATGAACGCTTCCAGTTCTAATTTCATTTTGCTTTTGCATCCACGGATGGAAGATGACATATAAAAGCAGAACAGCAAGCCCAAGAGTAAGAGGTATCACTGTAATTTCAACAAGCCAAGCATTTGCTCCTGCTTCGGCGATCCATGTTCCAATTTGGTCAATGATTAATTTTATATTCAACGACAAGATAATGCCTGCTACAATCCATGCCAAGATTTGAATCTTACGTCCGATGGCGAATTCGCCCATGCGTTTTTTATTTGCTACTGAATTAATCAGAGGGATGATTGCAAACGGAAGTTGTAAAGAAAGCACAACTTGACTCAATACCAACATCGCACCTGTTGAGTCTTCTCCGTAATAGGCAATGACCAAAATTGCTGGAACAACAGCCAACAAGCGGGTAATTAAGCGGCGCAACCACGGTCTAATGCGCAGATTCAAATATCCTTCCATCACAATCTGACCAGCCAATGTACCAGTGATGGTAGAACTTTGTCCCGAAGCGAGAAGTGCGATAGCAAATGCAATCGGTGCGATAGATGCTCCAAGTAACGGCTCAAGTAAACGATGCGCGTCTTGAATCTCTGCTACTCCAAAATAACCATTTTTGTGAAATACAGAAGCCGCCATCACTAAAATTGCGGCATTGATAAGAAAAGCAATGTTGAGCGATAAAGTAGTATCAATAGTGTTCCAACGAAGAGTCTTTTTTATCTCTTCGCTATCACGCCCAATTTTTCGAGTTTGCACTAATGATGAGTGTAGATATAAATTATGCGGCATCACTGTTGCGCCTAAAATTCCAATGGCGATGTATAAAGCATTTGAATCAGGTAAGGTAGGCATAAAGCCACGCACAATTCCGCCCCAATCTGGTTTGCCTAATAATATTTCAATAAAAAATGCAACGCCAATTGTCCCAACTAATGCGATGACCACGCTTTCTAATTTGCGAATACCTGCATGTGATAATAGTAAAAGTAAAATCGTATCTAATGCTGTGAGTATGACGCCATAAAATAATGGAATACCAAAAAGTAAATCTAATGCAATTGCTGAGCCGATAACTTCTGCAAGGTCACAAGCAGTGATGGCGATTTCAGCCAAAATATAAAGCGGAATATTAACGATGGGCGGATAATCTTCATGGCACACTTGCGCAAGGTCACGCCTGCTGACAATTCCAAGCCGCGCCGCCAAACTTTGCAAAAGAATTGCCATGATGTTAGACATCAACAGCACCCAAATTAATGCATAACTATAACGACTACCACCTGCAATGTCAGTTGCCCAATTGCCTGGATCCATATACCCGACTGAGACCATTAACGCGGGACCCATAATTGCTAACCAACGCTTCCATGACGTGCTTTTAGTTGGCACTACAACCGATTCGTGGACTTCCGAAAGAGAGTTTTGTGTATGTTTTTTCATTATTCACTGCGATTCTTTGTCGCGTTGAAACATCCTATCGTTGATAGAAGGATGCTTCAAGCAATAATAGATTATTAAATTACTTAATCAGAATACCCGTTACCCAAAGCATTAACATGCCAACTAGCACGCCACTGAAAATCATTATGGGGACAGATTGTTTTTCATTATCTTTTTGAATCATCTTCCAAATTTCAACAGCCACTTGGAAGATTGCGCCTGTGCCAATAGCAAGGAATAACACTGCTAAAAATGGGGAAGGAGTGAATCCACCAATCCATGCGCCGAGAATGGCAGGTGCACCGCCGATTAATCCCAACCATGCTAATTGACCAAGACTAGGTTTATCTTTCAATATCGGCGCAATGATTCCCAAACCTTCGGTGATGTTTTGGATGATGAAGCCGACAACAAGAAAAGTGCCTAATGCAATTTCGCCAACGTTATATGCCGCGCCAATTGCCAGCCCTTCACCTAAATTATGAATGCCAATGCCTAAAGCAATTTTCCATGCAATAGATAATCTTGATGAGGATTCGCTTCTATCATTTGAACCCATTTTGCCGACCATATCTAACAGCATGTATGATGCAACTGCGCCGATGCCAATTAATCCGATACCTTGATATGCGCCTGCTAACTCTGCCGATTCTTCAAAGGCTTCGTTGACAGTATCAATGCCTAAATAAAGAAGCAAGCCGACAGTGATTGCTAAAATAAAAGTCATCCATTTTTTATCAAGTGTGCGTAAAGCAGGCAACCAGAAAATTCCTAAGAAGATTGGAATCACGCCCACATATAAACCGATCAATGTAAAACTCCAAAAAGTTTTTGCTTTGGGTTCAGGTGTGACGAATGCTACAGGAATTTCAACATCAAATGGCACAGCGTTGCTGGTAAAAATTCGCGCGGCGTATGCTTCGCCTTCCGTCCATGAATATTCAATTTCAATCGTCGCTTTACTTAAGCGCGGAATATTTGCAGAGGGTGAAACTGTAAATGGCATAACTGCTTCGTTGATGATGATAGATGCAACTGTTAATTCTTCAGGTCCAGTATTTTGCACATATAGCTTGATGTGATCTACATCCAACTCATAACGCTCGACAGTTAAATTTTCAATTGGAACTGGTGACTCTAAATCAAGACCGCCGCCAGTTTGCAGGAACAGGAAAATAACTCCAGCCAAAAGAAGGATGGGGAGCAGAAGCAGGATGAAGGTCTGGAAAGTGAAGCGGTTCTTTATCTCAGGGGAAGTTTGGTTCGTCATCTGATTATTTCTCCGTTACTTCAAACATGCCGTTCCAACCGAGTTCTGCAAATTCGGTGACGTGTGCATGGAACATATACATGCCTGGAAATTTATAAGTGAATTCAAGTATGCCGCGCTCGGCTTGACCTTGAATAATTGTGTCGGTAAATGTGGATGGCGTGAGACTTGTGCCAGTGGGGTAGTAGTTAAAAAAGTTTGCATGAAGATGAAATGAATTAAGCAAATCAAATTCAAGAATGTTGACTAAATAAATGCGAACGCTTTCACCAACTTTAATTTGAATAGGATGATTTTGATAATAAAACGGAATGCCATTGACGGCATAAAAATCATTAGCATCATCAAAATCAATATCAATGCCGTGCATCACCATCACCATTTCTTTATCAACTTTTGGGCGACCTTCTTTTGGATCAATAATAAATGCGCCATATAAACCTTTAGCAATGTGACGTGCTAATGGAAACACATGACAATGATAAAGATGTAAACCATAAGGCTCAGCATCAAATTCATAAATAAATTCTTCGCCTGGTTGCACCATGCCACCTGCACCTGTGCCTGGCACGCCATCCATTTCGCCAGAATGATACCCATGAAAGTGCATCGAGTGCGGATGACTACTTCCATTTACAAAACGAACGCGAATTCGATCACCTTCTGTTGCTCGCAATGTGGGACCAGGTATTCTGCCGTTATACGTCCATGCTGGAAATTCAATGCCTGGCACAACTTCAATATTTTTATTAATCACAACTACTTCATATTCGCGTAATGTTTGTCCGTTTGGTAATGTTGAAACTTTGCCATAATCAAAGTCATATAAAATTTCGCCAGGGTTGAAACCATTTTTTTCATGGTCAACATCACCTGCACCTGGTAAACCATGTCCGTTATGTCCGCCATCTTGATGATTCGTTGATAACGGTGTTGATGTTTCGTTATTATGATTATGTGAAGCATGAACGTTGTTATATGCAACTACACCACCTGCGGCAGATAACAAACCGAAGCCACCAAGTTTTAATACATCTCTGCGTGAAAGTTTTTGATTCATAATTATCATTCTCCATTATCAATTGTTTAACGCACCTTCATTAATCCATTGTCTTATCAATTCAATTTCTTGAGCAGTTAAATCTGCGCCACGTTTTTGGCATTTCACCACTTTTCAACTTTTTCAAACAACAAACTATTGTTTGCATCACCAGCCACAATCACAACTCCGTTTTGTGAACCTTGCATTAATGCTTGATAGGATTCCATGCTCAAGCCTTCACTTGGAAATTTTCCACCATGACATTTAACACAACGCCTCTCAACTAGCGGATAGATGTCTCTGCTAAAACTAACATTTTCCACGCTGACAATTTGTGCACTCGGTTGTGAGGCATTGACGATAGACATTGTTTGATTTTGAATCAGTAAAAATGCAGTAACTAAAAAAGTGACGGTTAGGATAAAGATTATGTGTTTTTTCATATTGTCTCTCTATTGATAATTAAAATTATTCCTGATTAATTTCTTCCAACGTCTTTGACGATGCCAAAAGAAAATATTGGCGAACAACCAAACGAAAAATGTTAGAACACCTGCTTGCACTTCTACTTCATCGGCATATAAAGTTTTTTCAGCATTGACTTTATCTACGGTGATGAGGTGTCTCCATGTTTTGATGAGTTCTCCGCGCCCATCATCTAATATGCTGAATTGATGTTGTTTTTGTTCATGTTCTGGCGGAGGTTTGATTCCGATAATTTGTTTTCCAAACGGTAACAAGCCAAAGAGTTTCATGTCTACAATGTATTCGCCTGTTTGCCAAAGTTCTGTAAAAGGAGTTTCGCGAGCGGGGATAAATTTAATCAGCGGACTACCAACATAATGAAGCAATTTTGTTTTTTGTACTTCCTGCCAAGCCAATTCAGGTTTGATAGGAAAGATAGAAGATATTTTTACTTGCATAACTAAAATAGTTTTGGCAAAAATCTGCCAGTGCGTTTCATATATTCACGATATTCATCGCCAAATTTTTCGATCAAGTTGGCTTCTTCTTTTGGTGTGCGAATTGCCATGATGATAAATACTAAAATACCCATCAATGCGATAAACCAGTTATCAGCCATCATGCCAAATGAAATAAATAAGGAAGTACCAAATGTATACAGTGGATGACGAATATATTTATAAATTCCATTTGTAACGAGTTTATGTTCTTTGCGTGTGGCACTGGTGGGTGAGATGCTATTGCCAATGCTACTGAATAACCAATAAACACCAAATACACCAACAACTCCAGCTCCAACCCCAAACCAACGCACCCATTCTGGTAAACCAATTTTTGACCAACTCATCCATGCAGGGTTAATCAAATATACAAAGGGACTGAGCCAAAGAATCAGCCCACCAATTTTGATGATGTTCATCATCACAGAGCCATCCACTTTGCGAGGTATTTTTTCGCCAGTTTCTTTATCCGCTTTCATGCGGAAATAAAATGAAATGCTCATGCCTGTCAGCAATATCACTGCGGCTAAAATACGGAAAATATTTTCGTTCATTATTTTTATTCCTTTTCTATTCGGTGGTCGAGTAGGGCGATGTTCTTTCGCCCGTATCGAGACCACCTGTAAATATTACTCTTTCAATTTATTGATGGTCTCGATACGCCACAAAGAACAAGAGCGTGGCTACTCGACCATCGAGATTTTATTTTTCCTCAACAAAAATTTTGCTGGTGATACTTAATCCAAGCACATGATTCTTTTTGCCAACCTTGATAGTTAAGTTATGGTCAAAAGGAGAATAGTCGGTTACTTCAATCATAGTGTTGGGCGTTAATCCAAGCTCATCTAAGTGACGAAGTAAATCAGCATCCGCGCCTTTGATGCACAAAATTTTTCCAGTTTGATTTTTTCGCAAAGCAGAAAGCGGCGTTGAATCATCCAGTGGCATTTTCAAATCTGCTGTTGGGATTAATTCACCATGTGGGTCACGAGTCGGATGATCTAATGCGGCGGCGATGCGTCTTTCAAAATCTTCTGAGATGACGTGTTCGAGTCGCTCGGCTTCTTCATGCACTTCATCCCAAGAATATCCAAGCGTTTGCACCAGCCATGTTTCCAGTAAACGATGATGGCGAATCACTTCAAGTGCGGCTTTTTTACCTGCTGAAGTTAACGTCACGCCTTGATGTTTTTGATATTCAATCAAGGCTGGTTTTTCGCTTGCTAATTTTTGAATCATGCCTGTCACTGATGCAGGCTTGATGTTCAACTCACGCGCTAAATCATTTGTGCTAGCAGGTGAGCCGTTTTCAGTCAGCTCATAAATTTGTTTAAGATAGTCTTGAATTGAAGTAGATGGTTTCATTTAATATTCCATAACGAAATAGTGGTGCAAATAAAAAATGCAATGTAGGCAATATTGAATCCTGCGCCTTCAGTCCATGTCACAATAAACTTTGGTAACACTTTTTTGATGATTAACCATGCGATTGTGAGCGTGACTGGGTTGATATAAATCATCCAACTTGGGAAGGAAGTACTTCCAGTGGCAACCAGAACTGAAAAGAAAACAGAAGCAACTAAAATCATGAAAAGAAGCGGTGCATAAGAAATGATCAAAACTTTTTGTGGCGTTCAATCATCTTGACAATCACATCTTGTGATTTTTCATCAACTTGATTTAATGCTTGCACATATTCGCCCATGTAATAAAAAGTTCCATGAACAAAAGCCCCGATGATAGATGCGCATCCAAACAAGCTGATAGTTGCTAGCACACCTGATTCATTTGCTCCGCCCAAGCCTTGATAAATTTGCCAATAACCTGCAACAACCAATGGAGTTCCAAACACACCAAGCAATGCGCCCCAAATCATTCTGCTAGGGGAGATCACAACCATTTTTTCTGCATCAGATAATAATTTTGCAAATGGTTTTAGTTTTGGATAATCATCAAGATTTATATTGCTGGCTAATAAAAGCACATCACCAACCGCATAAATAAATGCACCGATGATGGCGAGAATGCCCGTGAGTTGAATTGCTGTCATTTTCTTTTTCCTGTAAAATTTAGTCTTGCCTAAATTATTTTATACCCTGCACCTAAAATTTGTCAAGTAGATTTTTTTACTGACCGTTCTTGCGTGTAGCCAAATCAGAATGATGTTGTATTTATTCAAGTCATGTGAGCTAAGTTTTTTACTAAACAACTTGTTAATCACATCACCTTATGTTTTAGGAATATTTTAAGCCTGCAAATCTTGTCAGTGGGGGGATTTATGGAATAATAGATTTATCTCACTTATGGGTGAGTGCGTCGCACCAAGTGTTAAGATGAATCTTGTTAATCAGAAAAATCCGAATTGCAACATCATTTGATTAATAGAAATGCGACGCACCCTTTGCGGAATTAGGAGTTGCTCTATGCGCGTGTGTGTTCTTTCGGATGAAGAAATTTCAAATTTTAATCCTGCGCCATATCTAAAAGATTATGAGTGGGAAATGGTCACCATGACTGCGCCAGTGAAAGAAAAAATAAAAGCATTGGCGGAAAGTAAAAAGTACGATGTCTTCATCAATATTTGCGAAGGTTACGAATTTGAATATGAAGATGACGATGAAGAAGACGATACAAGCTATGAAGCTATTGAGGTTGTGCAAGCCCTAGAAGAATTAAATCTACCCTTTACAGGCGCTGACTCAAGTTGTTTTGACCCAACGCGTGAAGAAATGCAAGCTAAAGCGGATGCGCATGGCATTGGCTTTGCAAAAGGCTATCGCGTTCACAGCGTAGAAGAAGCAAAAAAATTAGTTAATACTTTACGTTTTCCTGTTATGGTCAAACACCCCAAAAGTTATGGCAGTACAGGCATGATCAAAGAGTCGCGTTGTGATTCGATTGAAGCCGTATTAACACAAGTCGAAAGAGTGTGTGCTTTATTCGGTGCGGCACGCATGGAAGAATTTATTATCGGCAGAGAGTTCAATGTTTTGATTGTTGAAAACCCTGATGATGTTAACAATCCGATTCCATACCCGCCAACGGAATTGATATTTCCACCTGGCGAAGAATTTTGGCATACAGTTGTGAAGTGGGATACTTCGCTTCCTTTCAACTTTCAGCGGGTTACTGAACCTGATTTGATTCCTCGCTTACAAGATATTGGCGTGTGCATGTTTAAGGCGATGGGCATCAGTGGTTATGGACGTTGTGATGTGCGTATGAATGAAAATGGTGAATTATTTATTTTGGAAATTAATCCTAATCCTGCCATTATGCTCAAGCCCGAGGAGTTTGGCCCAGCCGATTTTATGATTTTGTATGACGAAGCAGGCTATAAAGGTTTCTTTGATAGGATTTTCCAAACGGCATTGAAGCATCAAAAGATGAGGGCAAAATAAAATTTTCTGAAACAGAACCAACTATCAGCAAGCGTGAGGCGAAAAAAAATAGGATGCAGAAAACTGCATCCTATTTTTTTTATTCTGAAAATTTTTTATGGTTGGCTGATAATTAGATTATCAAAATGACCTTCTGCTAATGGGCTATCTACCTCAAAAGATGTGGCAGTGAAGGCAATTGAGCCAGATGTGGGACCGCTTGAAGTAGTGGTTGCTGAACCTGCTAGCTGTCCATTTACTTCAAGGCTTAAATTGCTACCATTACAAGTTGCACGTAATGTGTTTACTTCTGAACCTAAGCGCACTGCATCTGTTAGTGTCCAATCAACTAATGGCACAGGGGAGGAATTTTCAAATGCTAAGATGGTGTAATACCCATCAAGGCTAATTGCTAGCATATAGCCGTTAATGGAGCCATCAGAATTTTCTGCCAAACGACAAATGATGCCGAATGCTGCATTGTTGTTAGCTGGACCTGCAACCATTGTTACATCTACTTCAATAACAGAATCGCTAAATTGAGCGGTTGACCTACCCCATTGCCACAGGTCGCCAGTGGAACGGACGACATACACACCATTGTTTACCCCAGCGCTACCATCATCACTGCTATAAGATTCAAAATTTGCATCTGAGCTGAAATCATCTTGTAATAGCACGTTTAGGCTTGGAACGGGTTCATCTGTGAAGATAGGTGGAACGGTGTTGATAGGTGCAAATGTAGCGGGTGGGGGATTCTCTGTTGGCACGCCTGTTGTTGGGCAAGCACATGCCAAAGCCACAATTGCTACAATTGCAAAAATAATAGAACGATTTCTTTTAGTCATTTCTTCTCCTTTTCTGCATTGTATCAAATAGATATGATTTTTTTTAAGACCCCTTAGTACTACATTTTCGCTTCTTTTTGACCTGCGAGTTGGTCAATATTTCTGACGATTTTTTTGCTTATAATAAATAGATGCGAATTTGCCTCCTAACTGAAGAATCTATCGAAACTTATAACCCAGAGAAATATTTCCAAAATTATGAATGGAATCTTGTCACTGTTGAAACTCCTGTATTTGAATTTTTGCGTGACTTATCTAGCCGTAAGCAGTATGATGTGTATTTAAATCTATTTGAAGGTATGGATGATGACGATTCGGGGCTGAATTTAGTTCGGGCGCTAGAAAGACTAAACTTGCCCTTTACTGGAGCAGATAGTAAATTTTATAACCCAACTCGCGAGCAGATGCAAGCAATTGCTGAAGCCAATGGGATTAATTTTGCTAAGGGTTTCAATGCTAAAACAGGTGACGATTTAATCCATGCCAGGCAATTAACATTTCCTTTGATTGTCAAACATCCTAATAGTTATGCCAGTACGGGATTGATTTCAGAATCAAAAGTTAATTCGTTTGACGAATTAAAAACTCAATTTGAAAGATTGCTAAAAGATTTTGGCTCTGCACGTGTAGAAGAATTTATTGAAGGTGGAGAAGTGAGTTGTTTGGTTGCAGATAACCCTGATGATTTATCTTCGCCGTATGCGTATTCACCAGCCGAAGTGATTTTCCCTGAAGGTGAATCGTTTATGCACGAGCAAGTTAAATGGTTTAATTGGGATACGTTTATCGTACCATTAAAAAATCAAGCACTGCTTAAGCCGATACAAGATGTTAGTAAAAAAATGTATTTAGCTATGGATGGCAGGGGATATGCCCGCTTGATTTGCGTATAAGACCGAATCAGGAGTTGGTGATTTTGGAAATTAATCCCAACCCTGGTATTTTATATTATGGCGCAGATGACCGCAGTACAACCGATTTGCCCATCTCGTGGGATAAAGATGGGCATGATGGATTTTTAGATAGAATTTTCCGCTCTGCAATTTTGAGGCATAAAAAATAAAATTATTTTCTTTTTCTGGGCCTCATCCAACGCCCACCTAAAACTAAAGATATTAATATAAATACAATCGAAACCCAAGTGTAGTTTGTGTTATCACTTGCCAAGCCGATGACGAGAAATACCAAGCCTAATAAAAGCGCAATGGATGAAATTTGTTTTTTGTTCATTGTTTACAAGATTAGAATGAAATTTCAAACAGACGCATTTGCTTTTGGTGCTTGCAGTAATTTTTCTTTGCCGTCTTTATATGCGATTGCACCTGTGACGTACATAATTAAGGTGACATAAAAAGTGAGTGCAGGTATTAACACGATAAGCAAACAAGATAAGATGAGCGTTGCCATAACTATTTGCACTGCAAAGGTGAGAATGAAAGTAACTAGATAGTAAACGCCAAACGCGGCGATGAAGCCACTAAGATTAGCGCGGAAAATTTGCCACCATTCTTTAACGCGGAAGAGATCTGTGAAATCGCCCGTTTCGATTACTTTCATTTCAGCGGCAGGGATAATAACTGCCATAATCATTGAAATAGGAATGATGAAACAAATGCCTCCGAAAATGACTAGGAAATATATAGGCATTATTTTTTCCACTTCGCTAGAACTGGCATTTTCTAAAATGAAAGGGGAAATAAAAGAGACGATCATGATAGGGATAACGAAAATCAGAATGGGGAGTCCGACAATAAATCTAGCGCCGAAAACTTTTAAGCCATCTGTGAAGAGTTTGCCCCAATCATCCCAAGCGATTAAACGAGGCGATTCGTCGTTTAAGATTTGTCGAGCAATTTGTGCGCCATACCCAAATAAAACAATATACGGTGCAATTGGGATGATGAATGCTAAGAGTGAAATGACAATCCCAATATAAAAATGTTTACGATATTCTTCTTTGAAGGGGAAGGTTAGTATTTCGTTCAGGTTGAATCCAAAAAACATTAGTTATCCTTTTTTGCCACAGAGATTTATGAATTTTTCTCAAAATTCTTTTTATATTGCTACACCCATCACTGCTACATAATGTGCGCCAGCGGCGAGTAAGACGAAGATATGCCAGACTTCGTGAAAGCCAAACACATTTGGTTTGAAGTTAAATATTTTTGTGGCATAAACTACTGCGCCAAGCGTGTAAATAATTCCACCAGTTAATAGCCACGCAAAAACCCAAGTCGGTAATGCTGAAAGCATTTGCCCAGCCGCGGCAACGCTAAACCAACCCATGACAACATAAATGCCCGCATTTAACCAACGTGGTGATTTGATATAAAATATTTTTACAACAATGCCAATAATAGCCAATGACCAAATGATGCTCAACATACCCCACTTCCAGAAGCCTTCAAAGGCATTGACGCAAAATGGCGTATAAGTGCCTGCTATCAAAGCATAAATGGCGGCATGGTCAATTTTACGAAAAACTTCTAAAGCTTTATCTTTGACGCGCACCATGTGATAAGTGGCACTGGCTGAGAACATAAAAATTAAACTGACGCCATACAAGGCAAGTGAAATTATTTTTGCAGGTGTACTCCAACCGACGATGAGTAAAGCAATTAGACCAATTAGGGCTAATATTGCTCCGCCCCAATGAGTGAGGCTGTTGACAGGTTCACGAAATTTTTTTAACATGTTATTTCTTTCCTTTACTAAAATCTAAAACAATTGATTTTTTACGAGTAGCGACCCAGCCGAAAAATGCAATGACACTTCCTAGCAATGTCCAAGTCACTTTGTTTAAGTATTCAAGTTTGTAAATGAGATTCACTTTGGCAATGTTCGGAAAACTTTCAAGATAGCGTACATCAACAACTCTATAACCTTCGGTTGCATATCCATCAAGGTCAAAAATAAACCTGTTGGTTTGTGGATAGAATGAAATTTCTTCGCCACCATTTGTTTTGAACTCAACTTTTCCAGTCCAGCAAGTTTTAGAACCTGAACATTTTGCTACATTTAATAATGTGCCTGTGGTTTGTACGCCTGCCATATCTAAATAGATGGCGCCCATTGTAAAAGCGCATGTAAATAGAACAATTAAGATGCCAATCAACAATACAAGCCTTGCCCAAATTGAAATTTTCTTTTCTTCGGTTTGTTTTGTCTGTTCCATAAATATCTTTCTTTAGGCTTTATTCGCAATCACAATTAATAACTGACTTAATTTTACATCAATTATTTTTATTTCGCATTGAAAACCTGCATCCTCGAAAGGCAAAATTATTTTTGTTTTGAGATTTTCATTTAATGAATCTGGATTCTCGCCTGTGACTTTGTACAGCCATTTGAGAAATCGCTGATTTGGAAACGCCGCAGGCAGGACGATCAGCCTGCCACTGCTTCGAAGGACTCTTTTTATCTCTGACAGTGTGTGACTCTGAAAAATATATTCCGTCGGAAAAGTTGAAACGACGCTATCAAACGATTCGCTTTTATATGGGAGTGATTGAGCAAGCCCACGCGTAAGTTTTTGATTTGTACCGATTCGTTTTTTTGCAAGACGAATCATCGGCATTGACTCGTCTAAACCAAACAGAACCAACTGTCGGCTAGATAAGAAGCGTTGTAAATGTCCAGGTCCGTGACCAAGTTCGAGGATGTCAACCCCGCTGATAAATGGCAGAATACTTTGTCCCCAATTTTTCCATTGACCAAATGATACAAAGGATGCTACAAAATCGTAGGCGAAGGCGAGGGGGTGATAAAGCAGGTAAAAGAAAATCCGCATGAAGCGGTGCATAGTGTTATACCGTTTGGATGAAGATTTGTTTTTTTTATTAAACCTGCGGACTTTTAATAAAATGAGGGTTTGACATTTGCCAAACCCTCGTATATGGAGTTAGCCAGCTTGCTGGCGAATTACGGGAGCAAGCTCCCTAACTCCAAAGTTATGCAGGTGTTACATCGTCTTTTTTGCTTGACTTACGAACTGCTTCAATGGCACCTTTGCCACGTTCACGAACTTCGTTGGCAATAGATGTTCCGCGTTCGCGAACTTGCCCAGCCAGTTCGGTGGCGCGTTCTTTTGCCATCTTGGTTAATTCATCGGCACGAGCGCGATATTCAGCGGCGGTGGCTTCTGCTCGAGCGATCATATCTTCAGCAGAGGCAGAGGCGCGGTCGCGTAATTCAATTGATTTATCTTTAATCAAAGCGCGAGTTTCTTCACCAGATTGAGGGGCGAAGAGCAATGCAACTACTGCACCTGTTAATCCACCTACTACAAACCCTACAAGAAAGGCTCCAAATTCATCACGGTCAGACATAGTATTTCTCCTTTTTTATTTTCATTAGACCTGTCAGGTCTGTTTGATTATTTTGGTTTTACACCAAGCAATTCTAACATACGCTTCAAACCTGCTAAATAGCCATTTAGTTTGATAACAGGTTCAACAACATTCTCGCCTAAAAATTCAGCAGTGCCACGCAAGGTATTTACAGTTTCGTTGGTGGCATCAAGAATCGGGCGAATTTCATTTTGTAGCAAATTGATCAAGCTGGCTAGTTGAACAATCAATACAATTAACGCTACACCAATCACCAAAGTTTCAAGTGCCACCACAATAATGAATACATCTCGAATTTTGTCGGTGGGCGTATTGGGTTGCATGAGGAAGTAAATTGCAACACCCAGCAACGCCAAAATTAATATCACTGCTCCAATTACGCTAGCAATGATTAGCTTTTGTTTTCGTTCTGCCTCTTTGAGCGCCGCAATTTGTTCAGGCGTGAGAGGTGGGGGAGTTGGTTGTTGTTCAGGTTGTGGAAGTGCCATAGGGCTATTATAAAGGATAAAAATGGAAATGATTGTATAAAGTTTGTAAGATAATTAAATATATGATTTTGCCCGCTCCTTACTTAGCTGATGCTTGATTCTGTTTCAGGAGATTTTTTTACCCTTATAACTCTTCTAGTAGCGTTCTCAACAAGAGAGCTACTAGAAGGGTTTAATCGAGCTATCCATTTCAAATTGTGAGGTGAGCAATAATAATCTATTATTCTTGAGAAGAGCGTTTCTTTGCGAAGGTTTCGCGCCCCAGTGGGTAGCGCCACATGCAAAAGGCAATGATTAAGCAAGCAATGATTGGCATGATGCCAATTAGGAAACGAATGCCCCAAATAGCAAATTCAGTTTGTACATCAGAACCTGCGACGAATCCTGTTAGTCCTGTAATAAATCCAAAGAAAACTCCCTCGGCAGAGAAAGATAATTTTGTGATTCCGTTGTTCATTCCAAAGAATAAGCCTTCACGACTAACGCCAACATGCTTAGCATCGTCATCAATCACTTCTGAAATTACTGGATATGAGATAAGTAAACTCAGAGCCAAGCCGGGGACAATTAAGAGCGTGCCAATCAAACCTGTTGTCATGTTTGAGGCGAAAGTCATAATTAACAAGCCAGGAATAAAGGCAAATGCTCCGAGAATCCAAGCTTTACGATAGCCTAGATTTGCAATGATGGGGCGCCAAATAAATATAACAGGAATGGTTAAGATGAGGGGAATGCCAAGTAAAACAGCTTCAGCGTCGCCACCACTTAAGTTAAGACCTAAGAAGCGGATATCACCTTGAATGTTGAGAGCGAATTTGCGCCAAAAGGGTATTTGCCCAGCCAAAGCCACCCAAATATATTCTTTAGCCATGTTTGCCCCTAAGAACCACCGAAAAGGTTTGTTGGCAAGGACAGCCTTCAATGATTCAAAGATACCCATTGATTTCTCATTGGCGCTAACGGGCTTTTCTTTGATTCCAATTGTTGAGATTAAGTATCCTGCGGAAATAACTACACCCAAGATTGCGCCCATGGCTAAGTAGCCAACCTTTTCTGCAAGGATGGGTGCTAAGACAAAAGCAAGAAGTGACCCAATTGTTGAGAAAATTTCTCGCACAGTAGAGAGATTGATCCGTTCGGGCGGAGTAGGAGCAACAGTAATATATAGAGCATTGTAAGCAACAATCGTTAAACTGTAGAGCGTATCGAAGATAAATAGAATAACAAGAAAGTAGGCGGCTAATATAAAAGGGCTGTGGGTAGGAGGAGCCCATAAGAAATAAAAAGATATCCCTAGTGGGATTGCGCCAAAAGCAACATATGGGATACGTCTTCCATAGCGTGAGCGAGTTCGGTCTGATATTTGCCCCATTAGCGGGTCGTTGATGGCGTTCCACAAACCATAAATTGCCCAGAGCGTTCCAATAACTGCACCAGAAACGCCTAATACATCTACATAATAAAACTTGATTCTGTTTTGAAAAACCTCATATGCGATGGTGTTGGCGAAATTCCCTAACGAATAGCTAATAAACTTAAGAATTTGCATTACTTGCTCCTATTTTGGGGTGAAAAATGAAAATCGGCTTTTCCAATTTTTATGCAGCAACGAAAAGAAACAGGTTGCACAAGAAATGCTTTTGGATAGGCAGAATTAATTTGTTGTTTTACATTTGTGAAAAAACTAGAGTAATTACCTTTGATTTGCACTCCACTTCTGTGTAGTAAGTTGCCCTGCTGTTAGAGGTGGAGATGATATTGTTTGGTTTGAACCAATGTAATGTAGGGATTATAGCATACGAGGAATATTATTTTTTACAAGCATTTGCTAAATTGTTTGTCATTTTAGGCTTTGGCATATAAGTTTGACTATGCCCATACCTCGATTTTGGTTGAGGCTTAATATTTACCTCTCTCTTATTTCTTGCTATACTATAAGCAACCATTGACCCAACCAACTAAGCAAGGAGATGAGCCATGTCTACAGTGCGCGATATGCTTCGAAGAAAAGGCAGTGAAGTTTATTCTGTCACATCGAATGAAACAGTTTATGAAACATTGACAGTTATGTCAATGCACAATACAGGGGCGGTGTTGGTGATGAGTGAGGGTAAGCTGGAGGGAATTGTCTCAGAACGAGATTGTGTTCGTAAAGTGGATTTGGTGGGTAAAAATGCAAAAACCACTAAGGTCAGCGAAATAATGACAGCAAAAGTAATTACTATAGATGCAGGCCAAGATTTGGAAGAATGTATGAACCTGATGATTGATAATAATATTCGTCATTTGCCAGTGTATGATAATGGAAAATTGATGGGATTAATTTCTGTGCGTGATATGTTAAAAGAAGTGGTGGACTATCAAAGGTCTTTGATAGAGCAACTAGAACAGTACATAAAGGGATAGTTTTTAGGTTTTCAAGAAACGTCTTTTAGCCATAAACATCTCAATAGGTTCAGCACAAGTTACATCAATATGAAACTCGTCTCCGTATCTCAAATGATTGTGCTTGAAAAACAAGCCGATGCTAATGGACTTTCATTGGCGACGATGATGCACAATGCTGGTGTTGGGATTGCAAAAATGGTGCATGAGTTAGGTCAACAAAAAAATTGGAAAAAAGTTATCGGCTTAGTTGGTTCTGGTAATAATGGTGGCGATACTTTAGTCGCACTAACTTGGCTTCAACAAAATGGTTGGGAGACTTGTGCATATTTGGTCAAAACAAATAATGATGAGTTAATCAAAAAATATTTAAGCGTTGGCGGAAAAATAATCGAACGCGATGAAACATTCTTTCATCTTTCCTCTTTCATCACAGAATCAGACATCACATTAGATGGCGTTTTGGGTACAGGAATCAAACTTCCCCTAAAGAATGAAGCGAGTCAGGTTCTCGGATTAATCAAAAATCTTAAACCAAAATTTGTGGTCGCCGTGGATTGTCCATCAGGTGTGGATTGCGATTCAGGTGAATGTGCTGATGAAACAATCTCTGCAAATATAACTATGGCGTTGGCGGCTGTGAAACGTGGCTTGTTGAAATTGCCCGCCTTTGAAAAAGTTGGTGATTTGATTTTGATTCCAATTGGTATATCAAATGATATGTTGAATGAAATAAAAGTTGATGTCGCAGATGATGAATTGGTTTTTGATTTGTTACCCAAACGAACACTCGCTTCACACAAGGGGACGTTTGGTACTGCTTTCGTGATAGCGGGTTCATTATCTTATACAGGTGCGGCATTGTTGGCTGGCAAATCTGCATATCGAATCGGCGCAGGTTCGGTGACGATGGCTGTGCCTGAAATTTTACACACTGCATTAGCAGGTCATTTACCAGAAGCGACTTGGGTTTTACTTCCACACGAAAATGGATTCGTTTCTGAATCTGATTCGCTTTCGGCGCAGTCCTCGGCGACGAAAATTGTTTTAGATAATTTGAATCGTGCAACGTCAATCTTAATAGGTTGCGGTTTAGGAAATAAAGAAAGCACAAGAAAATTTATTCAAAAACTTTTACCTACAATAAAAATTCCAATGGTCATTGATGCAGATGGATTAAGACACTTAGCAGATTCCTCTCTCTTAAAAGAGAAGGGGTTAGGGGAGAGGTCAATTCTCACTCCTCATCTCGGCGAAATGTCTGCATTGACAGGTTTATCAAAAGAAGAGATTCAAAACAACCGTGAAGAAGTTGCCAAAAAATATGCCAAACAATGGAATTGTGTTGTAGTGTTGAAAGGTGCATTTACAGTCATTGCTTCACCAGATGAGCGTATGACTATTATCCCAGTCGCCACACCTGCACTTGCGCGAGCAGGCACTGGTGATGTGCTAGCAGGTTTAATCACAGGTTTGCTGGCTCAAGGATTGAATCCTTATGACGCGGCAGTTGCAGGAGCATATATTCATGGAAAAGCAGGTCTGCTCGCCGCACAGAAATTGGGTACAACTGCTTCGGTGTTAGCGAGTGATGTTATTGATGCAGTTCCAGAAGTTATTAGAAAAATTGAGTTTACAGGTTAAAAAGTTTGAATATTATAAAGTTCCCAAAACTTGAAAACCTTTCAACCTTCAAACAGTTAAACCTAAATAAAAAAGAGACCTTCCTCATTAGAAAGTCTCTTTTTGTTTCAGTAAATTAATCTATGACTACTTCAATAAGCGGAGAAGTATCAAACCCAAAAAGGACAGTTGATGGATTATTATCTTTAATCGTCCAAATTAGACGAAGAAATACAACATCTGTAAATGAAACACGCTCTTCGCTGTTGTGGATTTGTGAAAATAGAATAGTAGCGGGGCTGATATTTTCTCCAGCAGTTGGGATTTGGAAACCGCCCCAACCTGGATACCAGCTATCACCTTCTTCATCGGTCACATAGATATATTGCCATGGCACTGAAACTACACCAGATTTTTTGTTTGTTACCTTTACACCTAATTCGAGGAACAAGTAGCCAGGGTTTGCTTGCCAAATATAATTTTGGTCTAGGTAAACACTTCCTAGCTTGCGCACTTTAACCACATCAATTTCATAATCTTCATTTGCGACGATAACGCCGACTGGCGCCGCAGTAGAAGTAGGTGATATTGCTGTGGCTGTGGGGCGTGGTGTGGAGGTTGGTTTTTGGGTGGGCGTAGCAGCTATGGTGGCTGTTGATGGTATGTCGCTAGGCACAACAGTAGCCGTTGGCTCTGGCGCAGATAATAATGAGCATGCTAGGCTAAGCGAGATAAGCGTACTAACAAAAAACAAAAGCATATATTTTTTTTATGTTCATAATTTTCTCCTTTGACTACGTTATTGTAAGTTGGTTAAAAAGAAAAAACTGCCAAAATATGTTAACTTTGGCAGGTTTTTACGGCGAATCGCTAATCGCTAGCAGTCAACTGTTAACTAGCTATTCATAAACTCTTCTAAATTTGCCTTACTAATTCTGTAAGACTTCCCGATTTTCTTAGCTTTCAAACTTCCATCTGTAATGGAAGCCATGATATCGTCTTCAGTCACTTTCATAAACTGAGCGGCTTCAGCGGGAGTCATCACATCAGGCATTTTAGCTCCAGCAGAAGCACCACCACCAGCAGGGGCTTGATAGCCGCCTTGTAAGGCTTGTCCCATAATGTTTCCGATTCCCATTCCAGCACCAATTCCAGCAGTGAGACCTGCGCCACCACCTTCATTTTGTGCGGCATCACGCATGGCGTCAGCGGCTTGCAGTTGAGTATAAGTTGCCATGTCCAGCATACCCATATCTCGCAATTCTTGAGCCGATTTTTCGCTTGGTTTCAAATTGCCGATATAAAAAGTTTTGAGCGTTAAACCAATGGCTTCAAAATCTTCTTTTGATTTTGCTCGAACAGCCGCGCCAATTTCTTCAGTCAAGCCAATCATTTCAGGCACAGAATTTTTGGCAGCAGTTTCACCAAGCACATCTTGTAATTTTGAAAGCAACATGGTGCGTAAACGTTCTTCAATATCAGATGTTTTATAAGTATGTTGCACGCCTACAATTTGCGCTACAAACTGTTGCGGATCTTTCACTTGAAATGAGTATGTGCCAAACCCTTGTAACAAAGCTACGCCCAAGCCCATACCAGGGTTACGAACGATAATCGGTTGTGGGGTTCCCCATTTTTTATTTGCAAATTCTTTTTTGGAGACAAAGTAAACTTCCGCAGGGAAAGGAGTTCTATCGTTAAATGCTTTACCAATCCAATCAATTAATTTTGGAATGTTTGCCGTGGCAATCGTGTGCCGACCAGCATTGAAAACATCTAACGCATTACCATCACGATAAAAGACCGCCCACTGACTTTCGCGCACAATCACTTGCGAGCCAATGCGATAATCACCAATTCCCGATTCAGGAAAGCGATGCACAATCTCATCATTCATTTCATCGGTGTATTCAATTACATCAAAAATTCTAGCCATATCATTTCTCCTTTTACAAACGCAGTTACCAAATTATAGTCCAAGCCACACTCATCTACAAGAACCGTTTCTCCTACGTTCTACGCAAATATTACCAATTCGTTTCACCAATTGCCAATTACTTTCTACTTTCTACTTTCCACTACATTCTTCATCTTCTTTCCACTTCCGCCATCTCTCACCATCAACACCTCAGCCATAATACTCACTGCAATTTCTTCTGGCGTTTCGGCTTGCAACTCAATTCCTATTGGTGAATGAACTTTATTGATTAATTCTTTTTTGACTCCCTGTTCTTTTAGCGCCTTTGATGTGACAGCCCATCTTCGCTTTGAGCCAATGACTCCAATATACTTCGCCTCAGACTTAAGTAAAGTTGGTAGCCCACTTACATCGACTCCTGACCCCCGACTGGTGATGACCAAATATGTTTGCTTGGTTATCTGCATTGATTTTGCTAAATCAGCCATTGGCACTGGATAATATTCATCCGCATTAGGCACAGACTCAGGGTTACAAAATTCTTTTCTATCATCACTGACGACGACTCTGAATCCCAACCACTTTGCTAAATGGACAACTGCCTTACCGACATGTCCAGCACCAATCACAACTAAAGTTGGAGCAGGAAAAATTGGTTCCACAAATACCTCTACTTGACCACCACATACACCAGGGTCACCACGTTTTTGGGTTAGAAAGTGTGTACGAAACTATGCGTGGCTTACCTTCACTAATTGCCATCCAAGCCTCATCAAGCACACGATGCTCTAAATCTCCACCACCGACAGTGCCAATAAATTTTCCATCTTCATATACCAACATCTTGCTACCCACATGGCGTGGTGTAGAACCTTCACTTTTTATGAGGGTGCATAATGCAGCAGGTTTGTGATTCTTTTCAAGTTCTGAAAGGGCTTGGTAAATATTGTTACTCATAATTTTTTTGTATAAAACTCCGTAGGAGTGAAATGATTATAGGATAAATTGAATAATAAAACAAACCCCGAAGGGGTGTCATAGGTTTTCGAATCTATGCCATCCCTTTGGGATTATCTTACAAAACGTGTTTCGCTCTACAATAATTTCATCCCTTCGGGATTTGAACATTCATAAATCATAACCATTTTTATCGTTCCAACAATCCCAACACCACAGGTAATAATTGCTTCTTTCTTGAAACAACACCTTGAGCATCGCGTGTATTATCAGGTAGTGGGGGGTAAGGTAGATCGTTGAGAATGGGCGGATAATTGGATGAGATTAATAATTTGCTTGTGCCGCGCACAACGTCAGTGACTAATAGCATAGCAAAATCTAAACCTTGCTTATTTTTTAATTCATCTAAGGCTTTGTTGATGGCCTCTAAATATTCAGAAAGTTGCATCAAATCAGTCACTTCGGCTTGGGCGATGGCGAGTTTGAATCCGCCCGCTTCATAGGCTTTGATATCTGTACTGACGATTTCTTCTGGCTTGCGGTTTGATAAACCAGCACCAGCTGATAATAAATTTTTCCCAAACGATTGAATGGTTTCACCAGTCACTGGGCTTCCGCCAACAAATGCCCAACGTGCAAGTTTTTCTGCGGCGGCGCGGTCTCGCTCGGTGGTAGTAGGAGATGTCAGTATAAGCGTATCAGATAAAAGTCCAGCAAGAAGCGCTGCTGCAATTTCAGGTGGGGCTGAAAGTCCAGCGTCAACTGTTTGTTCAGTGACTAAAGTCGAAGTTGAACCAACAACATCCACAGTGAAGCGAATGGGTTGATGTGTGTATGGATTTCCTAAACGATGATGATCAAGGATTTCAAGCAACTCGGCTTCTTCCAGCGCGTTGATGGATTGACGCGGTTCGTTATGATCAACCAAAATAATTTTTATGCGTGGCGGATTTAAAATATTTTTTTGACGTGCAATGCCAAGATATAAACCTTGTTCATCAATTACCCAGTAATCATCAAGTTCACTGCGTAAAATTTTATTTAATGAGTCGCGAATGTGTGCATTGGCTGTAAATTTGGGCACATCAGTATTTGCGGCATGTTTACATTCAGCCGACATCATCTCACGTACAGTGGTATCACCAGGGCGTGGACCTAATGTTTCACTAAAATATTTAAACAAACTTAAACCATTTATTAAGCCATACGGTTTGCCATCATCATTAACAACGGGTGCAACGCCGCCTGTTTTACTGGCTAACGTCCATGCTGTGCCAAGTTGCGCGTTTGGCAAAATGGTATCTAACCGTTGCATGACGGAATCAAAACGTGGTGAAGCATCGGTTAACAAATATGGAACTTCAAGATTTAATGTTTTTAACACCCATGATGTTTGTGCATTCAATGCACCAGCCCGTGCGGGAATTGCATCTACTTTATCACGCTCGCGCAATAACCACGCATAGCCTAAGGCTGAGGCAATAGAGTCTGTATCTGGATTAATATGGCCAACAACGAAAACTTTTTCTGACATTTATTCTTTTTTCTCCACTTTGTTTGCAAGTTCAGCGCATCGCTTTCTTGACCTGCAACTTATTACTTGTAACCTGTATCTTACGTCTTGATTATATCTCGCCTTTTTCTACCATCTTTAAAAAAGTTTTTACAATAAATGGGTCGAAATGTTTACCCGATTCATCTTCAAAATACTTGATAATTTTTTTTACGTGACCAAGCCTTATTATATGGGCGGTCATAGCTCAGAGCATCCCATACATCAGCCGCTGCAAAAATTCTAGCTGATAGCGGAATTTCGTTGCCCTTAAGCCCTCGGGGATATCCTGACCCATCCCATTTTTCATGATGACAGTATGGAATCTCCAAAGCTTTGCTTAAGAATGGAATTGAAGATAAAAGTTTGTAAGCAGTTTCAGGATGTTGTTGAATAATATTCCTTTCTTCAGGAGTTAACTTCTCTTTTTTATATAAAATTTCATCAGGAATACTAATCTTTCCAATATCATGCAGAATGGAGCCACTACGTATTTCTTCTAAAAACTCTCCACTAATCCCAAGTTTTTTTGCAATCTTCAACGTGTTTTCAGTAACACGCCGAGAATGTCCTTCAGTTTCTTTATCTCTTAATTCTAATGCACGTGCAAAACCTTCTAATGTTGTTTCGTAGGCTTCTGCCAATTCGTATGTACGAGCTTGCACACGTTCTTCTAATTCTAGATTCAACTTCCTCAATTCATTTTCTAATTCTTTTAAGGCTGTAATATCATGCGAAATATAAATTCGCCCAATCATTTTTTTATTAGCATCATATAGGGGCCAAATCGTTAACTCATAATAAATTTGCTTGTTTCGAAATTCAAAAGAAGCTTCTGTACGAGCGTATGACACATGTGTATACATTTTGATTGGGATCGGGAAATCTTCAAATACAATCTTTGCAGATTTACCAATAACATCAGTAGCTTCTTTTTCCATCAAAATCAACATAGCAGAATTTATATCTACTACTAAATTTTGATTATCTAAAATGACCACAGGGTCAACAATAGCTTCGAAAAGTTTATCTCGCATAAATTTTCTATAAAATTATAATCGTTATACTGATGTAAATGTAAAAGATGCGAACCACACCCTCCCGCATCTTTCTTGACCTTCAGCTGGTTTCTGCTTACTGCTTCTTTTTCATTGCCTGCCAGATCCTTTCAGGCGTTGTGGGGATTTCATCCACATTGACTCCAATGGCATCAAGAATCGCATTCCCAACCGCAGGGGCGACTCCATCCATTGGAATCTCTGCTACTGCTTTAACTCCAAACGGATGACTCGGTTCAAATGTTTCGACAAAGATTGTTTCTAACTCTGGCATTTCATCAGCACGGAAGATTCTGTAACGATCTAAATCTCTTTCGTAAGCATTACCTTTTTCGTCATAACGCATCTCTTCACACACAGCATAACCTAAGGCTTGAGCCATGCCACCTTCAATTTGACCCGAGGCAGTTAATGGATTCACAATCACACCTGAATCTACTGCCATGACGAGTTTATCTACAACTACTTGACCCGTTTCAGTGTCCACAGTCACTTCTGCAAATTGAGCCGCAAAAGGTGGAGGTGACACAGGCGATACATAACTTGCTACGCCCATAATCTGTTCTTGATTATTTTTATGAAGTGTATCTAAGGCAATATCAACTAGCGTTACTGAACGACCATCAGGTGCAGTTGCTTTTTTATCTGCTAACTTAATGCTTTCATATTCTGCTTCTGGGATTCCAAGCATACTAGCCGCGCGAATTTTGATTCTCTCAGCCACAATTTGTGCGGCTTTGGTCGCCGCTGTGCCTGAAATATAAGTTGTGGATGAAGCATAAGCACCTTTATCAAATGGCGTGAAATCAGTATCAGATGAATAAGTAATCATATCTTCTACTGGCACACCTAACACTTCTGCCGCCATTTGAGCCAGCACAGTATCTGAACCAGTGCCCAAATCCGTTGCACCAACTAGTAGATTAAATGAACCGTCATCATTCATCTTGATAGAAGCACCACCCATATCTAAATATGGGATGGCTGTGCCTTGCATAACAAATGCAACGCCAATGCCTCGTTTTATTTTTCCATCTTTCTTCTTTCCTCTTTCATCATTTACAAAATTTTTCCATTCATCATTTCCAAATTTATCATCCCAAGCAATTAATGCTCTGCCTTGTGCGGCGCATTGTTCTAAGCCGACCGTGTGAATAATTTCTGGACGAGGTTCGCGTCCTTCGTTCCATGCTGTTGAAAATGGATGATATTCACCAGGTTGAATGGCATTCTTCAAACGAAATTCTATTGGGTCAAAATTCATGGCGCGACAAATTTTTTCGATGTGTCTATCAAGGGGCCAGTAACCTTGTGGCACTCCATAACCACGAAATGCGCCAGCAGGTGGTGTGTTGGTGTAAACAATATCTGCATAAAAACGAATGTTTGGTGATTTTCGATATTCGCCATCACCAACATACAACGCCATAGATTTATGACCTGTATTACCTGTCACTGTTAAAGCATGACATCCATACGCGCCAGTATCTGAAAGTGCATACATTGAATTGGCTGTAATCGTCCCATCTTTTTTAACGCCTGTTTTCATTTTTACGCGCATCGGGTGACGTGACCTTGCGGCAATAAATTCTTCTTCGCGTGTGTATTCATATATGACAGGTCGTTTGGTTGCGATGGTTAAATGAGCAGGTACATCTTCCATCAACACTTCTTGTTTGCCACCAAAGCCACCACCGATTCTTGGTTTGATGACTCGAATTCTTTTTACAGGTAATTTCAAAACAGGTGCTAACATTCTACGCACATGAAATGGCACTTGTGTAGATGTGCGAATTACCAAACGGTCATCTTCATCCCAATAAGTGATACAAACATGTGGCTCGATTGAAACTTGTTGCACTTTTGGAACTTCATATTCGGCTTCAAAAATTTGATCGGCTTCAGCAAAACCTTTTTCAACATCACCAATGTCAATGCGAATGTGCGCGGCGAGATTTTTCTCTGGGTTTGAATCTGCAAAATTAACATATTCAGGTTCGTCGTGAATTTTTATTTTATTATCCATTGCTTCACGCGAATCTAAAATGGCTGGCAAGATTTCATATTCCACTTCAATTAGTGATAATGCTTTTTCTGCAATTTCAGGAGTCTCTGCCGCAACTAATGCAACTCTATCACCAACAAACGAACTTTTTTTATCTAATGAAAAAGTATCCAACGGTCCAGGTATTGGGTCTGATTGTCCTGCTGTTGAATAAACAACACGTGGAATATCTTGCCAAGTTAACACAGCCGCCACACCTTCTAATTCTTTGGCTTTGCTTGTGTCAATTTTTTTTAATCAAAGCATGTGCATGTGGCGAATTGTAAAACTTTTGCATGTAACATGCCACGTTTTTTCAAAATCAGCAGTGAAGGCAGGTTTGCCTTGCACTAATTTAATAGCATCTACTTTAATTTCTGGCTTGCCAACGGTTTGCCATGTTTTTGATTCGGGTGTAAGAATCACTTTGGGTTTGGTCAACAAGTTTGAGGTCAATGAAGGAGGCGAAAAAGAATCAGATGATGAAAATCCAGAATCAGGAATCGGAAATCCTGAATCGCGAATATCAATATCACCACGCATTTCTGCGGCGGCTTTTAAGATGGCTTGCACAGGTTTGATGTATCCCGTACAGCGACATAAGACTCCCGAAATCGCTTCACGTACCTGACTTTCAGTTGGGTTGCTGTTTTCTTCAAGCAAACTTTTGGCTGCGAGGATTTGTGCGGGCGTGCAATATCCGCATTGGATAGAACCATTTTCAACAAACGCTTTTTGTAACGGATGCAAACCTTCAGTTGTTTTCCATCCTTGTTCGGGATGTTCGCCTAACGATTCAATCGTTGCGATGTTGTGACCTTCAGCCTGCGCCGCTAACATAGAACCTGCATTGACAGGTTTTCCATTTAACAAAATTGTATCGGCGCCACTTAAACCGCCTTCATCACCAAACTTAACTCCGTGCAAGCCAAGCCCACGAATTGCAGAAAGTAATGTTGTAGAGGGTGGTGCTTCGATTTCATGTTCAATACCGTTTATTTTTAAAGATATATTCATAAGTAATCCCTTACATGTTTAATGTTTGAAGGTTTAAAAATTATAAAGGTAATTAACTTGCAAACCTTCAACTTTCCAACTTTCTAAATTTCTCTCTCAATACATCAATTGACTTAAGTGTACCGCGTTCTTTGTAATACCAAACATCCCAACCATTGACTGGGGCATTCTTTAATAAACTTTTTGCAACAGCGTGAATTGAGCCTGTAACTTTACCGCATTTGATATGTCCATTGGCTAAAATTTTGGCTGTGATTTTTTGATTCTTGAAATAAAGTGTTTCACCAATATTGAGATAACCATTTTCTATTAAACTTCCAAATGGAATGCGTTTCTCTTTAGCAGGGGAGATGTGAAGGCTTTCATCATCCGCTGTTTTGATAGAGGCGATTCTCTTCTCAGCCACTTTGATATATTTTTTGTCACGTTCAATGCCGATGAAATTGCGTTTGAGTTTTTTAGCAACTGCACCTGTTGTGCCTGAACCAAAAAAGGGATCGAGAACTACATCACCAACATTTGTGCTAGCGAGCAAAACACGATGTAGAAGTGCTTCTGGCTTTTGAGTTGGGTGCGCCTTTGAGCCATTGGTTTTGAGCCGTTTATTGCCATTGACAATTGGAATTGTCCAATCACTACGCATTTGTAAATCATCATTTAAGGCTTTCATGGCTTTGTGATTGAAAAAATATTTAGCGTCTTTTTTCTTTTGTGCCCAAATCAAAGTTTCGTGTGCATTGGTAAAGCGCACGCCACGAAAATTTGGCATGGGATTTGTTTTTAGCCAAATGACATCATTCAAAATCCAAAAGCCTAAATTTTGCATGATCGTCCCAACCCGAAAAATGTTGTGATACGACCCAATGACCCAAATTGTGCCAGTGTCTTTCAAAACCTTCTGGCTTGCGTGTAGCCAATTGAGGGTAAATTCATCATATTGTTCAAAACTTGAAAACTTATCCCATTGATTATTAACTGCATCTACTTTGGTTAAGTTAGGGCGATATAAATCATTTTGCAGTTGCAAGTTGTAGGGTGGGTCTGCGAAAATTAAATCTACTGAGTTCTCAGGTAGCGACTTGAGAATCTCAATACAATTTCCGTGCAGGATTTGGTTAACTGGCAAACTTGTCACGAAATTAATTATACCTGTGGATGATTCTTAAAAATACAAATCTTCCTCATCCTCAACCTTCGGTGGGGGAGATGAGAGTTCGTAATCCCAAACTTTATTTTCTTTCATGGCAGAGGCAATATCATACGGCGTGGGGATAAATTCATACGTTTGTGATTCGATGAATTCCAAAATCAAAGCATGATTTGGTTTTTCATACTTGAAACTTTTTTGTACATGGTTCAATAAATATTTCGCGCTTTCGTTGGAGATTTGAAATATCTGCGCGATTCGTTCAAAGGGTTTTGTTTTTATTTTCATTGCAACCAACTTTTCTCAATTTCTTTGGCTTGTTGAATAAAAAACAACTTTACATCTTGCCAAGAAACTTTTTGAATTAATTCTGGCTCACTTTCTTTTTCTGCGTTCTCAAAAAAAACAAGCCGTTTTGTAACTTGTGTTTCAAAATCTCGAATAGATGAGTATTTTTGATGTGATTTGTCAAACAATGACTTTAACGACATTTTTTGACAAATAAAATAAAGATCATAAAAATCTTTGCGTGATGCACGAGATAGTAAGGTATCCAGCTTCATTAATCCAATATCTGCAATGGAAGCAAGTTGTATTTGTTCAACTTTAATCAAAGGTGCAACGAGTGGAAACCCATAACCATAAAACCCAACTCGCACATTGTTCACAAGAAAGACAAGGTTTCCCCAAGAAGAATCAACAAGTTGTGGGTGTTGTTTTGCTAGAGCATTTTCTAATTGTGAACGAATAGAAGGAATATCTTCTGTTTCAGAAAAAAAATCTAAGTCAACAGAAAAACGATGACCTATTTGAAGCGATAATGCTGTGCCACCTGCTAAATAAAAACGATTTCCTAATTCAGTTTGCATGAAATCAAGCAAGATTTGTTTCATGTTTTCTGAAATCGTATTCCAAAATAAATTACTCATCTTTGATATCCAAAACAATTTGCCAAAAATTCAAGTGCGGTTGCGGAAGTTTATCTTCGCCGAATTGATTAATCCACTCAATAATAGATTTACTAGCATAAGTGCTAAACAACCATTTTATTTCTTGTCGATTCCCAAATTGCAAAACTCTTTCAATGATGGTATGAGCATCCTTTTCTGCTGAAAGTTTGTTGATATCGTATTCTTGAAAAAATGGTTTAAGTGAAATTGGAATTGCAGACATAATAAAATTATACCTTTTGTTGTAGGTTGAAAAGGTTTTAAATAAAAGTAGGTCGCTTCTACGATTCAATAATTTCCATTAATCGTTTTTCAATTGCTTGCCACTCGGCGCTCAAATCTATGCTTTCGACGCGCATCGAAATTCCTTGAAACGGAATCACTTCTGATAACTCGTTTCCATTCACAGTTGGATATAACAAAATCCCAACGGCTTGACGATGTTTTTCTGAAAGATGTTCTTGCGTTTTCAAATAAGCATACAACTGATACAAATGAGTTGAGTCAAAACTTTGTTTGCCCCATTGATTTTCAATTAAACTTTTGGCTGTAAATTTTGTATCAATGATTAAAATTTTTCCCGATGATTTTTCTTCCAGCATCAAATCAGGTTTCATGATGGGCAGCAGAGTAGTAGAAAAAGTTTGATGCCAATGCAAATGCTTTTGTGCAGTCACCAACCAGCGGTTAAGATGGAAGCGATAAAAATTTGCAACGAATCTTTCGTAAATCAGATGAAGCGTCAAAACATCAGCATCAATGTTTGGTTGTAAATAATCGCCACTAAAAATTGTTGGCATTTTATTTCGCGCAATCAATTCACAAATACTTAACATCAAACGATAATCTTTATCTTTGCAATTCGCACGCACGCGCGCAATCGTATCCGCATTCAACTCAATTACATCAATGCCTTCTAACGCTTTGAATAAATCATGCAAATGAAGTTGATGCAAAGTGCTGCGAATGATTTGATTTTTGGGAACATTGATTTGATAAGTTTGATATTCGCAATACGCCAAGCCCTGACGAAATGAATCGCGCTTCAGACTTTGCGTGAAGTTGATTCTGCCGCGTATATTTTTTATCTCCCCCGATTCGTTTGCATAATCTCGCCCTAAACCAATTCGTAATCTCTGCCGAATTAATTTTGCTAACATTAATTTTAATAACGCATCTAATGTTGGCGCGTCTTCAATATCACCTAACGTGGAAAGTTTTATATCTGGCATTTCGTTCCATGCGTATAAAAGCATGTGCCACAAATTGCGGATTGGTATGCCGTGCGTGGTGATAAATGTTGGGTTCATGATAATTCCGTTGGTCGAGTAGGTGGCGGGTTTCGATATATTTTTGCAAGGTTACTTAACCATCGCCGCCGTATCGAGACCAACAAGTTTCTAAAAATATTTATTTTTATGAAGATTGTTTCATTAACTGATGGTCTCGATATGACACTCGTTAGCACTCGTGTCTACTCGACCATCGAAGTGCATTAGGATAATAATTCCTTCTCAACTTCTTCGGCTTTCTTTGGATTATCAAACCAATATTCTTTTAGCAACGGCACAATTTCGGTTTTGATAATACTTTGATACCAATTTTCATTTAGATATGAAAAGTCATCACCTTTGGGGCAAAAGAAGCTGTGACCAATTTGATAATTTTCTCCGAGCAAAGAATCATCTTTTATCTTTTGGTTGAGTGTTGATAATTTTTTGATTATCAAATTAACTAACTCTGGCTTCATTTTTCTTTCTAATAACCAATGCTTGAAAATTTCACTTTCGTATTTTGGTTGCAAGGTGACAAATGCAAATCTTCTTCTTAATGCATAATCCACCATTGCTAATGAACGATCTGCAAGATTCATCAAGCCGATGATGTATAAATTAGAAGGGATATAAAATTTCGCTTTGTTTTTTGCATGGTAAAGCAATGGTACGGAATAATCTACGCCACGTTTGTCGCTTTCAATGAGCATTAACAATTCCCCAAATATTTGACTTAAATTTCCGCGATTGATTTCGTCAATGATGAAGATAAATTCTTGGTCTGGATTGTTGATTGCTTTCTGACAAAATTCATAAAAGACTCCATTTTTCAAGGCAAATGAGCCATTGCCATCTGGGCGATAGCCACGCACGAAGTCATCATAAGAATAAGATTGATGAAATTGCACCATTTCGAGTCTATCAGAATCAATTTCTTGCATGAGAGCATAAGCCAGTTTTTTAGCGAGGAATGTTTTGCCCACACCTGCTGCGCCTTGTAAAATCAAAGCCTTTTTGGTTTTGAGTCTTTCGATGATTTCGTTAATTTCAAGTTCGGATAAAAAGATTCCATCAGAAATTAAATTTTTAATCCCATAAGGTGTTTTTGCTTTTTGAGTTTTGTAAGCACGTTTAGTTTCAGCAATCATCCTAGACCTTTCGTTTTCATAACCCCAAGCCTCCAGTGAAATTTCGGGAAAAGATTTTTTGAGGCTGGAAACTTGCTCAATGATTTGAACATAAAACTTGGCATTTATTCCCTTAGCAGGGATTTTGATTTTTAGATGCCTGCAATTGGTTGAGTCTAAATTCAAAAATGTGTGTGGATTAATCCAAAACAAGCCCATTGTTAAATTTAGGTTCGTCTCTTTGACTTTTAATGCTTCGTCAAATGCTTTCAGAAAACTTTTGTTTCTGAGTGGATTTTTTGAAAAACTTAATGCAAACACTTTCCATAACTTAGTAACATCATTTTTCTTTCTTGCGTTTTGATAGGTCACAAACCATGATTTGATGTTATTCAAAATCGGAATGCCGTTGAAATCATCAGGCAAGTCACTTTTTAGTTTGAAAAACTGCTTCACTTTAGCAAGAATGTTTACTCGTTGTTCAAATCCAATACCACGATTGAAAACGCCGAAAAATGTAAAAGGGTCAATTTCTTTCAGCAAAAATCGTGAGCCGTTTTTATCTTTGTCAGTTAATGATGTGATGACGTGACCATCTTTTCGTAAAGATTCGAGAAAGGCAATTAATTCGTCTTGTCTAGTTTGCCAATTGACAAGTTCCTTTGCTAATTCCTGATATATTGGAATCCAAGTGAATTGATGGGTGACGTAAGTGGATTTGTTTTTCACAATTTATTCAGAGTGCGACGCGCCCAAATTTTCTAAACATCTTTTTGATAAAACGACTGCCATCTCGGCGCGATATTCAGCGGATGCCCATTCATCACCTGCTTCTTGATATGCATTCCGCGCCGCTTCGGTGACTCCATTTGATTCTGTTCCATCCATCCCCAACATTGGGTTTCGCCCGAAGCCTCCGAGCGTTAACCTTGTTCTACCTGAATTCCATTTTGCTAACGCAGCGCAGACAATTGGTTTATCCGTTGGAGTTTTGGAGACATATTCAAAAGATGTTTTAACATTAAGTGGAATTGATATTGAAGTGATTAAAGTTTTTGGCTTGGTTAGTATCAATTCTGAAAGACCACTGACGATAGAAGATTGACTATGGTCTGTA
>LMZR01000011.1 GCA_001567105.1 Chloroflexi bacterium OLB14
TATAGGAACTATTATGAATCGAATCGAAAATGCTTTTGCAAATAAACCAACCTTCATGCCTTATTATCCATTGGGCTACCCTGATTTGGAAACATCCGTTGATGTGATTGAAGCACTTGCCAAAAATGGAGCAGATTTGATTGAAGTGGGTTTATCTTTCTCTGACCCATTAGCAGATGGACCCGTAATTCAACAAGCGACTCAAACTGCTTTGGAAAAAGGAATCACAATCAAAAAATCTTTGCTGGCTGTGAAAGAATTACGCAAACGTGGTGTAGAGATACCATTAATTTTGATGGGATATTACAACCCCATGCTGGCTTATGGACTTGAGAAATTTGTCCGCGATGCGAAGGATGCAGGGGCAGATGGATTTATCATCCCCGATTTGCCAGTGGAAGAATTTGGCGAGTTTGAATCAATCAATAACGATTTGCCTTTAATAAGAATGATTGCGCCGACTTCATCAGCGGAGCGAATGGAAAAAATTGCCAGAAATGCTAATGGGTTTATTTATTTAGTTTCTGTCACAGGCATTACAGGCGAAAGAAAATCTGTTGCGGAAGGTTTATCAGATTTGATTGCAAATGTTCGCCAGCATACGAATATCCCCGTGTGTGTTGGGTTTGGAATCGGCACACCTGAGCAAGCCAAAGAAGTTGGTCAAATGGCAGATGGCGTGATTGTGGGCACTGCTTGTGTGCGGGCGATTGGGAGTAGTGAAACGCCTGTTGAAACAGCAAAACAGTTTTCGGCGCAGTTTAGAGGCGCGCTTCAATAAGGGAAATGTTATACCACCTGAGCCACATGTGTCCTTGAAGCCTGTTTAAATCATAAATTACATATTTGCTTTAATCGCCAATCCACCGACTACGCTACTCATTGCGTTGGACTCTTTCACTTTATCTTTGCCAAACAAACGAGTGAGCATATTTGTAAATAGAGGGATATTCGATGAGCCGCCTGTCTTTACGACCGCATCAATTTGACCAAGTTCTAATCCAGATTTTGCAATGGTATTTAACAAAACCTTTTCCACTTCCACTAAATAATGGTGAATGTCAACTTCAAATTGATAGCGTGTGTACATATCCCATAAAGCGATGTTTTTATCTTCCAGACTAATGACCGTCGCGCCATCTTTTGAAAGAGCGATTTTCCCTGCCTCCACGCGATTATAAAAAGTAAAGGCTAGATCGTTATAGATTAATTCTATTAAAGCTTTCAATCGTACTGGGGCAATCTTTGCTTGTATCGCTTTTTCCAATATGGTTTTGTTAATCGGTGTGCCTAATTCAGGAAGCGCCATCCAATCGGGGATGGCGTGAATCATTTCCAAAATTTCAGGATGATGTTTCACTCGTCCAAAACCAAAGTGGGGGAGCATACGTTTTTCGATAATGGTACGGTCGAAGTCACTGCCTGCAATATCTACGCCACCACTGGCATATACTTCACGTTTTTCATCACCGAGTCGCATCACGGCGATGTCTAAAGTTCCACCGCCAAAATCAAAGATAATTACATTTTGTGGTTTTGAAATAGATTGTTCATAATACAATGCCGCCGCAATCGGTTCTAATTCAAAATCTATTTCTTTGAAACCCGCTTTGTATGCGGCTTGTCTTAAAGTCTCTTCTGCCTTTTTATCTTGTTCAGGCGACTCCGAAAATTTAACAGGCGCCCTAAGGTAGCGGCATGAATAGATTCACCTAGCACATCTTCTGCACGGCGTTTTAATAGACTTAAATAAGTCTTCGCAAGGTCTCCAGCAGAATAATGACGTTCAAAAAATTTGTGTGCCGCGATAGCCTTCTTTGCGAAGTGCTGTCTTGAGATATTGCAACAAACGCCCAGGCTTGAGTTCATCCACATACACATAAATATCGCGCACATAATGCATGTCGGCACCGCGATAATCAATTTCACCAGCCCATTGTTTTACAAACCGTCTCTGGCGATTGACATTATCACGATAATACGCTTCTGCGGCTTCTTGTCCCAAATAAGCACGATATTCTTTTGTGATATACAACACGGTCTTGATGACTTCTGGTTGTACATTTTTGGGGTCAACGGGTAATACGCGCACTTGTTCACCATCATAGATAGCAACGCCAGAATTGGATGTGCCGAAGTCGATACCTACTTTGAGACTCATGATGCGCTCCGCTTCTTTCCTGCCTCAGCTTGAATCAGCCCAATGGACAGAATCCAATCCTCAGCGGAGATAGAGCCGTTGCCTGTCATCTCACGAACTTGATGAATGTTTATTTTTCCAGTCGCGTCCAACACTGCAATTTGATCTGTATCTTTGACTGCCATTGCTCCCATAAAACGCACACCTTGTTCGAGCCGACTTGCTGGAATCAGAGATTGTCCTTTTGAGTTGGATGATTTTAGAATTTCAATGCTGTTGCTTTCACGATGAATCACTTTTCCGTTTTGTGTGATGCAAAGCACCGAACTATTTTTTGGTAAGAGAAAAGCGCCAATGACATAATCTGTTGCTGAGAGTTTGATGCGTTCAATAGTTGTGTAGGAAAGTTCTTCTACATCAAAAGCTGTGACCTTGCCTTCATAGGTTACAAAAGCGGCGAGGTCGTTTTTGTTTGCGAGCGTCATGTTAAAAGGCTGGTCAGATTTGTGAATTGCACCTCGTCCTAAAAAGTGGTTTTGCAATACGGAATCAGAAATGCTGGTAAGCGCTTTTTTTGTAAAACCACGGCGGCTGATTTGCAAAAAGAAATCAGATAACGGTAAATGAGAGAACGGAATAATACAAGCTAAAGTTTCACCTGCATGTGGCTCATTGACCAAGGTTGCTTGTTCCCATGTCCAAGTGTTTCCAATTTCTATAGTAGGAATATCACTTGCGGAAAATGTTTCTACTCTTCCCGAAGTGAAAAGAAAGAGCAGGGTTTCGTTAGAAGAGATGGTCAAAAGCCGAGGCGGTTCTTGATCTGTGACAATTTCACCAGAGAGGCTTCCCACTGCTTTTGTTTCTTCATCCAGTTCCACGCGAAAAACTCTGCCTTGCGCGTTGTAGATTAACAAGTTAAGAATAGAAGCGTTTTCTTCGGTGATGGGCAGGCTTGCCAGCGTAGATTCATCCACGCGAAAGCGGCGTTTGAACATGTTCAATTGATATTCAAGATGGGTAATTTGTTTTTGATACTCCTCCACGCGAGTTCCATTTTCCAAGGCGATATTCTCTGTAAGCAATTCCTCATTTTGCTCAGAGAGTTCTCGCAATCGTCTGACCACCAGCCTTACAATCGTAGCGGCTGACTCAGGTCGTTCATCAACTTCTTTCATCCATTCATCAATTTTGCTTGTGAAAGACATGATCGGTTTCCTTTCGGGGAAACAATTATACTTGATAGACTTTTATCTAAGCAAGAATATAAGGAGTAATTATGATATTAGAAGTGGCAATTTTGGACGTTAAGGTAGGCGAGGAAAAAGAATTTGAAGCTACATTTGCAAAAGCATCGAGAATTATTTCCAGTATGCAAGGCTATATTTCACATCAACTACAAAGATGTATCGAAAAACAAAATCGTTATATTTTGTTAGTCAATTGGGGAAAATTAGAAGACCATACGATCGGTTTTCGTGGTTCGGAACAATATCAAGAATGGAAAAAAATTACTACATCATTTTTACGATCCATTCCCAACAGTTGAGCATTATGCAATGGTGCAGGAATATTCTTAAAGATAAAACCTCATAGTGCTTATAAATGCTATAATTTTTTTTCTATCCAACCATCATTTCCATACTTCTCCTTGACCAACTCCTCCGCACGCGTTAATTCTGATTGAGATAAATCCCCGATTTCAAACTCAATCCCTAATTCTTTTTCAAAGCCTTGCTTAAGTGCATTTGCGGCGGTATCCCAAGAAATATTGATATTCAAAACTGATTCAACAGTTGTTGCTCTAGCAAGTAATCTAGTTTTTGCTTCTTGTCTGGCGGATTCGTTTTCAAAAACTAAAGCGTCGCAGATGCGAGTGAGGTCACCTGTTAAAGGAAGAGAACCATGTTGTAGCACGCCTTCTTTTTTTCTTGCTTGTGCCGAGCCGATTAACTTTTTTCCACTCACTGTAATTTCGTAGCTGGAAGGAACTTCAAAACAAACGGGATTCAAATTTTGTGAAGCAGTTTTATGATTTTCCTCTTCTACTTGTACGGGCAAACTTAATGATTGCACTGCATATAACAATGCTTTTGATAAACGATTATATGATTCCATCACACCACCAGATAAAATTTCATCGTCAGCATTTCCTGTCACTGAATATGTGATTTCATCGGTGTGCAAAATTGCACGTCCACCTGTTAAACGGCGCACAACATCCCAGCCAAAAGATGTGAGTCTTTCAACATCAACATCATTGAATGGTTGAGCATGACCTAAAGATAAACACGGCGGATTCCACGCATATAAACGCAACGTCGGTTTGGATTCGCCACGATAGATGTGTTCGAGAATCGCTTCATCCACTGCCATGTTCCATGCACCAGTGGATGGGGGAGTGTGAATGAGTCGCCAGTTTAATTTGCTCATGCCGCCGTCCTCGGCGGCGAGACGCCGCCAAGAGCAATATTATATTTTCAAAAATTCCTGCGCAGTTTGTTCGATAATTTTTTCATCCGCATTTTCTAATGGCAAGCGCACGCCCCATTGGGGCAATCCATGTATATAATGAAGCAAGGCTTTGAGCATGGGGGCAATGGGTGAAAATTTTTCTAAGAAATGTCTTTGCTGATCAATTTTATTTTGAATTTCAGCTGGGTCTTTGCCTGCATTATATAAATCCCAAAGTTTGCGCAAATTATCTGATATTAAATTTGCAGGGGCAGTGATGGCGCCTTGGGCATTATTTTTTAAGGCATGATGAAAATACGAATCAGTGCCATTGAGGACTAATAAATCTTTCCCAAACTTTTGACCAACTGCTGAGGCATACGCTTCATCATGTGACGAATCTTTGATGCCTGCAAATTGAGTTGGGTATTTATCTTTTAGTTTTTCAAGCAGACTTAACGAAAAGCCGATGCCTGTCATTGGTGGGATGTGATAGCCGAGTAAAAATTTATTTTGTGGCACAGCGTTATCAATCACTTCACTGAACCAATTGAACAAACCATCATCACTCACTTTGCGAAAATAATAAGGAGGTAAAACGACAACGCCATCACAGTCGAGGTCAAATGCAAGTTTGGTCAACTCTATGGTTTCGGATAAACTCGGTGTGCCTGTGCCTGCTAAAATTTTGAATCCATTTAATTCTTTACGAATATTTTTAACTGTCTGCAATAAGGCTTGGCGTTCTTTTGCTGAAAAGGATGTCCCTTCGCCAGTGGTGCCGAACAACAATGCGCCGTGACATCCGCGTGAGTTAAGAAAATGTAAAAGAGCAGAAACAGTTTCAAGGTCAAGGGTTGAGGCGTTTTTTCTTTAATGGAGTCACAGCCGCAGCGTAAACTCCTGCTAGGGGATGAAGGTTAGTTGTCATTTTTTAGTTTTCTTCTTACCTTTTGTTTTGATAAATTTTTTTGCCGCTTCTTTTGGAGGCAACAAGGGTTGGTCAAATGCTTCGGCTAAATAATGTTGATGATCGAGAACCCATAAATATAAATCGCTTTCGCTTTTGTTTGGAAAATCTTTTAACACATCACTTTGGCGAATCACTTTGATGATGGGCATGTAAACTGTATCATACCAAGAAGCAATGGCTTCTTCTTCTGAAATATCTCGTTGTAAATCTAAGCCCATAAAATAACGATGCACAGCAATATGTTCAAGCATTCTATCGAAGCCATCTGGAATGTTTAAATAAATATTTGCATCGGGACGAATTTTATCAATAGAAGTACGTTCAAGAAAATTTATTTTAGCACCAAGAATTTCTAAATCTTCTGGTGTGATGCCTGCTGTGAGGTTAATGCGTGTGGAACATTCACGCACTTCGGCTTCAATAAATTCTTGTCCTTGTTCACGTGCTACAGATACGCGGTGATGACCATCTACTACAAAATAAACATCACTTACTTTATATAAAACCACAGGTGGTAAATGTATATCTTCATAAAAGGCGCGGTCAACTTTTTGCCAGCGTGTGGCGAGTTCATCACCTTTGGGCAGAAAAGCTTTATCGAATTCATGGTAGCGATTCAAACTACCGATGATTTGATTTACTGACACAGTTTTTACACCTCGATAGATTGGACCACCAATTTTGAGTGTTTCTTTAATTTCATCATACGAAAGTAAATTATTTTTCTTTCCAGAAATTAAAGCAAAGGCTTGGTTAATAAAAGATTTAAAACGCGCACGTTGAAAATCTGCTCGTACACGTTCATTGAGAATATCCGACATTGCTAACTCACTTTTTTATTTCTATCACTTTGTATGGATAGACATTGACAATTTTTGTGTTTGCGTATATCGTTTCAGAATCAGAAATATTGTTTCGGTAAAAATGAGTGTGACCATGCAGTAAATATTTTGGCTTGGCGATTTTGATTAACCAATTCAACGCTTTGAAGCCTTGATGTGCTTGGTCTGAATCATCATGGATTCCAAATGGCGGGGAGTGTGTAATTAAAATATCTAATGAGCGTTTGTATCGAATGCTGTTAAATAGAAGTTTGGGTAATAATGCACATGCTCTCAGATAAGCACCAGTTTGGGAATATTGATTGACGCCATCAGGTCTGTATTGAATCGAGCCGCCAAATCCGCCGATGATAGTATTTTTATAAATTATAGTTTTCAGGTCTAAATTAAATCCACCTTCGGCTTTCGAGCGGGCATCTTGTGAATTAAATTCAGGGTCATGGTTGCCTGGCACATAATATAGAGGCGTGCAAAGCATAGTGACAATATATTCTAAGTATGAATAGGGTAAATCACCACAGCCTAAAATTAAGTCCACATCCTTAAAATGCCCTGCGGGTGCAAGCGTGTACATGCGCTCAACCACTTGGTCACTTACTGCCAAAATCTTCACAGGGTCAAATTTTGCCGTAGAAAAGCCATCTATGCAAGTATTTTGTAGGTAAATTGACAATATTAAATATTTGCAATTCCCCTCTTTGCACACTATAATTCATTAATATAACCTAAATGGAAACTAGGCGCATAACCTCCTCTTTTGGCTCAGAAGGCGACGGGAGATCAGATACACCACGTCAACAATTAACTTCTGGAGCAACTCTTGTCAACCGTTACAGTATTCAAGATGTAATCGGTGTAGGTGGCATGGGTTCTGTTTATCGTGCGCGAGATTTGCATTTCCCCAATGTGGTTAAGTTGGTGGCTGTAAAAGAAATGATTAACATGGCACCAGACCCTTTGGTGCGTCAAACTATTGTGCAAAATTTTGAGCGCGAAGCAAATTTACTAGCTACATTACATCATACTTCTATTCCTAGAATTTATGACTATTTTTCACATGATGACCGTTCTTATTTAGTTTTAGAGTATGTATTAGGTAAAGACCTTGAAACAGTTATTAATGATACCAACGGGTTTTTACCAGAAGATCAAGTTATCAGCTGGGCAATTCAATTGTGTGATGTGCTATCTTATTTGCACAGCCAAAAACCAGAACCTATTATCTTCCGTGATATGAAGCCATCTAATGTGATGATTAATCACAATGGGGATGTAGTACTAGTAGATTTTGGTATTGCCAAAACGTTTCAGACAGGTCAAAAAGGCACGATGATCGGTACAGAAGGATATTCTCCACCTGAGCAATATCGTGGAGAAGCAACGCCTCTTGCCGACATTTATTCTTTGGGTGCCGCACTGCATCATGCTATTACCCGACGAGACCCAAGACTCGAACCTCCATTTTCATTTGCAGAAAGACCTATCCGTAAAATCAACCCAAATGTTTCTGTTGAATTCGAAGCTGTGGTTAATGTTGCACTTCAATACAACCCTGGCGACCGTTTTCCAAATGCTACAGCAATGAAAGAAGCATTGATGAATGTTGCCCGTAAAACAGGCACACTTTCTAAAATTGCATCAGCACTTCCAGTTTCTGTTAGCGGAGCAGGGAGTATAAAGCCAATTTGGGATTTCAAATGTGAAGATGAAATTCGTGGCACACCTGTGGTACATCAAGGTGTTTTGTATACTGGCTGTTATGATAATAATTTATATGCAATTAACGCGGCAGATGGAAAATTTCAGTGGAAATACCCATCTGATGGTGGCATTGTATCTCGCCCAGCAATTCAAGATGGGAATGTCTTCTTTGGCTCAGAAGATCAACGCTTACATGCTGTTAGCACTCGCACTGGCAAAGTAGTTTGGACATACTACACCGAAGGCAAACTTTATTCTTCTCCACGCATTTCAGATGGGCATATATTCTTTGGCTCAGAAGACCAAGACTTACACGCAATAAACCTCCAAAGCGGGAGAATGGTTTGGAAATTCTCTACCGATGCGCCAATTTACTCCACGCCTTTAATTTATAATGAGATGATATATTTTGGCACCGAATCTGGCTCATTCTATGCGTTAGATTTTCGAGGTACATTAAAGTGGCGTTTTTCAGCCAAGCGTGGAATTACATCATCACCCATTATCAAAGGACAGGCTGTATACTTTGCCTCATTAGATGGTACCCTCTATGCACTAGATGCAAAGAGCGGCTGGGCAATCTGGAAATTCCGCCTCGGTAAAGGCTCTGTTTCATCACCTGTTTTAGCAGACGATTATATATTTGTCGGTGCAGCAGACGGCTTCATCTACTGTGTAGATACCCGCACAGCGAAAGAAGTTTGGCGCTTCAAGACAGACAATCAAGTTAGCAGTTCACCAGCTATCTTCAAAGATTCAGTATACTGTGGCTCAGTTGATAACTACATGTATTGTCTGGAATATCGTACCGGACGTTTACGCTGGAAATTTGAATCACACGGACCAATAACTGGCTCGCCAGTGGTCTATGATGACATTGTTTATTTTGGCTCAACAGACCATCATGTTTATGCTCTGTTTGCCTAAAAGGAGTTTTTGTGGCTGATTTTTTTAGAAAATTATTTGGTTCAAAAGAAATAACAAAACCTAAAGTGGTAGACAACGCTACCACCGCACCGCTAACAGACCAGCAAATTAGCTCCATTATCGCTAGCCAGTTACCAAAATATGAGATTAAACAATTAATTTCGGCAGTGGGGCAATCTGTTGGTAAACAACGTGAACACAACGAAGATAGTGTATTAGCATTAACATCTACCATTGCAGGTAGCTCTGAGAGCATCCCATTTGGCTTATATATTGTTGCAGATGGCATGGGAGGACATCAATTTGGCGAGGTAGCCAGTAACGCCGCCATTCGCTTAATTGGTGGAAACATCACCAAAAAATTCCATTCATTTCTTTACAACATGCCAAGCCAAGCCTTACAAGAGTCACTTCAAGAAGTGATGGAAACCTCTATCATGGACGCACACCAATTCATCCAAAGAGAAGCGCCAGGTAGCGGCACTACTACTACCGCCGCCTTAGTCTTAGGTCAACAAATTACTATCGGGCATGTGGGAGATAGTCGCGCTTATGCCGTTTACCTTGATGGAAGAATCGAACCACTTACTCGTGACCATTCTCTGGTGAAACGCTTAGAAGAACTAGGGCATCTTAACAAAGATGAAGTCGAAAACTTTCCTCACCGCAATGTTTTAATTAAAGCCCTAGGGCAAGGTGAAACTTTAGAAGCTGATATTTTCACAGTCCCATTCCCGCAAAATGCAACATTAATGATCTGTAGCGACGGGCTATGGGGAGTCATCAATGAAAAAGATATCTATCGCATTATTTCCGAAGCACCAAATCTGCATCGAGCATGTCAGCAATTAGTGGAAACCGCCAACGCAGCTGGTGGACCTGATAACATCACCGTCATTTTAGCCCAACTCATTGGATAACCTTTATGTCGTCCAGCAAGCCAGATTTTTATACCGTTTTAGGTGTCTTTCGTGATGCAACACAAGAAGAGATAAAACACGCCTATTTATCTTCTGCACAACGTTTACACCCCGATAAAAATGTTGCCGCTGGCGAAACCGAACTATTTTTAGATATTCAACAAGCTTACGAAACACTCTCAAACCCAACTCGTCGTAAACAATACGACGCTACACTACCTCCAGAAATAGACACCAATAAAGTAATAAAACACGAAATATTCTATAGCCGACCAAACCTAACTCGCATGAGCGAAGACCAACTGCTATATGTTTTACTTGAAATTTCCCCACGCGAAGAAAAAAAAGAAACCCTACCCGCACCTCCATTAAATATTTGTCTTGTACTAGATCGTTCTACATCCATGCAAGGCGAAAAAATGGATATCCTCAAAGCCACAGCCATACAATTACTACGTAGCCTACGCCCACAAGACGTCTTAAGTATTGTCTCCTTTAGTGATAGAGCTGAAGTCGTCATACCGGCTTCCATTAGTTTAGATAGACGAAAACAAGAAGCTAGCATCCAAATGATCCAAGCCTCTGGAGCCACTGAAATTTACCATGGATTAGAAGCAGGCTTAAATGAACTGCGCCGTACACACGACCCCTCACGCGTTAACCACCTTATACTCCTCACAGATGGTAACACCTACGGCGATGAACAAGCCTGCCTTGAGCTAGCAGAACAAGCGGCTACTCAAAACATCGGCATTTCTGGCATGGGCATAGGGCATGAATGGAACGACATCTTCTTAGATGCCCTAGCTAGTAAAACAGGTGGCTCATCGGCTTATATTAATAACCCAAAAGATATTGAAAGATTACTAATAGATAAATTCAAATCCCTATCTAGCACTTTCGCAGATGAAGTTTTGCTGGACTATAAACCTGCCGACAATGCCCGTATTAACTACGCATTTCGCCTACAACCAGAAGGCGGCACAATTGACACCACAAACCCAATGCGTTTAGGCCCAATCCTGCAAGATACCCCACTACACATTTTGCTAGAATTTGTTATTGCCCCCACTGCCTTTAATGAACAAAACGACGTCACAGTTTTAAACGGCACCATTAAAACTTCTATCACCGCCAACCCTATCCCCGCACCACCCATTCGCCTCAACCTGACCCGCGAACTGCAAGCTCAACCCTCAACCGATTCCCCCCCGACACGGATTCTAAAAGCCCTTTCACGCCTAACACTATATCGAATGCAAGAGCGCGCCCAAGCCGCAGTAGATGCAGGCAAAATCGACTCTGCTGTTCGTCACTTACAAAACCTAGCTACACACCTACTATCCCAAGGTGAACATGGATTAGCAAAAACCGCCCTATTTGAAGCCAACACTTTAGAACGTATGAATTCTTGGAGCGCAAGCGGCAGTAAAGATATAAAATATCAGACCCGTGCCCTTTTGCTTGCTAGTGGTAAGAAGGAGAAAAATAAATGATAGTCTGTTCTAACTGTAAACATAAAAACATGGCAGGCTCCATGTTTTGTGCTGAATGTGGCTCACAACTTGTAGGAACCAACGAACTAGTTACACAAAATATTTCTACCGATAACTTCAAAAACATTGGCAAAAAACCAACAGGCTCACTTACTGGCTCATTAAATGCCAACGACGCTTGGGTAAGCTTACACCTTCTAGATACAGGTCAAGTATTACCGCTTTCTGAACGAAATGAATTCACAATGGGACGCATCAGTGAAGGACAACCGATTATGCCCGACATTGACCTTTCCCCATATCAGGCTTATGTTGCTGGCGTTTCTCGTTTACACGCAGTGATAAAAAAACGTGGGTCTCAAATCATCTTCATGGACTTAGGTTCTGCAAATGGCACTTACCTTAATGGCAAACGATTAAATTCTAACGTAGAACATTCCTTAACCCATGGAGATATTGTAGCACTTGGAAAATTAAAAATGCAAATATTAGTAAATACAAGATAAGGAATTAACATGGCATATTCTGTAATTTTACATATCCCCGGTGAACAATCCGTGGCGGGCGAAGTAGAAGAACTACCTAAGCCAACTGATAACATTATTGTGGTACTGAATCCGCGCAGTAAAGATGGCAAAGATTTACATTATATAGATAACACCGCCGTGAAAGTCATCTGGCCCCTTGCCAAAGTAAGCTTTATTGAAGTGCTGGGCGACTCGCAAGATGAAAAGATTATCGGATTCGTGAGAGAATAAAATGCCTGCTGATATGGATCGTAGAAAAATATTAGTTGTAGATGATGAAGAACGTATGGTGCGCTTCATCCGTATGAACTTGGAGCATGATGGGTTTCAAGTAGCAGAGGCGTTTAACGGTAAACAAGCCATCCAAAAGATTAGAGATTTTACACCCGATGTCATCCTACTTGATGTGATGATGCCCGATATTGATGGCTTTGAAGTATTAGAAACCATTCGAGATTTCAGCAATGTACCTGTCATCATGCTTACAGCCAAAGGGGAAGAAGACGACCGTGTGCGTGGACTTGAAGGCGGAGCAGATGATTACATCACCAAGCCGTTTAGCCCGCGCGAATTAGTCAGCCGCATCAAAGCTGTTTTGAGAAGAACAGAAGGCGCAACAGGCTCTACGCATGGATTGCTAGAAATTGACAAACGCCTCAAAATAGATTTTGACCGTCGTGAAATTTGGTTGGATGGAAAACTTGTAAAATTACGCCCAACCGAATATCGTTTGTTATATCATCTCGTGCAAAATGCGGGCTGGGTTGTTTCACATGACCAATTGCTCCAAAAAGTATGGGGTTATGAATATCGTGATGAACCACATTACGTGCGCCTTTATATTAACTATTTGCGCGAAAAATTAGAAAAAAGACCCTGCTAACCCTGTTTATATTCTTACCGAACGAGGTGTGGGCTATCGCTTTGTTGATTTTAAACGCAACAAGGAATAAAAAATATTTTGGCAATGGAATAGACAATAAACCCTGCCTGAAAGATTTATATGAAAAATTTTGACCCAAAATATAACGATATACCCAAAACTGAAATTCATTGCCACCTTGAGGGAGCAATTCGCACTCAGACCATTATTGATGTTGCAAAAGAAAATAACATTCAATTGCCTGCTTATGAAGTGCAGGTATTAGATAAACATGTTAAAGTATTAGACCAAATGAAGGATTTGCAAGCTGTGTTAGATGCTTTTGACATTTTTCAACGCAGTATTACATCGCCTGCAGTGTTTGAGAGAATAGCATGGGAATTGTTTGAAGATTGCGCTAAGCAAAATATTAAACTATTTGAAGTTCGTTTTTCGCCAGATTGGGCATTTCATGGGCATAATTTAGATTGGGACGCTTGTTTAGAGGGATTACTGCGTGCTCAGGAACGTGCTGAAAAAGAATTTGATATGGCAATTGGTATCATCGCTATTACATCAAGAGGGATGGGCGCGGATTCATGTATCAAAACGGTAGATTGGGCTATTAAACATCAGCAATATATTCAAGCAGTGGATTTAGCCGATGGTGAAAAGATTTTTTCGGCTAAAGATTTTATTAAGCCAATTTTGAAAGCGAAAGATGCAGGCTTGAAGGTGACTATTCATTCAGGCGAAGATACACCCGCCGAGTATGTTATAGAAACGATAAAAAATTTCAAGCCAGATAGAATTGGGCACGGGATTCACAGTATCGAAGATATGCGGGCTGTGGAGATGCTTATTGAAAAAGACATTACGCTGGAGGTAAATCCATGGTCGAATTTCTTGACCAATTCCGTATCCACTATTGAGGCGCACCCGCTTAAGAAGTTATTTGATCTCGGTGTTAAAGTCACCATCAATTCTGATGACCCTGAAGTTTTGGAAACTAACGTTAATAATGAATATCGTATTGCACATGAAGTTTTAGGTATGAGTATGGCAGAGATAAATCTTTGCAATCGTTTTGCTTTTGAAGCCTCTTTTATTGCGGAAGGGAAAAAGCAGAAAATTTGGGATAGGTATTTTGCATAAATTTTTGTAGTCACAGAGGTCTCTGAGAAAAAACTCAATGGTCTCTGCGTTCTCTGTGGCTAATAAAAAGATTTAGCCTATCTTTTTATTCACTTCCTTTTTGAGTGATTGCTTGACTTTTTATAATAAACTTGGTAATATCGGCACTCCTCGATGCGGGGTGGAGCAGTGGCAGCTCGTCGGGCTCATAACCCGAAGGTCACAGGTTCAAGTCCTGTCCCCGCTACTTTTGACTAGATTTATTAATCTAGTCATTTGTTTTTAACGGCTTTTTTTGACCCTTTGATTGAACACTAATAAATATATATTATTTTTCCTCTTACCATTTCATACCTTTTGTTGTGTTTAACCCTGCACTTATTCCAACCCTTTTATACATAGTTACATTGGTAAATGGCTCGCCTAAAATTCCATCGTGAATTGCCCACGAGCGTTTACGAATACTTTCTGCCGCATCTTTCATTCGAAATGGATTTTTATCGTCAAGCAAAGCGTATAAATCTCCATCAGGTTGAAAACCAGCATGAATACTTTCCATCAGACGCTTGCCAACTTGATAGGTAAAGCCATAGCGTTCAAATAGAATAGCATTGTGATAATACAATGGTTCGATAAAGTACATATCATGACCTAGCATGATAGCAAATTCTTCAAATTTTTCAATAGCTTGCCCTAACATTCTTAATCCGCGTCGTATCTGACCTGGAGCTTGCCCGCCTGCTAGGGCAGCTTTTTCTGCCTCGATATTTCTTTGTAATATTCCAAATTTTGTTGGTGAACCATCGGGCATTTTATCTACGTCATAGCGTGGAGATTCGGGGTCATTAAGAACATATAAGAGAATATGAATTTGCCCGCTAATGGTGTCTGTCATATGAGCATAGAGAACAGGGTCGGGAAAATCTAGTTTATGAAATAAGCGTATTTCAACATCTGGCGAGCCGTTGGCAAAGTTAAATTGCAACAAGTTATGTCCTGCCGCTGAGGTAAGTGGAGGGATATTAAATTTTTCTAAAATAGCAGGTGGAATATAACGAGAGTACATTGCTCGTTTTTCACGTTCGGGCAATAAGTTGATTCCGCCAATAGTGGATGGAGGCATATTTCAGTTTCCTAGTTTGCTGGTTTGTTAGCTGGCTAGTTTGATGATTAACTAGTGAACTAGCCAACGAGATAACTACTAAACTATCTCACTCTCATAGCACGTTCTTTATCTCGTGCTTCGTCACGTTTGGCAATGGTGGCGCGTTTGTCATGGGCTTTTTTACCTTTGGCAAGCGCAATTTCAATTTTGGCGCGACCATCTTTTAGGTAAATTTTTATTGGCACAATTGTCATACCTTTGATACGCACATTATTCCATAACTCTCGAATCTGTTTTTTATGCAATAACAAACGGCGTTTACGTTTTGGCTCATGATTAAAATGTTTACCTGCTTGTTCGTATGGCGCAATATGAGATTCTATCAACCAAGCGTTTTGACCATTTTCAACATCTACATAGGCTTCTTGAATACTTACTTGCCCTGCCCGAATAGATTTTATTTCAGAGCCATGTAAAACAAGCCCTGCTTCAAATTTTTCAAGCAAGGTGTATTCAAAACTGGCTTTGCGATTATTAGCAACAATTTTTACTTCTTCAGTCATCTTTTGATTTTAGCATGGAACTTTATGAAATCTCTATTTTTATTTGCTAAGGGAGTGGCGACCTTATGAGTAAACCAAAAGGTTGAGCCACAGAGAACACACGCGGTGCAAACTTAGCATTCTTGTAGTTTTATTGAGATTATTATTTTCGTAATATGATAAAGCCTGAGACAAATCTTAAACAACCAAATAGCATTAATGCGGGGGCAACGCCAATTGCATCACCAATGAGTGGACCGAGCAGAGAGCTAGTGAGAATGGCTAAATTTAGAATGATGGTGTACCAAGCTAAATGCGGTGGGCGATCGTGCGGTGGGATGTGTTCCAGCATGTAGTTGGCATAAGCACCATTCACTAATGCAAAGAGAAACCCGCCGATAAATGAAATAAGATAGAAGTGAAACACGTTTTGGGCAAAGGCGAGTGCTAGTGGGTAAAACCCAACACCAAAGGCTCCCCAGCCTGTCACTTTTTTGTGCCCAAATTTTTGTACAATGCGCCCTAATTGTGTAGATGATAATAAAACTGATAGGTAGTATAGCGCAGTGCCATTGCCAATATGGCTGTCATTTAGTTCTAAAACATTGACGTTATATAAGGGGTATAAAGGTGTGGCGATGTATTGTACTAAATGAAAAAACAATAATCCGAGTAGCACTTTACGGAAGGGGGTTTTCCAAATGTCAAGCCGAAGTGAAGATTTAGGCTTGGGAGCAGAATCAGGTATTGGGTCGGGAAGAGGCGCTGCTTTTTCTTCCAATGGTTTGATGTGATAAATATGATAACTGCTGATGGCGGCGCCAATTGCTCCTATTGCAAAAACGATTTGATAGCCGCTGGGGAATGGCATGGTTTCAAGGAGGTAGCCTGCGATTAAAGATGAGAGCATATAAGCAATGGCAAAGGTGACATTGCGTGTGCCTGCTACGCGTGCTCGATATTGCTCTGGGACTGCCTCTGCAAACAAGGCGTTGAAGCCAACGCCTAATGGCGTGAGTGGAATTGCCATTAAAAATGTGATGATGATTAACGACCAAATTTGTGATTGGGCGTTGAAAAACCAAGGGAGTGGAATCCAAAAAAAGTAGCCGATGCGAAATAAGATGGAAGACCAAAATACGGCACGACCTGTATGGCGTTTGCTTATCCAATGCCCTGCGGGGATGGCAAGAAATAAATTGACGATGGCAGAGGCGGCGGTGAGTAAGCCAATTTGTACGCCTGTGGCACCTAAGCGTGCGGCGTAAATATTTAAGAAGTTTACAGCTGTGCCGCTTAATACCCCAAACCAGGCAATGTCTAAATATAAGTGAGTAAAGTTGGAGCGATATTTTTGGGGAATATCGGCTTGTTTGAAAATAGGCATGTGGGGATTATAACAATAACTGTTTTAGATTAAGATTATAGGATGTTTAACCTTCGAAAAGATTTTTTACTTGACCCTACTGTTACATTTTTGAATCACGGTTCATTTGGAGCGACGCCAAAGCCTGTTTTCAAAGAATATCAACGCTGGCAAAGGGAATTGGAACTTCAACCCGTTGAGTTTTTAGGTAGGCGTTATACTGATTTGATGTATGCTTCGCGTGAAGCGCTGGCGAATTATCTTAGCACAAGGGCAGAGAATTTAGTGTATGTTCAAAATGCTACGATTGGCTTAAATATTGTTGCTCGCTCACTTGAGTTGAAAGCAGGCGATGAGGTTTTATCTACAAATCATGAGTATGGGGCATTAGATAGAACTTGGAGGTTTCTCTCGAAAGAGAGAGGGTTTGTTTATATCAATCAAAAAGTTGATTTAACATCACAAGTAGATTTTGTGAATTCGTTTTTACAAGGTGTTACAGCAAATACTAAAGTTATTTTCTTAAGCCACATCACTTCACCTACTGCTACAATTTTTCCAATTGATCAGATTATTCAGTTTGCAAAATTAAGGAACATCATCACAGTTATTGATGGCGCTCATGCGCCTGGTCAGATTCCGTTGCAACTAGATTTGCTGGGTGCAGATTTTTATGCAGGTAATTTGCATAAATGGTTATGTGCGCCGAAGGGCGCTGGGTTTTTGTATGCTAATCCAAAGTCTCAGCATTTGTTGAAGCCATTAATTGTTTCATGGGGATATGAATCTGTTGCACCAAGTAACTCAAAATTTGTAGATGAGCATGAATGGCAAGGTACACGAGATGTAGCGGCGTTTTTAACTGTCCCTCACGCAATTGCATATCAGCAAAATCAAAATTGGGATAAGGTGCGAAGCGCATGTCATCAATTAGCAGTGGAGACTTGGCATCGTATGAATCAGTTATTGAAAGAGACTCCGCTTCATGCTGACCCTGAAACTTGGTTTGCACAAATGGTAGTGTCTACACTCCCCGCTGAGGTAGATGTTGTTGTGTTTAAGCAAAGGTTGTACGATCAATATCGTGTTGAAATCCCAGTATTGGAATGGAATGAGAAAAAATTAATTCGTTTATCTGTGCAGGGATATAATTCTCGGCTTGATACGAATCGTTTAATGAAGGCGCTGAGAAAATTAATAATATGAAGAAAAAGATTTTATTATTTATGTTACTGTTGCTTGGGGTAGGTTCAGTACCGTTGCAATATGCAAATGCTAAACCTGTTTATTATCCCATTACATCTCCAGCAGAATTGATTCAAGCCGTAAATGAGTTACGGGCTTCATATGGGTTGGCGGCTTTAGCTTCTCATCCTATTTTGATGCAGACTGCTCAAGCACAAGCCGATTACATGGCGGCAACAGGTAATGTGACACATACACGCCCAAATGGCATGACTTATACCCAACAACTGCTTTCATTGGGGTTTCCACTGGCTGGTGATTTATCGCTAGGTGGTTTTCGTGCTGAAAATATATTATCTACTTATGGCTATTTAGATTGGAATGGGGTACCACCCGCTTGGCAAGATGCTGATCACATGAACACGATGCTTTCGCAAAACTATACTCACATTGGTGTAGGGATTTCACAAGCAAATGGAAGTTATTACTATGCAGTAGATGCTGCTGCTTCGACATCAAATGGGCAGATGCAAGATACTGCTCAGGATGTGCTTTCAGGCTCATCTGGTACTTCGGCTGAGGCAGCAGGGGTTAGCCAATTCATGGTGCCGATTACGTTAAGTACGCCTGATGCAAATGGAGATGTACGCCATAAAGTGAAATATGGGCAAACTTTGTGGAGTATTGCCATTGCTTATGGAACTACAATAAAAAATATTCAAGCATTAAATGGCTTGGGTGAAGATTTAACAATTTATCAAGGGCAAGATTTATTGGTGTTGAAAAATATTCCTACCCCAATTCCTACTGCTATATCTACTACTACCGTTCAGCCAATTCAACCTACTCAACTTTTTATAGCTACTGTAACTAATACGCCAACGCCTAGCACTGCTCAAATTGTTGCTACCTCAACTGTAGAAACTTTAGAAACCAAAACGACTAATTCAGCAAATTCGCGTCTGCTGGTTATTTTATTAATTGTGGCGGCTTTTGTTGGTGCAGGAATGGCGGTTTGGTTAATTAGAGACCCCAATAATTAGGTAAAATTCGCTCTATCGATCTCGTCACAATATCAGAAAGGTTATCAATGGAAATTTCATTAGCACTTGGTGGGGGAGGCGCAAAAGGAAACGCTCACATTGGCGTGTTGCGCCGTTTAGAAAAAGAAGGTTATCAGATTAAATCAATTGCAGGCACTAGCTTTGGGGGCTTGGTTGGTGTTTTGTACGCTCATGGCTCTACACCGCAACAAATTCAAGAATTATTTGCTGCAGTCAATCAAAAAGCTTTATATGGCCGTGCGCCACAAGATGGACCATCATTGCTTGGCTTCAATGGTATCCGTAGCTTGCTAGAGCAAACTGTAGGTGAAAGAACATTTGCCGATTTGCGCATCCCCTGTGCAGTTGCAGCGGTAGATTTGAACAAGGGAACGGAAGTGATTCTTTCTGAAGGCAAATTGATAGATGCAGTGTTGGCAACTATTGCCCTACCAGGAATTTTCCCTGTACAACATATTCAGGATTTAGATTTAATAGACGGCGGTATGCTCAATCCTATCCCTGTTTCAGTGGCGCGTAAGTTAAGCCCATCATTGCCCATTGTTGCTGTAGCACTCACCGAGCCGATGGATATGCCCATACATGGTTATAAAATTCCAGTACCAAGTTATGTGCCTCACCAAATTGTTGAACGACTTTCAAGAATTTCGCTGGCGCAATCGCTTGATGTATTTCTACGCTCAGTAGATGTAAGCACAAAGGCGATTGCCTACTTACGCTTACATCTTGATAAACCAGATGTCATCGTCCGCCCAGATGTGCATCATGTTGATATATTAGATGAAGTAGATGTAGTAGATTTAGCCCAACGTGGCGAACAAGCCTTAGAAGCAGTATTACCAGAAATAAAGCAAGCCACTTCATGGTTTGCGCGCACACGCCGAAAAATTTTTGGAGCTAAATTGTGAGTCGTGATTTACGCAAATATATAAAAGACACCAACACTCAAATAATCATCGGTGCATTTGTTTTATTATTCGTAGTTGGGCTTGGGCTCATTTGGGCAATTTATGGGTTTGGCGCGGCAGTCTCTGGCTTTTTATGTTTACTTGGCGCGCTTGTGCCTATTGGATTAATTTTTATTGCCTTATACGGAATCGATTGGATTGTAAAATATGGAAACCGCGACAACTAAAACAGAATTAATTTCATTCAACAATTGGACGTTACGAGTACGCCAAGCAGAAATTGAAAATCCAAAAGTATTGATTATGATTCACGGCATTACAGGTGATGAAAATTCGATGTGGGTTTTTGGTAGAAAATTTTCAAAAAATCTTTTGATTATTTCACCACGCGCACCTTATAACGCAGATGCAGGCGGTTACTCATGGCGCGATGTGGATAAACACCCGCTTCATGCTGACTTCAGCCTGCCACGCTCCGAGATGCTTAAGTCATCGGCTGACGATTTGATCAAGCTCATAGATCAGTACACAGCTTCACTCAAGGTTGAAGCGCATCAATTCGATGTAGTGGGATTCAGTCAAGGCGCGGCGATGGTCAGTGTATTAGGTTTTTTATATCCTGAAAGAATTCGTAGCATGGCAATGTTGGCTGGCTTTGTGCCATCAGGTTTGGATGAGAAAATTAATCAAAAAGTTTTGCTAAACAAAAATGTTTTTGTAGCGCATGGCTCACAAGATGAGACTGTGAAAATTGAACGAGCGTATGAATCGGTTAAGTGGTTGAAAGAAGCAGGCGCGCAAGTGCAATTTGTGGAAGATGAAGTGGGGCATAAATTGGGCGCCAATGGCATGAAGGCTTTGGTAGAATTTTTTGCGGATTAATATTTTCTCACGCGATAGTTGACGTTGATTTTGTTTACAGGTATGCTTAAAAAAAGTACCGCGACATTTATGTCGCGTTTGAAATGGCGAGATAAATCTCGCCGTACAGTATAAAGGTGTTTAATGAAAAAAAATATTTCTCGGCGTGATTTTTTGAAAATTTCAGGTATAGGCTTGAGTGCTTTAGCATTCAAACCTTATTTGCTTCCGCAATATGAATACTTTGCCAGCCCAAAGCGTTTACCTCAATTCCCTGCTAGTGAAATTATTGGGCGTGTAACAGACCCCGATGTTGATTTACGTAGTCGCCCAACCAATGACCCTGGCTTGAATACATCTATTGGAAAATTAGCAGCAGATACATTGGTGGAATGGAATCGTGAAGTGATTGGAAATGTAGTAGGTGGTTTGGCAAATCAAAAATATGTTGAAACACCGCAAGGTTATATTTATGGTTCTATCTTACAGCCGACTCGTAACCTGCCTAATACACCTGTAACCGAACTGCCAAACGGACAAGGCTTTTTTGCAGAAGTGACAGTGCCGTATGTTGATTTAGCGCATGAAGGCGTGGTGGCTTCTCCATGGTTGCAAGATCATATTGTGTTTAACTTTCCGCCACGTTTGTATTATGGTCAAGTAGTGTGGATTGACCAAATCCGTAATGTAAATGGTTTTGTTGAATATCGTTGGAATGAAGATGCCGCAGGGCGCGGCTATGGTTACGGTGGCTCGTACGGTGAATATTTCTGGGGAGATGGCGCCGCTTTCAAAATCCTCACCGAAGATGATGTTTCTATGATTAGCCCCGATATTGACCCAGCTGAAAAAACAATTTCGATTGATTTAGATTATCAAACCTTATCATGCTATGAAGGCACACGCGAGGTATTTTTCTGCCAGATTTCGAGCGGAAAAAGTTACGACCCCGTAACTGGTGAAATTGTAGATACCTTTGCTACACCTGCTGGCACATTATTAACCTATTGGAAAATTGTTTCCAAAAATATGACCGCTGGCAATGAAGGCGCTTCTGGATATTCCACACCTGCTGTGCCATGGTGTACGTTTATCGCTTCGGGCGGTGTGGCTATTCATGGTGCTTTTTGGCATAATGCCTTTGGAGAAAAAACGTTCACATGGTTGTGTGAATGTTTTACCAGAACACGCCAAATGGATTTTTCGCTGGACAACTCCTTATGTATCTTTAGCCGTAGGTGAAGAGCGCAGATCATTGCCAGATCATGGCACGATTGTTAACTCATCAGAAACAAAATTTTAATTTATTAGTCAGACCCTAAAGGTCTTAAAGACCTTTAGGGTCTATAATTTTGAGAGAGAAAAATATGGACCTTTCACAAATCACAGTTTGGTTAGCATTTTTAGCAGGCTTGGCATCCTTTTTATCACCTTGCGTGTTTTCGCTGGTGCCTGCTTATGTAGGTTATCTCGGCGGAAAATCTGCAGGGGCAGGCGCACAACAAAATCGTTGGTACACCTTTTCTCACGGCTTAGCATTTGTGCTTGGCTTTAGTTTTGTTTTTATCACCTTAGGTGTTGCCGCTTCATACGCAGGCGGATTACTATATGACCTGCGTAACTGGTTGGCAAAAATTGGTGGCATTGTGGTCATCATTTTTGGCTTACATATGATCGGCATAATCAAAATCCCATTCCTTAATTATGATACCCGTATTCAACAAGCTCCAGACCAAAAACTTGGCTATCTATCCTCAGCCTTGATGGGCGTTTTCTTTTCGGCAGGATGGTCTCCCTGTGTAGGACCTGTGTTAGGTGCAATTTTGACTCTTGCCCTCAACGGTGGTTCTATCTCACAAGGCGTTACGCTTCTTTCTTTTTATTCAGCTGGTTTAGCCATCCCATTTTTGATAGCCGCCCTCGGCATCGGCTGGGTAACAAATACATTAAGAAAATATAAAAACTTCACCCGCTATGTGGAAATCATCATGGGTATTTTGCTTGTTATTATAGGTGTATTATTGTTTACAGGCTTATTTTCTCTCATTGCCCAACAAGGTCAATTCTTCTGGGTAGATTTTGGACTATAGCAATTTACGAATTACCCCTAACAGCTAATCGTTAAGAGCCTAATGCTAAATATCACTCTCTATACTCAACAAAATAACCCAGCCTGTGAACAAATTAAAAAAGATTTGGATGAATTAAGAGAGCAATATCCGCACCGTATTATAGAAGTAGATATTGATACAGATGCCTTGCTCAAAGTTAAATATAATAAAGTTGTCCCCATTCTAGAAGTTGGACCCTACTCACTCAAAGGCGCAGTCACCAAACAAAAACTACAAATGACTTTAGGCGCCGCATCTGATAGAAAAAATCAACTAGAAAAATTAGAAGACCCCGAATATAAAATCCGCGTTCAAAGAGGAAAAACTGTGACCATTGGCGATAAAATCTCATTCTGGATTTCAAAACGATATCTACTTTTACTAAATTTATTTATGTTATTGTATGTCGGCTTTCCATTCCTTGCGCCGACTTTAATGAAACTCGGTGCGCAAACACCAGCTAAAGTAATTTATAAAATGTACAGCCCGTTGTGTCATCAATTTGGCTTTCGTTCATTTTTCTTGTATGGCGAACAACCTTTTTATCCACTGGCAGAAGCACATGTAGATGATTACAAAACCTTTGAACAAGTAACAGGCATCTCCGATTTAGATAACCCATACAGTGTTACACGTTTTGAGGCTCGTAATTTTATAGGCAATGAAATTACTGGTTATAAAATTGCCTTATGCGAACGTGATGTTGCCATTTACTTTGCTATTTTAGGCTTCGGAATTTTCTTTGGGCTAACAGGGCGCAAACTCAAATCGTTGCATTTCATTGCTTGGATGTTACTTGGCATTGCTCCAATTGGCTTCGATGGTTTTTCACAACTCTTAAGTCAATTCAACTGGGAATGGCTATCTGCTTTGATTCCATATCGCGAGAGCACACCATTCTTGCGTGCGCTCACTGGCGCACTCTTTGGTTTGTTCACCGCATGGTTTGCATATCCAAACATCGAAGAATCAATGAATGAAACCCGCCAATACTACATCAAAAAATTTGCAGTCAATGAGCAGGTAAAAGAATAATGCCCTTTCAACAAAAAAACGGGCTACGTTTTTATCAGTTTGATATTTTTTCGCCAGCCATCACGCATGGCGTATTTACTCGTCACGGCGGTGTTAGCCCCGAGCCATGGCAAACATTGAATTTAAGCATCTCAGTGGGGGATGATAAGACTCGCGCGCGAGAGAATCGCTTGCGTGCATTTGAGGTGCTGGCGCGCGACCCCGCTTCTTTACATGATGCACACTTGGTTCATGGAGTGGACTTTGTACTAGCCCATGCCCCCAGACCAGAACATCAGCCTAGCCTGAAAGCAGATATTTTACTGACCAATAAACCCGAAGTTACATTATTCATGCGTTATGCCGATTGTGTTCCGCTTTTATTTCACGACCCTAAGGAAAATGTTATTGCTTTATCTCACGCAGGTTGGATGGGCACTGTGCAAGGTGTAGCACAAGTAACAGTAAAGGCTATGATGGAACATTACAACTGCCAGCCTGAAAATATTGTTGCTGGTATTGGTCCGTCTATATCAGTAGATCATTATGAAGTTGGTGAAGATGTTGCTGTACAATTTCGTGAAAAATATAAAGATGATGCTGAGAAAATTTTACAAGTTAGGGATGACAAACTGTATCTCGATTTATGGACTGCGAACGTGCTTCAATTAAGAAATGCAGGTGTGGAGCAAATTCAAATTTCAGGTTTGTGCACAGCTTGCCATTTAGATGATTGGTTTTCGCACCGCGCTGAAAAAGGTAAGACGGGTAGGTTTGGGGTGTTGCTGGGGTTGAATTAATAAGATGCCTAAATATAATGATCATGTTGAAGTTCAGTAAGCAGGTTGAAGGTCAGGGGAGAGGCGGGTAAAATTGAGAGATGGATGAACTCGTTAAGCAAATCAAAAAGTAGGAATGAAGCGACTTTGGAAAAAAATCGCATCTTCAGCAAATAGAGCAGGTCGAAATGTTGAATCTATTAAGCTGGTGGTGGTGACGAAATCTCAGCCTGTGGAGGTGGTGCGAGCGGCAATTGAGGCGGGGGCAAAAGTTTTAGGTGAGAATTATGCTGAGGAAGGTGTTACGAAAATTCAATCTTTGGTAGATTTTTCTGCGGTAGAATGGCATATGATTGGTCATGTGCAGAGTCGTAAGGCGCAGTTGGTGGCTGAGAACTTTAACTTTTTACACTCGTTAGATAGTTTGAAACTTGCGAAACGATTAGATAGATTTTGCGGTGAGGCGAAAAGAGTTTTGCCAGTGTTGTTGGAGTTTAATGTGGGTGGGGAAGAAAGTAAAAGTGGCTGGAATGCTTTTGATGAAGGTCGTTGGCAGGAGTTGTTAGGTGAGTTGAACGAGATTTTGCTGTTACCTAATTTGCAAGTGCGTGGTTTGATGGCGATGCCGCCGATTGGCGCTGTGGCTGAGGATTCTCGTCAGTTTTTTGTGAAGTTGAAACGTTTGCAAGAATTTTTAATGAGACAATATCCGCAAGTAGATTTTTCGGAACTTTCGATGGGTACGAGTTTGGATTATGAAGTGGCGATTGAAGAAGGTGCTACTTTTGTGCGTGTGGGTACGGCAATTGTTGGTGAGAGAAATTATAAAAATATGGAGAGAGAATGAGTTCTGCGGCTTTGGTATTATTGGTAAGGATTATTTTTGAGTTGTTGATTTGGATAGTAATTGCTTCTTCATTGTTATCTTTTTTTGTTTCGCCTTATCACCCTGTGCGAGAGGCTTTAGATAGAATTGTGGCTCCGTTGCTCAACCCAATTCGGAATATGATTCCGCCTGCTGGTGGTTTAGATTTTAGCCCGTTGTTCTTGATTTTAGTATTGAACTTAGTTGAACGATTGTTGATTGTATTACTTTCATAAGCGAGGTGTAGCATGACCAGAAAATTTGAATTGCGTGATGGTAAACGAGGTGCGGCTTTGGCAGTACGCGTGACTCCGCGTGCTAGCCGAAATCAGATTGTGAGCATGATGGGCGATGGTACTATCAAGGTGCATATCGCCTCAGATGCTGAAGATGCTCAAACCAATGTTGAATTAGTTTCATTTTTGGCTGAAGTGCTTGGCGTGCCTCAAACGCGTTTGGAAATTGTGGCTGGTGAAAATGGGCGGGATAAGCTGATTTCTATTTTGGATATGGATGTAGATACGGCGCATCAGCGCATTGTGGCGCATATGGATTAATAGCGGCGCAAAGGTTTCCTGCGTAGATTGCCTAGCCTTATATGAATATTCAATATCGAGCATTATGACTTCATTACCTCCTCTTAATCAACTTATCTCACTCAAAGGCAAACGCGCTCTTATTACTGGGGCGGCGGCTGGTTTAGGGAAAGCCATCGCTTATCGTTTTGCTGAGGCAGGTGCAGACCTCGACCTTATAGATGTTGACGCTGTTAATCTATCAAAAGCGAAAGAAGAACTTTTAGTTTTTTCGGTAGATGTAAATACGCACCTTGTAGATATGTCTGATAAAGATCAGATTGATGATTTATGGAGTCAGGTGCAAACTGCAAGTCCAGATATTTTGGTTAACAATGCGGGGATTTATCCATTTCGACATTTTGTCCATGCTGATGAGGCTTTCTATCGTCAAGTGATGGAAGTCAACTTATTTTCTGTTTACTGGATGTGTCAGCACATGATTCTCCAGCGTGGTAAGCGAGGTGGCGTAATTCTTAATATTGGCTCTATTGAAGCGGTATTACCCTTCAAGGAAGATTTGGCGCACTATAGCGTTAGCAAAGCAGGTGTTATTGCGTTAACACGCGCTTTAGCTAAGGAACACGCTCGGCGTGGGTTCAGAGTTAATGCGCTTGTTCCAGGGGGGATTGTTACCTCTGGTACATTAGCCGCCGCCAAACAGATATTTCGTTTTCGTTTTGATGTGTTGAAGACTGCCTTTCAATTTCAACAGAGATTGCCTATTCGACGACCTGGTCAACCAGACGAGGTTGCACGGATGGCGCTGGTATTAGTCAGTGATTTTTCTAGTTACGTGCATGGGGCTACTATCCCTGTAGATGGTGGGTTTCTGTCCGCTTAGGGCTTTTATATACTATGCATTACATTATCTCAGCAATGTTTATAGTAGTTTCCATTATTCATCTATTACCTCTTTACGGCATGTTTGGAGGTGATCATCTGAATAAACTTTATGGCATCCCAATTGATGAACCAAATTTAACTATTCTTATGCGCCACCGAGCAGTTTTGTTTGGCTTATTGGGCATATTTTTCTTATACGCCGCTTTTCAACCAACCGTTCAAGCTATGGCTTTTATTGCTGGCTTTGTAAGTGTGCTGTCTTTTCTTTATTTAGCTTGGTCAATTGGTGGATATAACTCGCAGGTTAACCGCGTGTTTATTGCAGATATAATTGCGCTTATTTGTCTTATCCTTGGCGCCTCTGTCTATGTATATTTGCTATAAAAACGGTTTTCATTTTTATAACATCATTCTCCAACTCCATACAATCTTCTATAAATCACAAAAATTTCGTAGATGTGACGAATGTAATTTCGTGTTTCTTCAAAGCGCACCGACTCTACAAATAAATCGGGATCATCACCTGAAAGTTCTTTCCATGCTAAAGCATTGCCAGGTCCACCGTTGTAAGCGGCAAGGGCGGCGTATGTATCGCCATTAAATAAGTTTCTATTTTTGGTAAGATAATGTGTTCCAAACATAATACTAACATACGGGCGATATAAATCATTATCGTTGTAATCTAAAGGTTTGCCCAATTCACTTGCAATTTGCGCACCTGTGCTAGGGATGATTTGCATTAGGCCATGAGCATTGGCGTTCGAAGTGGCGAAGCTTCAAATAAACTTTCTTGCCGAATGACACTGTATACTAATAATGGGTCGAGCCCATTTTTTTGCGCTTCTACAGTGACCAAATCTGAGTAATAGAATCCATAACGGAGATGGCTAAAATAAATAGGCGACATCATCGACTCAGCATGTTCGTCTAAACCAGCCATACTCAAAATTTGCCTAGCTGAAAATATCGCCACGCGATACATACCTAAATCTACGAGGTAATTTGTTAGGCGGTAACTATTAATCGCATCTGCCTGACTTTCCAGTTGGGTGCGTAAACTTTCAAACTCATCTTTTGCTTGAGCATAAAAACCTAAATCCCAAAACTCTTTACCGCGTATAATTTGTTCATCAGTTGCTAAGCCACCTAAACCACTTAAATCAACTTCATTACCTATATTAAAAGTTAGGCGCATCCATGCTTCGGCATCGGCGCGTTCTTGTGCTAAATTCGGTGGATTGATTGAAGCAACTGACTTAAATGGGGTGCGCTCTAATAACAAATCTCTGGCGCGTTCGCTGTAATAGCCACCTGAATCTTTATTTTGTCCCTCACGCCAAGCATTATTTGCGGCATCTAAGTTTCCAATTTTCTGTTGTGTTTTTCCAATCCACAATAAGGCTCGGGCTTGAACTTCGGCTGATGGAGCAGAAGCAAGACTCCGCTCGAAAGAGGCGAGAGCGAAATCATATTGTCCGCGCCGATAATCTAAAATCCCCATCAGAAAAATCGCATCTTGTGTTTCAGTTGAACCTGGATATTCATTTGCCAAACGCGACCATGTTTCAATGGCTTTATCAATTTGATTATCACGCTCATAAATTCTGCCTGCACTAAATAGATACGTACTTGAAATTGTATTTGTAGGCGCAATATTTACAAATTCGATAAGCGTTTTCGGCAGCGGCAGTGTAATTATTTTTTTGTGACCATAAAATAAATGCTTTTTTCACCCCAGGCATCTCCCCAATTGCGATGAGCAGGGTAGTTGTTGATGAAAGTATCGTAATCAATTAAGGCTTCATCATATAAACTTAAGTTACTTTTGGAAAGTGCGCGATAATAATATGCAGTGCCATCATTATCTGTTGGGTTAGTTTGTAAATATCTATCAAAGGCGGCAATGCCCACAGCATATTGACCTGCAAAATAATCTACTAATCCTCGTTGTAATTCTGTCACTGTGCCACCTAAATCTAACAAGGCGACTAAACTAAGATAGGCATAATAAGAAAGCGGATAATTATTAACTGCTATGCTAAAGCGTTCAATAGCCGCTTCATTCTGACCTTGTGCCTGATACGCCAACCCAATCTCATACAAAGCCTCAGCCTTGATGTAATCGTTTGGGGCGCGTGCGATGATTCCATCATATAACGCAATAGCTTCGGTGATATTTCCTAATTGCTTTTGTGTATCTGCAATTTTCATATCGAGGTCAATGTCATCACTTAAAGATGGGGCTTGCACTGCAATTGTATAAGCAGATAATGCTTCGAGATAATTTTTGGCATTATATAGAGCATCACCGCGTAATTCTTGCACATACGAATCTAAATAGTTAGGTCGTAATACTAAATAAGTCTGCCATGAATCTGCGGCGGCTGGATAATTTTCTAAACGATAATTAACAAAACCTTGCAAGAAGAAAGCTTGTGCGGCATGAGTAGATTGCGGATACTCTGTGATTAATGTTTGTAAAGCATTTAGAGCTTCGGTATTTCTGCCTTCAGCAAAATAAATTCTGGCTTCGCCCCATTTTGCACCTGCTCTAATTTCAGGGTCTGGTGAATCTTGCAAAGCGATTTGATATTGAAATAGTGCAGAGTCGTATTCACCATAAAATAATGATAAATCTCCAACATCTACACGCTCGGTGATTAATGGGGTAGGTGTGACTGTGGGTGTAGCTGTAAATTCAGGCGTAGGTGATAGGCTTGGGGTCACAGTCCAGCCTGGGGGGATTGTTGGGAGGTTTGGGAACAATGAACAAGCCAATAGAACAGGAACAATTAGCAGTGAGGTCAAGAAGCGGTTTTTTTTCATTCTAGTTTTATACTGGTAAATAAAAAACGCGTCAAGCGGGTGAGTTAAGTTTGGGCGTTTCAAAAGATTGTATTCGAGAATTATTTACACTATAATGTTTTTGCAAGATCACATTTTAATAAAAAAGGAGAAAGAATGAACGCATACAAAATTTTTCGTTCGGTTCGACAAATTTTGTTTGGGGTAGCGTTAGTGAGTATGGTGGGATGTTCAGCAGGTGGGGAAACTTCATCGCAAGAAATTACAACGTCAAGTGGATTTGTGTGTAATGAACCCAGCCCGCGCCTTGAAGTGGAGAGTACCTCTATCAATATTTATACATGGGCTGAATATATTCCTGCTGATGTGATTGAATGTTTTGGTTTGGTATATGGCATTGATGTGAATACAGATTTCTTTTCATCTAATGAAGAGTTGTATTCAAAGGTGGCGATTGGCGAGGGGATTAATCCTTATGATGTGATTCACCCTAGTGATTACATGATTGGTGTATTGATGCGCGAAGGGCTTTTGCAGCAATTGGATAAAAGCAAATTGCCTAATTTGGTTAATTTGAATCAGGATTTAGTTTCTGCTTACGGTGATGCTTTAGATTATTTGGTGCCATATCAAATGGGTACGCAGGCGATTGTCTATAATAGTGAAACGGTGGCAAACCCACCAACATCATGGGAAGATTTGTGGAATCCTGAATATGTAGATCGTATTGTTTCTATTGATGATAACCGTGTGGTGATTGGGGCTACTTTGTTAACGCTTGGTTATGATGTTAATACAACGGATAAAGCAGAACTACAAGAAGCGAAACAAAAATTGTTGGAGTTAATGCCTAATATTCGCGTGTTTGATAGCGATAGCCCGAAAACTGCATTGATTTCTGGTGAGGTGGATTTAGGGATTGTGTGGAATGGTGAAGCCTTTTTAGTGCAACAGGAAAACCCTGCCTTTGTGTATGTGTATCCTGAAGAAGGTTCAATCATTTTTTATGATGGTATGGGAATTTCACCTACTGCGCCACACCCTGATGCGGCTTATGCTTGGTTAAATTATCTTTTGCAAGGTAACAATAATTGGCTGACTTTGGTGGATTATCCATATACCAATCCTAATGATGCTGCCTTGGCTTATGCCAAAGATCATGCGCCAGATGTGTATGAGGCTTATATCAATTCAAACGTGACTAACACGCCTGCCGAAGAGTTTTTGAAAGGGCATGAGGTGATTGATTTAGGCGCTGATTTGTTGTTGTATGATGAAATTTGGACAGAAGTAAAGGAGTAATAGCCATTGATAAGAGATAATAGGCTATAGTTTGAAGTTTCTTTATATAGAAATTTCTTCATCAAAAAAACTTTACATCTATAAAACCTCGTGATAAACTCACGCGCGTAACAAAATTTATGGCGCACTCACCAGAGTGCGCCTTTTACTGTGAGTGAATAATGGATATTCTTTTAACTGGTTCTGTAGCTTACGATTATTTGATGACTTTCCCCGGTCACTTCAAAGAGCAAATTTTGCCTGAACGATTAGGCTCGATTAGTCTTTCGTTTCTTGTAGATGCGATGTCTAAACAGCGTGGGGGAGTTGCGCCAAACATTGCTTATACGATGGCATTGTTAGGACGTAAACCGCGTGTGATGGCAACTGTGGGTGAAGATTTTGCTGAATATCGCGCATGGCTCGATTCAAAAGGTGTGGATACTTCTTTGATGAAAGTGATTCCATCTGTATTTACCGCTTCTTTCTTTGCGACTACGGATCAAAACTCTGCCCAAATTGCTTCATTCTACCCTGGGGCGATGGGACATTCTGCTAGCCAGTCCATTAAAGAATTAGATAAAAAACCTGATTTAGTTGTTGTTTCACCAAGCGCACCCGATGCGATGATGAAATTCCCTGCTGAGTGTCGGGATTTAGGTATTCCATATTTGTATGACCCAGGTCAACAAGTGTTGCGGTTGGAAGGTGATGAGTTAGCAAGAGATATGGAAGGTGCTTATTTCTTGTTTTGTAATGATTATGAATTTGGTTTAATTTCAAAGAAAACAGGTTGGAGTTTGGATCAAATTTTGAATCATGTCAAAGTATTAGTGATTACACGTGGTAAAGATGGCGCAGATTTATACACTGATGGTATTTCGGTTCATATTCCTACTGTGCCTGAAGATAAAATTGTTGACCCTACTGGTGTGGGCGATGCGTTTCGAGGTGGCTTTTTATCTGGTTATGCTCATGGGTTAGATTGGAAATTATGTGGTGAAATTGGTTCGTTAGCGGCTGTTTATTGTTTGGAGCAAAATGGTCCGCAAAGCCATAGCTATAGCAAGCAAGAATTTTTGAGTCGCTTCCGCAAGAGTTTTGATGATGCTGGTAAGTTGGATGAGTTTTTGAAATAAAAGATAATTCGTCATTGCGAGGAGTGATGTAGAACATCACGACGAAGCAATCTTGTGATTACGTTGAAGATTGTTTCGCTGCAAAAACAAGTGTCTCGATAAACTCGACAATCAAGCGCGGCTCGCAATGACGGAAATATAATTAAAAATCTATTTAGATCTGTTGGTTAAGCTGGCAGTGTTCGCCTTTGAATGCCGTACATACGCACTGTATATGCCTTTGATACTGTGTTAATTGTTGAGACCAACTCTAATGAATAAAAAAAGTTTTATGATGTTTAATATTTCTTGTGCGAACACGAAGATGATTAAAGTCATAAGTTGTAAAAATAAAGGAGTTTTACATGAGCAATTACGATATTAAAGATATTAACCAAGCCGAAGGCGGACGCCGCCGCATGGATTGGGCAGAAAGAGAAATGCCAGTCCTTCGTTCCATTCGTGAACGCTTCAAGAAAGAAAAACCACTTAAGGGATTAAGAGTCTCTGCTTGTTTGCATGTGACTACTGAAACGGCAAACTTGATGGTGGCATTACAAGAAGGTGGTGCTGATATTGTGTTAACTGCATCTAACCCACTTTCTACACAAGATGATGTGGCGGCAGCATTGGTCAATCAATTTGAAATTCCAACGTTTGCTATCAAAGGCGAAGATAAAGTTACCTACTTCAAACATATCCGCGCCGCGTTGGAACATAAACCGCACATGACTATGGATGATGGTGCTGATTTAGTCTCTTCATTATTTTTCATTGAAATGGGACGTTTTGAAAAACTTGAGCCATCACTTGCTTCTTGGGCAAAAGGCTTAAGCGATGAAGAACGCAAGCAAATGTTAAAGAACGTCATCGGTGGAACAGAAGAGACAACTACGGGAGTCATCCGCCTCAAAGCGATGGAAAAAGATGGGGTATTAAAATTCCCAGTTATCGCCGTGAATGACGCGCTCACCAAACATCTATTTGATAATCGCTATGGTACAGGTCAATCCACAGTTGATGGAATCATCCGTGCAACCAACGTTTTGTTAGCAGGGAAAACATTTGTAGTTGCAGGCTATGGTTGGTGTGGACGTGGTCTTGCATCTCGTGCACGTGGCATGGGAGCGCAAGTTATCGTCACTGAAACTGACCCAATGAAAGCTCTCGAAGCCGTGATGGATGGTTATCAAGTGATGACGATGACTGACGCCGCTAAAATTGGTGACGTGTTCTGTACCGTCACTGGTGACATCAACGTATTAGATAAACATCATTTCGAAGTGATGAAAGATGGTGCCATTGTGGCAAACTCTGGTCACTTCAATGTTGAAATTAATATCCCTGCTTTAGAAGCCATGAGCAAAGGCAAACCCAATTTGGTGCGCCCATTTGTTGATCAATACTTAACTAAAGATGGTCGCAAGATTAACATCCTCGGTGAAGGTCGTTTGATTAACCTCGCTTCTGCTGAAGGGCATCCTGCTTCTGTAATGGATATGTCTTTTGCTAACCAAGCCTTAGCCGCTGAATACATGGCAAAGAATGCTGATAAATTGGAAAAGAAAGTTTACTCAGTGCCAGCTGATATTGATAACGAAATTGCCCGCCTCAAACTTGAATCGATGGGCGTGAAGATTGATAAACTCACAGACGAACAACTGCACTACCTCAATTCTTGGGAAGAAGGCACTTAACAATTTACGATTGTAAATTGTTAGATTGACGAAATAAAATCCCCGTGAAATTTCACGGGGATTTTTGTTTATTTTATTGACACTGTACAGTCACTTCTTTTTGATTTGATTTCCCTGTGCTATTGTATGCCTCGATTGTATAAGTGTAGATTAATGGGCTTCCTGGTGGTGGCACAACTGCAATGGTTGTGTTATGGGTATATTGAGTTATGTTTTCATCTAAAGTAACAATCTCAGCACCGTTTTCGTAAATACGGTACCCAGACTCATTTGTGGCAACATCACTCCAAGTTAGCTTTATTGTAACTTCATACTTAAGCGTAATACCGTTTATAGTACAAATTTTAGTTTCTACCTTAAAGTCTTTTGGCGCGGCAGGTAAAGATGGAGTGGGTGTGGCTGGAACAGGGTATTCAGGTAAATTAGCAGTATTGCCACTGACAGTTGCGTGTTGTGGAAATAGCCAACAAATAGTATTGCTACCTGGTAGCTTAATAATCCAATAACCAGTAGAAGAACTTTTACCAACCACCTCAGCTGTTTGCCCAACATTCAAACCGCCTAGCAAATCGTACACAACGCCAGGACCTGTACGGCAGTTTGTGTTTGTGGTTACACTTACTTGAGGCACAGAAGGTGTGGCTGTAAATTCTGGTGTAGCAGTAAATTGTGGTGTGGCAGTGAATTCTGGTGTATTAGTTACTTGATTCAACAATAAAGCTTGAGCAGTTACAGTTAAAGCCAAATCATCAATAGGCGCTTCGGTGCTGTTGCTGTTCCCTGCATTGTCACCTCCGCTTGGCAAATTACATGCCGAAAGTACAATAATTAGCAATATAGATAAAAATAAATTTTTCTTTTTCATGTTTTCTCCTTTTTACAAATTATTACATAACTAAAACACTGGTCAAGTAAAAAAGGATACTATTGGTACTATTTATTTAATAGACAAAAGTACTAGGCTTTTTGATTCCACTGCCGACATAATCTTTGCCATTCAGCAATAGACAAAGCCTCAGCCCGCCTCTTTGACTCGATGTTAGCTGATTCAAGCAATTCATCCACCACTTGGCTGGAAATGTGTAATCCACTCGCCAGTGAATTTCTCAACATCTTTCGTTTTTGACTAAAACCTGCTTTGATGAGTTTGAAAAAAGTATCTAATAATTCTTTTTCAATCAGTGGCTCATCATAAATATCAATGCGTAAAATAGCAGAATCAACTTTGGGGATGGGGTGAAATGACTCGGCGGGGATGACTGCTTGCAAACTTGGCTTGCCATACACTTGCACACTTAAAGCTAATAAACTTAAATCGCCAGGTTCTTCACAAATCCTTTGAGCTACTTCTTTTTGAATGGTTAATACAATGCGTTTTGGTTTAATTTCACTTTCTAATAAGTGACGAATAATAGCCGATGTGATGTTATATGGAATATTTGCCGCTACAATGTAATTTTGCTTTTTGATAATATCTGCGATGTTTAATTTGAGAATATCACCATGAATAATTTTTACATGCGGGTAAGGTTTCAGAATCCACTTGAGGGGAGGCAAAAGGTCGGGGTCTAATTCAACAACTGTCAGGTCAGCGGATGAGGCGGCGAGGTAGCGAGTTAAACTTCCAAGCCCAGGTCCAATCTCTAAGACAGAATCAGAATCGGAAATTTCAGCAGTTTCACAAATTTTGATTAATGCTGAATCATCATGCAAAAAATTTTGCCCAAGTTTTTTGTCGGCACGTAAGCCATATTGCTTTAGAATGGTATGAACATTAAGTGGAGGTATATTTTTCATTCGCAGGCTATGGGGGTATCTTCTTGTTCGGTGGTTTGGAGTGGGGCGTTGGGCAGGGGCCATAAGCCACTTTGAAAACGGGTGACGTAATCTCGTAGGATGTTATGGTCTGCGGCGAGGATGGCAATGCGTTTGTCAAACACGGGGTCAAATTCGCGTGTTTGGGTAAATAAATCGGCGGGGAAGCTAACCAGTGAAATATTTTCGGGTGGCATTTGGGCGCCTAAGCAAGCGAGTTGGCTGAGTTGTTCGGGGGTGAAGTCGGTGCGGATGTTATCTTGGAATGATTGAATGAGTTCAGGAATTTGTGTAATTACTGTTGGGCTAGTTAGCTTTTTTCGTAATGCACAAACTACAAGGTTTTGATTGTCGGCTCGTTCAAAACTTCCGCCTTCACGATTGCGCACAAGTTTTAATGCTTCACTTCCGTTGAGGTGATGTTGCCCAACGGGTAAGCCTGAAGTTTTTGATATTTCTTTATCTGGGATGTTTACGTCAATACCGCCAACTGCATTGACAATATTTTCAAAGGTACGCATGTTTACGGTGATGTAATGGTCGCTTTGTACGCCGAAGTTTAAATTTAATGTCAACGCCAATAAGCCAGAGCCTTCGGATGGGTCGTCCCAATATTTGAAGCCAGAATTACCATATAAAAAGGCTTGATTTAATTTTTCATGATCTTGACCATTTAGGTTATCGGCGATGTGTGGAATTTCGACCCATAGATCACGTGGGAATTCTAGAACAGTAATTTTTGGTGTAACAAAATCTATGCGGACTAAACGAATGGCATCGGCTAAGCCATAGGTGTAATTATCGCCTCGTGCATCAGAGCCGATGACTAGCACATTCATTAGAGCAGGTCCACCACAGCGGGGGGCAGGTGTGCTTGTAGGGAATGAGACTGTAGGTACAAAAGTTACTAAGCCTTGTTGTGTGGGGGCGGGTCCTGGTGATGCAGTCCATGTGGGTGGCAAAGCTTGCGGGGCAAAGGTTGGTAGTGAAGGTCCTAATGGCTGTGCGGCAACAGTTTGATAGGTGAAATAGAGATAAACTCCCATACCTATAAAAAGGGTTATTGCAAAGAAAGATAAAAATGTGATTATGATTTTTTGAAATTTAGACATATCGTGAAAGATTTTTATTAAAAAAACTTTATGTACTGCGTGTCCTTTGTGTTTAAGAATCTACTTTAAAAAATACGGAATCGTTGCAGGTGCAGGCTCAAGAAAGTAAACCGTCACCCAACCAGATAAACCACCGATGTTATTATCATCATAACCTAAATCAATCCATTTAGTGCGCGGCACACCGAAAGTAGTTTCAATTATAGGTCCACCACCTGTATCACCAATTGTCGCTACACCATAACCTGGAATATAAACTCGCATGCCTGCCAGATCACTATAAATTGAATAATCTACGGCTACAATGCCATAGCCAGCACGCGCCCCACTGGCAGTGCCATACGAACAACCACCTGTGCCAGAGTTGCAAGGTGAATACCATGAAGCATACATTTCTGTTGCATACCAATACTGATACGGCGTATCGCCACCTATAGGTGATAAAACAATTTTTGTGCCACTGGCTACAATTTGCGTTTTTGGCTCTTGCAATATGGTTTTATCTTCTTGCATACGGCTCACTTCCACACCATCTTCATAGCGCACCCGCGTGCGAATCATGGCCACACCATTGATACCTGCTTCGATAATTTCATCTTGACCAAATGCAACTTCATCTGAAACAATTTCTTCAATAGAAAAAGGAATCGATTCGAGCTTCACTTCTATTGATTCTTTGACTTTCACCAAACGAATTTGCCCATCTGCTGGTAACGCTTCATTTTCTGATGGATAGCTGATATCTATTCCAACCAGCGGAATCCCTGCTTCAGCCAATGCTTTTGCAACTGTGTTGGCAGATGAATGAATTTGTATTACTTGTCCGTTGGCAGTAATAGTCAAAAGTTGGGCGGGAGAAAAAGTTATCGGCACAGAATCAACTATCAGCGAGTTAAGAGGCGGAGTGGTCGTATCGTTTGCGGTCAACCTATATCCTGATTCAGTTAATACATCTGCTATGGTTGTTGCTGAAGTTTGCATAGCTTGGTTGTTAAGTGTAATATCCATTGTGCGGCGTAATTGCAATTGATGTAAATTTGCAGGTAGAGCTTCATTCAGTTGATATGAAACACCATCGGCGAAGACACGGTCGCTAGGTAGGAATTGAATACCAGCTTCAACTAAAATTAACGCTGCTACACGCTGATCTGTTTCAAGCGAAAAAATCTGTTCACCATCTATAATAGTAATTTGGGTTGGCGTATTTGTAGCGCAAGCAAAGATGAAAAATGTCAACAACCATATTAATTTGTAAAGTCGTTTCATCAAGTTAATTATAATCGGATACAATTTCTATATGGACCTTATCACTAGCGCATCGAATCCGTTGATAAAGCAAGCGCGTGCTTTGCAAAAGAAAAAAGCACGCCTGGAAAGCAAAACATTTTTAGTAGAAGGGATTTACCATGTTGCTGAAGCTATTCAGGCGGGGTGGGATGTTGATGTTGTTTTATATGCTCCAGATTTGTTAACCAGCCCTTTTGCTAAAGATTTGTTGGATGGTGTTGCGCATATTAAACTTCAACCTATTTCTGCTCACTTGCTAGAAAGCCTAGCAGGTAAAGAAAACCCACAGGGGATTTTAGCAGTAGTGAAACAGAAAGAATTTAAGTTTGATGATGTGAAAAATGTACAACGAGCTGTGGCGCTGGTTTCGCCACAAGACCCTGGCAATGTTGGCACAATCCTACGCACTATAGATGCGATCAATATAGATGCGCTTTTTCTTTTAGAAGGTGGCGTGGAGTTGTATCATCCTACTGTGATACGCGCTAGCATGGGAACAATTTTTTGGAAGCCGATTATTCAAGCTTCATTTACTGAATTTGTGGCTTGGACAAAACAAAAAAATATTCAATTAATTGGAACATCTGCAAAGGCTGATGTAAGTTATCAGTCTTTGATTCCGCAGATCCCTTGGGCGTTGATATTAGGCAATGAACAAAAAGGCTTAACCAAAGAACAAGTGGATGTGTGTGATGTGACTGTTTCAATTCCGATGAGTGGACGGGTTAGTTCGTTGAATTTATCCGTTGCGGCAGGGGTGTTGTTGTATGGTTTGAGGAAATAATACTTTGCGTGTAGGCAAATGGTTACTCAAGACAGTTGATGCGCGTTTTGTTGGGTGCACTTTTGCCTTACACGTTTAGCATGTTATACCGCCAAAAATCAAAATATAATAAAATTATATTCACCCCTACACCAAAGGTCAACAAGGAAAAGCCACCTAAAAAAATTACCAGCACAAATTAGTGATGTAATTCACATCAAGCATTATTCACTACTTCATAACTGATCACTGATAACTACCCAACTATCTAACTACCTATAAATCCACTCCTCAAACAACTCAGTCAAATCACAACTGCAAGATTTCTCTGCTTCGGCTCGTAAAATTTCAGTGGTGCTAACTCTAAAAACATTATTCGTTACATAATTTTTTCATAAACGTATCAAAATTTTCAGAGCCTATCTTTTCTTCTAAAGCGATGAAAAATAACCCACCACGTCCATACACAATGCCACTATATTCAGCATCGCTATAATCTCGCACAGGCAAGCCAACAGGTATTTTCTCCTCCCCAATATAAAACCATCTACCTTCTAACTCGCTCAAAAATTCAAAATAACCATCTTCGCTATATCTATCAGTAAAATATTGTAAAGTTGCAAACTGCGCCATCGATTCATCTAACCACGGCTCATCAAGTTGGTCATTGCCTACCAAATTATAAAACCACTGATGCGCCACCTCATGCACTACGGTCGCTTCTAAATATCCAATTTGCGGATCCATAATCCATTCTGTAATTGCGATCATACCAGGGTATTCAATGCCCAAAGCTAAAGTTGGTGTAGAAACAAAATCTAATTCAGTGTATGGGTAAGGTGCATAACGTCCATTAAAAATTTTGATAGATTCTTCGGCAAAATTTAACGCCTCTTCAACACCTGCTTTATAATCACCATCGGTATAAAATCTTAATGTGACTCCATCTACTTCACGCACAAATTCTTGATAATTTGGACTCCCCGTCAGATAAAAATCTCTCACAAGCCCCGCCTCATATCTGACCTGTTGCCTGTTTCCGTTTTCTTCATGTTTTGTTTCTCGCCCCGAGCCGACTAAAACCAAATCACTTGGCGCATCTACTGTCACAACAAAAAATGACATATCTGCAAATATCACATCACCTGATTGGGGCGGGATTTCAGAATTCCAACCCTCATGGTTATAAACTGCAATCATCGGATAAGCATGAGCTAAAGCTAACACATTACTATCATAAGCTTGTACGCCGTAGTTGAGGTCTACACTGGTAGCAATAGTCATTGCAAAATCCATACTGATTTTCACGCTTTCATGTACTTGCAGTGGCTTTTCTAACGGCACAATTAACAAACTATCGTTTAGCTTATATTTCTCTTGAACAGATACACCATTAACCAGGATGTTTTCAACGGTCATTTCTCCACCTAATATATTCGGGAACAAACGGAAATGAACTTCATTCAATGGCACATCTTCGTTATTCGTGTAATTGACGGTTTCTTTTCCAGTGATGTGATACAAATCATCAGCAATGACAAAATCTAATTGGTATAAACTTGCACTTGATAATGTATCAATAACTGGGTGATAGATTGGATTTAATCCATCATTGAAAATGGATAAATCTGTTTCAATAGTTTGGCTTTGTGTGGGGGATGCAGGAGGTGTAGGTGAAGCCTGAGGTTGAGGAAAAAGAGTTAGGCAGGAGGTCAAGAAAAGAAGCGTGCTAGTTAATAGTAAAAATTTTTTCACAGAATATTTTCCTTATATGAAACGTCCCGCAGGTTTAATTCTTAAGTCAAAATACCTGCGGGGCGGTTAATTTTATTTTTTCTCTAAAAATTCCAAAGCAAGATTAAGCACTTCATCTGCATTAAATTTATTTGTATCAATGATGATGTCCGCATGTTCGCGGGCATGACTTAATCTGTTTTGCTGTTCTTCATAATCACTGATTAACCAATTTAATTTTCTACGTTTTGTACAATTTTCAAATGAACAATCTAAAAAAATTAAAATGTTAGGCTTGCTCATAATTTGCCACATCTGTTTGACATAAGAATGTTCTTGGGCAATGTGTCGACAACGATAACCGCGTTTTTCTAACTCAGCCAACAAGGTAGATTTGCCCGAGCCACACGAGCCAACAATACCAATTACAGGAGAATTAGCGTCACTGTCCATTATCATGCAAAATTTGATTCAATTGTTCAGGCACACCAAGCACAGCAAGTACATCACCTACGTGTAAATCTGTTGTATTAGTTGGGTGCATTTCGGATTTGCCATTGTGCCGATGCAAAACAATGCTGAGATGATATTTATCTTCTACGTATCCAATGGTTTTGTTTGTAAAGGGTGCATCTTTAGAAATTGTAATGCGCGCCAAACTTAACAATTGCCCTTCAACCGAAATTGGGTTAGTTACATCCACACCTGCGGCGGCAGCAGCAAAAACGGGCGCCGCCATTTCGGTGGCGCTTAATGCAATGAAGCCAAATTGTTCTTGCAAAGCATGAGCAAAGTCATCGTCAAAAATGCGAATCACTACTTGAATGTTTGGATTCAAGCTACGAGCTTTCAATGCAATTTGTAAATTCATGGCATCGTTTTGACTTGCCATGATAATGGCTCGTGCATTTTTTATATTTACTGCTTCAAGTGTGGCTGGGCGTGTGGCATCTTCGTGAATAACAGGTATGCCCCAACTTTTAACAGTAGTAACAGTATCAGCCTCTGTGCTAAATTCAACCACTGCAATGGTTTCACCTATTTCATGTAATTTCAAGGCAACACGATAACCCAAATGCCCCAAGCCAATTAAGATGATGTGATTATTTAATGTGGAGGCGACTGCCATCTCCCACTCCTTGTTTCGAGATTTTCGGTTAAAAAATAAACTTCCAAAATCAGCCAACCCTTGTGCTAAAGCAATGATACCTACCAATGGCATAAAAAAATGAAAGAGTTGCAAAGCAAAATGATTTGGAAAATCACGATTGGCAGGTTGTAAAAAGGCGGCAATCAAAACAATGTAAATAGATTCGACTAAACTATTAACAGGTTCGTTGACCAGCCTTGCAATGTAATCGTACAAAAATCCACCACCGATGACTGCAAATACAAACCAAAACAAAGGTGCACGAAATTCTTTTAATAAAATATTGGTATCTCGAATCGTTGCTTGAATATGTCGCCAGCGATGTTTTGAGTTTCGTTTTTTATTAACCATGAATTTTATTTTCTACGTTTATCTGCGTTCAAAAAGCTTTAACCATGAATTGGTAATCTGACATTCATGCGCCTTACATTATCACCTGTGCGAGTAGAAACCTTTAGCACTAACACGCTAATATCATCGGCAGGGCGATTGTCATCTAAATGCACAGCTTGCTCTAAAAGAAAATCTGCAATTTGTTGCGGTGTTGGGTCTTGTTCATCTAATATCGAATGAATCGCTTGCCCCACATCCATCGGTCTGCCAACACGTTCACCAGCATGAGAAATGCCATCACTAAAAATCACAATGGTTAAACCTGCTTCGATTCCGATTTCAGTCACGATGGGTCTTACATGCCGAGATGTGCCTAACGAAATGCTTTCTTCGTTATGGATATCAACCGCTTCACCACGACAAATAAACATGGGTGCGGGATTATTTCTAGTCAATACAATTGTTTTTGAGTGCAAATCCACAGAAGCGATGTTTAATGTGCAAGTGACTTTACCTGCTTTATCTGCATACAATGCATCTGATGCGGCTCTGGCGGCGGCACCATCCCGCACGCCTTCAGCGATCAAACCTATGACTTTTCTAACCACCAAAAGCGAAACTGCTTTTGCGCCTCTGCCTGACGTTTGTCCATCAGCCAGCACAACCGATACACCACCAGTGGGGCGTTCAATTACTTCAAGTGTGTCACCACTTTCAGAGACGGCGTATTTATTAACTTTTGCAACTGCAATTTGAATTTCCATGCCCTAATTTTACTATGGAGTTATTCGCCTCCTCCATCACCACCACCATCTCCTCCGCCTCCATCGCTATCACCACCCCAAAATCCGCCATCGTTCCCAGAATCATCATTACTTGAGTTAGAGTCGCCCCAAAGGAAAAATCCGCCCAAACTTCCATCTGTAGAGTTATTGTCACTATTTGAATTTCGACTTACAAAATAAATCGCTAATCCAATAAATCCCACAAATAATATGCCTGCAATTGCAATGATAATAATACTAATACCCATTTTATTTTCTCCTTTATAAAAAATAACATTCTTGACTTTATGAATTATACGCTGATAAAGCTATTGGGTTTCTCTATCATTAAAAAGCACTGCGCCCTACTTTTTAGCCACTCTTCATTACAAAAAATCCGCTTGACGCATGTGCCTCTGGCATATATAATCAGCCCGCTTCAAACAAAATTGTATTCTATTGTAGGGGCGAGGTTGCTCGCCCCTACGCCATGTAAATAAGGAGAAAGTTCATGACCCCACATCCAAAACGCAAACATTCCAAAGGACGCCGCGATCGCCGACGTTCACAAGATGCCTTGGTATTAACCAACCTCGTCACTTGTTCAAACTGCGGAAACAAACGCTTGCCTCACACCGTTTGTGATAACTGCGGTTATTTCAAAGGACGCGAAGTTGTGCAAGTGAAAAAAGAAAAGAAATCGGCTGAATAATCAGATTTCATAAAACGGGTCGTGACATTCACGACCCGTTTGTGTTTTAATAAGTCATACGTCATTGCGAGGGCGGTGTTCTTCTGTCCGAAGCAATCTAATAAATTAGATAGAAGATTGCTTCGTTGCAAAGAGCAAATGCGCTCCTCGCAATGACATCAACTCAATGGAGACCCAATCAATGAAACTCAACTCACAAACCACCGCATTCATTTTCCCAGGTCAAGGCTCACAAACTATTGGCATGGGCAAAGAACTTTCTGAAACACATCCAATCGCCAAACAAACATTTGACCAAGCCGATTCGATTCTCGGATTTTCAATTTCAAATTTGATGATGAACGGCGTAGCAGATGAATTAAATGACACGGTCAATACCCAACCTGCTTTATTTATTCATTCGATTGCATCATACCGAACTTTTTCGCTTCTTTTTCCAGACCTGAAACCTGCTGCTGTAGCGGGACATTCTCTTGGCGAGTTATCTGCTCTGTGTGCCGCTGGCACTTTCTCTTTTGAAGATGGTTTACGACTTGTTAGAAAACGTGGTGAGTTGATGAAACATGCTGGAGAATTAAATGCTGGTGGCATGGCGGCAATCTTAGGTTTAGATATTCCCGCATTAGATAAAGTTTGTGCTGAAGCAAGTGCAGAAAATGAACTTGTGCAAGTTGCTAATGATAATTGTCCAGGTCAAGTGGTGATTTCAGGTGCCAAACCCGCAGTAGAAAGAGCAATGACTTTAGCAAAATCTGCTGGGGCAAAACGTGCATTACCTTTGGCTGTATCCATTGCGGCACATTCTCCACTTATGGATTCGATTCAAGCAGAATGGAATCAAGCAGTAGATAATACAAATTTTTCAAATCCAAGCGCCCCTGTGTATGGAAATGTCCATGCTTCTATAATCAAAACTGCGGATGAAGCCAGAGCCGATTTGAAAGCTCAAATGCAAGCACGCGTTCGATGGACAGAAACAATTCAACGCATGTCTGAAGCGGGTATTTCATCATTTGTAGAAATGGGAACAGGCACTGTGCTAGGTGGTTTAGTCAAACGGATTAATGGCGAAGCATCAAATTACCCATTAGGTAATCCTCAAGATTTTTCTGGATTAGAATAAAGCGTACCGCAAAATTTATTTTGCCATGCGCGACATAAATGTCGCGGTACTTAATGCTTATGAAAAAGATTTTTATCGCTGTTTTCGCCGTTTCAATATTATTGTTGGCTTGCGCGCCAATTGATTTGCCAACTTTAGAACCTGTTACGCAAATTCCATTTTATGTAACAGATACACCTTTACCATTTATTGTGCCTGTAACCGAAACGCCGATGGTTTTACCGCCTGTTACTGATACATTAGATCCATTTATTATTCCAGTAACAGAAACACCAACTATCATTTCAATCACTGAAACGCCGACATTAATTTCACCAACAAAATATTGGGATGTATATTTCACAGACCCATTGACATTGAATAATGAAAATAATCCTGCTGGTTCGATCGAAGAAAAATTAATTGCCTTGATTAATTCTGCTCAAAGCAGTATTCATATTGCTTCGTTTGAATTTAATTTACCTCGCGTGGCTGATGCGTTGATTAATGCTAAAGCGCGTGGCGTGGATGTACGTTGGGTAACGGATAATGAAAACGGTTTAGATATTGATTCGCAACCCAATCGCGGACAATTCACTCGTTTGATTCAAAATGGCATTGAAGTGAAAGATGATGCAGGCCGTTCAGCATTGATGCACAACAAGTTTTGGATTTTTGATAAACAAATTACATGGACGGGTTCAACCAACATCACCGTCAATGGAATTTATAAACAAAGTAATAATGTGATTGTGATTCACTCGCCTGAAATTGCATTGATATATGAACGTGAATGGGAGGAATTATGGACTGCGCAACTAGGTCCGCGTGCGCCTTCAACCATTAGCAATCAATGGGCCATCTTAAATGGCAATGCCATTCAAGTTTTATTTTCACCAGAAGACAAAGCATTAATTAATTTGATTGCACTAGTTAATGATGCTCAAGTAAGTATTCGTTTTTTGGCTTTTAGTTTTACTGATTATCCACTTGCTCAAAAGATGATAGAACGCGCCCAAGCAGGGGTTGATGTAAAAGGTGTCTTTGAAACTTTTGGTAGCAATAGCCCACGATCTGAATTGAAAACTTTATGGTGTGCTAATTTGCCCAATCTACACGTCCGCCAAGATGGCAATGGCAGTTTTCTACATCACAAAGTGGTGATTATTGATAATAGCATTGTCTTTACAGGCTCGTTTAATTTCTCATCCAATGCTGATGATAACAATGAAGAGAACGCTATCATCATTGATAACCCCGAAATTGCAAATTTATACACCCAAGAATTTGAGAAAAATTGGAATCAAGGCTCAGACGTTACAGCAGGGACATTCACTTGCGAATAAAAATTATTGTGCTTGATAAAACAAATTAAACAACTCAATTCCTGTTTTATCCTTAGCCTCATCCAAATATTTTTGAATTGGCACAGTTACTAATAAAATTTCACTTTCGTTTTTCTTAAACCGAAATTCTACTTTGCCATAATTCCCTTGTAATTCTTCACGTGGGAGTTCAATTAGAAATTGCATCACATCTTTAATCCAATTTCCAAATTCTTCATGCTTTGATAAATCATCCACGGTTGTAACAACACTAATATTTGTTTCCATTACGCCGAAAGTTGTGTGTCCATCCGCATAGACACAATCCTCACCATACAATGTCGCTGAGGCAGAAGCATTAGCATTTAATTGTTTAACAGTGCTGTCTAATTTGTCGGTTAATTCAGAATCAGGGTAGGTTGCCCAAACGAAATAACAACCTTCAAAGGTTGGCGTGAAGGTTTCGATAATTGCAGTTGGAGTTTCAGTTTGTGAAATAGTTACATCTTGACTTGGTGCATTCACAGTTTGAAATACTGCAAAAGCTACTGTTGAAGATAAAACTACACCGATTATCCAATTTTTTTGCCTTGCGACTCATGGCCCATTATCTCCACCTGGACCTGGTGGGTCACCGTCTGGTCCATTATCTCCATCTGGACCTGGTGGGTCACCAATAGGTCCAGGATCTCCGTCACCGAGCCCACCATCAAAATCAATGAAGCCATTTTCATCAAAGACATCTTCAGGGAATAATTCAGGATCTGGTAACTCCTCCATAAAATTTTCTAATTCAGGATTTTCTTCTAACCAATCTAAAATTTCATCTTTATCAATTTCAAGCACATCAGAAAGCACACCTTCATCATCAATTAAAGCGGCTTCTCCTTCAACCAAATCAATTTCATCACCTGTTTCATTTTCCAAACTACAAAAACCTTCCAAGCAAACAGCACGAATAGCTTGTGTGTCTGGGTTATATTGCACACTTAACAAACTCCCACGCACTGAGGCAGTGCCTGAAGGTGTTTGTACTTCTAATGAACCACCATTTAATAAAATAAAAATTTTTCCGAACAACAATTCAAGTGTTGTTTTCGGTTCACCATTTTCATTATCTATTTGCGTTAATGTAAATGACGAATTTGGTCCCACGCGCACAATTGTATTTTCAGGAGTCAAATTTAATTTTGCACGGCTATCATCACCTGTTTGAACTGTGCCGCCAACTGGAATAATCATATCTACAGTGGCAGATGAAAACTCGCTAGATGTATTCATGCGAGCAGTGACATTGTTTTGAATTTCAGATATTAACGCTTCTCGACTCGTTTCAGGTTGGTCAATGTTTTCTTCAACAGTTGATTCAACTGGAGCAGTGGGTACTTGTGCAGTGGGCAAATCTGTTTCAGACGAAGAAGAGGCTGGGGAACAAGCCCCCAAGCACAAAGTCAAAAAAAGAAGCGTGGAAGTTATTTTTTTCATCTTAATAAATCTGCGGCGGCGGTTGCCATCAATGCCACACCGTTAATCAAGGCTTTTTCATCAAAATCAAATTTGGGATGATGATGCCCATAGTTGAGATTTTTTTCAGCGTTGGCAGAGCCAATCATAAAATAACAACCTTTGGCTTTATCTTGCATGTAACCCATATCTTCTGCACCCATAGTGAGATAGGCATTTGTATCAATTTGCATGTTTGGGAAAACTTGTTTAGCAGAATTGAAAACACTCATAGTTACTTCTTCATCATTGGTGACGGGTAAGGTAACTTCTTTAAGTGTAATTTCAACTTGGCAATTCATTGCCTCAGCAGTGCCTTTGACAATTTGATGAAAACGTTCAATCACGATTTTTCTTACATCGGGGTCAAAGGTGCGAATCGTTCCCCATAATTCAGCAGTTTGTGGAATGATATTAAAAGCCGTGCCTGCTTGAATAGATGTAACACTGACCACAGCAGGTTTAAGTGGTTCAACATTTCTTGAAACGATTGTTTGTAAAGCAGTGGTGATGTGTGTTGCACATACAATAGGGTCAATAGTTGTTTCAGGAAGTGCACCATGCCCACCTTTGCCAGTTAATTTAATGATGAATAATTCTGCCCCAGCCATTACAGGACCTGCACCTACATGAAACCAACCAAGTGGTTTATCGTTCCATAAATGTAGCGATAATGTTTTATCAACCGAATCCATCACGCCATCTTTAATCATCATCAATGCGCCACCAACTTCTTCTCCATTGGTGCCTTCTTCTGATGGCTGAAAACAAAATTTGATATTGCCTTTCAAATCATTTTTATGTTCATTCAAAATTTTTGCAACAGTTAAACCAATGGCAGTGTGACCATCATGTCCACAGGCGTGCATGACTCCATTATTGGTTGAAGAATATTCTGCACCTGTATCTTCTGTAATGGGAAGTGCGTCCATATCAAAGCGTAACAAAATTGTCGGACCTGGTTTTGCACCTTCTAAATAACCAACTACGCCAGTTTTACCAACTCCTTTGGTCACTTCTAAACCAAGTTGTTCAAGTTCTTTGGCTACAATTCCACCAGTGCGAATTTCGTTAAATCCAAGCTCTGGGTGTTTGTGAAAATCACGGCGCATGGCTTGGGTGTAGGGGAATAATTCTTCGGCTTGCTGTAAAAAATTGGGCATTAGTTCTCCTTAATTTGGTCACAAGTTGCAGGTCAAAGGTCGAAGGTCAGACAGACTTTAGACTTGTGACTTATGACTATGTGTACTTCACAACTCTAAATTTTTCTTCGTATCTCGGATTTTCTTCGGTGCTATCTTCGCTTCTTCTGGCTTTCATTCTTTCGATTAATTTATCAACATCTTGCACTTGTGATTTGTGTTGCAGGATGGCTTGTAGTTTGATGTTCCATGTTTCGGTAACGTCTATTGTTTCATTGGGTTGATTGGTTAATGAACACCAAACTTCTTTTGGCATGTGAGGTTCAAAGCCTTCGTCTAATAATTCGGGGAAAAATACAGGGCTACCAGCGGCGGGGAAGACTGCATCTAGCACAACTTGTCCGCAAGCACGATGGTCAGGGTGATTGATTCCGTAGGTAGCAAATAAAGTTTGTGGGTCGCAAGTGACTAAAATATCAGGTTTGTGTCTGCGGATTTCGCGCACGATGATTCGGCGAAGATTAAGGTCGGGGATTAATAAACCATCTTCAAGGTCAAGAAAAAGAGGCGGTTTTGCTCCAATAATTTTCGCCGCTTCGGCTTGCTCCACTTTGCGAATCGGAATTAATTTTTCAGGAGTCATATCTGCTTGAGTAGCGAGATTGAATCCTTTGTTGCCATTGGTCAAAATTAAATAAGTGATGTGATGACCTTCACGCGCCCATTGGGCTAATGTGCCACCACAAAAAAATTCGGGGTCGTCGGGGTGAGCAAGGATGACAAGTATGTTATTCATTGTGTTTTATGAATTACGCATTTTGCGTAAGAATTATTTTTTATTCAATGGACTTTTCTTGCCGCAAGTGCATCCACCACTATCGTGACGATCACATGGGGCTTGAGATTTTCGGCGCAGGGCTTCGAGTTCATCCCATGGTTGAATTTCTTCGCGCATGAATGTATGTTGTTGTGGACGTTCATTTGGAATTTCAATTAACACTACTACTTTATCACTCATAGGAAGTAGATCAATTACTTTACCTTCACCTTTGGGTGTGACGACTCTTTTATTTCGTTTTGGCAAAGTTTTGCGGGCTTCGACATATTGTTCATATTCATAAATCAAACAACAACGTAAGCGACCACACATACCTGTAATTTCATTAGGTGTTAATGAAATGCCTTGTTCTTTCGCCATCTTGATTGAGATGGGGGAGAAGTCGGTTAAAAATTTTGAGCAACAACGTGTTTCAATTCCGCAAGCACCCATGCCACCCAATAATTTTGCTACATCACGCGGACCAATTTGCCTCATTTCGATATGTTTGTTTGGGTACAAATCTTGCATATCTTTTTTGAGTGATTTCAAATCAACTTTTTCTTCAATCTCTGTGCTGAATAAAAATGCGAGACGTGTGCCATCGTAGTTATATTCAGCGGTGACAATTTTGATGGTGTCTAATAGTCCCAACTCAGATGCTCTGGCGCGACAATTAATCATGGCTTCGGTTTGTTTAGATTGCCAAGATTGTTGCAACATTAAATCTCGAGGAGTTGCACGCCTCTCTACGGACTTCCAGCCGCCTTCTGGCTTCGCGGGAACTTCGTCTAACACTTGAATGACTTCGCCTAAATGTTTGCCACGTGAAGTATCTACAATGACATGCTCACCTTTTTTCAGGTCTGGCATGGAGGATGAATCGAAATGATAAATTTTTCCTACTTTGGTAAATCGTACTCCGACGATGTTTTTAGTTTCTGTTTGCATGGGTCAATTATACCTGATGGGGTAGTTGGTAATTAGGGATTGGGGGGTTGGGGGAGTGGCTAAATTTGGCGGTATTTTTATATCCACAATTCTTTTTCAAATTTATTTTTATCTTTCCATTTGCCAATCAACTCGCCTAAAAATGGAAGTGTAAACGTCCATGAAACGGTGAAAGGAGTCATAATTGTAAAATAATTCCAGTAGGGGGCGAGGGGACCAGATAAACCCCAATCCCAATATCTCCAATGCCAGCGCCATAAAATGTAATAACTGACCATGCTAAACTGCACTGCTACGCCAAATAAAAAGACGCGCCAATATGTTTTTGAGTTTAAGTTCAATACGGCAAATGGAATCAGCCACAGTGGATACCAAATCCGAAAGGCGTTGCTGAGGAAGATTTGAAATAGATAGGCAAGAAAACCTGCTTCGAGTAAAGTCAATTTTTTTCTGACGAACTGAATCAAAATAAAAATATAAATTAAGAAAAATAAATTTCTGGTGTTGGCTAAAATGGCTTTGGCAAATTCGGGATTAAATTCTCGCACGATGACGTGTAAAGCATAAGCGGGTGAAAAACTGCGCCGTGAAAATGAATCAATGACACCTTGAATTACATCGGGGAATGGACCCATGAATCGGTAAAAGATAAAAAAGAGGCTGATGAAAACAGAACCAGCTATAAGTCCGCGTGTGAGGCGGGTTTGCAGTGAGTTGGAGGTTGTTAATAGTGAAAGCCCGAAGATAGGAAAAATCAACAGGGCAGGTAATTTAATCAAACAGGCGAATGTGAATGCTACACTTGCCCATAGCCATTTATTTTTTTGATAAAGAATTAAGCCGAGTGTGATGAAAGCAATCATCATCATTTCGTTGTGACCATTGCCCAGCGCTTCAAGCATGACGAGCGGGTTGAGTGCAAAAAAACTGAGGGCGGTGACTTGGCTGATGTTTTTTTGCTCTGATTTGTAGGCGATGAGCCATGCCATGAAAATATATGCAATGAATGAAATTATTTTGAATGCAATGACGGCGCTGGCGATTTCGGTGATGCCTAAATGAATTGGTATTGTGCCGATGATTTCCCAAATGGGACCGTAAGGTGAAGTTTTGCTAACATATTCACCTGCAAGATGAATGTAAGGATCGTTTGGAAAATTTTCTGGCGGGGTGATTAATGGGTTGCCACCATATAAAACCCAATTGCGAGCGTTGATGACGTAAACGACAATGTCTAATGCGGTGATGGGGTATAAAAATATAAGGATGATGCCAGATAAAATGCTGATGATGAATATATTTTTTTTTTAAGTGAGTTTGTTTCGTTTTGGATTTTTCTTTTGAAAAAGAGTGAAGCAGTTTTGTGATTTTATAAAATGCGTAAAATAGTAATAACAAGCCAAGCATGTAAATAAAAATAAACCAACGAGCACCATTACGTAGAATCATTTCCATGTCGAGCATGTTGCCGTCGTAATAGATATGCGGGATTAATGGAAAAGCAATGACGTAGATGATGTAAATGAAAATCATCAATGCACCCCATTTTGTGATTTGTTTTTTTACTTGGTGAAGGGTCATGGGGTGATATAAAGAACTCCGAGGTCTTTAATATCTCGGAGTTCTAGGCTTATTTATTCAACAATATTAATTGAAAAACCTGTATTAGCACCAAAAGCGGCGACTGAAACTTTTTGAGCAATTTTTTCTGCAATGTCGGTTAATGCTTTGGCTACATTTGAGTCGGGATTGGTAGCCACAATTGGTTTGCCAGTGTCACCACCAATGCGAACATTTTGGTCAATGGGAATGCCGCCTAAATAAGTTGTTTCAGTGATGTGTGCTAAATGCGCTCCACCACCTTCACCGAATAAATCCATTTTTGTGCCGTCGGGTAATTCTAAATAAGACATGTTTTCAACAATGCCAAGAATTGGTACTTCTAATTTCTTGAACATGTTGAGTCCACGCCCTGCATCTTCAAGTGAAACAAGTTGAGGTAAGGTCACAATAACTGCGCCACTTAATGGCAAGGCTTGCACCAATGATAACGCCGCATCACCTGTGCCTGGGGGTAAATCAATAATCAAATAATCTAACTCGCCCCATTCAACGTCACCTAAAAATTGACGAATAGCAGAGTTGAGCATGGGTCCGCGCCAGATTAATGGTTCGCCTGGTCTGACCAGTAAACCCATTGAAACCATTTTTAATCCGTACGCTTCAGCAGGGATGATGCGAGGTCCATTGGGTGGGGGCAGTTTTTCTACTCCAAGCATTGTTGGTGTGTTTGGTCCGTATATATCAGCATCTAGTAAGCCAACGCGGGCGCCTGCTTTTGCTAAAGCAACGGCTACATTGACAGCCACTGTGGATTTTCCAACGCCACCTTTGCCAGAGCCGACAGCAATAGCGTTGCGAATTGGGGTTTTGACTAATCCGCGCATACGTCCGTCATTTGGGACATCTGAATCCATTTTTACTGAAACAGTTTTGACCCCATCTACTTTTAGGACTGCTTCTTTAGAATCTTTTTCTATTTTTCCACGAAATGGGCAGGCAGGGGTTGTTAACATGACTGTGAATGAAACATGACTGCCTTCAATTTCTAAATTCTTGATCATGTTTAACGTCACAAGGTCTTGACCTAAATCAGGTTCTTGGACTGTACTTAATGCTTTTAATACGGCTTCGTTTGTAATTGTCATTTTTTCTACTCGATAAATTTTTTATTTTTATAATAACAAGGGCAACCCGCATTGATAAATCAAACTTATGCACTTCTTTTGTTGGGTTGCCCCTACGGTTTATTAATCTTTATGTATCAATTCTTCATACCAATCTTGATAAATGGCTCGTAAAATATCATCATTGGCGAGTTGGGGATCATCTTCAAAGTCGGGGAGTTCTAACGTCCAATTGTAGATTTGTCCCAAAGTCACTTCTTCGATATTTACATCTTTATATTTTCTTTTTAATTCTAATGCAATGGCGTAAGTGGCTTCCCAATTCATTTTTCCAAATGTCTTTCACGAAAATAGAAAAATAAGGGTAAGGCAAAAGATAAACCAATGATTGTAAGAGGTAGAAAGACCCACCAATTTTTCATTTTGATTCTTGTGCCTTCAATGCTCATAAATACCCAAGCAGTGACTACTGACATCAACAAATCTACGTTGAAGGCGGCACTCATGTTGGTGGTGAATAAACCCGCAATGGCTTGAAAAGTTGGGGTATTTTCTGTTAGAAAGAATTGCAGAATAAAATAATATGGGAAGATGAACCCAAGTACGGTTAGGATTAAGAAAATATTTTTTTTCACAAACGAGATTATAGCATGGCAGGCTTGTGTAGCCAAATAAAAAGTTGAGGTGCAGAATCAGGTGGACGGTCAAAGATGAGGCGTTAGGCTGGGGTGTATGAGTTTTGAGTCAGTTCGATATCAGCATTTTTCAAAAAGTTAAGTGCGTTTTCATCTGCTCGATATGATACACTGTATACGATCTTTGTAATACCAGCGTTGATGAGTGCTTTGGTGCATTGAATACAGGGCAAGTGGGTTACATAGCAAATTGAATTTTTGGTTGATACGCCATGTAAAGCGGCTTGGATGATAGCGTTTGTTTCAGCATGAATAGTGCGCACACAATGACCCTCTACCATTAAGTGACCAATTTCGTCACAATGTTCTTGACCAGCAGGTGAACCATTGAAGCCAGTGGTAAGAATGCGTTTGTCGCGGACTAAAACGCATCCTACAAAGGCGCGGTCACAAGTGCTACGCTCTGAAACAGCGTAGGCAATTTTCATAAAGTATGAATCCCAATCAGGGCGCATGGTTTCCTCCGAATAATAGTTTTTATTATTTTACCCTGCTATTTTTTGCGAAGCCTTTTGTTTATAATGGGGTTCTATATTAAAAGGAGTTTTGAAATGTCTGAAAATTTGAGAAAGTTATCGTTTTATGAGCGACCCAATGTAGAAAATGAAATTATCCCAATTGGTGAAGGTGTGCCGATGGGTTTAGAAGGTATGTATAGTAAAGAATTAGGTATTGGCGGTGTGTATGGTTCTTGGGGAAAAAGTTACAGTAATGAAAATTTAGTTCCGTTTGTGGAGCATAGAGTTGGCGAGGCGCTTCAACCTGACGATATTTTGAATCTATCTGATTTAGGTTTTGATTTCCGTCAACATATTCAAGATTTGAACGATGAAGAACACTTGCAATTGGAATTGGAAGTTGGTTCGCGTTTGCTTCGCAGAGCGATTGAAGTTTGTGGTTGGCAAGCCAATGAAGTAGATGGTGTGTTGATTGGCATGAGTGGACCAGTTTCACATGATTATGTTTCTCGCATTGCGCAAATGGCTGGTGTGCGTGAATCAGCATTGAAGGTCAGTGTGCATAAAGCCTGTGATGGGTCAATGGGTGGTTTGCATTTAGCATTAAATCCACGTTTGGCGAAAAAAGGTGATTTCAATATTGCTGAAGAATTACGTGGTAAAAAAGTTTTGGTGGGTGGTATTGAAGGCTTGAGTCGTTTTACATCTGGCGTGAAAGATAAAAATGCTTTGCAATTATTTGGAAATGGCATGGGCGTGTTGGGTGTAGTACCAGATGAAAATATGAAATTTTTAGTGGGTAAGAGTTTTGAAAATTATGATGAAGATGGCTTACTAGCAGTGCGGATGTATTATCCACACTCAAGACCTGATGATACTTCACCTGAATCTTTGGTGGATGTGATTCAAGAAGATGCGAGTCACATACGGATTTCGGGCTTGATGCATGAACCCGAAGATGGTGCCTCTATTGAAATGGCTGGTTTGATGGGCATGGTGAAATTATTTGTACGTACTGGCGTGCAAGTGGTTGAAGATGTGTATAAAGATTATCACGCTTTGATGGATAAGCTTGGAGAATCGGGTAAAACGATTGCTACGGGCGTGGTGCATCATGCTAATTACAAAATTAATGCTTTGAAAGGGAAGCATCTTTCCAAACTCGGCATTAATTTCCCTATGCCTTGGGTGGTGAATGATTTTGGTAACGTCAGCGCGGCATCGAATGTGATTTCGTTTTTACGTCAATTGCCCAATATCAAACTCGGTGACCATATTATGTTTGATGGCTTTGGTGCTGGAACGTATTATGATGTGATGGCTGTGCAAATGGGGAATGGATAAAAATAAAAATCAACGTCCCGCAGGTTTCAAACCTGCGGGACGTTTTTTTTAAAGCCTTTTTAGCCACGAATTTCGCGGATTTACGCGGATTTTTCTTTTTCAAACCTCAAACCATTGTGATTTTTGTGGCGTTGTTTTATAAATCTATTCTACGGTTACACTCTTGGCTAAATTTCTTGGTTGGTCAACATCTAACCCACGTGTGGTGGCGATGTGATAAGCAAGTAACTGCAAAGGTAAAACTGTGATGATTGGGGAGAGCATCCATGGGGCTTCTGGAATCCATAGCACATGGTCTGCCATTTCTTTAATCAATTCATCGCCTTCTGTTGCAACAGCCACTACCATGCCTCCGCGTGCTTTGGCTTGTTGAATTTGCGAAATCATTTTTTCATGCCAAGGGTCTTTGGGGGCAATACAAATGACAGGCATTTCTTCATCAATTAAGGCAATTGGTCCGTGCTTCATTTCACCTGCGGGATAACCCTCAGCATGGATGTATGAAATTTCTTTTAACTTCAATGCGCCTTCATAAGCAATGGGCATGTTAATTCCGCGCCCAAGATACAAACAACCTTTGATGTCTTTCAGGGCTTGAGCAACTTTCTCAATTTGGGATTCGGCGTCTAGCGCACGACCTGCAAGGTCAGGTACGAGGCGCAAATCAGAAACAAGTTGCTTACGAGTCTGCTCATCAATCACACCGCGTAAGTCGGCTAATAAAATCGCTAGCATGTATTGGTCAACCAGCGGAGCAGTAAACGCTTTGGTAGATGCCACGCCAATTTCAGGTCCCGTTTGCATAGCGATGTATCCATCAGCCACACGCATGGCTTGCGAACCAACAGCATTGACGATACTCCACACAATGCCACCTTTGCGTTTGCCTTCTTCCATAGCGGCGAGTGTATCTGCTGTTTCACCAGATTGTGAAATAGCAAGCACAACTGTATTTTCATCCACGATAGGATCACTGTAGCGGAATTCAGAACCAATTACAACTTCCACAGGGATGCGGGCAATTTTCTCAATCAAATATTTGCCGACCATGCCAGCATACGCCGCAGTACCACAAGCCGTGATGTAAATTCTTTGAATCTTTTTTGCAAGTTCAGGAGTTAATTTTAATTCGGGTAAACGAATGCGCCCTTCTTTGAAATCCACGCGCCCAGCCAATGTATCAGTTAGTGCGCGTACCTGCTCGTGAATTTCTTTTTGCATAAAGTGGCGATATTCACCTTTTTCGGCAGAGACGGCATCCCAATTGATAGTATGAATTTCAGGTTTAATTTCTACGCCATCAAGTGTTTCAATGCGCACACTATCACGCGTCACAATCGCCATTTGTTTCGACTCAAGAAAAATTACTTTGCGCGTGTGTTCAAGAATGGCAGGAATATCTGAAGCAATGTAATTTTCATTTTCACCCAAACCAATCACCACGCCACCTGCATTGCCAATGCGAGCCGTCACAATTTTATCTGGCTCATCAGTAGACATTAACAAAACAACATTAGCACCTTCAATTTGTTTGAAAGTTCTGCGCGCCGCTTCGGTAAACGAAATGCCAGCGGCGTGATGATGTTCTGCTAAATGCACAATCGTTTCAGTATCTGTATCCGAATTAAATATCACACCCTCACTACTTAATTCATCTTTCAATTCAAGAAAATTTTCAACAATGCCATTGTGAACCACAACAGTTTTTCCTGAATTGCCAACATGCGGATGTGAATTTTTTTTGCAGATGGCGCACCATGTGTTGCCCAACGCGTATGCCCAATGCCAGGCGCACCCTTCAATGGGTTTTTATTTTACCAAATCTACCAAACTGCGATAACTTGCCCGCATCTTTTACGTACATCAAATTTGCTCACCGTTAATCACAGCAATGCCAGCCGAATCATAACCACGATACTCCAGCCGTTTTAAGCCGTTGAGAATAATCGGCGTCGCATCACGCGAGCCGAGATAACCGACGATACCACACATAGGGAATCCTCCAAATTTTAATTAATATATATTTGATGAAAAACCAACACGCCTCAATCTTAAGCGACAATTGATTCTGCACCTTCGACTTTTCACCATCCTTTGCCTTTTGCTCTCGCAATCACTTGTGAGATGTTAATAGCAAAGTTTTTACCTTGGAGGGAAAGAGATTGGATAATGGCATATCCAGAGGGCTTCCGCTGAACTTTCGATTTTCCTACCTCACCCCAACCCTCTCCTAATTGGAGAGGGAGATAGTTAACTCTATCTTGCAATAGAGAACCCTCATCCTCGTCAACTTTGACTCATTACGTCAAAGTTCATGCGCTGTCTTTCCCGTTTTATATTTTCCGTGTGCCTCCTTATTATCTAAATTCTATGGACTATTATACTGTAAAACAAAATAGGGAGTGGCTAAAGAAGAGTGTATTTAAGTACTGTGACATTTATATCGCTTGTAAAACGCAAGATAAATACCACAAGGGTACGATGTCTTTCGGTACTTTCTTTTTTACCCTTGAAATTAGCCACTCTTCAAAAACACCAGCACTAGGCTGGTGTTTTTGTTTGTTATTTTAATCTGGAGGCTTCGGTGTAAATGTTTGTGTAGGTGTACGAGAAGGTGTCGGTGTAATTGTTGGTGTGCGTGTTTGTGTCCTTGTCGGTGTGCGTGTAGGCGTTAATGTAGGTGTTCTTGTTGGCGTAGTAACAGTTGGCGTACGCGTTGGTGTAATGGTGCGTGTCTGCGTTCTTGACGGTGTTGGTGTAATGGTAGGCGTACGAGAAGGTGTAAATGTGCGAGACGGTGTAAATGTACGAGAAGGTGTTAATGTAATTGTAGGAGTACGAGTAACAGTAGGTGTACGTGTCACTGTTGGCGTGCGGGTGATGGTTGGTGTATTGGTAATTGTGGCTGTATTGGTAGGCGTTGATGTAAAGTTATCAATGCTTGAAGATACTGTACAGTTACCCCAACCAGGGAAGTTGAAGGTTAAGGTAACAAACCAAATTCCTTCCCATGTGGAGTTATTGAAATCTGCAATCCATTGTTCTTCTGCGCCATTTCCATCAATTGATAAATCATCTGCTACGGTAGATGTTATATTCAATGGCGAGTTTGATGTGTTTGTATCATAATATCGAGTGCCAGCAAATTCAGCATAGTCAAAATATCTACCGCCACTCAAAGGAGAAGGCGACCAAGTTAAATTTGCCTGAATTAGATAGGCACTTGAAAAATTATTATTGCGAACCCGAGCTTCAAAATTATCGCTTCTAAAGCGCGTGCGGTTGATGAAAATATTGCTACAAGATGGCACAGGTGTATTTGTTGGGGTGCGAGTCATTGTAGGCGTTCTGGTATTTGTAGGAGTAAAGGTATTGGTAGGTGTGCGTGTGCTTGTAGGCGTAGGCGTATCAGTTGGTGTATTGGTTGCTGTTGCTGTGGGTGTGTGAGTATTATTAAGAAAACCACCGCCGCCATCAGGGTCTGGTGAACTGACTAATGCCACAATTTCTACGGCTTCAAAAGATTCGTTAACACCTGCGCGATAAGATGCTAGGTGAATTGAATCTGGTTGAATACCAAAAATAGGCAGAACAATAAAAGTGAAGTTGTAATCTGTTGCTACAAAAACATAGTCTCCACCTTCGCCAGCATTTTCACCCCCAGTGCATGAAGCATAGGTGGTTGTTCCAATCCAACCCATTTGTGGACGAACAAAATGCGAGTTTGCTGGGGGGGTATTTTTTTCATCAGAACAAACGGTGACGTTAAGATATTCTTTATCATTACTGGTGAGTGCTTCGTTGTAGAAGAAGCCAATGATGACCCGTTTGGTTTCATCTGTAATAGAAGGCAAGCGGGCATCTTTAATTTCTTGTTTCTCATTTGCGCCAGTACAATCAGTTGCACAATAAGTAGGATTATATGTTCCTGCTGTGGCGTAGCGGATACCAAAGCGGGTAGAGTTTTCAACAATTAACCAAGCATAAAATAAACGACCATATTCAAGTAGCCCTACAAGCACGAGTAATAGAATCGGCAAAATGAGGGCAAACTCAAGCATGGCTTGCGCTTTTTTTTCTGGGAGGTAGATCTTTTGGCTTTTTATAAAAAATAGATAAAAACTTCATAATATTTCTCCAACCATTATTGGGAAATCTTCGTAGCAATATTTTTTGCTATTCTTTCAAATATTTCCGAAAGCGATGAACTGGTTGCAGCATAAAAATATTGACCATGCTTCACGTCATCATTACCTGCTTCAGTAGCAATATAAATTAGCAGGTCTTCAGCAGGTGGAGGTTCTTGTTCACCTGTATCTGGGTTATTGACTGGTACGCCGCCTATAGTTTCTAAACTTTTAATTCTAGCTCCTAATCCAATTGTATATATAGTAACCCCATTCCCTGTAATCATGTTAGCTAGGTCATCTGCCTTATCTCTGGCATAGTCATCAGCATCATAAAGTGAAATTTGGTAGTTCTCAACGGTAGGTGTATCAGGATTATCATAATTCACTAATGGATCATCATCATCATGCCTAGTACTAGCATACAGGTCAACGCACCATGCACCTTCATAACTTGGATACCATGTGTTCATAGGGCAGAATCCATTTGGATAGTTAACAGGGTTTGTTACGTCTGTTGAGTTTGCAGGGCCACCAAATAATGCTACAACAACCCAAAAAGCATCTAATCTTTGTAAGTTCTCATCACCGTCTGCAAGTAAAGCTTCCCTTGCTTCTCGTAAAGAACCGCCTATGTTACTTGAAGGGCATGAGGACGGATCTGTGTCACCTGCTGGTAAATGACTTTGGTATTTTTCACAAATTGCACCTCTAAATACGCCAGTTGTTTCATGATAATCTAAGCATGTTCCTTCAGTTTCATCCCAAGTCCCACAATTACGAGGTTCAAACACTTTAATATTATTAATAAAATTTACAACCGTGGCTTTGTCTGAGGTTAAGGGCAAAATTGTCTCTGGATCCCTTCCTCCACCTGGAGTTTGACTTGTCATTGTAACAATTGCCACTCTATCATAAGGGAAATAAAGTGTATCAATAAAATCAATAGCTACATCCTTAACGGCTGCCATTGGTTCACATGTGTTATTTAGATTACATACAGTTGGATCGTCATCAGCATCAGATTTGCGACATGTATTAATACTTATATCGTTCGATGCACAATTTGATTCGACCCCAGTTTCAAATGCCATAGAAGCAGAGGTATCCATAATTAATACCAAGTCGAGTGTAGCGGCTTCACCAACTGAGGTGGCAGTTAGGGTGGCGCTCTCAAAGCCTAATACTCTTAAAAAGCCAAAGCGAACATCTGCTGAAGCTGTTACCTCAACTAATTTTCGATTATCAATAGGGTTATTAATTGGGTCGGGGTTACAAAGCGCAGGGCGGTTTGGACCTGTATCTTCACATGAATGTACAATAATGTTTGATACATTTTGTACCTGATTTAAATTTAAAAGATTTACAGCTGCGTTTTGTAATGCAACAGTGTCAATTGCTGAGCCGCCAGATTCCACACGATATTGCTGAGCCGCGGCAATGGCGGCGGCATCTATACTTTTTTTGAGTTTGCCGTACTCAATTAAAAGCAAGCCAGTATCAGTTACTAAGCCGACCATGCCCACTAAGCCAACAAAAGCAAAGGCAATTAAAATAATTGCTTGCCCTTTTTCTGAATTTTTTAAAAACTTTCTTAGTGTTTTCATACTTCAAATGGCTCCTTAACATCAAGGCTTAGCGGCAACTAAAGGCATAATGGTTGAGGCATATAACATGGTTGGATCACTTTCAGAAAAGAAAGGAAGTGTCCACGGTAGCCCAAGTACACCTTCATAGCTATAATAAATTTCTATAATTAAAAGACCAGCATCTACAGGAGTCGAACTGTCAGTAGTCATAAAATCTTCTATAACATCATCTGTATATAAAGAAGATGGGCTAGTGGTATTATAGTGATAATAAAACTCAGCTCCATCGGGGTGGCGTGTAATTGTAGAAATTACAGGTGGGGTTGCTGTTTCATCCACATCTACACTGATGACTGAAACTAAAATATTATCTCGGCTTGGGTCAACAGGAATTTGGCGGGCTGTAACATAGTCGGTAGGTGCAAGTGTGTTAACTACAAAATTTGCTACATTAGGGTAAAAATCTTCATCATCCACAATCACTTCAGAAGGAGTGCCTTCATTTTCAATTTCAAATGGTGCTGAGTTAGCATAATACCGTGCTGCTGCGCGAGTGGCATCTTGTAATGAAAGATAAGTATTTAACATAAAACCAAACTCTACCATACCCGAAAAAAGTATAATGAGTATAGGCAAGCTAATAGCAAACTCAACCATGCTTTGAGCTTTAGTTTTTTGAGAAAAACTTTTACTTTGGTTTTTAATTACAAGAAACAAATTTTTTCCTAACATAAGTTTTAACCATTATTACTATTGTCATATAGCCTAGTGCAAAACAAAATCCTGCATTAGTACTAAATACAAAACTTCAATTTTTGCTACAATGGGGATGACAATAAATAGCAGAATTTCAAGAATATTATATACTACTTCCTCAGGTAGAGGGGCTATGTAAGTATTTTGTAACGCTTACAGAAATGTAAGCCTTTACTGCCCTAAGATCACTTCAGGCATGGTTAAAGTATCAAAATTTTGCTCATCTTTATATTTGATATAGATATTATCTGACCCATCTACTTCGATAAAATATCCAATAATTTGGCTGTGGTAGGCGGCACCAGAAACCGAATTTAATCCATTAATCCGCACATCGGCGCCGGGTGCCAAAATAGTTCCCTGATACACTGAATCGTCACTGCCATTAAGAGAGAGAATATTCTTATTATCTACAGGCATGTATATTAATAAGCCCTGATTGGGTCCACTTTTTAAAGCCTGCAAGTCCACATACGCGCTTCCACTAATGTGGACGCCGCCATCTGTGATGTAAATCAAAACACTATCTCCATGTAATTCTTGCCCAGCCGATAAAACAAAATCTCCGGCAATACAATACACCCCGCCTTCAAGTTGAGTAACCCCTTCTGGCGGGAAAATATCCTCGCCCCAGTTTCCGGCCGACATGGTCCCATCTTGTTCATTAACTTCAGCAACCGCACTGCCACAACCTACTTTGGGCATTAAATAAGGTGGGGGGTAGGGAATATTAGCTGAATCAGTTTTAATTGGATAAGGTGTAATTAACTTTGGTTTTTGAATATCTGCACCACCTACTACTGCTATGGTGTTGTCAGCATCTATTACGCGCACACTGCCACTGCCAAAGGATATAAAAGCACAGTTGGGATTATTTGAATTGACAAATAATCCACCACCTTCTAAGTTTATAGTGGCTTCACTATGAATCCAAAAGGCTGGGCGCCGACTCCCCGATATCACTTCGCAATGGCTGGTTGGTGCTAGGCTCACTAAGGCATAGCCCGGAAACATTTCTCCCATTACGGCAGGTTTCGACTGAGCCACTGCTTTAACCACATTGGTGATATATGGCACGCCAATCACATTAGCAAAATAAGTTTGAAACCTTGAAGTGATGATAACCTCGATGTATTCCGGGTTACCGGCATAAGGTCCAGAAAGAGGCGGAGTATTTAATTCCACAATGCTTGTTTCGCCATCGTTGTTATATCCATTTGCCGCCGCAGTTGCTAATGCCGCCGCACGCCAATTGCCTCCCTCAATCCTTGCTAAAGCCCCACTTAATGCCGCCGCTGATGCGGCAGTTTCGGCACGCCTACTATCTGTGTAAGCGTTGGTACCATCAATGGCAAGTGCTGAAACCCCAATTAGACCTACAATTACAAAGATAATGATGATAAGGGCTTGTCCTTTTTCGCTTGGACGTTTGTAAGAAAATTTTATGGGCATGGCGGTTGTAAAATAATATTGGTAGCGCTACCAGTTAATCGAATTGTGTCTGACCCAATAATATTACCAGCAAATGGCATGACAATTGGGTAATCATAAATTACATTTACCCGAATACTATTGGCTACTCCTTTTGTTACTCCCTGACAGTCGTTACCAATGGCTTCTATCTCAACGTGGACGGTAGAGGTATTTCTCAAATCTACAGGAGATGAAAAAATCGCTTCGTCACTACGCGGGAGAATGTTCCTTGCTCGATTTTCTATTGCTTGGCTGTTAGTTGGGTTGAAGGAGGCATACAGCGCGCCTTCTTGAGCGGCATCTCGTAAAATAGCATAAGAAAAGAGCGCCATTCCAAAATCTATGGTGCCTAACAGAATCAAAAGAATGACTGGCAAACTAATTGCCAACTCGATTAAACTTTGACCTTTTTCCGATTTCTTTTTATTCATTCTATTTACTTGAATCAATGGGGTAGTTGATACAGCCCGGTGTACTAATGGTGATGATGATTCTTTCTGTGCCATCTAAAGAGTTATAGGCTTGATTGAAGAAGAAGTTAATAGTGGAAGAACCTGTTGGAATAGCAGGGTAATAAGCGGGCACAAATAAAGAAGGTGAAAACTCATCGCCACTCCATGTTTGTCCGTTATATAAAATTTGAGTGAGGTGTAAAGTGGGGTCGTTACCGTCATGTCCATTATCATGATTCCACTCAACGTAAACTTGAGCCACATTTAAGCGATGCCCTGTGTTGTTGACGATGTTCATCCTCATGGTGTTGTTTTCAAACTCAAGTGCTCCATGTGTTACGCTGGTAATACCTGTGCAACTAATTAATGTTGGTGTAATGGAGGCTGTCCATGTAGGTGGTGGGGTTAGAGAAGGAGTTAAAGTAAATGTAGGGGATAAGGTATTGATTGGTGTTTTATAGCCTTGTGTGCCAGCAATGGGTGGAACCTTAGTGAAAGTAGGTTGAATGGTTTTTGTTGGCTCACTGCTAGTTGGCACTCTAGAAGGAGTGGGGGTTTCTGCGCTAAAGCCTGTTGGCATGGCAGAGCCAAAAATAGGAATAGAGATTAAAAACGTTCTAGCGTTTGCTGAAACAATGCTGATGGGGTCAATTGGCAAAATGGGAATGATGGGCTCATAATTGGCAGTTACTTGAACAATAATACGATCTCCATTTTGGATGATGTGATCTTCAATTGGGCACGTATCAGCATCTGGATTGGGGTCAATATCGGATATTGGGATTTGATCTCCGCTTTGGGTTAAGCCACGATCATATGTGATGTTGATGTCTTCAAACTCGGTCAAAATAGCAGATTGGTTGGCAACATCACGAATTCCTTCGCAATCCTGATAGAAGGTTGTGCCGTTATGAATTTCTCCTGCGCCGGCGCCATATCTAGCCGCTTGACGTGAAGCATTGGATACAGATGCGAAGATAAAAATTAAGCGCGAAAATTCTATAATGCCATATAGCAGTATTACCAAAATAGGCAATACCAGCATAAACTCTACCATGGCTTGAGCGTTATGTTTTTTCTGAAATATGGAAAAGGGGTGGTTAGAACGAGGCATTACTTATTTCGGTAAAAAGATTTGGATGAAGCTAGGGAAGTAAATAATTAAAACTGCGCCAATAATAAAGTAAGGTCCATAAGGGATGAACATCATTAAAGCATTTTTACTATATTTGCCAGAAACAATTAGCCATACAATTAATAAGAAGCTAATAAAGCCACCTAGTAAAATGCTTAATAAAATACAGAACCAAATTAAATCTATGCCAACTAAGAAGCCTAATATGGTTGCTAAAATTACATCACCTGCACCTAAGGCTTCTTCATCATCTGCTTCTTGTCCTTGTGCTAACATGCGTTTTGTGCGCATACGGGCAAATAAGACGCCAAAATAATAGAATAATAATAAAATTGCGAACCCTACTAAACCACCTAAAAGGGTTGGTACAATGCCTCGGGTATAAATACCAAGCCCCAAGGTCAATAAAGAACCGACAATGCTTGTAGGGTGAAGAATCAGACGATGTTCTAAATCAATTACGAATACAACGCCTAGATAAATCAATAACAGCATTGCTAGCCAGTAGCCCATTTTAGGGGCTTGATTCCAAACATAAATACTCATCAGAAATATGATGATTTGTACAACCCATGTTCGCTTTGATCTGCTATGTTGATTAGGGCATGGTAAGAACAAAAGATAATCTTTCCAAGTGAAAGATGCTTGGCATTGTAAACAAGTTGGTTGTGTGAGGCGCCTGGTGATGGGCAAAACATCGGAAAGGTAATTAACAATGATGGCGAATAGCAACCGATAATTGCGGGTATGATTAATGATATATTCATTTGGATTATTATAATTCTAATTAATCAGGTTTGTATAGCAAATGTTTTGAATAGGAGAATTAATAAATGGAAGAATTTGTCATTGAGGGTGGCACGCCTTTGCGAGGTGATGTAACGCCATCTGGAAATAAAAATGCGGCATTGCCATTATTAGCGGCTTGCTTATTAACGACTGAGCCAGTAACGTTACGGAACATTCCATTAATTCGAGATGTACTTGCCATGCGAAAGTTGATTGAAAGTATTGGCGCACATATTGATGAATTGGATGCAAATACTTGGCGAATCCATACTCGAAATATTTCCGCTTCAGAATTAGACGTTGAACTGTGTAAGCAAATTCGAGCTTCAATTTTGCTGGCGGGTCCTGTTTTAGCACGGGTTGGCAGTATTAAACTTCCAGCCCCAGGTGGTGATGTGATTGGCCGCCGCCGTTTGGATACTCATATTTTTGCTTTGAAAGCCTTAGGCGCAAATGTAACGTACAAACGTGTATTTGATATTGAAACACAAGGCTTGCATGGTGCTAATATCCTTTTAGATGAAGCTAGTGTAACTGCTACTGAAAATGCAATCATGGCGGCTGTGTTAGCCAAAGGCGAAACAATCATTCGCAATGCTGCTTCAGAACCACATGTGCAGGAATTATGTAATTTCTTAAATTTATTAGGTGCGAAAATTGATGGTGTTGGCTCTAATACATTACATATTCAAGGTGTAAAGGAATTACATGGCGGTGAATTTACTATTGGACCCGATTTGCTAGAAGTTGTTAGTTATATTGGCGCGGCAGTCGTTACACATGGCAGTATAAAAATTCATAATGCTGGGGTTCAACATTTGGAGATGGTTGAACAAACTTTTCATAGGCTTGGCGTACATTGGCAGATAGACAATAATGCTATTATTGTCCCCGAACAACAGCCTCTAAAAATCATCCCCGATTTAGGCGATGCCATCCCCGAAATTAAAACCAATGTGTGGCCTGCCTTCCCAACAGATTTAACTAGCATTGCTATAACTGTTGCTACACAAGTATCTGGCTCTGTCTTATTTCATGATTGGATGTTCTCTGGCAGAATGTACTTTACAGATAAATTAGTGGGGATGGGCGCTAAAATTATTTTATGTGACCCTTACCGCTGTCTGATTCAAGGACCGACGCAACTATATGCTGAAAAATTAGAAAGCCCTGATATTCGAGCAGGTATGGCGTTGTTGTTAGCTGCTTTAGCAGCAGAGGGAAAATCTACTATTCGTAATATCGGTCAAATTGAACGTGGATATGAGCGTGTAGATGAAAAGTTGAAATCACTAGGGGCAAAAATATCTAGAGAAATTGAATAAAAAAAGAAGCCACTTTTTCAGTGGCTTCTTTTTTGTCATTATGGAACGATGATGACGTCTTTTTTTAATTTTTGCTACAAATAAATGATTATCACCAACGCGGTTGTTAACATAACCAGATGCAAAGCTACTGTCGCCATTGGCATACGAGATGCTTGCGGCTACGTAATATTGACCTTTGGGCAAGCTTAGAATTAGCTTTTCATTTTTTGCGAGTGTATAAACTAAGAAACCACATTGACCAAAAGCATTCGCCCCTTCTGGTAAATGGAGGGAAAGTGTAACAGTTCCACCAGTTTCATTTTCAAAGCGCACATTTGATTGTGGACCTGCTTCTGCTACATTTAACGGACCTTCACATTTGCCTTTTGCTTGAGATGTGGCAGTTGGTTGCACCACTTCAATAGTTGGCAAGGGTTCAAGTGTAAAAGTTGGCAAAGGTGTTGGGCTGGGTGTATCTGTTGGGGGAATAGGCGTGTTTGTAGGAATTGCCGCCTGAGTTTGAGCAATCATAGTTGAAGCCATTGCAATCGCAGTTCCCGATACTTGCTCAGGTGATAAAGTCGGTTCTGCGGGTGTCCCACAGGCTACTAATATAATTGAGAATATAGCCAATATGGGAATTAATTTTCTTAACATTTATAAATCTCCTTATTATTTCAAAACTACTTAAAAGTTACTTTATTTTTATACAGAGTGATTGTTAAATCTTTATCTGAACTCAGTGAAAAACTACCTGTCATCTTATTTCCACCAACCCAAGCCACATAAGTATATTGCCCAATAGGCGCACGAAAATCTACGCTACGTTTTACAGGATATTCAATATAAGTTACATAGCCATCTTTTGTTTCACAGCGTAAAGAAATATAAGCATCTGCTTTTGCTTTATTGATAATCCTAATATCGTTAGAGGGTAAGCTAGGTGGCAACGTCCCGTGAAATAGAGGCTGAGGATCAATAGTAGGGGTTGCTGAAGCATTTGGATTGAACGTTGGGCTAGGTGTTCCAGTAAGTGGCAGGGTGCCAACTGCAATACTAGAGATTTGAGTCGAACTTTCCACAGCAACAGTACCAGTTCCTAAAGTGGCAGTAAGCGTTAACAAATTAGGGTTTTGAGTTTCAGTAGCTGTTGCAGGCACTTCTGTGTTTGTTGCCGTCACAACCACTGGCGTTTCACTAGGGACGCTTGTATTCGTGGGCAAGGCTTGCAAAGTTTGTTGAGAAAGCACCGCCGCAGTTGCTTCTAAATCACTAGCCAAAAGAGCAGTGGCTGAAGCGGCAGGTTGTTGCGATTGGAATGACGTAGGTAAACAAGCGCCCATCACCAAACTCAAAACTAGCAAAACAAACAAAATCCGCTTCATAGTACCTCTTTACAATAATAGATTAATTTTGCCCAACCACACTCAAAAACTGATTAACAGCATCGCGTAACATTTTTTCAGGCAAAGCCCCAACTTGGCGATGAACTACCTTACCACCTGAAACAAACAACAAAGTTGGAATACCTTGAATACCAAACTTTTGCATCCATTCATTATGGTCATCAGTATTAATTTTTGCAATAACAATCTTCTCGCCCATCTCACTGGCGAGCTTATCTAACGTAGGTGCAATCATCTTGCAAGGGTTACACCAGGGCGCCCAAAAATCTACAATTACAGGCACATTAGATTGCATAACAACTTTTTCAAATTCTGCATCCGAAATATGAATTGGTTCTGACATTTATTTTTTCCTTTTCTTGCTTTTTCATTAAGCCAAAAAAGTATAACATAAATTAATTTTACCCGTAGGGTATAATCGCCCGCCTATGAACATATTTTCGCGTTGGAAAGATGGCTTAGCCAAAACTAGCAAATCAGCCTTTGGGCAAATCGCCACCTTACTTGGTGCATCCGAAATCACAAACGAAACATGGGATGATTTAGAAGCACTTCTGATTCAAGCAGATGTAGGAATCGAAACCACAACCTCGATTTTAGATTCATTAAAACGCCTCACCCGTGACCTCGGCTTGATTCATGCTAGCGACCTCTATATTAACCTCAAACAAGAATTGCGTTCAAGGTTAATCTTCCCACCTGAATTTAATTTCAACAACAAACCAACCGTGATATTAATTGTCGGAGTCAATGGCGCAGGTAAGACAACAACCATTGCAAAATTAACTTCACGCTTTACAAATGAAGGAAAGCAAGTTTTACTCGGCGCAGCCGATACCTTCCGTGCCGCAGCAGTTGACCAACTTGAAGTATGGGCAAACAGGTTGCAGGTCGAAATAATAAGCGGCGCACAAGATAGCGACCCAGGTGCGGTAGCATTCAACACTATCCAATCAGGAATCTCTCGCAAAGCAGATATCATCTTAATTGATACAGCAGGTAGATTACATACGCGCTTTAATTTAATGGAAGAATTAAAAAAAAGTTTATCGCGTAGTTGGCAAAGCACTAGATGGTGCCCCTCACGAAGTTTGGCTCGTGCTAGATTCAACAACTGGGCAAAACGCCTTACAACAAGCCCGCGCCTTCAAAGATGCCGTGAACGTAACAGGCGTGATATTATCAAAACTAGATTCATCAGCACGCGGTGGCATGGCATTTGCAATTCAAAGCGAACTAGGCTTACCGATTTTATTTGCAGGCTTAGGCGAAAAACCCGAAGACCTAACTTTATTTGACCCAGACGCATTTATAGATGGAATTTTAACGAACATGTAGTACAGCAACATTTATGTTGCTTTTATAATGGCAAGATAAACCTTGCCGTACTGATTTGGAGATACCATGCAAGATTTACTACAACGACTCGAAAACATAAACCAATCATCCGCTCAACTTTTGGAGCGTCTTTGACCTTGCTAGTAAAGAGAAACAACTTGCCGAATTAGAAAAAGAATCCGAAGCCCCAGACTTTTGGAATAATAACAACAACGCTCAACGCGTAATGAAAATTATTTCCAACTTACGTGATGAAGTTGAAACATGGAAAAAAATAAAAAAACAAATTCATGATTTAACTGACCTAGCAAAATTAGATGACGAATCATTACGAGCAGATTTAGAAACAGAAATTCAAACCCTCGAAAGCGATTTAGAAAAACGTACTTTCGCCGCCATGTTATCTGGTCAATATGATCATGATGATGCCATCTTAGCCATTCACGCTGGCGCAGGTGGAACTGATTCGCAAGATTGGGCAGAGATGCTTGAGCGCATGTATATTCGTTGGGCAGAAGAACATAATTTTACAATTGACATTATGGATTCAACTGCTGGTGAAGAAGCAGGTATAAAAAGTGTCACTATTGCAATCGGTGGAAAATACGCTTTTGGATATTTACGTTCTGAAAAAGGTGTGCATCGCTTAGTGCGTTTATCTCCATTTGATTCTAATCATCGCCGCCACACATCATTTGCATTGGTTGAAGTTCTTCCGCAAGTTTCAATGGAAGAAGCCGATATTGAAATTAATCCCAACGATATAAAATTGGATGTCTTTCGCTCATCAGGTGCGGGCGGGCAAAACGTGCAAAAAAATGCTACCGCTGTTCGCTTAACACATCTTCCAACAGGTATTGTTGTTACATGTCAAAACGAACGTTCACAAACTCAGAACCGTGAATTTGCGATGAAAATTTTACGCGCACGTTTGTTAGAACTCCGTCAAGCCGAGCGAGAAGAAGAACGCGCCGTACTTCGGGGTGAATACACCAAAGCTGAGTGGGGCAGTCAGATTCGCTCCTATGTTTTGCATCCCTATCAAATGGTCAAAGATCATCGCACCGATTTTCAAGCAGGCAACGCCCAATCCGTTTTAGATGGCGACTTAGATGACTTTATGGAAGCCTATCTAAAAAGCGGAAGTAAATAACGCTTCGACTCTTAATTTCAATTTGGTTTTGCTCCATCAAATTTTTTCTTTATCTTGTATATGCTCGCTCCTGCTTTAGCCGCCGTCCTCGGCGGCGTGGCTTATTAATCATCTCTGCGCCGAGGACGGCGCAGAGAGCGAAGAAAAAAAAGCGCTGATTTGCCTTATCAGCAAATCAGCGCTTATCTGCGTCCAAATTAATTTTGATTAACCACCAGTGGGTAATCGTTTTTCCAAAGTGCTGTTAAGAATATTTTCTTGTGACTTTGAAGTCGCTTTGAAAGATTTGGCTTGCACTTTATTTTTGCTGTTGGCTTTATCTAATGCTTGTTGCCATGCAATTTGCATTCCAGTAAATTGAGGTTCGGTTGGAACTTCAACTTCCATTTCGTAAGTTTCTTCTTCTTTTTTACCCTTGCGTTTGCCTTTGCGTTCTTCACGCTCAGGTTTTTCTTCAACCTCTGGTTCTGCCAACAAAGCTTTGATGCTCAAACGAATTTGGCGTTTGCGGCGATCCACTTCGATGACTTTGGCTTCAATTTCCTCGCCTTCTTTGAGTGCTTCACTTGCAGTTTTGACATATCCATGCGTAATTTCGCTAACGTGTACCAAACCTGGGCGTTCTGCACCGAACTCAACAAAAGCACCGTAACTTTCTAAACGAACTACTTTGCCTTTGACAATCATTTCAGGTTTGAGTTCTTTCCAGTCATACATCAAAGGTTCAATCATGGTCAATTCTATGCGGTCTTTGCGAACCCGTTTGACCCATGCAGTCACTTCTTGACCTTCTTTGACAATATCTTCTACTTTATTAACTTCTTTATCACTTAATTGTGAAATATGAATCACCCCTGGAATATTTTGCCCAATATCTACCAATGCACCTGCTAATGTAGTTTTTAGAACTTTGCCGCTTAATTTTGTTTTTGGTTCAAGCGCAAGGCTTGTTGTAATATCTGGTGTTGCCATAATTTGCTCCTACTTATTAATAATGTTGCGAAAAACGATTATACCTGTGGGGTAAGGAATGGTCAATGTGCAATTCGTCACATATTGAAAACTGGAAATGAAATACAAAATGTTAAGGTATAAGGGCATTAATTTCTCAAGGTAGTTTATAATTCGAAATATGACGGAAAATCGACCGCTACCTTATCGTTTACGAGAGCCATTCCTAACCACGGTGGAATTGGCTCTTTTTCGTTTGTTAGTAGAGATAATGGGGGGACGATACGCAGTGTTACCCAAAGTTGCATTGAACGATATATTTTATATTGTGCGCCCAAATGAGAATGTTCATTTCTTCAATAAAATTTTTCGTAAACACATAGACTTCTTATTATGTGATCAAAAAAGTATGAAGCCACGTTTTGGAGTTGAAATTGTCAAGCCAGCAACAAAAGACTCAATGCGGATAGCCGATAAATTTATGGAGGAGTTGTTCTTAGATGCAGGGCTACCATTGATTCAAATCCCATCCAATGATGAATATAAAGCCACCGATATAATTTCTTTGTTTCAAGTAGCAATGACTAAAGTTGAAGCAACTACTCCGCTTCGATTAAACAACAAAGACAGTGTTCCAAATTGCCCTAAATGTGGAAAAATGATGGTCTTGCGCATACAAAGAAATGGAACTAGGGCTAATAAGATATATTATGGCTGTATTGATAACCCCCACTGCGAGGGGGTTGTAACTATAGAATAATCCTGCGAGGATTTGATAGTTCTACATAGTATAATTTAACCTATGAACCCACTTTCTGATATGCACAATCAGAACTGTTCACAAGCAAAATATCTGGTCAAGGAGTTTCCTTTGACCAGATTTTGTGTTAACACATAAAATTGACAAAATATAGGAGTATTTATGACTAATCCAGCAAATTCAACCAGCCCAGCACAATCTATTGCTCAAGCTCGCAAGGCAAATTATGACCTTGCTAAGGTAGGAATTTCCAGTGTAAAAAATGCTTACTGGAACTTAACCACGGATTCCCTCACAGAAGAAGCGATTTTTCGCCTTGAAGGGCACCTTGCGGCAGATGGCCCCTTGGTGGCATTTACAGGCAAGCATACAGGGCGCAGTGCCAACGATAAATTTGTAGTGAAGCATGTGGATTCTGAAAATAATATTTGGTGGGGACAATACAATAAACCATTTGATGAACAAAAATTTGATGCACTCTATAAAAAGATGACCGAGTTCATGCAAGATAAAGATGTTTTCGTTCAGGATGTGTACGCAGGTGCTGATGAGAAATATCGTTTATCCGTGCGCTTCGTGACGGAATATGCTTGGCACGCGCACTTCATCCGCAATATGTTCATTGTGCCTCAAAGCCTTGAAGAGCATAAAAACTTTATGCCCGAATTTACAGTAGTTGATATGCCATCTTTCAAAGCGAATCCTGAAACAGATGGCACGCGCAGTGAAACTTTTATTTTGCTTTCATTTGAAAAGAAGTTAATCATCATTGGTGGCACTGAATATGCAGGTGAAATGAAGAAATCTATTTTCACTGTGTTAAATTATATTTTGCCACTCAAAGGTGTTATGTCTATGCACTGTTCGGCAAATGTCAACCCAAAAGATAATAATGATGTGGCTTTATTCTTTGGCTTAAGTGGCACAGGCAAAACTACACTTTCAGCAGACCCTTCTCGCTCATTGATCGGTGACGATGAACACGGCTGGAGTGATGATGGCGTTTTCAACTATGAAGGTGGTTGTTATGCTAAGGTGATTAATTTATCTGAATCAGCCGAACCTCAAATTTTTGCGGCTACACATCGTTTTGGAACGATTCTTGAAAATGTTGCTTACGATAAAGTAACCCGCGAAATTGATTTGATGGATGATTCTGCTACAGAGAATACTCGCGCCTCCTATCCTTTGGAATTTATTGACAATGCTGTGCCAGAAAAACGAGCAGGTCACCCCAAAAATATTATCTTCCTCACTTGTGATGCTACTGGCGTTATGCCTCCTATTGCGCGTTTGACTACGAGCCAAGCACTGTATCAATTTATTTCTGGTTACACATCAAAATTAGCAGGTACAGAAGCAGGTTTAGGCAAAGAGCCACAAGCCACTTTCAGTGCTTGTTTCGGTGGACCATTTTTAGTACATCATCCATCTAAATATGCTGAATTGCTTAAACAAAATATTGAAAAGCACAACGTCACTTGTTGGTTGGTGAATACAGGTTGGGTAGGTGGTGCTTATGGTGTTGGAAAACGTATTTCAATCAAATACACACGAGCATTATTAACAGCCGCTTTGAATGGCGAATTAAATAAAGTCAAATTTAATATTGATCCTGTCTTTGGTTACGAAGTTCCAACCTCATGCCCTGATGTTCCTGCTGAAGTATTAGATCCCTCATCTTCATGGGCAGATAAATCTGCTTACGAAAAAGGCTATAAAGATCTCGCCAAACGCTTTGTAGATAACTTTGCTAAGTTTGCAGAAGGTACAGCAAAAGAAATTCTTGAAGCAGGACCGAAAGTTTAAGAATTAATAAGTGACAGTCACCTTTAAGGTGACTGTCACTTTTTTTCAGCCAAATAAAAAGCCCCTGAAACGCAAACCAACTATCAGCAAGGTTGAAGCGTTAAAATAAAAATGTCTTGATATTTTTATCAAGACATTTTTTGTTTATTTATCCAGCATTACTAACACTGACAAATTTTTGACTCTTCGCCAAACGCATGGCTTTCTCAAATGCACGTTGCTCGGCTTTCATTGCATCAATTTTTCTTTGCACATGCGGAGCAAAATGACCCGCATAGCGTTTTTGTAATTCGGGGCGCATCCAATCTTTGCCGCTAACTTTTCCGCGACAAGTGCTTGCGCCGCATAAACAATCAAAAGCATCGTAATCCATGGTATCGCTCATGGCGTAATCAAAACAAACTTCTTCACCAATTTTGATATCGCGCATGGCAACCAGCCCAATCTGACCCGAAAGACCCGCATTCGGATTGCATGAGTGATTGACATAATCTCCTTCACCAATTGGGCGTGGCACTAAAAATGTCTGTCTTCCACTTGGATGCACAACATTTTTTTCACGCTCAGATAAATGAATAAAATCTTCCCACTCATACACAACACCACCGAAAACAGCAATCAATTCACCTCTTTTTATCGGCTCAATTGCGTAAATACTGTTCCCGCTTTTGTCGGCTTTCAGGCGACCTTCCAACTTAGAAGACAGATAAGAACTCGGTTGCTTGGACATTCATAAAACTTCCTTTCGATTTTTTGGATTAAAAACAAACAACGCCTCCCGCGGTGGACGAGCCGCGAAAAACGCCATTGATAGATGTATGATACATTAAATATTTTGCATGTAAAGGTTTTTAAGCATGCAGATTTTTTTCTGAAAACATAACGATTTGTTATAAAAAATTCCCCTGCAAGTTAAAAAAATGATATTTGACCGCCTGCAAGTCAAAATCATCATCAACTTTTTTCGCTTCTCTAACTAGCGGATAATTGTTTCTGCTCCGTCAGCATTTCACTCACCTTTGAGCCCAGACCCTAAAGGTCTCTTTCCAAATCAACTGACTTCATTGTAAAGATAATTTGCTTTCACAAATCATTTTCAAGCAAGGCAGACCTTTAGGGTCTTAACAAAGATCGCAAAGAGGTGGGGTTTGAAAAGGAAAAATCCGCGTAAATCTGCGAAATTCGCGGCTAAAAAAAGATTTGAAGCCACTTATTAAACGGTTTCTTATGAGTGTGTTTATGTAATTCTGCTCAATAGGTATTATCTCGCTCTACCTTACCCACCTCGCGCCCCATTCTGGTTCGGGGTGATTAGTCAACTGCACCTGATTTGTGCCATCAGCCCGCATGATGTATAAATCGGCTTGGTCATTATTTCTCAATGAGTTGAAGACGATGTAATTTCCATCTGGTGAATAAGATGCGCCAGCATTGTTTCCACCATCGGTCAGTTGCGCATAGTTGCCATTGACAACTTCAATTCTAAAAATATCTTTATCGCCAAAGGGTCCAGCATAAATTAATAAATATTTCCCATCTATAGACCAATCCACACTGCCGCCAATCCCTAAC
>LMZR01000012.1 GCA_001567105.1 Chloroflexi bacterium OLB14
GCCACCTGCTACTGGAAAGTTTAATCATCTGTGCTGCAAAAATAAATGCCGCCATGACACCCATCAACGGAATTTGTTTTTCACCTAACGATTTATTGGTGCGTGAAATTGCAGAACTTAATGTAACAACTGTAATTACCCAACAAATGACTGAAACTAAAATACTTAAAAATCCATCTGGAATATGAAGTGGTGCTGGTGAATAGTACATTTTTAATCTCCTTTGTTTTGACAATCGGGACATACACCAAAAAAAGTAATATGACTATCGGTTAATTGATAACCACTTTCTTTCTCTAACTTGTCGTAAACTTTTTCTAAAACTTTATGTTGCACCTCCAATTCATCTCCGCACACACGGCATTTCAAATGATGGTGATGTTCGTGTTTTGCAATTTCATAAACAAGATGACCATTGCCCATGTGAGCGGGGCGTACTAAATGATTCTGCGCTAAAAATTCAAGTGTGCGATATACAGTCGCTTCGGTGAGACCTGCTACCTGCTTCTGTGATTTGGCATACACCTCGCTGGGAGTTAAGTGCTTGCCCGAATGACACAGCACATGCAAAATGGCATGACGTTGTGGAGTCATCCGATAACCCAATGCGCGCAGTTGTGGCGAATATTCTTCTGAACAAGACATAAATTTTCCTTCAAGTCAACTTGGAATCAGGGAGATTGCTCCCAAAGCATAAAACTACTGATTTTAATATTTCCTTATTGCAAGTTTTGCAATAGCATATTTTATAGAATAACACATATACCCAATTCTTACCTTAAACAAAAACCTCTTTCTTCGTGATGAAGAAAGAGGAGATTGCTTCGGTTATGGTCTCGATCCGTTGCTATGCAACTACTCGACCAACACTCGCAATGACATAATCTCTCACGGCTCCCACACAAAATGAGACAGCGCGGCGATGTAAGGTTTACCAGCGATGATATCCATGCCTACTGCCCAAGTTTGCCAATCCAAATAACCATATTCTTCTGTGCCAGTAAAGTAAACAGAATAATAATTCATCCCTTCATATTGCCACTCAGGGAAATACGTCACACCACCTGTTTGAATTTGATTGCATACAACCAAAGAAGCGGGTATAAACACTTGTTGTAAAGACGGCAAAATAATTTCTTGAAACGAGCCTTTGGTCACTTCACCGCTTCCAAACGAAATGCCCCAATCGGCTTGATAATCTGTTTCAAAAACAAATTTGGCGTGTTCCACATCATAATTAATCACATTGCCATCGCGGTAGTATCGCACATCCATGCCATAGGATGGTGAAACAAGTGAAGCTAATAATGCTCCATCTTTATTTGCAACGGCTTGACTAAACGTTTTGATTAATTCAGAGCCACGAATATCGGCACAAAAATCAGGTGGTGAGGTTGGGAATGGCGTTTGCGTTGGTGCTGGGGTATTTGTAGCAGTCGGCAAGGATGTGGAAGTTAAAAATACAGTTGGGGTAAATGTAGCAGTTGGAATTTGCGTCGGAGGTGCTGGCGCATCTACTGGAGAATTGCAGGCGATTAATAAAAACATCAAAATTAAAAAACTTTTCTTCATTTTATTATTTCATATCTGTTAGGAATTTATTTTTACCAAATTACTTTTACTAAACCTGACTGTGTAATGGTTTTATCAAAAGTAATTAGAATGGCACGATATTCAATTGCCGCAGAAACAATAATACGGTCGTGCATTTCAGGGATAGCAGTTAAATCTCGAAGTTGCAGTGCAGATTTATAATCAAATGGCACAAATGTAACATTGGGGCTTTTTTGAATTGCTGAAACAATTTTATCTAGGTCGGCTTGAATAGGTTTATTTTCAACTGTAAATATTAATTCTGCTAAGACAATAGTTGGTATTAATAATTTTGCTTTACCACTTGCTACTTCATCAAAAGCAAAACGGGCGTTATCACCAAGTTTTTTAGGCTTGTGAAACGCCCATAGCAAGCTATGTGTATCTGCCATGTAATCCGTCATGGATTGACTCACTTTTTATTTATCTTTTTTGCTAATCGTTTAACTTTAGCAGAAGATTTTTTCCTTGTGCTAGTGAGCGATTTCTCTAATGCCGTATATTTTTTAGCAGGCATATCTTCCCACACGCCAATTAAGGATGCAAAAGCACTAGATTGGGTTGCTTTACGAATTGAACTAACTCGCACTTGAACAATCGTTCGTTCGGGCAAGTTTAATTTTCTTCTAGGTTTCAAAACGCCTTTTTCATACACTGCTTGCACAGTAAATGTTTCCATTTCAAACTCCGTTTATAAAATTCCTGAAAGAAATTTTATCATACTAAAGTTTACAAAAATTACTTTTATTTACCCTTATGTCTCAATAATTAAGCATCTTCTTTCATCTTGTTAGCAACTTTTTTGATAATCTCCGCCACACCGCCTAATGGGTTTTTCAACGTCTCCATTGCTACATCTACAATATCAGGTGCCATGCTTTTTAACATGCGGAATTTTCGTGCCAGAAGATTCTCGTCAGGCTGTTTGGTTTCAAGCACATTTTTCACTTCAGCTAATTCTGCTTTGACATCTTCCTTTTGCGCAGAAGTTAATTTAGGGCTCTCATCCACTGCCTGATAAATTTTTGCAAAGGCAGGTTGCAAGTTAAGTGTTTGATTGATAACAACATTATTATCACCTTGCACAATGTTACTGCCTATTACATTACCACCAATTGAAATTCCACCCTGATTTGCCTTAACACTTTTTCTATTTTTGTCAGCCATGTCTCCTCCAATTACTATTTACTAATTACTGATCACTGTTTACTGATTACTGTTTATTGTTTACTGTTTACGATTCCTTCGGTGCAATCACCACACGAAAACCTAAATCATCATTAAACATCAACGGAATAGACCAATTACAAAATGAAGTGCGCGTAAACCAATGATACCCAATCCACGAACCGCCACGCACAATACGATACCTTTTTTCATCATCATACCACGAGCGAGTCCATTCCCAAACATTGCCACTCATGTCCCAAAGGTCAGTTGGGCTAGTTCCTTGCGGAAATGTGCATACAGCCGTTGTGCCACCTAAACCTGTACCTGTGCTATCGCTATCCCAAGTATTGGCGGCGTTCTTATTAAAGCCTTCACCCCAAGGGTATTCTCTACCATCTAAGCCACGTGCAGCGCGTTCCCATTCACCATCTTTAGGCAAACGAATCACATAACCTTCAGGAATAGCAACAATCTTTTTTGCTAACCAATTACAATAAGCCTCAGCTTCAAACCAGCACACACCCACCACTGGCACAATTGGATTGCTCAACTCAATATTATGCCAATAGTATGGAGTGTTGCGTTTTGTTGGCGGGCGATGTTCCAACCAATCACGTTCCACATCCTGTATCGTGCGAGAATCATATTTACCTATGCGCCATTCCCACCCCATTTCGCTCCAATACTCTTTTATCTTATAACCATCTTCTTTAACAAAACGTGCAAATTGAATATTCGTAACAGGATATTTAGCCACATAATATGAATATTGAAGTTCACGCGCCTCTTTCTTGACCCCTGCTAGGTACACTCCATCAGCCACTTCTACAAACCGATCCAAGTCACCTGGTCTCCAGCCCAACCTGCCAAGTAGTAGCCCAGCATCTCTCCGTAATTCAGGGCGAATAGCGTCACTCTGCATAGTAGCTAATAACTCTTGCACAACTTTATCTTTACTAGCCACAGGCACGCCACCAGGCCAAGTATCTAGCACTGCATCACCTGCTAAAACAACTGCTTCGCCACTTGGTCCTGGCTTATCATTCACCAATGCTTCAACAACCTCACCCGCAACTTTAGGTAATTGCTGACGAATCCCCAAGTACCCAATAGTAAGCAAAGTCACTTCTCGCCAAGCCTGCTCACCCACATGAGCAGATAACGTTTCAATAATCGGCTTTGAATCGCCTTGTCCTTTCAAGGCTAAAGCCACAGCTGCCAAGTATTCTTCAAAAGTTAAATGGATAAATCCGTACTCACCAGGTCCACGCTCAAGTAATAAAGCCGCATGTTCACGAACATCTTGTAAAAATTGTCGTGCGGCTTGATGTGGAGAGCCATCACCTCGTTCTAAAAATAGCTCCTCTAATTTACGGCGCATATCTTCACGCCCAACCAAGCCAACTCCCGGGCTAATTTCGTGCATCCACAAAGCTAAAGGCGCAAGGATCCGAACTGTTTGTACTTCATCAATATCTCTGCCAGGCGCACGCCCACTTAAACTCCTAGCACGATTCCATGTTGAGAGTAAAGTGTTAACATATTGGTCATATAACTGCACACGTCTTTCAGGTAGTGATACGCCTTGGCGTTTCATCAGTGCCAAAATAGTCAATAGCAATGGAGTAGACGCTAATTGTCGTACGCCAGGGTTTTGGTGAATGGCATCTATTAATTCTCGTTTTTCTGTTTCCGCATCTGAATATGCAATAGCGGTATGTCCTTGTGCTTGTTTTTCTAAAGCACTAGTCCAATGGCTAATAAATTCTTCAATCTCATCATCATCAAAATCAACAATAGTGCATTCTGCTAAATCTTCAGCGGATGGACGCACAGCCCGATAGCCAACTACGCGGCTGGTGATAACAAACTTATTACCTTGACGGTGATGAAATGTGTAAAAATCTACAACACGTTCAACTACTGTGTTGCGCATATTTATATCTCGTACTTCATCTAATCCATCTAATAGAATTAAAGTACGCCCAACTTTAAGTGCTTCTGAGAGCATTTCAGTAACAGGCAGGTTTGCTCCAATGCCTTCAAAATACTCGGCAATAAAATCATCTAATGGGATATCACGAGTTTGTAATGCGTTAGCATAACCTGCTAGGGGAAGCAAAATTGGCAGGTAGTCATTCAATCCAAATAGCGAGCCTTCTCCACGTGCAAGTTTTAATGCTAAATATTTTACAAAAGTTGTTTTTCCTGCACCAGGGTCACCTAACACAACCATGCCTGAATATTGCTTAAGGACACTGATTAATGGAATTGGGTCGCCGAAATGGACTGACTCCTGTTCATGGTCAGTGATATCTCGCCCTGCTAAGCTTGGGTCACGTTTCCATGTATCACCTTCAGGCAATTCCATGCGGGCTTTAAGTGGGACGTATAAATCTAAGAGTTTTAGTTTTAATGGGATACGGTCTGCTACCCCCATGCCTTTCATGTTTAGATAATAATGGCGATCGGCAAGGTAACTCAAATAGGCGGCTGTAGCCTGATGAATTGTTTCGGCGGGAAGAGCAGGTTTCAGGTCACGCCAGAAGCGTTCTGCAAATATGATGGTCTGCCCATGAATGATGGAACTATCGGTTACCGAGCCAGCAACAGCAATGCTCGAGTCATCTGCTTGAATTTCCTGTAAGGGCTTGGTGTGTTTTATTGCTTGCTTCGTAGTGGGCTTTTTCTGCGCCATGCCAACCTTGCCTTTCTTTCTAGGGCAGTATACAGGCTTTTAAGTTGCGGCGAGTTTACTTTCTTGTAAGGTTATGTTTTTGGGGTAAAAAAAACCCATTTTTGGGGTTTTATGCTTCAGCGAAGACAATAACAACAATGTGTTGGTTGAGAAATTTTGGTTTTGAAGAGGTTTCATCTGAGGTAATTTGCCCCAGTGTGTAGCCACCAGCAATGGGCACATCATTGCCAAGAATTTCTTGGATGGCGGAAATTTCGGCGCCGGGATTGGCTTTTAGTAACATTTGCCAAGCTACATCTGCTAAGACAAGTGCTAGAACAGGTTTGGAATTACCAAGTTGTAATAGAGCTTTTTGGGCGGCATTTTGAGCAGCTTGTTCGCAGGTGGCTCTACTACCAACTAAGAGGTAAGCATCAATGCCATCTCGAATATTCGCATTCATGCGAAAGCTTCCATCCGCTTCTACGCGAATGGGTGATCTAACAATTAATCCATCATTCTGTTCAATACCTAGAGGGTATAGGCGTGCTAAATGACTTAACGGAGGAAATGCCCAATCTCTAGCAGGGTAGCCAAATAAGTTGGCGTATGATTCGGAGGCGGGTTTTCCATCTAATGCTCGTAACCAAAAACCACGTGAGCGGGTGACACGTAGTTGGCTTCCCACAGGGTCCCAACCATGTTCTGTGCCAATACCCACTTTTATATCTCCACGTAATAATGAGGCAACCATTGCACCTGTGCCAGTTTGATTAGCAGTTAGTTGATAGGTATTGCCTGTGTGCAAATCTCCGCTTGAGAGCCCACCTGTAATATTTAGGTTGCTAGAAAAAGAATTACAAAATTGTTCGGCATCACCGTTAAATCCATCTGCAAAGAAAATGACTGATTGACGCTCTTCTCGTGCGGTGAGATATTGTTCAATTTTTGAAGCGGTTTCACGCCCCGACTGAGCATAGCCAGGCAACCACATTGTTTCACTTTGAAAGCTGCCACTTAATAAAGCTACCACAACCGAATGTGGATGCTGACCATAATGAGTTAAACCAGCAGGAGAGCTAAACCCAATTGTTGGAGTATCACCAACTAAACTGGAAACACCATTTAATACCTCACGTGCTTGATATTGATGAGAGGCAATCACAATGGCTAAAGCAGGGGCATTAGCTCCTAATTTGTTTAGTGCTTGGTGTGTAGCTTGCAAGCCTGCTTCACGGCCATCTAACGCTTGAGCAGAACCAACGGAGGCAAATATTGACATTTGTGTATTACCCTTCTGCTACTGGAACAGTGAAATGGAATGTAGTTCCATGGCGATATTCACTTTCAAACCAAATCTTTCCGCCTTGCATTTCAACTAAACTTTTGGTGATGTTTAAACCTAGCCCAGTGCCCGGTGCTTCACGTGCTTTAGGGTCATCGGAGCGGAAGAATTTTTGGAAAATCTTTTGTTGGTCTTCTAATGTCATACCAATACCACTATCTTTAACCCATAAGTGAATCACTCGTGGAGCGCCATCTAAATCCCATTGATTGGGGCTTTCCTCTACACCCACTTGGATAATGCCCTCCTCTGGTGTGTATTTATGAGCATTACTAACAAGGTTAGTTAATACTTGTGCTACTCGTGTGCGGTCTGCCCACATAGGCGGTAAACCTAATGGAATAGCAATATCTAGTTTCTGTTTTTTATCTTCTAATTGTCTGGTAAATGTACGAATAACTTCATCTACCAAGTCAGAAGCGTGGGTAGCTTTATATTCCAAGCGTAAGCGTCCTGCTTCAATTTTAGAATTATCGTTCAAGTCCGAAACTAAAGTAGACATACGTTCGACATTAGATTTAATGGTCTGCAAGAAATTTCCTTGCATTTCATTTACCTGCCCCACTGCCCCTGCAGAAAGTAAATCTGTATAGCCTTTAATAGAAGTCATTGGGTTCTTTAGTTCATGTGCTACAAACGAAACGAAATCACTCTTGGCTAAATTGGCACGTTGCACTTCGCCATACAATTGTGCATTGGAAATAGCAATAGCGGCATGATCTGTCAAACGTGTTAGAAAATCAATATCTACTTGTGAATCACTAATACTTTCTAAATGTAATAAGCCAATAACGGAAGTTTCACGACGAATTGGAATCACCATTTGGGTATGGGCAGAAGGCAATAATTTGTTTTTAGATAATTCAACCGCCTCATGCTGGGGGACGCCTGTTTCTACCGCCGCAAGCATTGTCGGTAATTCAATTTTCATCAACATATCAGGCAAGTTCTGTAGTCGTTCGTCCAACCCTTGTTGTGACATTACACGTAATTTATTGCCTTCTTCTAAGATGCCAATTAACCCCGCCTCTGCATTAGATTGACGCAATGCCCAATCTAATGTAATACGCATAGCACGGTCCATTTCAAGGCTGGCATTCAGTTCGCGATCAATCCGTTGCATAATTGACAATTCTTCAACGCGGTTTTCCAATTCTTGATCAGTCAATGTATATAAACGAGCATTTTCAATGGCTACAGCCGCTTGCCCTGCAAAAGCATTTAACAAATCTTGGTCATTTTGTACAAAAGGCAAACCATCTCGTCGGTTAATAACTTCAATCACACCAATGACTCGATCTTTAGCTTGTAAGGGTACCGCTAATAAAGAACGACTAACAAAGCCTGTTTGCTGATCTACACCTCTAAAACGAGACTCTGAAGTTTGATCTTCATTCTCGATCACTGCACCTCGTGTTTGCACAGCTCGTCCCACAATGCCAGTACCTGCTGGCAAACGCTTACCAATCAAGTTAGTTGCAACAGGACCCACTGTTACTCGAAAAACGAGTTCATCTGTTTGCTCATCTACTAAGAACAAACTCCCTGCTTCACAGTTCAAAATACCTACAGCATTTTCAAGAATGTTTTGTAAGAGCGGGTTTAATTCCAAGGTGGAGGTTAATTGCTTTGTAATTTCATTTAATGTTGAAAGTTGATGAGCGCGCTGTTCAGTTTCTTCAAGCAAGCGTGCCTTTACAATCGCACCAGCAGTCTGGTCGGCAATGGCTTGTAATAACTCTAACTGCCCACGTGTATAAGCAATTGAACCATCACGGCTGCCAATACTTAATGTTCCAATTGTAGTAGCCCCCGCATTTAATGGCACACCCATCCATGCAAAGATGTTCTCAATTGCAGGGGTATGCCCGCGTGCCTGACATTCTCTAACATAATCTTGCGTCATAATTGGGCGACTCTTACGAATAACATCCGGACCTAAACCCGTAGTTGCAGAAAATGGCTGGTTTTCATGCTCATCCATTCTCTCATTATTTTCCAAGCAAAAACCATAATAGTAATAATTACTATCTTTGTTATATAACGTAATATGAAAATGTGAAGTTGGAATAATTTGTGCTGTTTGCGCATAAATTAACTCTAGCACATCATCAAAAGTCAGCGTAACATTAACGCCCTTAGATACACGCGTCAATGCGTTCATTTCTTGAATACGGCGTTCTAGTGTAGAAACTGTTTGTACTCGCTCAATTGCTACTGAGGCTTGGTCGCAGATATTTTCTAAAAATTTTAAGTCACGGGGTGTATATGCTTGCCCCGTCAACTTTGCACCCAAAGCCAACCAGCCATTCACACGTTCTTTGCCCGGCAATACAACAAACAACCTAGCCCCTAACAAAGCCAAACGAGATTGTTCTGCTTGCAGTTCTATTGGTAAACTATCTAAACTATCTAAATATAAAGGTAAATGCTCTTTAGTAAAATATTTAACTAGCGGGCTAATAGAAATAAAACGAATATCACTCGTAGCACGGCGGTCGTCCCCCGGTAAAGCTGAAAAGAAATCATTAAGAGCATCATAAGTATAAATATGGATTCGGCTCGGTGCTAAAGTAGATGCAATTTGATCGCGCATGTGCCCGCCGATAGTGTTTAAATCTAAAGCTGTGGTTAGTTTATGTGAAAAATCTTCTAATTGCTCTGCAAACACACGTGAACCACGAAAGAACAGCCTATCCACTAAATTCTGCAAACGAGTACGCACAGGCTCTAAAATAATCGCAATAACAAACAGCCCTATCCCAACCAAAAGCGAATTATTAGCAGGCAAAGAGTTGCCAAATAATACACCCACTCCTGCCACCACCAAAGCATAGCCAACAGCCACAAAAACTGAAAGCAAAACATACATCACCCCACGCCGCACCAACTCGTCGGTCCGTAAGAAGCGAAAGCGCAAAATCGTATAACCAATCGCAATTGGAAAAAATACCAAAGGCAAAAATAAGTAAGGAGAGAAATTAATTGGACGAACAGCACTAGCAGCCGCCCATAGCCCAATCGGAATAAAGCCCACTGCCGCGCCAAATAAAATTGTCGTCGCCTGCGACTTAATCACTGGCGATTGATTATTAAGCGAATGGTAAATATTCAAAACCATATAAAACAAAATACTTATTGCCACAAAGCCATATAAATATCCCCAATTGCGAATATATCTTGTCGGCTCATCAAAATTAAATAAATTCGGAAAAGTTATAAACGCCAAAATCAACCCCAAAAAACAGCCCACCCCAGCGTAAATATGGATGGTTATAAACCAAGCGAGATTCAAGCGGAAACACCAAGCCCAAATTAATCAAACTACCACCCACCACACCTAAAGAAAGCGTCCACATATAAGTAAATTCGTGCGTAGTGAGAATATTAAAAAAACGCCCCCGTAATAATTGCTAAAGATGAAGTGAATAATGAAAAAGCTCGCCCCGCCGATTCATTTCTCCGAAAACCAAAAATCCAAAAACTCAGCAATAAAAATATGCCACTCAAAACCATTGGAAAATATAAATAAGCAGCTCGGCTCTCGGTAGGAAACTCGTACAAAGTAACATCAAAATCTTGCACGTTCCCCTCTTTAAGTAACACGCTAACTTTTACAAACTCACCTGCTGAACGTGTAGAAAGAATCTCCCTAATATCAATATCAGATGCCACAGGTTCATCATTAATCGCAATAATCTGGTCACCAGATTTAACATTCTTAGAAAATGACCAAGCTACATCCCCTACATTAGATTTAGTCTGCGTAAATACCAAAGTATGCTCATAAAACGCACCCAAAAATGGCGTTTGTAACCAATTGTTTGCATAAAAAATCCCTAATACAAATACCACCACCGCCATTGCCTGATACGCAAAAACAAACCCTTGCAAAACACGGTTCACTACATCATTTGAATGAACATTCAAGCCAATCTTCTCTACACTTCTAGCTACCATAAATGAATTTTACTCCACAACTGCCCTACTAGGCTATTATACTTTCATAACAAAGCCGTAAGGTGGATGAAGTGCTTCGCCTCTTCCTTAGGGGAAAGTTGGCGCTGTTTCATCGAGTTAGGGCTTTGGGGGAATTGGAGATTGGAGTCTAGAGATTTTTGCCATTAAACCTGCGATATCTGTTTATGCATAGACTTCGGAAGCCTCGCCCAAAAGAATTGACAAGTTATCTCGCACGGCTGAATCTAACATAGCAGGCTTCCGAAGTCTTTTTTGGGTTTAGTGGCTATGTCACTCGTCACCGCAACAACGCCTCATAAACCGCTTGGGGAATTTCTGAAACTTTGTAAATATAAACATACTCAATATCATTAATCACAATTGTTTTTTCAGGCACAATACTTTCAAAGACTGTGAAAAGCTTTTCGGTTTCAGGTTGTTTCTTGCGGATGATAGGATATAACACCAAATAATCGGATGACTTTATTTCCTCTACAATTTGCTGATAGGATTCATCAATCAAATAGACTCGTTTGAAGACCAGCGTTTCACCAGCGAACAGATATGAAAATGTACCCATACCGTTATAGACATAAACCCGCATCTCGCTTGCATTCGGTTTGGTAGATAGATATTCTGCGGCTTGGTCATAGCCTTCACCATAGCCAAAGGTAGCCGCACGTGTTGCCAATGGATTCTTATATGTAAAATAATAAGGGGCATACGGCAAACCGAAACCAATTTGAGTGAGCGCCAGAGCTAAAACGAAAATAATATTTACAGGGGCTTTATTTAGATTTTGATATTTATTTTGAAGCCACAGCCATATACTTCCCCAACCAATGCCTGCAATTACATCAAAGGCTACAAAACTGCTCATAATGTAATGAGCATAATTACGCCCTTGTGCTAAGCCAAACATAAATATAAATAAACTACCTAACAGTAACAAGTACATACAAAGGCGCTTTACAAGTATAAATGTTTTGTCTTTAGTAAAAACAACATAGCCAGCAAAAATAATTCCAAGCCATGTGATGAATGTTGTGCCAGAAAGCCAATAATTGAAGTAAAGCAATAGTCCATCTAAACGATTTTCGAGGCTGAAAGTTGTAGGAGTTAATTCTTCTGTCACTGCTAACCTGCCCCCTTGAAAGGCGTAACTAAAAGCGTTGCCGTACACTTCTTGTAAAGTTTTAATGGGCTGCACCCACATACTGGGCCACAGCATAAAATAAATTAACAAGGCTGAGGCAAGCCAAATGCCGAAAGTTTTAGTAGCAACTATCAGCTTGGTCAGAAGCGGTTTTTCATCTTTTTGGAAAAGATTGATTAACAACATCAGCCCAATTAATGGCATCAATACAATGGATGAGGATTTTGTCAATTGTGCTAAGCCAAAAGCAAAGCCTGAAAATACTAAGTAAATTATTTTTTTCTCTTTATGTAGATAAACATAAAAGGCGAGAAATGAAACTAGGACAAATACTGCTAACATGCTTTCATGGTTTAATAAACGAGAATGACCAAGAAAAAATGGCGAGAGCATGGGCACTGCTATTGATAAAAACGCTACTTGAGGGTTAACGATAAATTGTAAAAAGTAAAATGCCAGTACTGCAAATATGAAGATTAATACAGATTGAATAAAACGGGTATTACGAAGCAGTTGCAAAACATCATGATTATGTTCACGAAAAAATTCTTCAAAGTGTGGTTTGCGCACATCAAAATAACCCTGACCATAAATTCGATACTCGGGGAATGTAGTTATCATGCCTGCTGTTACCATCCATGTGGTTGTAACGGCGGGGTGATAATCGTATTGGGTGTTGGCAAAATCTCGATGTGTGAGTGCGTAATAGTAATTTGAGCCTGAAATTATCCACCATGGTTCATCTATAGTGATAGCTCTATCATTAGATATCAAATGTGATGGGGCAATCACAATCAATAGAAGGATTGCCCATAACCATGTTTTTTTCATAAATCTTTCAGTGCCTCAAAAATTTCTGGTGGGAAGGTATCAACTTGGTAGACTTGCACATATTTATAACCATTCAGCCAGACTTCATAAATGGGTTGTTGGCTAGAAAGTATATTTAAGAATGGGTGATATTTAGGTAGTTGAAATTGATTGGCATAATACACTACTAAATAATCTGCTGAGGTTAAATAATTTAACAAGTCTTCAGTATGATGTCCGTCAATATAATAAGGGCGAAAAGCAGTGGTGTTGCCAACAAAGAAGTATGAAAAGCATCCACGTGAGTAATAAGCAAAGGCAGTGGCTTCTTTAGCATTGGGAAGTTGAGATAGATATTCAGCGGCTTTTTCTAAACCTTCGCAATAAGGGAATTGTGGATATTCGTCATACCAGCCTAGTGAATATAAAATTGGGTTGCGATAGGTGTAATAGTATGGAAAGTATGCTAAGGCACTTGATATTTGTAAGATAATAACTAAAACATAAGGTATAAATTGCCAAGCAAGTTGTTTCACTGACAAGCGTTGGATTACCCATTTCCCAAAATAAAACCACCCCAAACCTGCCATGATATTTAATGTTAGGTAGCTAGTTAGAATATAATGCGGTGAATTTCGCCCTTGTGCAATGCTAATTAAACCAATAAAAGCAAGCGCAGTTATTAGTAAGGCAGTATTAATTAATTTGATGGTGCGAGACATGTTGAGGCTAGTAGCGAAGCGAAAAATAAATCCAAAGAGTATGCCTAACCATGTCAGCGGGGTAATTCGATATAGCAAAACTTTTGTAATTGTCCCAATGCCTGCCAGAGCTGAATCTAGTTTGAAAGTAGAAACATCTAATTCTTCAGTAACAGTTAGGCGTGCGCCCTGAAAAGCATAGCTAAAAGCATTGCCATAAACTTGATACAACATTTTAGCAGGCGCCACCCACATGCCAGGCCAAAAAATAAAATAAGCCGCTATAAGAATGGCAAACCAAATTACAAAAACTTTAGTTTGATTCCAAAACGACCTTAGCCAGCCTTGTTGACGCCCATGATAAATTTGAGTTAATAATAAAACACCCACAGGAGCAAGCATGGCAATAGCAGATGATTTGGTCAATTGCGCTAGCCCTGCCATAATGCCAGACAAAATTTAAGAAAATAATCTTTTTTCTTGAGTTATATAAATTATTAAAGATAGGATTGAAGCAACTACAAACAAAGATAACATGGCTTCATGATCTAACATACGGTTATGGCCGAGAAAGAACGGGTCGAATGATGCAAAAGTAAGTGCAAAAAAACGCAACCCATTTTGAAATTAATTTCTGTAGCAGAAAATATAAAATCAAAAACAAAATTAACAAAACAAAAACTTGAATCGTTCGCGCAATGGTTAATAAAACCAACGGGTTGTAGCCATGCTCAAG
>LMZR01000013.1 GCA_001567105.1 Chloroflexi bacterium OLB14
AAAATACATGCAAAGCAAAGCAAAACTAAGGTAAATGCAACATAAATATTAATCCCCAAAAAAAGCATTTTCATCACTTCCATTTTTCCAACTCGCTTCTGCCACGTTAATAACTAAAGCAATTAGAGCATACAAAATTACCAGCCAAGTTGCAAAAGCATGCCCTCCTTCATCACGCCGTTGAATAGCAAAGAAAATAATGGGCAAATATAAAGCGGCAATAAACAGCAAAACAATGAATTGAAATAACGATGTATCCATGATGTCCCTAAATTTTACTCGAAATCAACCAATATTCGGGTATCATTGCCCCCATGCTCATAAATCGCCAAGCCCGTGTTAAATACAAATTTTCTCAAGAATTTTTTCGCCCAGATGGGCATATTGTGCTAACAGATCTAACCTCTGCTCGAAATTTTTCTGCTCAACTTTCCACGCTTCAAACTGACCTGATACCTGCTACTGACCTTTATGCCATCTCCTTGCTGGATGAAGCCTACCATATTCTCCTCAAACACTTTTACAGCAAATACACAGGCGTAATGGCGCGTGCAATGGGAAATTTACAATCCAATCTCGGTTCAAAATATGAGTTAACACTGACTAAATTCACTGAAGAATTTCCCCCTAAATCTGTTTTCAAAGGTGAAATCACTGCTGGTGTTTATCTCGCCACCAATACCGCCAATAACTTTGGCAGAGGTGTGCGCTTCGCTACGATTGAAGATATGTTGTTAACTAACAACACAAATAACAACCCTGCTATCAAACCTTATCAAGAATTATTTGACGATTCAAAATTAAATACTACGCCTTACAGAGAATTTTTAATCGTTCTACAAAACTATTTTTCCAATCAACCAGGTTTATCAGAAGGCGAATCTTTGCTAGATATTTTGAACTCTGCTATTATTGCCGCGCCTGATTCGCTAGAAGAACAATTGAAGTTTATACTCAAAAAGTGGGGGCACATTCTCGGCAAAGAGTTTTCAGCCAAAATTTTACGCGGGTTAGATTTCATTAGAGAAGAATCCATTCGCCAGCATAAACCAGCTGAAACCCCTAGTTCTGAATCGTTTATTCCAAATTTTTCCCAAGCCGAATATTCGGAATCCGAAAACTATAGCCCAGATAAAGATTGGATGCCTCGTCTTGTTTTATTAGCAAAAAATACTTATGTGTGGTTGCATCAACTTTCAAAAAAATATCAGACCGAAATTAAATACCTCAACCAAATTCCTGATGAAGAATTAAATTTATTAGCCTCGCGTGGCTTTACGGGTTTATGGTTAATTGGTTTGTGGGAAAGAAGCAAAGCCTCACAAAAAATTAAAGGGCGCATGGGGCAAGCTGATGCAGTGGCTTCAGCTTACTCTTTACATTCGTATGATATCGCCAACGATTTAGGCGGTTGGTTGGCTTTAGAAAATTTACGTGAACGCGCTTGGCAACGTGGCATTCGTTTATCTGCCGATATGGTTCCGAATCACATGGGCATTGATTCGCAATGGGTAGTTGAAAATCCCGATTACTTTTTAGCAACAAATTATTCACCTTATCCAGCTTATTCATTCAAATCAGAAAATTTATCGGATGATTTACGAGTTGGTATTTATCTCGAAGATCATTATTACGATAAAACAGATGCGGCAGTTGTTTTTCAACGCCGTGATTTACAAACAGGTGACTTGCGTTATATCTATCATGGTAACGATGGTACATCATTTCCATGGAACGATACTGCTCAATTAGATTATTCTAAAGCCGAAGTGCGCGAAGCAGTCATTCAAGTCATTTTGCATGTAGCTAGAAATTTCCCCGTCATTCGTTTTGATGCCGCTATGACGTTAGCCAAAAAACATATTCAACGTTTATGGTTTCCTGAGGCTGGGGCAGGTGGTGCAATTCCATCACGTTCACAATTTGGGTTAAGCAAACATGAATTTGATGAAAAAATTCCAAACGAATTTTGGCGTGAAGTTGTTGATCGAGTTGCAAATGAAGTGCCAGATACTTTATTACTCGCCGAAGCCTTTTGGTTAATGGAAGGTTATTTTGTGCGCACGCTTGGAATGCACCGTGTTTACAACTCCGCTTTTATGCACATGTTGCGTGACGAAGATAATGCTAAATATCGCATGGCAATAAAAAATACTTTAGAGTTTGACCCGCAAATATTAAAGCGTTATGTCAACTTCATGAATAATCCCGATGAAAAAACTGCAGTTGAACAATTTGGCAAAGGCGATAAATATTTTGGCATTTGCACTGTGCTTGCCACGTTACCAGGCTTGCCCATGTTTGGTCACGGACAAATTGAAGGCTTCACTGAAAAATACGGCATGGAATTTCGGCGCGCAAGATTAGATGAAAATATTGATAATGATTTGGTGGATGCTCACAACTGGAGAATCTTTCCGCTTCTTCATCGCCGACAGTTGTTTGCCGATGTGGAGCATTTTCTTTTCTTCGACTTCCATTTGCTAAATGGTAGTCAAGATGAAAATGTTTTTGCTTATTCCAATAAACTAAACGATGAACGTGGATTGATTATCTATCACAATAAATTTGGTAACACCCGCGGTTGGATTAAAACCTCAACCCGTGTATTAGATAAAAAATCAGGCGTATTCAAACGAAAAGACATTGCCGAAGGTTTGGGCTTACCTAAAAAAGGCTTTGTCATTTTCAAAGATTACGCTTCACAATTGCAATATATCCGCTCTTGTAACGAGATTTGGGAAAACGGTTTGTATGTTGAGCTTGGTGCTTATCAATGCCACGCCTTTGTGGATTTTCGATTTGTTGATTCAAACGAATGGGAAATGGTGAACAGTAATTTGAATGGTGCTGGGGTTAAATCTATGGATGAGAAGTGGGTGGAGATGTTTGGCGTTGTTGAGGAAAGAGGAAAGAAGAAAGAAGAACTTGTTAAATTAAGTAAAAAGAAAGTTGTGAAGAAAAAGGCAGTAGTCAAAAAGCAGAAGGCAGCGATAAAGAAAAAAAGATTCTGCTAAGAAAGCGGTTGCTGAAAAGAAGAAAGATGAAAGAGGAAAGAAAGCAGAAATCAAAAAGCCGAAAAAGACAGCGGTTGCGAAGACGAAAGTAACAAGTAAAAAACCGAAAGCGAAAACAGTTGTGAAAAAACCTTTGCCGAAGAAAAAGGCTGTAAAGCCTAAGGCGAAGAAGAAATAATATTGAAGTGGGGAGGTATGAGACTAGAAAAAACTTGATGGTGCAGAATCAACTATCAGTTAATTGTGATGCGTGTAGTCAATTTGAGGTGAAGTGTTGGGTAGAATAAATAAGTAAAAGTTAAGTAAAGTTATCAAATCCATAACAAATTTGTTTTTGTTATTGACTCTGAAATTGAAAAGGACTATACTGCCAGTATGCGAATGATGATGTATGACGTTCAACTTCATTTAAGTAGACACGCGATGTAACTGCGTGTCTTTTTTATTTCATATCCAAAAGGAGATATATGCCATGGACTACGGAATGATAGGCAAGTTGGAGAAAGCCAAAAGATATGCTGAAGATCGAAAACGATTCCGTTTCAATCAGTTTGACTTGACGTTTCATGGAGATAATGGGGAACATCATGTCACTTATGACAACGGGGTGTTTGGATGCGATTGCGAGTTCTTTCTAACTCATAAAAGATGCGGTCACTCAATGGCTCTTGAAATTTTGTTGAAAGATATGATTACTGAAAGTGTAGAAGCATAATTGACAATTGAATAGATAAACTGCCTTCCAGCGGAAGGCAGTTTTGTTTAAGTGTAGTGTGCTTTTCTTATTAAATCTTAAACTTCATCGGGTACAATTTTAACTATGAATTCAAAATTTTCTCGTAGAGATTTTCTCAAATTAAGCGGGCTTACTTTAAGTGGGTTGGCTTTTTCGCCATTTGTGCCAGGCTTTACCGATTTTGACGATAGCTTTGTAATTCGAATTGCTACTAAAGAGATACCTGTTCGCAAAGCGCCGACAGATGATAGCCCTATTCAACTTTCATGGTACCGAGATGAGTTGGTGCATGTCTACGAACAAGTGACAGCCAAAGACCCTGAGTGGAATCCTGTTTGGTATCGTGTTTGGGGTGGGTATGTGCATCGCGGACGTTTACATCGTGTGAAAACAATTTATCAAACACCGCTTTCTTCTATCAAAGAAGGTGAACGACTTGTAACAGAAGTTACAGTTCCATACACAACGCCTTATCGTTTTTCAAAGGCTTATGGTTGGCAACCCATGTCGCCGCCTTTGTATTATGGCTCAGTGCATTGGATTGATAAAGTTGAAGAAGGTCCTGCTATGGCAGATTACAAAGGTGCTTGGTATCGCATTTATGATGAACTCGATTCAAACGTCACTTATTATGTGCCTGCTATTCACATGCGAATTTTTCCACCTGAATATTTAACGCCCATCTCGCCCGATGTGCCTTACGAACAAAAAAGAATTGAAGTAAATTTATCAACACAAATGTTATATGCTTATGAATATGGCAGTACAGTTTTTCAAACTAACATTTCATCAGGCGTGCCAGGCGACCCAACAGGTGGTACAGGTATTCCAACCACAACACCTGCTGGAGAATTTTCTATTTTAGATAAAGTACCAGCCAAACACATGGGTTATAGTTATTTTGGTGAGCAAACCACAGGCAATATTTTGGCTGATGTTGATAATTATGTTTTACCAGGCGTGCCGTGGACATCTTTCTTCACACGCCAGGGTCATGCGTTTCATGGCACATATTGGCATGAAAATTTTGGCACACCGATGAGTCATGGTTGTATCAACATGCGTAGCGATGAATCCAATTGGTTATTCCGTTGGGCATGGCCCGTGCATAAAGATACAGCCGCCGCCACACGCGGGCTTGGTACTATTGTTGAAATTCATTACTAAATTTGATAACAAGTGCGTCGCGCTTCACAATTTGATTTTATCTTTTGATTAACACAGCGCGACGCACCCTATTCTGCTTAAAAGGATTTAACTTAACTTATGCCTTCATTTGATTGGAAAGAAAAGCATCTTTCCGCGCCGATAGCTGCTACTGTTATTCAAGATTCTATTACTTACCCCAACGGACGTGGCTATCCTAAAGCGCGCCCCGATGGCAAAATAATTCTTGGTGATAATCTAAACGTCATGGCGGCGTTATTGCCCGAATACGAAAATCGGATTAATTTAATTTATGCCGACCCGCCATTTTTTACTAACCGAAAATTCCCTGCTCGTGTTGGGCGTGGAGAAGATTCTCGCAAGCCATCCAAATGGAAATTAGCCGAAGGCTATCACGACTCGTGGACTGATATTGATTCATATCTTCAATTTTTATATGAACGTCTTTCGCTCATGTATCGTTTGCTTGCGCCTAATGGAACTTTATATCTGCACCTCGATTGGCACGCTGATGCTTATGCTCGTTTGATATTGGATGAAATCTTTGGGGCTGATAATTTCATCAACGAAATTATTTGGGCGTATCACGGTCCATCCCCAATTCGTTCTGCATTTAATAGAAAACACGACACAATTTTGATGTATGCCAAAAGCAAAGATTATGTTTTCAATGCTGATGATGTGCGTGAGCCTTATAGCCAAAGCACTGTCACTACATTTAAGTCATCACCAAAAGCAGGCTTCGGCAAAATCCCTGATTTAGAACGTGGCAAAGTACCAGAAGATTGGTGGTATTTCCCTGTGGTGGCTCGTTTGCATAACGAAAGAACAGGTTATCCAACTCAAAAGCCAGAAGCCTTGTTAGAAAGAATTATTTTGGCTTCATCGAACAAAAATGATTTGGTGGCAGACTTTTTTTTCAGGTTCGGGTACAACTTCGTTAGTTGCGGCAAAACTCGGTAGAAGATTTATCGCTTGCGATGAATCTATGCGAGCGGTGCAAACGGTAAGAGCAAGGTTGGTGAAAACAAAATCTGTTTTTACTTTTGAACGTGCTATTGCTCTCGGCGGAGTCCCCGCCGCCGAGGACGGCGGCAAGAGCGATTTTTGGATTCATAAATCAAAAAAAATAAAAGTAAAAATTTCAGGTGATATGGTTGAGTTGAAAACGAATCTGCATGTTGATTTTTGGGAAGTGGATTCGGCTTGGGATGGGAAAAATGTTCAAGAGCATGAACCAAGCCCAACGTCACGTCAGAAGCGGTGAAATTCCGATGAAGTTAAAAATAAAAATCGGAGGCAAGGTCTGCATCCGATTAATCACTGTTGAGGGGAAACAATTTCAATTACACATCTAAACGATAGCCAACGCCACGCACGGTTTTGAGAAGTTTTGGATTATCGGGATCAAGTTCGATGGCTTGACGAAGCCATGAGATGTGAACATCAAGCGTGCGGGTATCACCTGTGTAATTGGTTTCCCACGCTTTTTTGAATAAAGGTTCGCGTTCAACCACTTCGCCATGTTTTTCCATTAATAAATTTAATAAGGTCACAAGGCGGGGGGTTAGTTTTGTGCTTTTTCCCATGCAACGCACACGGCGTTTATCTAAATCTAAACGAATGGGACCGACATGAATAACATTTTTGCCTTCGCCGGGTAGTAATGGTTTAATGCGGTTGGAAAGTTTTTGTACGGTGAAAGGCAAAAGTAAAACTGCATCTGCTAAATCTTTGTTGACTTGAATGTCTTCATCAAGAATTAAGATGATGGGTAGTTTAGCATCTTTAGCGCGTACTGCCTGACATATCCTTATGCCTGTACTACGAAGAGAGGCGGCATTAACCACAACCAAGTTTGGGCTAATGCTTTTAAGTAATGAAACAGCTTTATTTCCGTTTGGAGCAATATGGACATCAAATCCCTTCTTTTGCAAGTCCATTGCAAAAGAAGGGATTTCTGCATGTTTGGTTTCTATCACCAATAAGGTGGTGGTTTTCATAATGAGACGAAAAATACCTATCTAAATTATCTTTTTATAAGTGCATCTCTTAACAGAATATCTTCATTAAATGTCAAGCAAAAAGTATAGCTATATTTAATTTAATATTTTTAAGTTTGTTAAGGTTTGAGCATTATACACCAAATTGTAATATGACATCTAATCTTTGGTACTATCTTGATATAGTGTGGGGGAGTGATGAATATGGATGTTTTGCAGGTTCAATATTTTACAAAATTCAAATTGACCAATTCACACCCTTTAGGGTAAAATAACGCGCTACTTAAACCTAAAAATACCATCCCACTGGGGATTGTGTAAATTGTAAAAGCAACAGAAGGAACTATTTAGAATGACCAAGCGAACTTATCAACCAAAAATTCGTCGCCGTGTGCGCGTGCATGGTTTCCGCAAACGCATGGCAACAGCCGATGGTCGTGCTGTACTCAAACGTCGCCGCTTAAAGGGACGACATAAATTAACCGTCCGTTCCAACGAACACGTCAAAAAGACTCGTTGGTAAGATTTTATTTAAGAGGCACGGGTGCAGAAGCGATTTCGACTGACCCGAACGGATGATTTCAAGCGGGTGAGGCAAACTGGCAAGTCTTTTGCTCATCCGCTTGTTGTGTTAGTAATCCAAGCACATGATTCAAAAGAGCATTTGAAAATTGGAATCACGGCAGGGAAAACAGTGGGCATAGCAGTTCATCGTAACCGAGCTAAGCGACTTTTACGCGAAGCTATGCGTATGTTAATTCCTAATATCGCTTCAGGCTATGACCTGATACTGGTTGCTCGACAAAAGCTTGTTACTGCATCTCTAACAGATACCCGTTCTGCTTTAATTAATCTTTTTCAGCGAGCAAACCTTCTCACCAAGTTAGATGACTGAACATCAACCATTCCATTTACATGATTATTCAGACGAACCACGCTTGCGAGATATACCTCGCACGCTGCTTAATTTGCCACGCATTGTATTGCTGGCTTTGATTCGTTTATATCAGATGGTTATTTCACCAGGTTTGCCAGAAAATACTTGTAGGTTTTACCCCTCCTGCTCACATTATGGCTACCAAGCCATTTATAAATATGGCGTACTAAAAGGCTCACTTATGGCAACATGGAGAGTGTTGCGTTGCAATCCTTTTAATGCTGGTGGGTATGACCCTGTAAAATAAAAATACATGTCGTTGTAAAGCAATCTTTTAAGTATTGATTCGACTTCGCAATAACATGAAACTTTAGGAGTACTGCAATTTGAACACCAAAAAATAACTTTATTTTTCCTGCTTATCATTGGCGCATTCATCATCAGTGCCTGTAGTGGACAACCGTTGACCAACAACTTTTCAGGTTTGGCGGCAGATAGCGAACGCGCTTACCTTTCTACTGGCTCATTTATCTACGCAGTAGATGTGAAAACTGGAAAACAAATCTGGAAATACCCCGAAGATGCAAATAAAGAATTTTTATATTATGCAAAACCAGTATTAACAGAAGATGGTCAATTGTTGATTGGAAGCGCAGGTACAAAGCATGCTTTTATCAGCCTTGACCCCACTACTGGACAAGAAAAATGGGCAGAGCCATTTTCTGGCGCACAAGGCACTTGGGTTGCCTCCCCACTCGTATTCAACAATGTAATCTATGCTCCTAATACAGATGGCTATCTTTACATCCTAGATATGAGCGGAAACCAAATGGTAGACCCTATTTTATTAGGTGGTGCATTGTGGTCTGCTCCGGTAACGGACGGGGAATATATCTACATCAACTCGCTTGACCATCACTTACATATTCTAAACCTGCAAACATATGAACTGACTACCCCAATTGATTTAGGCGGGGCCGCCCCCTCTAGCGCAGCATTGGGCAATGAAGGTGTATATGTTGGTTCATTTGCTTCAGATGTTAAATTTATTTCAGCAAATGGAGAAAATGAAGTTATCGCCTCTGCTTCTGATTGGATTTGGGGCACACCAGCTTTGGATGGCGAAACCTTATATTATGCAGATTTAGGTGGAAACATTTTTTTCACTTGATTTAACAAATAATCGTCAAAATTGGGATGCATTAAAACCAGATGGACCCATTACAGCCAATCTGTTGGTGGTCAATGACCAAATATATGTTGCGACAGAATCGGGTTCTTTCATCGCCTTAGATCGTGATGGAAAAATCATATGGGAAAAAGAACTGGGCGGAAAAAGCTATACCACCCCTATTCTTGCTAATGATTTGATTCTCGTTGCACCCTATCAGGCAGAATTTGCACTCATGGCTTATGATGCACAAGGCAAACAAGCCTGGACATTTACCCCCGAAAAATAAGGAGCTAACTTATGTGGGAAACATTCATCATCCAACCGATGGTTAACTTACTTTTGTGGATTTATGATATTTTAGGTCATAGCCCACATATGTTTGGGCTTGCCATCATTTTATTTACAATTTTAATTAAACTATTAACATGGCCACTCAATGCCTCGCAAGTAAAAGGCTCACAAGCCATGCAAGAGTTACAAAACGATAAAGAATGGCAAGACATTCAAAAGAAATACGCCAAAGACCGTGAAAAACTTGCCCAAGAACAAATGCGCATTTATAAGGAAAAAGGCATTAATCCATTTGCGTCTTGTTTACCAACTTTGATTCAATTTCCAATTATCATTGGCTTATATCAAAGCATCATTCGGGCTTTATCTGCTACACCATTAGATATGCTAAAACTTGCAAGAACAGTTTACCCATTTCAAAATGTTGAAAACATCATCCCACTCAACAGCACATTTTTATGGATGGACTTGGGTAGACCAGAATCAGTTCAGGTTTTAGGCTTTGCCTTACCAACTTTAGCAATTATTGTTGCACTTACAACTTGGATTCAAACCAGATTAACCATGCCCGTTTCATCCAGCCCAAATAATGCTAATGACCAAACCGCCCAAATGACAAAAATGATGGGTATCTATATGCCTCTTATGCTGGGCTGGTTTTCATTAACATTTGCCTCAGGCATTTCAATCTATTTTATTGTTAGCAATTTACTTGGTATTGCACAATACGCCGCAACAGGTCGTGCGAATTGGCGAAACTTATTGCCAGGCAGTAATAAGCAAACACTACCAGCAAAGAAATAGGGAGTTATTATGAATGAGCGAACCACACTCGAAGTCATTGCCCCAACTGTTGAAGAAGCCATTGAACAAGGCTTAACACAACTTGGCTTGACAGCCGATGCTGTTTCAGTAGAAGTTTTAGATTCAGGCTCCAAAGGATTATTTGGACTCGGTGGCAGACAAGTACGTGTGCTACTAACCGTCAACGCTCCTGAAGAATCCGCCTCAAAACCTGACCCTAAACCTGTTACTAAAAAAACAGCCGAGTCTAAGCCCAAGCCTAAAGAATCCAAGCCGAAAGCTGAAAAGAAAATGGAAGAGGTCGCAACGCCAAAAACACAGACGCTTTCACATGATGCGCTGATAGATACCGCCGAAGATGTGATTTCAAAATTGATTCATCACATGGGCTTGAAGGCACAAGTCTCTGCTCATTATGATGAAGATAGCACCGAAGATCGTCGCATCATTCAAGTGGATGTACGCGGTGATGATTTAAGTGCATTAATCGGCAGACATGCTGAAACATTGGTCGCTTTTCAACACATTGCTTCTTTAATTGTTGGCAAACAAACCGAACATTATGTGCAATTGATTGTTGATGTAGAAGGTTATCGCGCTCGCCGTGAAAAACAAATTCGTCAATTAGCCAACCGCATGGCAGATCAAGTGACTAAAACAGGTAGAAAAGTGACAATGGAACCTATGCCATCCACAGAACGCCGTTTAGTGCATATCGAATTACGCGGGCATCCAGCCGTCAAAACAGAAAGCACAGGCGAAGAACCATATCGCAAAGTAGTCATTTTGCCGAAAGAATAAATAAATATGGAATCGACCAGCTTGCTGGTCGAATACGGGAGCAAGCTACCTGACTCCAAATTTCAAGACCGTAGACCATAAAAGTCTGCGGTCTTTTTTATTTAACAACTCCGTAGGATGTTACAGATTTTATCGTGCTATGTCATCCATTTCGACATGCTCAATGCAACGCCTACGGGATTTATTTTGTCTGCACCTAAAATCTAGAATCATTCCATCCCTACGGGATTGACTTCACTCCGTAGGAGTGAAATTATTATAGAAAAAATGTATGAAAAGATTGAACCCCGTAGGTGGCACAGGTTTTATCGTGCTATGTCATCCCTTTGGGATTGTTTTAAGTACCGCAAGATTTATCTTGCCATCAATCGCAAGATAAATCTTGCGGTACTTTTTTGGGTCATTTGTATTCAGCAAGGTATAATTCACCTATGCAACAAAACTTTCAGCCAGTGGATTATCTGCTCATCGGTCATGTGGCTGTGGATTTAACGCCGAATGGTAAACAATTAGGCGGAACAGTTTCATATTCTGCATTGACGGCAAAAGCAATGGGCTTGAAAGTTGGCATGATTACGTCTGTGGGGGAGGATGCAAATTTAGAATTATTAAATGGGATTCAAATTTATAATATCCCCACAACACATAGCACAACATTTGAAAATATCAAAACAGAAAATGGACGCAAGCAAACGATACATCATCAAGCCACGAAAATTTCTTTAGAGCATATCCCTGATGTTTGGAAAAATTCTCCTATCGTGCATCTTGCTCCTATTGCCCAAGAAGTTGAGATTGATTTAATAAAACATTTCAATAAATCATTTATCGGCGTGACTCCACAAGGTTGGATGCGAACATGGGATGAAACAGGTCAGGTTAAATATACGGCTTGGGAAAACAGCGAGCAGGTATCAGGTCAGGTGGGAGGCGTGGTGTTGAGTCTCGAAGATGTGAATCGAGATTTAGAAAAAATCGAATGGCTGGCGAGTCATACAAACCTATTATGTGTGACAGAAGGTGAAGCAGGTTGTGTTTTGTATTGGCATGGTGATAGAAGAAGATTTCGCGCGATTGAAGTTAACGAAGTGGATGCCACAGGTGCAGGTGATATTTTTGCTACTGCGTTTTTTATACGTTTGCATCAAACAAAAGATGTTTGGGAAGCAGGACGTTTTGCAACATCGTTAGCCAGTTATTCTGTTACGCGCGTTGGATTAAATGGCATTCCAACTTTTGAAGAAATTGAACATTGCAAGATGGAGGTTTTATCTTGAATAAAATTTATACATTAGTCAATCAAAAAGGTGGTGTTGGAAAAACAACATCAACCATTAATTTGGCGGCGTATTTAGCAAAGTTGGGTCAAAAAGTTTTGGTGGTAGATTTAGATCCGCAAGCTAATGCTACATCATGTTTAGGCGTGGATAAATTAAATGTAGCAGGTGGCACATACGAAGCCTTGTTAGGTGATGAAAATATTTTTCGTCATATTTTATTGAATGAACGTTTACATTTATCTTTATTACCTGCCTCGCCTGCTTTGGCTGGTGCTGAAGTTGAATTGGTAGATGAACTTGCGCGTGAGAGTCGTTTGCGAAAAGCGTTAAGCCAAGTTTCGGATCAATATAATTATGTGTTAATTGATTGTCCGCCTTCGTTGGGTTTGTTAACGGTCAATGGTTTAATGGCGGCGATGGATGGCGTAATTGTGCCAGTGCAATGTGAATATTTGGCGCTTGAAGGTTTGGGGCAATTAACCCAAACAATTGACCGAGTTCGTTCGGCGTTATTCCCTGCTTTGGGTGTACGCGGTGTTATCTTAACTATGTTTGATAATCGCACAAACCTTTCAGCAGATGTGGTGAAAGAAGTTAATAACCATTTTCCAAATTTGGTTTTCAAAAGTATTATTCCGCGCAACATTCGTTTGGCAGAAGCACCATCGTATGGTTTGCCAATTTCAGAATATGCACCTTCATCGGTTGGTGCGATTGCGTATGAAGCATTAGCAAAAGAATTAATTAAAGGCGATAAATAGACTAAAGTATTAACCACAGAGACCATGAAGAACACAGAGATTTTTAAAACTTTTCTCTGTGAACTCTGTGCCCTCAGTGGTGAAAAAGAGGAAAAGATATGGCTCAACGAAAAGGTTTAGGTAAAGGATTAGATGCGCTCATCCCTGGCGGGAAAACTGTTTCTGTTTCAACAGGCAGTAGTTCTGGCGTGATGCAAGTTGGCGTGGAGTTGATTAAACGCAATCCACGTCAGCCACGTTTGACGTTTAAGGAAGATGAATTAAATGAATTAGCCGCTTCGATTAAAGAACACGGCGTGATTCAACCTTTAATTGTTTTACCCAATGCAGATGGCACTTATATTTTGATTGCAGGTGAAAGACGTTTACAAGCCTCACAACGTGCAGGTTTGAAAACTGTACCCGTGATTCCACGCCAAGCCAATAATCAAGAATTGCTTGAATTGGCGTTAATCGAAAACGTGCAACGTGCTGATTTGAATCCGATGGAAGAATCCGAAGCCTATCGTCACTTGGCTGATGATTTTGGTTTATCACATGAAATGATTGCCAAACGAGTTGGTAAAAGCAGAGTGGCGGTGACCAATACGATTCGCTTAATGAATTTATCAGACCCTGTTAACTTTCTCATCAACTCTTCGGCTCGGCGCACACTCAAAGATAAGTTGATGATTGTTTGCAGTGCGGAAGTCTGTGCTTTGTGCGTTGATAACATCAACAAAGCACGGGCATGACCTTCTGTAATTTTTTCCATCTACAAGTGCTTGCTTAACAGGGTCTGATAAATTCATTAAGCGAATCG
>LMZR01000014.1 GCA_001567105.1 Chloroflexi bacterium OLB14
CAAATCCCAATGGATGTTGAAATATCTGAAATAACACTTTCTTTATTGGAAACTTATTCGTTAAGTCATCGGCTTAGTTTGCCAGATGCGATTATCGCCGCAACTGCACTTCGTCACAATTTCAATTTATACACTCTGAATATAAAAGATTTTCGATTCATTGATGGGCTTGGGTTGTATAAACCGTAAGAGTTGCGGCAATCGCTTTGACTGTTCAGATTTGAATTTATATTTTGATTGATGAGGTTTTGAGGATGAGTCACTTTCATTTTATATGCGAGATAAGTCAGTGTTTCAGTCTAATACATATTTCATATTGTTTTGGACTATTCTATCGCCAAGTCCGTTGTATTGGTGCATTTAAGGCTCATAAATGCCATATCCATTCCAAGGGCTAGGAGCGTATAAATCCTTTGTAATGACATAATTTGTGTCATCAAAATACATTATTAACTCAGGCGAGGTCGAATGCAATATTGGATACTGCTCACCACTTATTTCTGGCAACCAAATCACCATCTTTACTTCATCAAACATCAATATGGAAAAACTTTTCGGTGCTTCTGGAATACTAGTTCGTTGTATTTTTATATAATTTGGCTCACCATAAACAGAGATTATACTTTCCACAGATATCATCTTATCAAGGGAAAATCCTAGGCTCTCAACTAAACTTGTAGATGGGTTTGCCGTAACAATTATATTGTCACATACAATGTCTGTTTCATTATCAAATACACAAAATAAATCTCCATTCGCTTCCAAAAAATCGAAAGCTTGGTTTATTGATGTCTGTCCTGCAAATATTCCAAAAAAACACGGTGCAAAACAAGGTTTTCCTGAAACTAAACCAGCATCACCAATCCAAGTTTCAGGAAGAGCAGTCGGATAAGTTTTAGGTGTTGGTAAAATTGCTGTTTGAGTAGGAAGTACAATTTCCTGATTTAAACAAGCAATAAATATAAAAGATACTAAAACAAGTTGAAATATTTTCGTTTTCATTTTATCTCCTATATCATCTTTGTTGTTGCAAGTGTATTGATAAACGTATCAAAGAATCAATGTATGCCCAGCGTGATGTGGTTCGAAAATCAGCGTAATACAGGAAATCTTTATATGTTTTATCATTACTATACCCATAAACTCTTTTGTATGCCTCATTAGGATACACATACGCCGCCAAAGACTCTGCAAAATCTTCTCTAGCATCAAAGTTTATATCAGAACCCGCCGCAGGTACTCCAGCATAAACATAGCCTGCCTTATTACAGCCTGGCAATCTGCTATTTGGGTCACAAGTTACTGGTTTCGTATTTGGATTCAAAGCCATAGTAAACTGAACTAATCCATTTGACCATGACCAACCATTTTTCGCATCCCATGAATGTCCTAATTCATGTACTACAGTCCACCTATCTAAATTATGCTTGCTGTTGTTAACTTTCATATAGTACTCCCCACCAGCTGCTTTAGATTTTAATTGTGTTTTGTAAACATCAATGTAACCCAAATTATATATAAACTTATTTAATCCTCCCATCGCGCGTGATAAATCAATTACACCACGTCGAAGTTCTACTAATTCTTTTAACTCCCATTCGCCAACTTTCCAAACACAATTAGATATTGTATTGATTGAACGTATTGATGGGATGTATTGCATTCCCCAATCTACTTCAACAAATACATTGTAGATTCTTAATTCTCGAACAATTTTTTCTGCATCTGGTGCTTCTTTCTCTGTGATATATCCACTTGGGTCAATATAATTAACAGGGTTTGCCATTGCATACACATATAAATTACTCTCCAAACGTGAAGGGTCTATCGTCAAGAATCTCCCATCCAACGGATTGTAATATCTGGCGCGCAGATAAGTTAATCCGCTGGAGTCTAATTGCTCACCTGTATAAGCATAAATACTGTCACCACTCCCTGCCGTGTGGGAGACTGTCCCATACGGGGTGTAATTATTTGCAAGGGTGATGTCTGCTGTGGAGTTGGTCATTTGCCTTAGGCTTCCGAGATAAACAAGGATACCAGTACAATATTGTACAATATTAAATTAAGGATAAAATAAACCATGCCCCTCTTTCAAGTTCCCCAACCCACTCGCTTTGACTTAAATTTTTCAATTGCAGGTATTCGCGTGCGTGTGCATCCATTATTTTGGGTGATTGCGATTTTATTAGGCACAGGCTCAACGAATCTGTTGTATATTGCCATTGCGATTTTTGTTATCTTTGTTTCTATTCTAGTGCATGAATTAGGTCACGCGCTTGCATTCCGCAGATATGGGCAAGATTCATATATCATTTTACACATGATGGGCGGGCTGACCGTACCAGAATCTTCTGCGTTTGATAGTTACCAAGCTGTAAGATTAACGCCTAATCAAAATATTTTTATCTCAGCGGCTGGTCCAATAGCAGGTTTTGTACTTGCTATTGCAATTATTTTGCTCGGTGTTGGCTTGGGAGGCGTATTCATTGTCAATTTGTTGTTTGGTTTCATCCCATTTCCCTCAGTTATTTTGCCTTATGAATTTGGCGTACTTGATCGTGTATTCGCTTTGTTTACTTTAATTAATTTCTTTTGGGGATTCATCAACTTGTTACCCGTCTTCCCTTTAGATGGTGGCAACATTGCTCGCTACACATTGATTCAAACTGATCCAATCAATGGGTTGCAAAAATCATTATGGCTTTCAGTGATTGTTGGCGCATTAATTGCAATTTTAAGTTTTGTATTTCTAAAAAGTATTTACATGGCATTTTTATTTGGGTATTTGGCATTTCAAAGCTATCAGGCGTTGCAATATCGCTTTTGAGATTTAAGAGCCTTTGCCACAGAGGTCACAGAGAACTCTGAGAAAACCTCTTAAAAAACCTCTGTGAACTCTGTGTTCTCTGTGGCTAAATGTTTTTATTAAACTCTTCGGATTGCTAACATAGTCAAATCATCCCCTAATGGGTTGGCTTCGATAAAATCATTCAAACAAGATTCAATCTCTTCAATCATCTCACTAGCAGATTTATTTTGTAAAGTTTTCAACGTATCCATCAAACGCGCTTCACCAAACAATTCACCAGCCGATGAAAATGCTTCGGTTAATCCATCGGTATAAAGCAATAAAGCATCACCAACATCAAATGAAATTGTTTTTTGTTCAACCTTACTATCTTCCATCACACCCAATGCAATAGCAGTGCGGGTTAATTTTTCTAAATCACCATTTGCTTTCAAAACATAAGGCGGGTTATGCCCAGCATTGACGTAAGTGAATTTTCCTGTTTCAACATCCAACTCGCCATATACTGCTGTTACAAACATACCTTGTTGAGTATCAGGTAATAATTGATCATTCACACGTTTCAAAACTTCAGCAGGTGAATTTGTTTCCAACACAGCCGCACGCATCAACGTTCTAGTCAATGCCATAAATAATGCAGCAGGCATTCCTTTATCAGCCACATCAGCAATAAAAATTCCAAGTTTATTATTTGGCAATTCAATCAAATCATAAAAGTCACCACCCACTTGCCTTGCAGTGCGCCAACGTGTTGCAATTTGCCAATTAGGATGAGTCGGTAAAACGCTGGGGATAAACGTCTGCTGAATTTGGCGAGCCAACTGCACTTCCGTTTCGAGGCGTTCACGCACAACCATCTCTTGTTGTAACAAATCATTTTGAATCGCTAAAGCAATTTGATGTGCAATGCCTTGAATAATTTCGATACGCCGCGAGCGGAATTTTTGTCCGTGTTCCACTTCTTCGATTAACATCACACCGAACGAATCATTTTTGATAGATAACGGCACAGCGATTAAAACTTTTTCTGCATTCAACATATCCGCTTCTGGACTTGCTTCAAGTTGAATCTGCACCCAATCTTTTGGTTTGGCTTCAACATCCAACGTATGAGTCACGAGTCTATTTTCTTGTAAAGTTATACCAAGCAAAGGGAATGCATCTAAAGTAAATTCTTTTTCGGTTAATATTTTTTCATCATCATCTGAAAAACCATATTCTTGTGAAGCAGTTAATTTCTCACTTAACGAATCCCAACGATATAAAGCCACTCGTTGTACACCTACCAAAATTGGCATAATACGCACAATTGAATTTAAAACTTCATCTAAATCATTCGCACTAACTACTGTTTGCGCCACTTGCAACAACGCCGCAGATGCATAAGCCTGCTCTTGGGCTGAATCAAACAAGCGTGCGTTCTCAATTGCAACAGAGGCATAATTTGCGAAAGTAGCAACCATAGCCTGCGATTCATGCCCGTATCTACCCGATGTATGATGCGCCAATGCCAGCAAGCCGAGTTGTCTATCCCCTACTCGTAACGGTGCAACAATAGATGAATAATTTTTTATCGTAGCCCGCGGTTAACCCGCCAGGCCAAATAGGGTCATCAGGTTTACGGATAACAGGCTCATCAGACAGCATAGCTTCTGCCATAGAGTAAGCAGATTCGGGATTTGCAATACATGCCGCTTCAAGTTCCATTGCATCAATGCCATGTACTGCTGAAAGTCGTAATTCGTCATTATCTAATAACCAAATAGCAGAAATATCAACAGGCAAGTTACGGTCTAACTCAGTTAAAATTGTGCCTAGCACTTCATCTTCGCCCACATTGCTCGAGACTAACCCCGCCACTTCTCTTAAACTATCTGCCACTTGTCTACGCCATTGCTCAGAGCGATACAAATCAGCATTGCGAATTGCCGCCGCAATGGTATCGGCAACGGCTTCAAACATAATTTGATCGTCTTCAGTAAAAGCATTTAACTTATCAGATTGGATATCCAATAAGCCTACTACTTTGTCATTAAACAATAAGGGCACACATAATTCCGATTTTGTATTTTGCGGTGGCAACGGAGATGGCACATAGCGTTTATCTTTAGTCACATCATTAGCTAAAATTGCTTTTCCAGTTTGTGCTACCCACGGCATAATACCCATCGTATCGTCTAAAGAAATTGAATACCCTTCTAACTGTTTGCTTTTTCTGCCGCTACCCGCCTGATAAGAAATTAACCTACGAATAGGGTGCACTGTAAATAGTGAAACATAGGGGTACTTAAACTTTGTGTGGATTAAGTTCGCCGCATCACGCATCAGTTCAGATAAATCCAAAGTAGAAGTAACACTTTTACTAACTTCTGAAACTAATGTCATTTGCTCGGCACGTCGGCGGAGGTTACTATATAAGTACGCCCCTTCTACCGCACGGGCAATATTATCTGCTAGTGAATGCAGAATCAACAAATCATTATGATGAAAAGCCCGCAAACGATCACTTTGCACATCTAACACACCCACTACTTGATTATCTATCTTCAATGGAATCACCACTTCAGATTTGGTCTCAGGCAAACTATCTATAAATCGAAAACGAGGGTCTTTTTGCACATTGTCGCATACAATGGTTTCACCAGTTTGTGCAACTTCGCCAATCAATCCTTGCCCAATATCTACTTCTAAAGCAATATTAGCTTTCTTTTTCCCCTTACGCGAAGCAACAGCACTAGCGCGAAAGCGTAGCGATTGAAAATTTTGTTTTAATGTAAACAAAGCAACATAATAATAATGAAATGTCTTTTGAATCAACTTCGTCACTTGCTTGGCAAGTTCATCTAAATCTTGTGCATTAGCAATTTGTGTGCTTACAGCGCGAACTAAATTTAATTGTCGTAAACGAAATTGCTCCACCGCCACCCGGTGCGCCGCCAACAAACTTACAGAAACAATTTGAGCAATACCTTGTAATAAATTTAATTCTTCTGCCAAAAAAGCAGTACCCTTCTTGCGGCTAACATATAAAGCTCCCAGCGTAACACCAGCATCGGTTAACGGCACACAAGCATAAACCCCAGAAGAAGCGCTGTTCTTTGTCTTGCTATTTTTGACAATTAATTTCCCTTGTTTAATTGCAAGTTTCATTGCCTCAAGTTTAGGTTGAGCAGGAAATGTAGATTTATTTCCCCAATCGGGCAGACGAAATATTTTTTCCTGTAACCAAACATCAGCCACGCCATTCATTAACTGGCTGGTCATGTTAATAATTTGGTCACACTGTGCGCTCAGTGAATTTTCACTGCGTAATTGCTCCCCCAAATTCGCAAGTTGATGCCAATCCCAAGAGGTGTGGGCGGCGGCAGGCATAAATTTTTTAGTCTCTCCGTTTTGTCATAGTTAGAATATTGCCAGATGCAGAAGATTCGTACTGAACTGTATCCATCAACTTCCGAATGAGATATACGCCAAGTCCTCCAATTTGGCGTTCAGCAAGGTCTGCTTTTAAATTTGGTTGCTTGACATTCTTAGCATCGAAAGACTTACCAGTATCTCGCATAACAATAACAATTTGATCACCTTTTATTTCACATGAAATAGAAAAAGTAGCATTCTTAACCCCAGCATAGGCATGCTCAATAATATTCGTAGCAGCTTCATCTGCCGCAAGTTGTAAGGAGTAAATCGTTTTTTCAGAGAAACCCGCACTTCGCGCTGTTTCTGCAACCATATCGCGAATTTCATCTAAAAATTCAAACTTGGCAGGAAAAGTCATACTTGTCATATTCGTTAAAAATGATATGCCGTCTCTAAACTGCTGAGACGGCACGCTCCTATGTTTCTATTAAGATTGCGCCTTGCGCCTCTCTCTTAGCGGATTATTGATTCTGCTCTTCAATTTTTTATTTAACTAGAAACTTCCCACTGCTTCGGTTGTATCATCAAATGTTTTGAAGAGTTCAGTAAAGCCAGCCAAATCTAAAGCCTCGCGGATTCGGTCTGGCACTTTTACTAGCACCACTTCACCACGATTATAACGCTTGCAATTGCGTTGTGTGGCTAATAACGCCCGAAACCCTGCACTAGACATATACTCTAACTCACTCATATCTAATACAATTTTATATTTGCCATTGTCAGTGGCTTTATCTAACTCTTTAGAAAATTGCGGCGCAGTTGAACTATCTACACGCCCTCGAACCTTAATTAAGTCACAATGCTTAAATTCTTGCGTGGTCACTTCCATAATCAAATCTCCTTCGCCAACAGATAGAATTTTTGTTGAATAATGTAGCGAATTATATCATGCCAGTAGGCATTAAAGGGGATGCAAATTTATCGTACAAAAAGCTATACTTGAATTAATATATGGTTTACAATTAGTATTATTTTGTAAAGGAGATACAAATGATGGGCGAACCCGTATTAGTAATGCTAGTAGAAGACAATGCAGACCATGCAGAACTAGTAATTCGCACAATGGCAGATCACCGTATTGCCAATCGCATTTTACACTTCAGTGATGGGCAAAGTGCCTTAGATTATCTCCTAAGACGGGAAGAATACCAAGACCCTGATTCTAGCCCACGCCCACACATGATTCTGCTAGATTTACGCCTACCTCGTGTAGATGGTCTCGAAGTTTTACACTTAATCAAACAACAAGAAGATACAAAAACTATTCCTGTAATCATCTTAACCACATCAGAAGCAGAGAGAGATGTTGCCCGTGCTTACGATAATTACGTCAACAGCTATCTTGTCAAACCTGTTGGCTATGAAGAATTTAGTAAATTGATGAATGACCTAGGCTTTTACTGGCTTGGATGGAACACCAACCCTCACACTTAATTTAGTTATGCCAGAAGAAACGTTTCGTATTCTTCTTATTGAAGATGAAGACCCTCATGCCGAGTTAATCCAACGGGCTTTTGAAGATCAACCCCACCGTTTTGTAATTCAGCGCGTCAAGTCTCTACTTGAAGCACGCAATCTTATGCAAAACCAAGAGTTTGAACTCATCATCGCCGACTGGCGCCTACCAGATGGCGAAAGCATGGAACTACTTCCCGATCATCACGACCCGTTATATACCCCTCTTATTCTAATGACAAGTTACGGGAATGAGCGTATCGCTGTGGAGGCACTTAAATCTGGTGCTTTAGATTATGTTGTTAAATCACCAGAATCTATGTTAGACATGCCTCACCTTGCAGAAAAAGCCATCGACTCATGGCGCGCACGAGCAGAACGAGCTAACATGCAAAAAGCTTTGCGTGAAAGCGAAGCACAATTTCGCTTAATGGCAGAAAACGCCAGCGACTTAATCGTTCGCCTTGCCACTGATGGGCGTATGTTATATGTTTCTCCTGCCAGTAAAAACATTCTTGGCTATACCCCTGAAGAATTAACAGGCAAAATCAGTTTTGAATTAATGCACGAAGACGATCGCGCATGGATCATCAATATGCTCCAACAAGGCGGGGAAAAAGCTGTTTATACCGTTTCATATCGTGCTTTACACAAAGATGGCCACTATATTTGGTTAGAATCTTCTGCCCGTGGTGTATTCGACAAAAACACGCATGCATTACTTGAACTCCAAACTGCTTCTCGTGATATTACAGAAAGAAAGAGAAGCGAGCAAGAACTTCAAATTGCTCACAATAATTTACAGGAAGCCTATGAAAAAACAATTGAAGGCTGGGTAAGGGCGTTAGATCTGCGCGATCGCGAAACAGAAGGGCATACGCAACGCGTAACAGAATTAACCTTGCGAGTTGCATCAAAACTTGGTTTTAGCGACGAGGAAATGCTTCATATTAAACGTGGCGCGCTGTTACATGATATGGGTAAAATGGCTATTCCAGATGAAATACTGCAAAAGCCAGGTCCACTAGATGCCCCCGAATGGGAAAAAATGCGCCAACACCCAGTTTATGCTTTCAATATGCTCTCCAACATTGCATATTTACGCCCTGCACTTGATATTCCGTTATACCATCACGAACGCTGGGATGGCAGTGGCTACCCTAAAGGATTAAAGGGTGAAGATATTCCGCTCACTGCCCGTATGTTTGCCATTGTAGATGTTTGGGATGCGCTATCCAGTGATAGACCTTACCGAAAAAAACTACCCCGCCAAGAAGTGATAAATTTCCTACGCGAAAAATCTGGTACTTTATTTGAAGGCAGATTGGTTGATATTTTTCTTGAAATGATTGAAGCGGAAAATAAATTGACATAGACCAATCCTTCGAGTATCCTTACGCCCGTCTGGGCAGGTCTGGCGCGGCGAAACTTTATAAACCCCGCCAGGACCGAAAGGTAGCAACGGTAAGTAAACGTATTCGGGTGCCGCCAGTCACCTGCTCAGATATGGTAATGCTCAAGCCGCCGTCTTCGGCGGCGAATTTATTAAGTTAATTTATAATTCCCTGTATGTCTTCTTCTAATATATTAAAAGTCATTATTGCCATTGCTATTGGTGCAGGAATTGGCTTAATTTATGGTTGGGTTATTGACCCAATTGAATACGTAGATGTTACGCCAAATATTTTACGCCAAGATTATCAAATAGATTACGTGCTAATGACCGCCGAAGCCTATCATTATGATTTTGATGCACAAATTGCCGCAAAGAGATTAGCTATTTTAGGAAGTGAATCGCCAGCTGAAATTGTTGCTAAGGCTTTGCAATATGCAAATAATAATAACTTTTCTGAATTAGAGATTCAATCTTTACAAACATTATTAACTGCCATGCAAACCTATCAGCCACAGGAAAATCCATGAGCAAACGCAATATATCTACCCTTTACATCGTTCTGGCGCTTCTTTTTGGATTTGGAATTGGTCTCGTTTATTCGTGGTTTATTTCGCCTGTTACTTATGTGGATGCAAACCCAGCCATCTTACAAGCAGATTTTAAAAATCAATATCGAATTGTGATTGCGTTTTCTTATCAAGCTACACAAGATTTAGAACGCGCTAAAGCTCGACTAAGTTTGTTAGGTGATGCAGACCCCATTGGGGCATTAAGCGCCCAAGCCCAGCAAATGTTAGCGGCTGGCGAACCTTTTGAGAAAGCCCAACCATTAGCCCAACTTGCGAAAGACCTGCAACTTGGTTACGTTAGCAACCCTGTTACTGCTACTCCATTTCCGACATTTAACACACCAACAGTTGAGGCAACAGTTGAAGAAACAGCAACCAATTTCACGGTCACGCCAGAGGCGGGTTTTACATCTGAGCCTACTTTATTTTTTGAACAAACGCCTCTTATTCCAATTCAAGAAACAATTACACCACGCCCTACATTTACGGCAGTTGTATCAAATTCAAATCCATTTAATTTAGTGGGGCAAGAAACCGTGTGTGACCCAAGTAAGCAAGCGTTAATGCAGTTGATATTTTTGGATTCGCGCGATAATGAAGTGGTGGGTGTTGAAATTGTAGTGACATGGAACGCTGGCGAGAGCAATTTTTTTACTGGGTTCAAACCTGAATTAGGAAATGGCTATGCAGATTTTGTGATGCAAGCCGATACTGTTTATAACATTCAAGTGGTAACGGGGGGGGCGTTTGTACCAAATATTTCTGCGCCTACTTGCACAGAGCCAAATGGGTTTGAGTATGTGGGCGGGGTGTTGCTTACGTTTCAAAGATGATGCAACTAAATTGTTTTTTCATTCGTATATTAATCTAAAGTTGAGAAGCTTTATATAACTAAAGATTAAGGAGTAACGAATGAATACTGAACAAAAACCAGGTTTAGTAACCGCTATTGCTGTGATGACGCTTATCAGTGGCATCATCAATTTATTTTGGGGGTATGTTGCCTCTGTCAGTGCCATCGGCTCGTTTTTCGGAATCATCTGTCTGCCCGTCACTATTCTGCCAACCATTTTAGGTATATTTGAAATTGTTTATGCCGCCAAACTGCTCAGTAATCAACCTGAACCTGTGCAGCCTTCTACTGCTATCGCTATTTCTCAAATTCTGATGATTTTTATGGGAAATATTTTTTCAACCATTGTAGGTATTTTGTTGTTGATTTTCTTCAATGATGTAACGGTTAGAGATTATTTTGCTCGTTTGAATATGCCTAATACCCCTGCCCCCACACCCCAACCTGAAGGTTTACCTGAACCTACTGAAGAACCACAAACCCCTGAGGTACCGCCTCAACCTAAAAAACCGAAGACTATTCGAAAAGTGGCTGAAAAATAGCCTAATAAAAAAGTGCAATCTCAAAATTGAGATTGCACTTTTTTATTTCCAACTTAATAGTTAAATCTTATGGCTCAGAAATTGTAAAGCTATCTACCTCAATTTCAACGGGCACAGCGCGTAAAGATGAAATTGAAAAACCTACGCCACCTTCGCGAAGACTGTATTCGGTGTCTTTATGTGGGCTACCTTTTACTTCTTCGCCATTGATAAAGAGTGAAATTTCATTACCTTCACAAATCATTGAATATTCGTTGACTGCTTTACCTTGATTAATATCATTAGAACCGCCATTGGTTAAGCGATCATAGCCACCGCTTACTGCATATAATTCCCATAAGCCATCGCTACCTACAGCAAATTCGTACCAGCCATCATCACTGACACGGCAGACAAGGCTTACTTGTTGTGAGTTAACACCACGATTTTCAAATTTAACACTAACTTTTACATCTTCGTAACTATAACCTTCGTAAATATAGTAAGCATATAGTTGAGGGTCAGGAATTTCAAAAATCATTAAGCTATCGTCAAATTCAACCTTGACACTCTCTGGGTCAGATTTCTCATTACCTTGAATCACTTCATAATACCATTGTGGGTCTGAGTCAAACTCCTCGGTAAAAAAGGCACTACCAGAAGAAGGTTGTTGTTGCTGTTGTTCTTCTGTAGGCTGTGCTTCTGTAGGTTGCTCTATTGGAGGAGGGACAGCAGTGGGATTGGTATTAATTGGAGGTGGTGGCGCTGCTGTAGGGGCAGTTGTTGGGCCACAAGCTAAACTGACGGCAAGAACTAAAACTACTATAAAAATAAACGGGCGAAAAACTTTCATAAGATTCTCCTTTGTTAAATGTGAATATATTTTAACATTAAATTATCTAACAAACAAAGTACATAAGTCATATATCGTATAATCCAAGCATGTTTGCTCGCCTTGCTGTCAATATTCCTGCCATTTCAGGCATTTTTGATTATGTCATCCCAACCGAACTCGTCGAAAAAATTCAGGCGGGTTGTTTAGTCACTGCCCCGTTTGGTAATCAAATTGTGCAAGGGATTGTGATTGAACTAACGGATTCTTCTACTATACAGAATCCTAAATCCATACTTGATTTGCTAGACCCAGCACCGCTTCTGACCGCGCCTCAAATTGCTCTTGCTCTTCAACTTGCAGACTCTACCCTAAATCCCCTCGCCGCCATTGTGGGCTTGATGATTCCTACTGGCTTATCTCAACAAGCAGATATAAGTTACGAATTACGCATTACGAATCACGAATTACCTGATTCCAAAGTCGCTACAAGAATTATCAACTTATTAAAAGAACGCGGCGCATTACGTGGACGACAAATTGATTCCCATTTCGCAAAAGTGGATTGGAGAAAAACTGCCAACTCATTAGTTAAAAAAGGAATCCTCTCAGCAAAAAATGTTTTACCTCCGCCGAGGGTAAGACCAAAGCATATTCGTGTTGCCCAACTTGCAGTGAGTCCAGAAGAAGCGCAAATAGCAATGGAGTCGTTGGGGTCAACGAGTCAAACACAGGCACGTAGAGAATCGGCTTTAAGATTCTTAATCAAGCAACCTGATGCGATTAACTTATCTTGGATTTATGCTGAAACAGGTTGCAACTTAGCAGATTTACAAGAACTCGAAGAACGTGGTTTGATTCGTTTATTTGAAAATGAAATTTTTCGAGACTCATTAGCAACTAAACAAGTAGACAAGCAAACAAGTACACAAGTTATTAATTTAACGCCCGAACAAAATTTTGCCTTAGAAAAAATTACCAATTACCAATTACAAAATTCTTTTTTACTTTACGGCGTGACAGGCTCTGGCAAAACAGAAATTTATTTACGTGCCGCACAAGAGACTATTAAACGTGGAAAGCAAGTCATTATTTTAGTTCCTGAAATCGCACTCACTCCCCAACTCGTGCATAGATTTTTATCGCGCTTTCCTGGTCAAGTTGGTTTGGTACATTCAAAATTATCTGAAGGTGAAAGATACGATACATGGCGACGTGCGCGTGATGGGAAAATAAATGTCATCATCGGTGCAAGGTCTGCTTTGTTTTCGCCATTAAAAAATATTGGATTAATCGTTGTAGATGAATGTCACGACAGTTCATATTATCAACGCGAGCCACCATTTTATAATGCAGTCACTACGGCGCAAGAATATGCAAAATTATGTAATGCAATTTGTGTATTAGGTTCCGCCACCCCAACAGTGGAACAAAGATTTCAGTTTGAAAATAGTCTCAAGTCTCAAGTCGCAGGTCAAGTTTTATCGTTACCAAATCGCGTCACTGACTCAGACTTACCACCCATTGAAGTGATTGATATGCGTGCAGAATTAAAAAATGGCAATCGCGGAATTTTCTCACGCGCATTGACAGAATCACTAGCAGAAGTTATCTCGCGTAAAGAGCAAGCGATTTTATTTTTGAACCGACGTGGCACAGCAACTTATATCTTTTGTAGAGATTGTGGCACCACATTGAAATGCCCAAATTGTGAAACGCCACTCACATTGCATGTCACAGGTCAAAAGTCGCAAGTGTCTGACCTGAGATGTCATAGATGTAATTACACACGCCAAAAACCAAAAACATGCGCGAATTGCGGAAGTAATCAAATCCGCGAATATGGTTTGGGAAGTGAAAGAGTGGAACAAGAAGTTAAAGCATTATTCCCACAAGCACGCACATTACGCTGGGATTGGGATACCACGCGCACAAAAGACGCCCATGAAATTATCCTGACGCATTTTGCAAATCACCAAGCCGATGTGTTAATTGGAACTCAAATGCTCGCCAAAGGTTTAGATTTACCCTTAGTCACATTGGTTGGGATTGTATTAGCCGATGTAGGATTAAATCTACCAGACCCTTATGCACATGAAAAAGTATTTCAGACGTTAACGCAAGTGGCGGGCAGAGCAGGCAGGTCTGCGCGTGGAGGCAAAGTGATTATGCAATCATTCACGCCAGAAAATTATGCTATTCAATTTGCATCTCAACATGATGTGAATGGATTTTATGAACGCGAATTAAAGTATAGAAAAGAATTAGGTTATCCGCCATTTGCAAAGTTAGCCCGCTTGGAATATCGAGATGTGGATAATGCTAAGGCTGAATCCGAAGCCCATAAACTGGCGAACAAGTTGAAGTCAAAAATTGAGGCGGAAGCACTTCATCAAACTGAACTAATTGGACCAGTCCCTTGTTTTTTTGCAAAAGATAATGGGATATATCGTTGGCAAATTGTTTTGCGAAGTCCGAACCCTGTTTCGTTTTTGCGTGATATAAAAATAAATGATTGGCGCATTGAAATTGAACCAATCAATATTTTGTAGGGACACGGCGGCGCCGTGTCCCTACCTTATTTATCCAACTAATCCCACAACAAAATTTAACAAACGCCAATATAAATTATACGCAGGTTGAGACCATGAACTTGACGGCAAGACTGGTGGGAAAGATGTTTGCGCGTTTGGCTCATCAAAACGATTATCAATGCCAGAGCCATCCCACACAATATCAAAACCTTTGCCAAGCATATTTTTCACAAATATATCGGCATCATAACCATTGTTTTCATAAATATTATCGTGCGCAAAATTATGTTCGGGGTTTGGACCCACATCAATTTCTTCTTCCGAAAAACCAATGGTTAAATTGAAAACCGCAAGCCCAACAGTTTTGTTTCCGCGAATAGTGTTGTTATATACTTCCACATGGTCGGCGGCGAGAATTAAAATACCAGTGCCTGGCGGAATTAACGAAACAGCAGTGCCTGGCTTACCAAAATTTTCGCCGTTATTATTTTCAGTGATGTTATCATGCACTTTGGTATACATCGAAACTTTAGACGGCAATTGTGGAAGCAAGTCAATAAAAATACCGATGGTATTATCATGCGCCACATTGTTATACACTTCACCATTGACAGTATTTTCTAATTCAATACCAATTACATTTCCATACGTGAGCGTATCACGAATAACAACATTTTCAGATTTCCCCGCATAAATAGCGGCATCATTCATCAACGTGCCTTCAATGCGTTCAATCAACACATCAGTACAACGCACAGGGTACACACCATACACGCCTGTATTTTCAATATACATATCATGTAAATAAACATTCGTTGAGCCTTCCACTAACACACCATTGCTAGTGAAATTCTTAACATCAAAGAATGCCATTTCAAAATTATTACCCGATGCAATCACACCATCAGCACCCGTGCCTTTGCCATCAATCACGGGCCAATCACCATTTTCATTTGGGACGCCAAAAAATTTAATATCGCTAATATCAATGATGACATGCTCGTAATAAATCCCATACGGCACTTCGATCGTATCGCCTGGCAATGCTTGATCTACAACTGATTGAATCGTCTGCCCTTCTGCGACTCTTAACACTTGCGCCTCACGACTCGGGGAAGCGGATTCTGTTCCCCCAACATTCGTTTGGCTGATAACTTCCCGTGCAGGATTCTCTAACATTTCAACCACAGGCAAACCCGATGGAACTGAAGCGGGTATTTCAGGTAGATTCGATTCATCTGTTAACGCGTACATGAATGCAACTAAATCGGCTTTTTCTTGTTCATTTAATTCAAAGCCAGCCACATGAATATCTACATTTTGCACACCATCATCACGCCCGCCTCCTTTGGCATAAAAATCAACCACTTCTTCTAAAGTGCTGAAAACGCCGTTGTGCATATAAGGCGCAGTGAGTGCAATATTTCTTAACGTTGGCGCACGGAAAGCACCATCTAAACTTGTGCTTTCAACCTGCATACGTCCGCTATCGTGTTCTTGATTTGGCAAATCAGGCACACCCGTTACAGAGAAAGAATCATCTGAAAAGGTAGGTGCGGCATGACATTCAAAACAGCGCGTAGCGGCTGAACGGAAAAGTGCTAAGCCCCGCCTCTGTTCTGCTGTAAGTGCATCTACATCACCTGTGGCATATTTATCAAATGGAGAGTTATTTGTAATTAAACTTCGTTCAAATGCGGCGAGTGCATTTTGTACATTAGCATAAGTGACAGCATCACTGCTTCCAAATGCTTTTTCAAATAAAGTTACATATTCGGGAATATCTTTTAATTCTGCTTCTATTTCTTCAGGTGAACTTGCCATTTCGTCTTTATTGGTTAATGGCGTTTCAGTTTGTTCTTCCAGCGTACTGGCGCGTCCATCCCAAAAGAAGTTCGTGTTATAAGCCACATTCCATAAACTCATAGCACTACGCTGAAGCACAACGCCATCTGCGCCAACGGCTTGCGGAAGTCCATCTGCAAATCCTAAGCCAGGGTTATGGCATGAGGCACAAGACATATCGTTGTTCAGAGATAGGATGGGGTCAAAAAAAAGGAGGCGACCTAATTCCACTTTATCGGCATTAGAAACATTTGCATCCGTTTCGTTTGTAGCAGGGAAATCCCTTTGCAAACCACTCCAAGCAGGCTCCACACTGCTAGAGCCTGCGCCCCATTTTTCTTCTGGTAATACTTCATCTTGTGGGATGGGAGCAAATGCTCCATACACAGCGCCTGCTAACAATAAAATTCCGAGCATGATAAAAATACGTTTCAACCAAGTTTTCATACATTCTCCTTAAAACTCCCCTCTCCCAATATGGAACAGGGGTTGGGGGTGAGGGTTATTTTAACGTCATCAAAAATGCCACTAAAGCGTTCATGTCTTCGTTAGTTAATTCTTTTGCCAAATTTGTAACCATAACATTATTAAAACCTTCTACAACATAATCACCAGGGCGAAGGACAGAAAGCAGAATATATTCTTCAGCACTCTGACCAGCCACGCGAGTTTCTGCTCTTGTGGCAATGCCATATAGTGAAGGACCAATAATAATGGTATCTGGTACAAGGGCATGGCAAGTGGCACAGCGGGCATTAAACACGTTTTGCCCCTGAACGATAAATGGATCTGGCGTAGGGGTAGGCTCAGGTGGCGACATTGTTGCACAAGCCGTTAGGCTAACACCAAACAACATCAAACTTAAAATAAATATTTTTTTCATGTACAGTCCTATGTGTAGAGTGGCTGAATTATACCTGCATCTTTTCTTTTATTAAATCGTATATATTTTTGCTATAATCTAAATCAACTCGATAAAGGAGAGTCTAGTATGGAAAGTTTTTTCACGTGGTTGGAATTTTTTAAAGCAAGCATGGGGTATGGCATTCAAAGATAAAGATTTGCTCAAACCCTCAATTTATGCTTTGGTTGTTGGTGGAATTGTCTCTATGATTGGGATTATCCCCATTGTTGGTGCCGCACTTTTATTTAGTGATACTCAATTCGGAAATATCGCCTTAGCTGTACTTGGTGCTATTTTGATGTTTGTGCAATTTGTTATCACTTATATTTTTTCAGGTATGACTATTCGCCTCATTTATGATTACCTAACCAAAGGCAATGCTGATATGCGTGCCGCATGGTCAATTGTGCGCCGTGATTTTTTTGACATTTTGACTTTAGCCGCAGTTTCAACAGTGGTTGGCATGTTACGTCAAGCCGCACAAAACAACCGCAATAGCGTTGGTGGTAGCATTGCTCGCGCCGCAACTGGCTTACTAGAAGTATTATGGACTCAAGCCGCTGTTTTGATTTTGCCCGCCATGGTCATTGACGATTTGAATCTCAAAGAAGGTGCTATACGTGTTGGGAAAATTGTCAAAGAAAATCTTTTGTTAATCGGTATCGGTGCAATCGGTGTGCGCTTCGTCACTGGATTAATTAGTTTTGTTTTAGGCGCCATGGCTCTCGTTTTGGCTTTTGCCATCGGTGGCGGACTTGCATTCGCTTCTGGCGGAAACACAACTATTTCAATCATCGGCATAGTGATTGGTGCCATCGTTTTCTTCACATTCGTTATGTTAATCAGCGTATTCAGTTCATATACCAACACAGCTTATCATGCTTGTTTATATATCTGGGCGCGTGATGTTGAAAAAGCAACTGCCGAAGGACGTGTACCAAGTCAAGTACAAGCCCCTGCTCCATTAGCGGCAGTGTTGGCATAATTAATTTATTAAACACGAAGGGCACAAAGGTCACAAAGGAAAATCATTTTATACATTCCCTCCTTCGCGTACTTCGAGCCCTTTGTGTTTAAATTGTTTTATAAAAATATGAAACCTGAACCTCGCCGCAACGAAATCATCTCATGGGAAGAAGTGGACAAACTGATTGACCACTTAATTCCGCAATTCAAACGCGAATTTACTGCAATGGTATTAATCACGCGTGGCGGAATCATTCCAGGTGGTTTATTAGCAGAAGCAATGGATATTACCCACATCCTCACCGCCGCAGTAGATTTCCCCGCTCAAATGCAAAGTCAACAATCAGCCGCATTTATGGCTTGGCCCGAGTTCATCCAATTCCCTGCTGATGATAAATTGCGTGGTAGACCAACTTTAATCGTTGATGATGTTTGGGGTTCAGGCCGCACCATCACAGCCGTCAAGAATCGCGTCTCTGCTGCTGGTGGCTTCCCTGAAACATGTGTATTACATTTCAATCCATATAGAAATTTATTTGGCAACGTCCGCCCTGATTATTACGCCGCCATCACAGATGCTTTCATCACTTACCCATGGGAAGTTGATCGTGGCACAGACCAAGTTTTATTAGGTGAAGTTTAAGAATGACGATTGACCATTGACAATAGACTATCGTCCATCGTCAACGGTCAATCGTCTAGTATTATTCTAAAACTTCAAAGTTTGAAATTCTCACCCCAATCTCATCATCAATAGCTTCTTCAATATAATCAACACTGATATTATCTGGAAAGCCATATGTTGCATCATAGGTCACTTCAACCTCATCCGCATTTGCTAACACATCTGTCGTCCAAGTAAAAAGATTATCAACCGTTGCATAATTCATCAACAGTGGATATAAAGGGTCGGTATCTAAAATCTCAACACCATTCGCGCCCATCATCGAAAGGACTTGATTATCCTTCACTTCAATCGTCAGTGGGTTGATATCGCTAAATGGACAGAAACAGCCAACAACAAGTTGGAAGCGATAATGACTCACACCTGATTCGTTCCACTTCGTCAAGTTTTTATCAAACTCAGTAGATGTACTTCCGCAAGCCGTCAAAATTAAAATCAACACGATATAAAATATTTTCTTCATTTTTTCTCCTTGATATATAAGACGACTCAATGGATAAAAAGTTCCCTGATAAATCAGGACAAGCCCGCTTCATTCTTGCGGATAATTGATTCTGCTCCATCAACATTTTATTTACCTGATGATAATGTCCTCATGGCTCTTTGACCCCGTAGGGGTCAAATGATTATAGATATTCAAACGCATAAATTCAAACCCCGAAGGGGTGTCACAGATTTTCGAATCTCTGTCATCCCTTCGGGATTTATCTATATAAATCATTTTTCTATAATCATGTCATCCTTACAGGATTATTTCTTACGGATGCTGATGCTCCATCGTCTCTGCTGAATCTTGCACAGGCACATTGACTGTGACAGCAGGATAATGCTCAAAATTAAATGTGACCGTAATTTCATCCCCTGCTTTCAAATCTTGTTTCAAATCAACCAACATGATGTGATAACTTCCTGTTTTGAATTCAACTTCATCACCTGCCAAAATTTCAACAGACTCTAATGGCGACATACTCATGACATCATTGGTGACTGTGGTCAAATGCAATTCAACTGCATTAGCAACATCTGTTGAAACACTGATTAACTTATCATCCACATTTGTATGGTTATGCAAAATTAAATAAATGGCTGAATTTTCACCTTGCAACGCACTGCGCACCCACGCTTCATGTGACTCAATCCCTTCACCACTTGCACATGCACTTAACAAAATCATCAACAAAATCAAACCCACCACTTTCCACTTTCTACCCTTCGATAAACTCAGGGCATCGCTTTCCACAAACTTCTTTCCTCTTTCTTCTTTCATTCAAACTCCTTAAACAATTTTTATACTATTTTCACCGTACTGCCCCGCTCCGTCTTTTCCACCTCAATACGATTCGGAAAAGCATCTTTCAACTCATCAATATGGGTAATGACAAAAATTTTCGCAAAATCGTTTTTGACAGCATTGATGGCTTCGATCAATCTCTGCCTTCCTTGTGCATCTTGCGAGCCAAAGCCTTCGTCAATGACTAAAGTTTGCAAACGCGCACCTTTGCGTTGAGCCAAAATTTCAGAGAGTGCTAAACGAATCGCAAAGTTGACACGAAACGCCTCGCCGCCTGAATACATTTCATAATTTCGTGAACCCGAAGAATCACTGATTTGAATATCCAACGTTTCTTTCAAGTCATCGCGCTTTTTATCTTTATACTCGGCTTGCGTTATGAAACGAATTGTCATTCTGCCATCGCTTAATTTATCGAGTAAATCATTTGCTTTTTGCTCAATTTGGGGCAAGGCTTGTTCAATCAACAAAGCAGGCACGCCATCTTTACCAAAAGCCCGCTCCAAACTTTTATGCCGTAAAATGTTTTGATTCAATTCCTCACGTTGAGATTCATAATCTTTTCTACGAATTCGCAACGTGGCTAACACATCCACTTTCTGACGTGCCGCGCCTAATTCATCCCGAATTCGGTTTTCATTTTCTTTCAATTCATAAAATTTATCTTCGGCTGCTTGCAAATTCGGCGCTTTTGATTCCGTCTCAGCCAAAACGTTTAACGCTTCGCTATAACTTTTTTCAGCAGAATCAACTTCCTCTTTTTTCTTTTTTCTTTCTTCTGCCAATTCTTTAATCTCTTTTTCAATTCTCTTGCTTAAATCTTTTGCTTTATCTAACTTAGCATGTTCTTCTTCCACTGTTCGCAAAGTCAGTTCTTCTTTTCGTTTTGATTCATGTGCCGAAACATCATAACCAAGTTTAGCCAATTCTTTATCTAACTTGGCTAATTCTTTTTGAGCATCAACTGCAAATTTTCCATTTTCCAAAATTTTATTAATTTCTTTCAGCCGTTTTGCGCCTAACTTTTCCCATTCTTTGCTTTGTACATGGATTGAGTCCAATTGCAAAGTTAAAGTGGAAACAGCATTAGAAAATTGCAAGCGTTCATTATCTAAATTCTTATAATTCGTAATGCGTGATTCGTAATCCGTAATTTGTTTTTCAATTTCATCCATTTCTTTTTTATTGGCACGGAATGTATCACCTTTTTTCTTGCCTTCTTTATTTAATTCATTAAGTGTTGATTTTCGATGTGCTTCTGTCAATTCTTGTCCACATAAAGGACATTCAGCACTGTCTGTTTTTTCTAACGAATCAATTCGTATTTTATATTCGTCCATTTCTTTACGCAAAATTTCATTTTCAGATTTCAACCCCGCTAATTTTTCTTTCGCTTCATTTCTTTGACCTTCAACTGCATCCTGTTCCGCAATCTTCTTCTCAACCTCAACCAATGACCGTTTCGCAGACTCAATCTGCTTTTCCAAGTCGCCCACCACTGATAACTGCTCACTGATCACTGACCACTGATTACTCAAACCTTCTTGCTCTTGTTCCAGCTTAACTTTCTCAACTTCAATCTCCCTTAACAACGGCTGACGTTTCTCATCATATTCTCGAAAAGCCGAAGCAGAATTTTCTAATTCGCCCAATTCTTCTTTAACTTTTTTCCATGCTTTATACAAACGCTCAATCTCTTTGGCTCTGCTGACTAAATCCGCAAAATCGTTTTGCTCATTTTCTTTTTCCGCAATTTTTGATTCAAGCGTAGATAAAGAAAACTGCAAATTATTAAAAGATTTTTCCAATGTTTGTACTAACTTCTTCTGCTCATTCAAAATCGCAGTGGTGTTTTTGATGTTGGCTAAAATCGAATCTTGCGCCTCACGCGCCGTTGAAATTTGTTTTAGATTTTTTTCTAATTCACTCAAACGTGTTTTACGTGTCTCTTCTTCTGAAAGTTCTAAATCAATTTCAGCCACACGTCCGTCAATTTCAGTCACATCACCTTCGAGTGCTTTTCGTTTATCAGCCGTGCGTTCTTTATAAGTTTCCCAAATCTCCAAACCTAAAATAGAACTCAAAATTGCTTTTCGTTCACTGGCTTTCTTTTGCGTGAACTGATCGGCTTTACCTTGCAAAAAGAAAGAAGCATTGATAAACGTCTCATAATCCAATTGCAAAGTTTGCTCAATGCGTGCCTGCGTCTCTCGTGTTGATTTTTCAGTTAAGGGTCTCCAAATCCCCTCTCCTTGTAGGAGAGGGTTAGGGAGAGGTTCTCCATCCAACACCTGAAACTCCAACACCGTACTTTTATTTCTCGGCAACGTCCTCTGCACACGATACACATTACCTTCATATTGAAACGTCAATGCTACTAATGCTTCTTTCACATCTGGGCTTAAATTAAGCACATCCACGCCTTTGCCACGCGCCTCACCAAAAAGTGACCAAGTAAAAGCATCCAGCAAAGATGACTTCCCCGCTCCATTCGCACCAGATATACAGGCAAGGTCAAGAAGCGTGAAATCTAAATCAACTGCATCACGATAAGATAAAAATCCAGAAATTTTTAATTGAATTGGAATCATAATGTTCAAATAGAGTGCGTCGCACATTTTTTAACAGCAATATCCAAATCTGTTAAGTGCGACGCATCCCAATATAACTTGAATTATAATCTACCCACTATGCGAGAAATCGAACCCTCCAAACGCGCACGAGTCCGCATGCAATTACTTGCGGTAATCATAGCAACCATTCCATGTTATTGCACAGGTCTCATTGCTTTATCATTTGCTCCCAACCCACGCGCAACACCTACCCCAACCATCACCATCACTCACACTGGCACAATCACACCTGCCACACCCCACAGGGTAGCACTACGCCACAAATCATAACAGGCACCATTACCTTCACCTCAACCTCCACCGAAACCCCCAACTCTCACCTCAACACCAACTATTACCTTCACTCCATTTCAACCTGCCACACTTACTTTTACATTCACCCCATCCATCACACCTTCACTTACACCTTCTATCACCCCTTCGCTTACACCATCCAACACACCCACCATTACCCCTACATTCACGCCATCTATCACACCTTCCATCACACCATCGAATACCTCATCACCCACACCATCAAACACACCCACACTCACACCAACAGCCTTTGGTGGCACACCATGAACAATATCACCCCATTCCTCAAATCTTTAATTTCAGTTGCAGGCGTTTCAGGATATGAAAAACCAGTAGCAAATCTAATCAAAGATAAATGGACTCCCCTAGTAGATCAAATTTCTGAATCCAAACTCGGCTCGATTCATGGATTGAAAATTGGTTCTGCTCCATCAACCTCAAAATTAACTGATAAATCCCCGCGCCCATCTGTGTTAATCGCCACTCACATGGATGCCATCGGATTAATGGTCACTCGCATTGTAGATGAATTTTTATACATCACCAACATCGGCGGTATTGATTCACGTGTATTGCCAGGCACACCTGTCACAGTCCATGCTTCTGGCACACACGAAGAACTATATGGTGTGATTGTGATGCCACCTGCAAACTTACTCCCCGAAGGTGAAGGTGGTGGCGTTGTTGGCTTAAAATATTTGATGATTGATATAGGCTTAACTGCCAAAGAAATTACCAAAAAAGTTAACGTAGGTGATAGAGTTTCATTTGCCACTGAACCCATAGAAATGCCTGGCGGATATTTAAGCGGACACACTTTAGATAATCGCGCTTCAGTTGCCGCACTCACTTTATGTTTGGAAGAATTACAAAATAAAAAACATAATTGGGATGTGTGGGCAGTTGCCACAGTGCAAGAAGAAACTGTTTTCGGCGGATCGTACACATCTACTTACGAGATTAGACCTACCCTTGCGGTTGCAGTAGATATGACTTTTGGCAAAGGCACAGGCTCAAGTGGTTATCAAACTTTTGCTTTAGGCAAAGGTCTCACTTTAGGTATTGGACCCAGCATTACACCTTATTTATATAAACGCTTCAAAGAAGTAGCAGAAAAAGTTGAAATTCCAGTGCATGATGATTTAATGCCCGAATATTCATCCACCGATGCCGATGCCATGCAATTAACTGCGGAAGGAATCCCAACTATGGTTTTGAGCATTCCGCAAAGATACATGCATACTGCTGTTGAGTTAGTTGCAATGAAAGATATCCAACGTGCTGGACGTTTATTAGCAGAATTTATCGCTTCACTCGAAACAGATTTTATGGAAAAAATATCTTGGGAATAAGTAAGTCACGTTAAAAACGTGCCCTACTTGGCTAAAAACAAACTATGTTAACCATCAACAAACCACAACTTGATTTACTCGAAAAACTTTGCAACGCCATGTCTGTTTCTGGAGATGAAGGCGAAGTACGGCGAATTGTGCTAGAAGAAGTTAAACCGTATGCAGATGAAGTCAAAATAGATGCGCTGGGCAGTGTTTTAGTCACCAAAAAAAGCACCAACAAAAAAGCCATGCGCGTGTTATTAGACGCACACATGGACGAAGTCGGCTTTATGATTGTGGCAGACGATGGCGACGGCTTTTATCAATTTCAAACTGTAGGCGGCATTGATGAACGTCATTTAGTCGGCAAACAAGTCATTGTCGGTAAAGATCATACACTTGGCGTGATTGGCGCAAAACCAATTCACCTAACAACTTATAGCGAACGACAACATAGTATAGATGTTGATGCCATGCGTGTTGATTTAGGTCCAGAAGGCAAAGCCAAAGTTGGCGAGCGTGCTACTTTCGCCACTAAATTCAAACGCGTTGGCAATTCCATCATGTCAAAATCCATTGACAATAGAATTGGCGTGGCAATATTAATTGAACTACTCAAAAACGCACCTAAAAATATTGAGTTATGTTTATCTTTCAACGTGCAAGAAGAAATCGGCTTACGCGGTGCTAAAGTTGCTGGCTATTACTTCAACCCTGATATCGCCATCGTAGTTGATTCAACTCCCGCACGTGATTTACCCGATTACGAAGGCAAAGAAAACTATACCTATAACTCAAAATTAGGATTAGGTCCCGCTATTTATATGGCAAACTCATCCACCATTGATGACCCACGTTTGGTTAAATTTTTACAAGATGTTGCCATCAAAAATAAAATTCAATACCAAATGCGTCAGCCAGGTGGCGGTGGCACAAATGCAGGCGCAATTCAAAAAATACGCACAGGCGTGCCTGTTGTCAGTGTTTCTGTGCCACATCGTTATACTCATTCGCCTATCAGCATTTCACGTGTAGATGATTGGAAGAATACTTTGAATTTATTGCATGTAGCATTGAAAAATATCAACCGTGATGTGTTAAAAAAATAAAATTCAGCTCCTTGCGCCGTCCTCGGCGCAAGATTAGCAAAGGTATGATTTATTAAAAAGAAATATGAACGGATACATTGCCTTATTGGGTTCAGGTGAATATCTACCTGTGATGGATGAAGTAGATAAATTTTTGCTTGCCAATTGTGGCGCGAAAGATCGAAAACCAAAAGTAGTTTGTTTGCCAACTGCCGCTGGTGAAGAAGGTGACTCGAGTATCAAGCGTTGGATGCAAATGGGCGTTGATCACTTCACTCGCCTCAATGCAGACGTTCGGGCTGTTTCTGTTTCAGATAAAGAATCTGCCGATGAGCAGAAACATGCTGAGGCAGTGTCAGAAGCGGATGTTGTCTATTTCTCAGGTGGAAATCCTTTGTATCTATATGAAACGATGAAAGATAGTTTGGTGTGGAAATCCGCGTTGAAAGTTTTTGAGCGTGGCGGTGTGTATGCAGGTTGTTCGGCAGGCGCGATGATTTTAGGAAAAGAGATGCCGAATTTTCGGGCGTTGGGATTAAATTCCGTTTCAGCATTTGGATTTGTGCCTGCTGTGATCATCCCCCACTTTGATGCTACACCGTTATTTTTTAAACCAATCATCAGTGCGGCGCGTATGCGTTTGAAAGAAAACGAGTTAATGATTGGGATTGATGAAGATACTGCTATGGTTGGTAAAAATAATGAATGGGTTGTGATGGGAAAGTCTGGCGTGCATGTGTTTACAAAAAATGATAGTAAGAGTTATGCAGTTGGAGAAAAATTTAATTTGTAACCAATAAAGTGACAGCCACCTTAAAGGTGACTGTCACTTATGAGGCTTAATGAGGAATTATGAAACAACTTCTAAAAACACTAACTGAAACTTTTGGTCCCTCTGGCTATGAAGATGAGGTTCGCAAAGTAATTTTGAAAGAGGTTAAATCTCTGGCAGATGAAATTCATGTAGATGCGCTTGGGAATTTAATTGTTCGCAAAAAGCCTGCGAAAAATTCTAAGAACCCGAAGAAGATCATGTTAGCCGCGCACATGGATGAGATTGGCGTGGTTGCCAGCCATATTGATAGAAATGGGTTTATCCGTTTTACTAATGTGGGAGGGACATTTGGTAAATATACGCTTGGGGCGCGCGTGCGTTTTATGAATGGTGTAATTGGCGTGGTTGGTTATGATAGATTTGAAAATATGGATTCAACGTTGCCAATTAATAAAATGTATATTGATGTGGGTGCTAAAAGTAAAGCGGATTGTCCTGTTAAGGTCGGTGATTTTGGCGCATTTGAACGTTCCTTTGTTGAGATGGGAAATCGTTTGGTGGCAAAATCTCTGGATGATAGAAGCGGCGTGCTAGTATTGATTGAAACGTTGCGCAGTATAAAATCGTCAGCCAATGATTTATATTTTGTTTTCACCACCCAAGAAGAAGTCGGTGTGAGAGGCGTTGGGTCGGCGGCGTATTACATTAATCCTGATATCGGTCTTGCTGTAGATGTGGCGCCAACAGGTGACACACCTGCTTCATTAAAGATGGCAATTGAGTTAGGTAAAGGTCCTTGTGTGAAGATTCGTGATTTAGGTATGCTGTCTGATTTGCGCATTGTGAATTGGATGATTCAAACTGCTGAGAAAGCGAAAATCCCTTATCAAAGAGAGGTGTTGTTAGTAGGTAGCACCGATGCACGTCAAATACAAATTTCACGAGCAGGCGTAATGGCGGGTGCATTATCTATTCCATGCAGGTATGTTCATTCTGCCTCTGAGATGATAGATGTAGATGATTTGAAAAATTCCATCAAGTTATTAACAGCGATGGTGAGTAAGAATATTTTATTTTAATTTTTATAATAGACCCTAAAGGTCTTTAAGACCTTTAGGGTCTTATGAGGAAAATATGGGCGATTACAACCGTTCTACAAAAGAAATCTCGTTTGAGCAAATCACTCCTGATGTGATGCAATCTATTAATCAATATATTGAAAAATACAATTTAGGAGATATCCTCAAAGATGTTTCACAATGTATTATTTCTACTTCTGAAAAAATTAAGAAGGGTTTGTTTGGCGGAGCAGGTCCAAAATTATTGGTGCAAACTGCTATTTTGACCAATCGTTGGTTAATCTTAGCAGACCGTGTTGACCAAAATGCAATTTATATCCGCACTATGCAATTAAGCGATATTACTGTTGAAGATTATGAAAAAAGCAGTTTTTATAAAATGATTCCCGATACAGGCTTAAATATCAGTGGAATGGTTACAGATGCCTCCGAAAATGGGACATTTTTTCTTCCACTAGGCAAAGATGCGGCAGGAGATAAATTTAAGGAAGCAGTTATCAGGTTAGTGCAAGAGGCGAAAAAATAAAATTTCATAAATGAAAGAACTCGGAAGTTTTGAAACTTCCGAGTTCTTTCATTTACAACCAAGCCCAGATTCCCCAAAAGATAATCATCACAAAACCAATGCCGAATCTCGCCGCAACAGACCAACCCCAGCCTGTCATCCATGCTTTAGTGTTGGCAAAAGCAAGGCTTTTATCTTTGAGTCTGCGCCATTCTGCCAGAAATAAACCGATTGGTGAAGCGATGATGCCGACAATCGGAGTCAAGGTAAAACTGGCTACAATGCCCGCCGCAAATGACCATAGAATTGAACTCCATGGAATATCTTTATCAAGCATGTGTTTGGCGATGATGATGTTATCTACCACATTGCCACCAATCATTAGCAAGGTGATTAACACAAACATTGTCCAGCCGACCCAAGTCATATTGCCGATTACAGCTTGCACAATAGCGTAGATTAAGGTTGCAATCCACATCACTACTAAGCCAGGGAAGACGGGAATTAACAAACCAAACAAACCAAATAGCAAAGTGACAAATACAATCACTTCTAACAAACTTTGTGCAAGTAATTCGAGCGTGGCAGGATCCATTTAATCTCCAATTGCTCCGTTGGTCGAGTAGCCGAAGGCATATCGAGACCAACAATTTCCAAAAGTAATCTTGTTATAAAAAATTTCTTTATTTACTGCTGGTTTCGGTACGCCACTCGCTCTGCTCGTGGCTACTCAACCAGCGAATTTACTTAATCACATCAATCCCGCCCATCCATGGGCGTAATACTTCTGGCACAATAATTGAACCATCGGCTTGTTGATAATTTTCCATCACCGCAATTAATGTGCGTGGCAAACCTAAGCCTGAGCCATTGAGGGTATGCAAGAATTTTGCTTTACCACCATCAGCAGGGCGATACTTTATATTCGCACGACGAGGCTGAAAGTCGCGCACATTGGAAACAGATGAAACTTCTAGCCATTCATCACAGCCTGGCGCCCACAGTTCAAGATCATAAGTTAAAGTAGCCGCAAAACCAATATCGCCAGTACAAAGTTGCTTAACACGGTACGGAATATTTAATAAGGCACAAGTTTCTTCTACATCTTTCAACATTTTTTGATGCAAGGCTTCTGAATCTTCTGGCTTGCAATACATATACATTTCAACTTTATCAAATTGATGTCCACGTTTAATACCACGCACATCACGCCCTGCACTCATTTTTTCACGCCGAAAACATGGCGTATAAGCCGTGTATAACTTCGGCAATGACTCTTCATCTAAAATTTCATCCATGTGTAAACCAGTTAACGGAATTTCAGCAGTCGGCACAAAGTAATAATCTTCTTCATGGTCTTTGTATAAATTATCGGCAAACTTCGGTAACTGGCCTGCTCCATACACTGTGGCAGTTCTTACCATGAATGGCAAATATTCTTCTTGATAACCTTGCTTGATGTGCAAATCTAACATCCATGCAATTAACGCACGTTGTAAACGCGCACCTGCTTTTTGCAACACATAAAAACGTGAGCCTGTTAACTTCGAGCCTCGTTCAAAGTCTAAGATGCCCAAAGCAACTCCAAGGTCCCAATGTGGAAGCGGTTTGAAATCAAACTTACGCGGCTCGCCCACTGTTTTCAAAATCACATTTTCGCTGTCATCTTTTCCATAAGGCGTGCGCTCATCAGGAATGTTTGGCAATGCTGATGCTAAAGTGTTTAATTCTGATTCAACCTGCCCTAGAGCTTTATCTAAGTCTGCAATTTTGTCGCCGACCAAACGCATCGCCTCAATCTTCGACTGTCTGGCTGTTGCATCTTTCATTTGGCTGATTTCTTTCGAGACGGTGTTGCGCTCCGCTTTTAATTTTTCAACTTCGTTTAACAAAGTGCGCCGTTGTTCATCAAGTTGCAAAATGGAATCAACTGAATCCGATTCCATTTGACGATCTTGCAACGCCTTGCGCACTACATCAGGCTTTTCACGAATTAAATTTATATCTAACATTTTGACTCCTCTTAACAAAATACGCCCCTCATCCGTTTGCAGGACGAAGGGGCGTTTCGTGGTGCCACCTGCTTTTATTGTTTACTTATCCCCTCTCCCTCTTTGGGAGAGGGTTAAGGTGAGGGTAAAACAAACTCAGTTGTACTGTAACGGGTACTGCCCGATTCTCTTACAATTTGTCACATTACAAATGTGACCTACTCCTGCGAGAATGACTTGGTGAAGTGGATTTCATCATTTCGTTGGTTGCTTTGCACACTTCAGCAACTCTCTGCACAACTATGTGATTACTTGTCTTCACGCTTGTCTTTATATTTGTGCCCCTACGGGGATTCGAACCCCGGTCGTAGCCTTGAAAGGGCTGCGTCCTAGTCCACTAGACGATAGGGGCAAATTGTTAAGCGGGCGAATTCTATCACCCACTTTATTAAGCGTCAAGCAAATTTGAGGATTAATTTTCTGGAAAACAATAAAAAAAACAAAGGTCTTTGTGGCTACTTTAACTCTCTGGCTTCACTCTATGCGTAAGCAATGCCATAATATCCACAGTTTTGCGATTAATCAAAATTCCCGCTGATTCAACTTTGAGGTTTGGAATTAAAATAGCAGTTAAAGTAGCATTAAAGATGGGGATAAATTCACGCGTGCCTTCTGTGATGAGTGCAGTAAAATCAAAACGACCGGGCAATTCCATCACCCCTTCAATTTCAAACATCTGTGTTGTTAATCTAATTTTATGTTCTACAGTGCTAAGATACCCCCCACGCACAATAGCATGTGGACCTAAATCTTCTTGACGAGACAGGCACATCGCATGAACTTGCTTCTTCATCATGCGAATCACCTCAAAATGGTCAACCAATTTTGTTGGCATCAATAAGCGTGCCATGCGTGCATCGTTCATATCTAAAGATGAATGCGTACTATCATTCATCATTCCCATCGCGCCATGGCTTGTTACCCCAACTTTTCCAACCGCCCGATAACCAGACGTGAAAACATCCACTGTAATAAAACGTGATGTGCGAGGGGAAATACTACTATCTACTAAAGACATAAATATAATTAAGAATCTTGCACAGAGGGGCGAAAACCAAATCTCGGCTTTGTATGAGGCGTTGTACGAGATTTCAACTGAGTTGGCTTACCCGCGTTAGGATCAAGCATAGTATCTAACCAATGAATCGAAGATTCATCATATTCTCGCCGCCCGCATACATCACAAATATAAGCAGGGAAATTTTGCACAGTAATCAACTCATTCCCAAGTTTTGTAAAATAAGTTACAAAGCGTTGCTGTAAAACACCCATATGACATTCAACGCAATAATATACAGAAGCAGAATCTTTAGTCATAAATTATCCTATTGTGTAGCAAAAATATCTGTATGCTCAATCACATTCCACATTGGAGGGGGCCAATAAATAACAGAGGCTTTACCAACAATATTTTCAATAGGCAACAATCCCCAATCTTTCGAATCATTAGAATTATTGCGATTATCACCCAATACAAAAATAGTACCATCCGCCACAAGCCACTCACCAGAATAATTAGGTACATCTGCAATATAAGGCTCGTTTAACAACTGACCATTTACAAAAACCTGCCCATCCTGTACAACTATCTGATCACCGGGCAAGCCAATCACACGTTTTATTAATTCCTCATCCATATTTAATGGAAAATCAAAAACAATAATATCACCGCGTTCAACTTCGCTCCAACGGTAGCTCAACTTATTCACCAGAACAAATTCACCGTCCTCCAACGTAGGGCGCATACTATAACCATCTACCCGTACACGCGCCGAAATCGCATTAATACCCACAAACAAAATTAATGCCATCACCAAAGTTTGAACAAGATCAGTGACAAAAGGTTTCCAATTTATATTTTCTTCCGCAGGCTCAACTTGCCCTGCTTGTATATTCTGATTTAATGGATCCACGTTTCTCCAAAATACTGCTGAAATTATACTTCCATTTTTTAGATGCCAAACCGACTAAACATTTATCTTATACAAATGCAATTTTCGCTTCCTCACCCGATTTTTGGCTTGATTCTGCTCCAGCAAATTTTCTCCTACCTTCATCTTCCGCCCTCTCATCCCAATCACTTGGCTTATATCACTAACCCTCACAAAATTTCTGAGCAGATATACGGCTAGAAACTGGAATCTCTTTCCAATTCCTTACAAATTCAAACTGGATTTGTGTTTCAGGTGAAGTTGAGTAATAACGCGCAGGTCTGGTCATATATAAATTATGAACTTTCTGTAACGCCTGTTCAGAAGAAAGCCCATGACGGATAAAATAACAAGCCGCTGTAATACCTGCCCTGCCTACCCCACCCCAACAATGCACATAAACTGGATAGCCGTTTTCAATTTCAGAATCTATTGCATCTAAAATATTCTTCATAGTTTCATTAGATGGGATGTGATGGTCACGAATTGCAAAACGTTGATAATGGACTTTCAAGTCATAAATATTAGCTTGTTCCATAAGTGTTGCTTCATATGGCACCAGTTCGTGAGGCTGAGTTAAATCAATAAATGAGCGAATTCCAACTTCAAGAAAAGCCTCTATTCGTTTACGTGTAGTTTCAGAATAGTAATTGCCGGGGTACTCGCCAACTAAAAGTTTATTTTCTACAGCCCAATAAGATTCAACAATAGGGAGTTTCATATACCTGCCTCGCTATTCGGGAAATACCTTACACAAATTGTTTAAAATTTCAGTTCGCAAAGCAACTAATTCAGGATACTCATAAAAGAATAAAATCTTTTGCTCGGCAATACTATTACCATCTGGCTTTTCAGCAAAGACGAAAAAGCCAAATGTTTCAGCCATATCTTCCGCAAGATGTGTAGCAGCATAATCAGTTAGAAATTGGTCTTTATATTTATAATAAAAATCATCTAACTTCTCATAATACAAATCTTGATCTTCTTCTAAGTTAATTTCATTCCATTCTTCGTAAATGCCTGTCCAAAAACGCTCATAAAACTGATTGATATAAGAATCAGGGTTAGAACATCCCTCGCCTGGGTGAAAAGTATTACAAGCAGAGATTTCTTCTAAATAAATATTGTTATCATCAGGGTTATTAAAAATAGCCAAACTTGGCGGCACTTGGCTTGGGGCTAATGTCAATAAATGAGCGTATTCATGCACCAATGTAAAACTTAAATAATAATAATCACTGATATCTGCAAAATCAACTTCTAAGCCCCACAGTTTAGGGTCAGTAGTAGTTTGAGCAACTGCCGCAAGAATATTACTTTCGCCGTCAGTGAAAATTGAAAATTCTTTTAACTGTGGACGAAATTCGTAAGGAATCAATGTTGAAAAATAATTCCAAATTTGTTGATGTGTTTCAAAATTATTTTGTTTTTCACGCAAATCGTTCGAGATATCGTCATAAAAATGAGGCTCGATTAAGGCTTCTTTATCAATATTATAGGTTACAAGATATACAGGTTCAGCGCTTTCATCTTTGCCAAAATCTGTTGCCTCTCCGCCAGATTCAAACTGAGGAGAATTCGCATTTATAATTTTATTGGTAATTACAGGGCAAGTTAAACTTTCAGGCACAGTAGGAATAACCGTCTCAATCATAATAGGTATAACAGGTGTTGTAATATCGCTATCAGGTTCACCAAGTAGGGTAACGCAGGCTAGGCTAAAGGTCAAAATAGCAGAAACAGATAGCAGTGAGAAAAGAGGCGTTTGTTTTTTCATCATATTATTTTCCACCAACTGGAAATTCTATAATGTATAAATAAAAATATCCTAGCAACAAAATAATCCAACCCCATAATTGAATTTGATCCATCAAGTTTTCGTATGAAATCATAAAATTATCTTTAATAGTTTGCACAATATCTTCTAAGTTATCAATTTTGCTTTTTATATTTTCTTTCCAATCTTTCAAATAAAATTCACTTTGAATAGCTTCATAAACTTTAGCGGTGTACCAATCACCAATCAGCAATAAATTTAATTCTGCACGTTCAAAGTCGAGCATAATTTCAAGGCGGTGTTGAGTCACTTGTTGCAACATGCCACGCGTAGCGCGCGGACGACGCTTGCCTTGAAAAAAACCTTCTTTTATTTTATCGAGCATCTCCTCAATAGATTGATCCAACATGCGATAACGCAATAATTGATAATTACCAATTTTTAATAAAGCAATATCCGAATCATAATCGGCATTCGGGGCAATAATTACTGCCCCTTCCCAATCAATCAAGGTCAATTCTTTTGCTGAATAGCGTGTGCGTGAAGTAAGGATTTCGTTAGTTTCTTCTTTATCAAACACTTCGCGATGCGAACGAATAAAATTTGCAATAGCAACACTATTTTTATCTATCCATTTATCAGGTGTGGGTTTGGCATCTTGCACGAGCAAAATTGAATAATCTTCATACATTTCATTTTGACGAAACAATTCAGGAATGTAACGACTCTTTAATGCGTTCTGAATTTTGTCTCGTATTTGAAACACAGAAGATGCAAACGGATCAATTAAATCAAATCGGCATTCAAGCATTTGCACACGGTTATCATAACGCTGGCGCAACACAGAAACGGCGTAGCCTTCAATCACAACTGTTTCATCACCAAGTTTAACCAAATCAATATCAACAGGTTGAAAATAGGGCGCATCTTTTAAGCCTTTGAATTGCTCAGGCGTTGGCAATGCACCTTCATCAGAATCGGGGAATGCAATTAAATAACAAATTTCCATGCCTTAAGTGTACTACATCTGTTTTATACTTATACCAATTATCAATCCGATTGACTGCATAAGGTGAAACATGACTCTTCAAGAACAATATAAAAAGTGGAAAGAAACAACGCTCAAAAAATCTTTGGATAAAACAAAAGAGCGGAAAGAACGCTTCGCAACCACAGCAGGGATTGAAATTCCGCGCCTCGCTCTCCCGCCTCAACTTGATTCTGTTTCAGATAACTTAGGCTTCCCTGGAGAATATCCCTTCACGCGTGGTGTGCAACCCACTATGTATCGCTCTCGCTTCTGGACGATGCGTCAATATGCTGGCTTTTCTACAGCAACAGAATCAAATAAAAGATATCGCTATTTATTGGAACAAGGTCAAACGGGGTTAAGTGTTGCGTTCGATTTACCAACTCAAATCGGGTATGATGCGGATGACTCAATTGCGCACGGAGAAGTGGGTAAAGTTGGCGTTTCAATTTCGTCCATCCATGATATGGAAATATTATTCAAAGAAATTCCATTAGATAAAGTTTCTACATCTATGACGATTAATGCACCCGCTGGTGTTTTATTGGCGATGTATATTGCCGTTGCGAAAAAACAAGGCGTGGATATGAAACAACTGCGCGGCACAATTCAAAATGATATTCTCAAAGAATATGTGGCGCGTGGCACTTATATTTTTCCTCCTGCCCCTTCGATGCGATTAATCACTGACATTTTTTCTTTTTGTGCGAAAGAAGTACCATCATGGAATACGATTTCAGTTTCGGGTTATCACATCCGTGAAGCAGGTTCTACATCGGTGCAAGAAGTGGCCTTTACATTATCAAATGGAATCGCGTATGTTGAAGCGGCATTGCAAGCAGGACTCAAAGTTGATGACTTTGCTCCGCAACTTTCATTTTTCTTCAATGCACATAATAATTTATTGGAAGAAGTTGCTAAGTTTCGTGCGGCGCGAAGATTATGGGCAAAGATTATGCGCGAACGATTCAAAGCCGAAAAAATATCTTCGTTGCAATTACGTTTTCATACTCAAACCGCAGGCTCAACATTAACTGCTCAACAACCTGAAAACAATGTTGTGCGTGTGACCTTACAAGCCTTATCCGCTGTTTTTGGTGGAACACAAAGTTTGCATACTAATTCAATGGATGAAGCCTTGTGGCTACCGACTGAAAAAGCAGTGCGCGTTGCTTTGCGGACTCAACAAATCATTGCTTATGAATCGGGCGTAGCAGATTCAGTTGACCCATTAGCAGGTTCATATTTAATCGAATATCTAACTAATGAAATCGAAAAAGGCGCAGAAGAATATATTTCAAAAATTGATGAGATGGGTGGTGCATTACAAGCCATTGAAAAAGGTTACATGCAAAATGAAATCCAAAACGCCGCTTACGCCGCTCAACAAGCCATTGAACGCAAAGAAGAAATTGTGGTGGGTGTGAATCAATTTCAGGTTGATGAAGATTTAACATTGGAACGTCTACAAGTTGACCCAATTATTGAAGTGGAAGCACGTGAAAGATTGAAGAAGTTACGAGAATCGAGGAATCGGGAATCGGTAGATGTGTTATTAGGAAAATTAAAATCCGCCGCCAAAGGGACTGATAATCTAATGCCTGTGTTTATTGAATGCGTGGAAAATGAAATTACACTTGGCGAAATTTGTAATACTTTGAGAGGTGTTTGGGGTGAGTATGTGGCGGAAGGGTTTTAACAGAATTTCAATAAACAAGCTATTTCTCTATTTATAGCCAGTTTGGCTACGCGACACATATACAATCTATTTTTCTTTTATAGATAACTTTTTATTGAAATAACGAGATAAATATACGATTGAAAAAACTAAGCATGGAACCATAACAAAGATTGGGCGCGGAAACCCCTCCACCCATCCCATTTGCCAAGCATAATAAATAAAAACTGTTAACAAAATTCCACCTAGCAATGAACTTACCCCGAGCGTGCGCCATGAATATGTTTTGTAAATTTGAAATAATATAAACAAAGCAAAGAAGATAACTGTTCCAAAAAAGATTGCAAATCTTTGAGTACGCAAAAAGCCTGTATCAAATAAGCCAAGCCGAAGTGTAAATGCCAATTTAATAATAATGGCAATCAGAACAACATCAAAAAACAGCACGGGCAATTTATTAGCATTTCTTCGTAACCAATCTCTGGCTGGGATCTCCAAATATTTATAAATTAAGATACTCAAAATAATTGTAGTAGGGAGATATATCCACAAAAAGATTGGTGGGGATAAAGTAATAGCAAAATAATCTAAGATTCGCTCTGCCCACCACCGAAATGGTACATGTAAAATATACAAAGCATAGCTAGAATCTCCTAACAAAACTAACCAAGGGTGACTAAATATTTTAGCCAAGAAAGTTGAATTTAATGCAAGCGCTAGAATTATGATCAAAAAAAATGGAGCAAGCAAACCTACATCCAGTGAAAAGGTTATACCTAAAATATGTTGAACATCTCGCAAATATAAAGCGCTAAGCACAAATGCCGTTGAAAAAAATATCAAGAATAAATTTACAAAAGGGGAAACGACTTGATTAATTGGGCGCTTCACGTACCAAACTCCGCCAACAAAGCCGAGTAAGAAAGCATTTAAGTGAAAAAGCGGAAAATAGCCAAAAAAATATCTAGTAGTTGGGTCAAGATAACCAATACGCAATATAGAGTGAACAAACTGACTAAATATCCAGAAACATAAAGAAAACCAAATTAACTGCTTAATTGGTTTGTTTAATGTGAAAAATATCAAGACAGGTACAAGGATGTAAAAAAATACTTCAACAGATAACGACCAAGCCGCAATGTTGTAAGAAGTCGTATATTCAGGAATCCATGCTTGATATAAAAGCAAGTTAGCAAGAAATTCTTTCAACCGTGTTTTCGGCACAATATCTATATAATATAAACAAGTGACTAAAAAGGAAAAAATATAAACTGGATAAATTCTCGAAAATCGAGTCAGCCAATATTTTTGTGTTTCAAAACCCGAGGGCAAAGGGCGGTAGTAAACATAAGCCATCACAAAGCCTGATAATACATAAAAATAACTGACAGCAGTTACACCAGAAGCAAAAATAGATGGTATCTGAAAAAAGCCGAAATCTCTACCGCTATGAAAGAATACAACTGATAAAGCCGCTAGAAAACGCGTAAATGTGAGTTGATTAATCTTTTCGGTAGGTTGTTGCATTGCCCAATTTTACTCTTTGGTTAGCAACATAGGGTAAGCTTAATCTTATGGAGAGTAGATAAAAAGATGGGGTAAATCTTTTTCTTAGCCACAGAGATCACAGAGTTCTCTGAGAAAAAATTCAATAGTCTCTACCTGTATCAGATGAAATGTTTTCAACAAATTAAGATGAATGTAAACAGGCATTTGTAATAATCCCAAAGGGATGACATAGCATTGAAAAATTATGACACCCCTTCGGGGTTGAAATTGATAAATTCAAAAATCTATAATCATTTGACCCCTACGGGGTCACCATTGTATGTGTAAATCATATTATTATTCATTGTGTCACCACAATCTTTATAAAAACCAAATCGCCGAAGAAATTACCGTTGGGATCAACCGCTTGCCAAGCGGATTCGTATTCTCCAATTTCAGATGGGGCTGTGAATAAAATGCGCAGGGTGGCTTGTGTGCCTGCACGAGCAGGATATAACGGCTGTTCGGTGTTTGCGCCTAAGGTGTCACCACCTACCCATTTGAGTTTATAAGTTGAATCCCAATCACAAGTGCCATCATTTTTTATCAGCCATTGTTTATCAATTTGTGTATTGGGTAAAAAAAATTCACCATCTTGTATAGTGACATCATCAATAAATGATAAGACGTTTGTGCAAATACTTTCTGTTGGCGTAGAAATGATTTGTTGCGTTGGTGTTTCGGTGATAGAAAAAACTGTAGGAATAGGTGTTGACGTTAAAATAATTTGTGTTGGTGGAATAGATGTAGGCGGGCGAAAAGGCGTGGGTTCGGGTTGGGGGGAACAACTCGAAGTTAAAAAAATGCTGAAGAGCAGAATCAATTGTCGGCTAGGGAAGAAGCGGTTTTTTATCATAAAAAAATTAGGACACGTTACCGTGTCCTAATAAGTTTACTATGCTTCTTCGTCTCCGCCAGCGTCACCACCACCATCAGCGCCATCGCCCATATCTAAGGGCAAAGCAATCTCACCACTCAATGCTTTTTGACGAATGACGTTTTCGATTTCGTTCATCAAATCAGGATTGGAACGCAAATAATCTTTTGCATTTTCACGTCCTTGACCGATGCGAATATCACCATAGGAGAAAAATGCACCGCGCTTCGCAATGACCTCGAATTTGGTTGCTAAATCGAGAACATCACCACTCTTGGAAATTCCTTCGTTGAACATGATGTCGAACTCGGCAGTGCGGAAAGGAGGCGCAACTTTATTTTTGACAACTTTGACGCGCGTGCGATTACCGATAACTTCTTCACCAACTTTGATGGATTGAATACGACGAACATCGAGGCGAAGTGAAGCATAAAATTTTAATGCCTGACCACCTGTTGTTGTTTCGGGGTTTCCAAACATAACGCCGATTTTTTGGCGAAGTTGATTTGTAAAAATTACTGCTGTTTTGGTTTGATTGATAGCACCAGAAAGTTTGCGAAGTGCTTGTGACATTAAACGTGCTTGCACACCCATTGTGGCATCACCCATGTCACCTTCAATTTCGGAACGTGGTACAAGTGCGGCGACAGAGTCAATGACGACAACATCTACTGCACCAGAGCGGACAAGTGTTTCTACGATTTCAAGTGCTTGCTCACCTGTATCAGGTTGGGAGACGAGTAAGTTATCAATATCAACGCCTAAACGTGCAGCGTAAACAGGGTCAAGAGCATGTTCCATGTCAATGAATGCGGCGGTGCCGCCCATTTTTTGTGCTTCAGCAACAACATGCTGACACAAAGTTGTTTTACCAGATGATTCTGGTCCATAAATTTCGGTGATGCGTCCGCGTGGAATGCCGCCCACGCCTAAAGCAATATCTAATGAAAGTGAACCAGTTGGGAAAACTTCAGTCACCATGCCATGTGCTTTACCTAAAGGCATGATGGCTCCTTCACCAAAACTTTTTAAGATGTCGCCAACTGCTTTGTCGAGCATTGCTTGTTTGGCAGAATCTATATTTGCGTTTTGAGTTGGTTGTTCAGCGGAAGCACGTTTTCTAGCCATTTTTTATTCTCCAATTTTATGTATAGGGTCACTTAACCACGAAGGATATAGGCTCTCAAAGGGTTAAGGAAATTAAGTGTACAGCCAGTATAGCACAGTTGTTCTAATCGTCAAGAGGGAAATTTGAGGTGCAAGTTGAATATTAAGAGTTCAATAATTTATTTTCATCCACTAATCTCCGCGAATTTTCGCCAATCTGCCTTTTATTCGTGAAGATTAGTGTGGATTAGTGGAAGGTATTTTTTTGACTTATTCAGTCTCTAAAGATTGCAAGTTACAGGTTAAATCTTAATGCGAATGACGCGAAAGGGCGAAATTCGCAAATTTTTTCTTTTTTGTGTTATTTGCCCATTTGAAAAATTTGCGTTTAATCCTTAATCAAAATTTATAAGCAAGTAAATTTTTACTAAAGTCAACAAAATCTTTCTTCTTTCCTCTTTCTTCTTTATGGTGTTGGCGTTGGTGTAGCAGGCAAATCTAACGGCACAAAATCCAATGTTGGCACAGATGGACGTTGCACATTGAATCCATCTGTGCCTCTAAAAGTAAAGTAACTCACCTGTCCAGGGAAAATCTCAACCCAAGTTTGCACTTTTTTATCTTCATATTCAAATGAAATTTTATAAATGCCAGCAGGTAAATCACCAAGCACAAGGTTTTCATTATAGTAAGGGTCAGCATTCACAGCCCCTTTTGTTCCATAAGTTCGCACAGTGAAATTCCTGCCACCTTGCTCAGGTGAAACTCTCACCTCCACTTGCTGTAACAAATCACCTTTCAAATTCATCAAACGCCCAGCCAAAACTCCCCAGCCTTGTGGCGGAGCAATCCATAACTCAGGATTATAGGTATAAAAAAAAGAATTATTCGGCATACGCACTTCAAAATGGACATGCGGTCCAGTCGTAGCACCTGTAGAGCCAACATAACCAATCACATCACCCGTTTCTACATGCTGACCTTTAATCACATTGACTGAATTCATGTGAGCATAAATTGTATAAAGTTGCTGATCGTTATAGCCAAAATCATGGCGAATAGCAACAGCCAATCCGTAAGGGTCAGTTTGGTCGCCAGGTACTTCCAAAAACAATCCCCAATCTGCCCACACCACAGTTCCCTCACCTGCCGCCATGATGGGTGTATCTTTCGGAGCAGAAATATCCACGCCTGTATGCACTACATTGATTCCAAAAAACACGCCACCATAACGATAATCTGCAATGGGCCAATTCACTTGATCAGCCGCAATAGGGCGCGTAAAAAAGAAATGATCATAAGGCGCAATCGCCCATGGCACAGGGTACAAAGGTGGACGCCAACTTGTGATTGGTTCCGCCCCAGGTGTTGGCAGACTGAATTGAAATGGTACTGGGCTAGGAGTTATATCCGCTTCATTCGTGACTTGAACTTGATTCTGCTCTTGAACAATCACCTGCGTGGGAGTTGATTCTACAACTGCACCTGTATCTGTACCTGTGCAAGCACATAATATAAAAGATAAATAAAAATAATCGAAGATTTTTTTTTTCATTTTATAAAAAATATGGAGTCAGGGTAATTGCTCTCAAAAATTTTAAGGAATCACAGTCGGCGGAGTCGGAGTCACAGACGGCGTAAGCGTAATTGTCGCTGTAGCAGGCATTGTCGGCGTAAAAGAAGGCGTAAACGTTATGCGAGGCGTGCGCGTAGGAATCTTTGTCGGCGTAGATGTAGGCGTAGGCGTAGGAGTCAAAGTCGGTGCCAAAACACGAGTCGGTGTGGCTAATGCTTCGGCTGGATAAAGTTCCTTCATAGCAGAATACCAATCTAAACCATTGGTTAAAACAAACGTTGAAAATCTTGCCCCTTTATAAAATGTGCGCCAATTTGGTAATGATGGCAAACGCTCCCAACCATAAGCAGAGACTAATGATGTGATATCAATCCAATACCCTGCTGGCACAAGTGCATACTTACCACCTTGTTCATAAGTAGCAGGGTCTAAATCATAACGAGCATTCAAATTCCATGGTGCATCGTGGATTGGCTCACCCAACGAACCATCTTGCACACTAGCACGGATATAAATTCGCCAATACGTTTGCGCGCCAATATCTTCACGCACTGTCACCATCCAACCTGCATTAGACATTAAAGAATTAATCGCAAAGGCTCTACCTGTATATAACCAATCATTATCAAAACCAGGTTCCAAATTTGTTGTTAATGGCACAAAAGCATTTTCCAAACTTGCTAGTGCATCCCAACCTGTTTCAATAATCACACGAGTCCTTAATGCATTAAATGATTCATCTACCAAATCATGCAATTGCGGATAAGGTGCTTGCACATCTTCAATATCCACTACATACCATCTTTGATTCGGAACTTCAGCACCAGGCGTCACAACTGGTGACCATAATGGACTCACATTTTCAAGGCTGGCTTTCAAAAACGAATCAGGTAATGGATTCGATAATTCAACATTGCCCCAAGTTAATCCACGCACACGCCCACTCACTGCTAACGATGTTTGTAAAACATTTCCTTCTAAATCATACGATGTCACAAAATATTGATTCGGCGCACTCACTACTGCAATCACTTGACTAGCATTTTGATTCCATGTGCCAATATAACCATCACCAATCCATTGTGCTGAACGTGTAGGTTCACTTGCATTCCAAACATACAAACCGCTAAAACCAACTGTTTGCGAAATCGAACTCCACAATAATTGTGAGCCATCAAAATTCCAAACAGGGTTATTCTCCGAAGCAAAAGGCGTGTTACTTAAATTTTGATAACGCCTATCATCAGCAATATCTAAATCTGCCAGCCACACATCACTATCACCACCACGCGTTGAAACGAAAGCAATATGCCGACCATCCAATGCCCAAGCAGGAGAATGATCCGAAGCGGAGTCTTGAGTCAATTGAATCACTTCTTTCGAATCAACATTTACTACCGCAATTTCCAAATTATCATTCACATACGTTTCATACGCCAAAAAAGAACCATCAGGTGACCACGACGGCGCAGAATCATATTCATTTGAATTTGTAATTTGAGTCACATCACCACTTTGCAAATCCATCACATACAAATCCCAAAAATCATTTCTATCGGATGCAAATGCAAGTTGTGTTTTATCAGGGCTGAGGGCAGGTGCAACATCATTCCATTCCCCTGTTGTGATTCTCGTCAATGGATAATTTTGTGGCTGATATAAAAATAGATGAGCATATCCGTTTTCTTCAATGGATAAAAAAACAAAATCGCCTCCATCATTGACCGTGATGGCTGGTTCTGTTTCAACAACCTCTATTTGTGTGACAGTTGGTGTAGATACCACATCACCACTTTGTTGTGAACAAGCAGAAAGAAATAAAAATAAAATAATCAAAACATGAAATGACCCCGTAGGGTCAAATGATTATAGATTTTAGAAACGGCATCATGCCAACTCCGAAGGAGTGTCATAGCTTTATATTCAATGTCATCCCTTCGGGATTTCTTTTTCGATGAATCATTTTCTATAATCCTACCATCCCTACGGGATTGAAAATCATCAAAGGTGTTATTCTAAAAGATTGACGGTTAATAAACATAATAATTATTCAGGAAAATTTTCTTTATCAGGCTCAGATGATGGAACGACATCTAAAGAAATGATATACGGTTCTGCCACTGGACCTTCAAGATAATATAATTTTGCAATCAATGTGTGCGGATTATGAATCTCACCGCGAACGTGCATAGTAAATTCAAGTTTAAAGCCCAATGTTTCGAGTATATTCGTAGAAGCAACTTCCTCATCACGAGCATTGATTAATTTCACCTCTAGGCTTGGGCGTTTTTGAAAAGGTGTAATTTGCATATTCACCAACACTCGTTTTCCATCAGAACGAGGTTTGGCAGTTAGCATAGTAATTTTTGTTTCTTCGGGGGTAGCACGGGTCAGCCCATCTTTTGATATGAAAAAATCCATGAAGGTATTATAACTAGAAATAATTTATGAGGTTGGAATGCGAGATTACAGTTTTATTAGGGAAGAGCCAAGATTTAAGAAATAATTCCTTGAAAGTATAGATGTATAATAAATAGATAGACAAAACAACCATCTTATAGTTAAGATATATTAGGTGATAACATGCAGAATTTCTCAAGTGGCGATTTACAATCATTTACAGTTTCACTAGAAGAACTACATTTAGGTCATGCCGTGGACTTAATGCGGAAATCTAAAGTGGTTTCTAAAAATGCGAAAACTGGTTGGGAAACAAGCCTGGTGCACCGTTGTGCAATTTCAAGCATTTTACATGGCTTTTGTGCTCTTGAAAGTGCGATTAATTATTTTGGTCACGAAATGTTTTTTAACAAAGGCTCTGAAAGTTATGTTCCAATTGAAAAGAGAGATTATTTACTTAATAAGTTCTTAAAGAAATGGGATAAATCTGAAGCACTTGAAAAACTCGAATTTATTTTGTCTTACTCAAAGGTATCAACACCAGAAAAACTTAGGAACGAACTTATTGAATTAAACAATTTAAGAAATTGGATTGCTCATGGCAAAGTATATATAACTACATTTTTGCTAGATCCAAAAGATGATCCTGATAACGACGAAGAAACTCAAACTTATTCTGTGGTTGATATGGAAGATAGTGTAAATTGGAAAGGGAAATTCCCAAACACAAAATTTAAATCTTTAGGCAAGTTAAATTTTGATGATGCCCAAATTGCATTGACAATTGTTCTAAATACATTGAAAATACTTTCTGAAACTTTTAAAAAACCTATTGACCTAATGACTTGTGAATACCCAGCTAGCTACGATTTACTTTGGGAAGAAAATTTTAATATTCAAGAAATTATTAAGTTTGATTACAAAGAAGAATAAGTCACCCAAAAATACCAAAACATATCCTAATTCCAAGAGTTTTGATTAATAACTGTTCTAATAAGATTGTCAGGTCTTATTTATTAAATCTCTGCAACTTTTCTGCATTTGACCCGTAAACTATTCAACTCAAAAACCCAAAGGAATAGTTTATGAAAGCAATGGTCTATCATCAATACGGTTCGCCAGATGTATTAAAACTTGAAGAAGTAACAAAACCAACTCCAAAAGATGATGAAGTGTTAGTGAAAGTTCAAGCATCATCCATCAACCGAGCAGATTTGTATATGCTGAAAGGCAGTCCGTTTATGATTCGTTTGATGAATGGACTGCAAACGCCCAAGAAAAAAAATTCTCGGGGCAGATATTGCGGGTCAAGTAGAAGCAGTGGGGAAAAATGTAAAAGAAATCAAAGTTGGTGACGAAGTTTTTTGGGGATATCTCTGCTTGTGGCTGGGGCGGGTTTGCGGAATATGTGTCAGTTAAAGAAAAATGCCCTTGTAACAAAACCAACTAACATCACGTTTGAAGCGGCGGCGGCTGTTCCGATGTCAGCAGTGACGGCGTTGCAAGCAATCCAAGATAAGGGGCAGATTCAATCAAATCAAAAAGTTTTGATTCATGGCGCATCGGGCGGGGTGGGAAGTTGGGCGGTGCAAATTGGCAAGTCGTTTGGGGCGCATGTGACGGCGGTGTGTAGTACGCGCAATGTTGAAATGGCGCGTGTGCTTGGCGCGGATGAAGTGATTGATTATCGTAAAGAAGATTTTTCTAAAAATGGGAAACGTTATGATTTAATTATCGGGGCGAATGGTGATGTGCCTTTGGCAAAATATAAAAGTGCATTAACTGCTAATGGGATTTATGTTTGCACGGGTGGTTCGATGAAACAAATTTTTGGTTCGATGATTTTTGGTGGTAAACAAGCAAGGAGTTTAACCTCTGCACCGAATAAAAAAGATTTGTTGTTTTTGCAAGCCTTGCTTGCCAATGGAAAAATAAAATCTGTGATTGATAAAATTTATCCATTACATGAATTGGCAGATGCGTTTCGATATTTTGAAGCAGGGAAAGTTAAAGGAAAAGTTGTTATTAGTCATTAGTCAGTTGATCGAGTAGTGGCGAAGGGCGTATTGAGCAATCCCAATATAATCATAAGATTGCTTCGGCGTGACTTCGTCACTCCTCGCAGTGACGGAAATTACAGGGAGTGGCTAATTTCAAGAGTAAAACAAAAAGTACCGCAAGATTTATCTTGCATTTTACAAGCGACATAAATGTCGCAGTACTTAAATACTCTCTTGTTTAACCACTTTCAAATTACAAAGGAGTTTTAGATGAACGAGATACAGATTAAACTTTCAGGTTTATGGGTGGCGACGATGTTGATTTATCTTTTAGGTGATGTACTACGGCTTTACAGTGGTGATGCAAAACCAGGTGAAATAGCGGGTCAAGTGGTTAGCAAAAATATGTATTTGATTATAGCAGTGTTGATGCTAATTCCAATTTTGATGGTGTTGTTTTCTTTGTTCTTAGATTACCCCGCTAATCGTTGGTCAAATATTATTGTGGCGGCATTCTTTATAGTTTTCAATCTAGTTAGCTTATCAGGTTATTCTTTATATGATAAATTTTTGTTAGTAGTAAGTATGATATTCAATGGGGTGACAATTTGGTTGGCATGGAATTGGTCGGGAGCATAAAGTAGTAAAATAAATTTTATGACCAACGCTCAAACATTTTCTCAAAGCTCCGACCAATACGCCAAGCATAGACCGCAATACCCTGCTGAGTTGTTTGCATATTTAAGTGAAATTTGCAAAGAACATTATTTAGCATGGGATTGTGCAACAGGTAATGGTCAAGCCGCAGTGGGAGTCGCCAGGCATTTCTTAAGAGTCGAAGCGACGGACATCAGCCAAGAACAAATCGCAAATGCTATTCAACATCCAAATATCAAATATAGCGTGTCACCTGCGGAAGAGACATCGTTTGAAAATGAATCATTTGACTTGGTGACAGTTGCAGTTGCCATCCATTGGTTTGAGCAAGAAAAATTTTTTCAGGAAGTGAATCGGGTATTGAAACCTCAAGGCATTTTGGCAGTGTGGACGTATGGTTTATTTGAAATTGAACCTGACGTTGATAAAATTATTTTTGAAGAATTGCTAAAGCCAATTGACCCATTTTGGGCGGAGGGAAATCGTCAAGTGATGAATGGCTATCGTGATTTGTCCATGCCGTTTGCTGAAATTAAAGATGTGCCGAAATTGAAAATGAAAATCGAATGGACTTTAAATCAATTACTGGCTTATTTAGGGACATGGTCGGCTGTGAAAAGATATATAACAGAAGTTGGCAATGACCCACTTGCAAATTTAGAATCTAAGTTGAAACCGATGTGGGGCGAAGTGGATAAAGCCAAAAAGATTGACATGCCGATTTTTTTGCGAGTGAGCCGAAAGCCTTAGAGAAAACGCAATGTCTATTGAACCATTAAGCAAGCGTGAGCAAGATGTAGTAAAACTTTTACTAGAAGGGAAAAGTAATAAGTTAATCGCTTCGGCTTTACACGTTACGCTCAGCACAGTTGAATTTCATTTGAAAAATATTTATGCTAAGTATCAAGTTAACTCAAGAATGGAGTTGGTATTAAAACTAAGGGAATCCACAGTTGCAGAAATTGAAGAACCTACCGAAAATAGAGCGCGACTCAAATTTTTATGGAGAAACTGGGTCACATCTTTACGAGAAGCCGTCTCTATCATCGGCAAGGAGTTAAAAATGAATAATATTTCAAATGTAGATGCCTCAAACCCTATGACGTTTTTTTGAATCAATTCGGGTGTGTTTTACAAAATATGCAGATTTCACAGGCAAAGCCAGTCGCCCAGAGTTTTGGTGGTTCGCGTTGTTTATTGTATTGGGCGCTGGTATTTTTTCATACCTAGATGAAAGACTAGTGAGTATATTTTCACTGGCTACTTTACTTCCCCTTTTAGCCGCAGGCGCACGCCGACTTCAAGATACTGGCAAAAGCCCTTGGTTGCAATTATATTTGTTAATACCTGTTGGCGGAATTATTATTATGGGATTTTATTGGGCGCAACCTTCAATAAAAAATTCAAATAGTTAATCGAAATCAAGTTCATAGACCTCCGAGTTCTCGCAGAACTCGGAGGTTTTTTTTATGAATGAGGTATGATTCGTCTTTCAAAAATCATCTTTGATGTATTCCCGTATTTGAAAGGAAATTATGTCTCGTAATCGCATCATTATTGTCATTGTGGGCATTATGCTCAGCTTGTTTATGGCTTCTATGGAATCAACTGTAATTGCTACTGCTATGCCGACCATTGTCGGTGAGTTAGGTGGCTTGGAGCATTATTCATGGGTTTTCTCGGCATATATGCTCACCTCTACTACAACGGTTCCATTATATGGAAAACTTTCTGATATTTATGGCAGAAAGAAAATTTACATCATTGCAATGGGGCTTTTTCTAATTGGCTCTATTGCTTGTGGTTTCGCCAGCGATATGACTCAATTGATTCTCGCTCGCGCTTTACAAGGTCTTGGCGCAGGTGGTGTTGCACCTTTAGTTTTCATCATCATTGGTGAAATGTTTACCTTAGAGCAACGCGCTCGTATGCAAGGATTATTTTCAGGCGTGTGGGGAATTTCATCTATTATCGGTCCGTTGTTAGGAGGTTTTCTTGTAGAACAATGGTCTTGGGAGTGGGTATTTTTCATCAACATTGTGCCTGGCATCATCGCCTCAGGCTTGGTGATGTTTGGGTGGCAGGAACAGGCTCAAGGTCATGAAAGAGGCGCGATAGATTATTTAGGCGCAGTGTTATTAACCAGTAGTGTCATCACTTTGTTGCTAGGTTTAGAATCCGAATCATCACTGGCTATGATATTAATTGCGCTATCTATCTTATTATTCAGTGCTTTGATATTTGTAGAACTTCGCGCCGCAGACCCAATGGTGCCAATTTCATTATTCAAACAAAGATTATTTTTCGTTTCAATTGCACACGGTATGTTAACAGGTTGGGCGTTGTATGGTTTTATTTCATTCACTCCTTTATTTGTACAATCAGTTTTAAGTACCAGCGCAGTGCAAGCAGGCATCACCATCACACCATTATTGTTGGGTTGGGTTATCTCCAGCACAATTGGCACACGCTTGTTATTGAAAATTGGTTATTACAAATTAGCTTTATTCGGCACTTCATTAATAGCACTATCATCATTTTTGATGACGACAATTTCAGCAAATTCAAATCAAACATTGATGATGATTTATTTAGGAATTTTAGGAGTTGGCATGGGTTCATCTATTCCCCCATTTTTGATTGCCGTGCAAACAACTGTTGAACGAAAGCAACTCGGCATTGCAACATCGTTTATGCAATTCAGTCGTTCGATTGGTGGGACGTTAGGTGTAAGCGTGATGGGCGTTGCCTTAGCGACTAGATTGGCAAGCAATTTATCCGCCTCAGGACTTGACCCAAACTTGGTGACTCAACTCCTCGACTCTTCATCTACATCCCAACAGATGATTAACGAAGGCGTGCGTTTTGCCATTGCTAATGCAATTCATTTCGTTTTTATCATTGGCTTCATTGCCGCCGCACTTTCGTTAATAGCAGTGTTCTTTGCCCCAAAAATTAAATTGGAAGATAAACCTGTTGCGAGTTCGGTGAGTGTGGAGTAGGAGAAGGGATTGAACATCACTTAATTAATTTGCAACCTTCATCATAGAGTTTCGTATGAAGTATATGTTCTAAATTACAGGAGGCTCTATGATGTTAACAAATGTTATCCAAACAAGTAATCTGACGCGCCAATTTCGTAAAGTAATGGCGGTAGACCATATCACCTTACAAGTTCCGCAGGGAAGTATTTATGGATTTCTTGGTCCAAATGGGGCAGGGAAAACTACAACCATTCGTTTACTCCTACGCTTAATCCGCCCTGATGAAGGTACAGTCCGTATTTTTGGTCTTTCATTACCTCAACAGCAACAGGCTATTCTGCGAAAAGTTGGTGCGTTTGTAGAGTTACCATCGCTGTATCCACATTTGACAGGTTATGAAAACTTAGACATTACAAGACGTTTGATTGGTGCGAATACTCAAAAAATTAAAGATGTTCTCAAAATTGTTAACTTAGAAAAAGATTCAAAAAGATTGGTACGAGGTTATTCGTTGGGGATGCGTCAACGTTTGGCTTTAGCACTTGCTCTTTTAGGCGACCCAGAACTTCTAATATTAGATGAACCAACGAATGGGTTAGACCCAGCGGGGATTCAAGAAATACGCGCGTTGATAAAGCATTTAGCACAAGAACGGGGAATAACTGTTTTCATATCTAGTCACTTGCTAAATGAAGTAGAACAAGTTGCCACACATGTTGGGATTGTATCGAAAGGTAAGTTGATTTTTCAAGGTACATTGAACCAACTTCAAGCAGAGAGCGAAGCGTATATTCAAATCAAAACAAATCAAACAGAAGTCGCATCTCAACTGTTAACAAGCAATGGTTTTATCGTTCGGCAACATTCGGAGAATGAAATACATCTGGTCAGCAACTCGCAAGTCAATCCATCCATAATCACCAAACTACTTGTGGAAAATCAAATAGAGGTATCTCAAATTAGCAGGGTCAATCCATCTCTTGAAGAAATCTTTATGCGATTAACTTCAGAAAAGGAAAATTAAAAATGAAAGAACTCTTTGTTGCTGTGCAAGTGGAAGTAATAAAATTACGTCGCACGTTGGCGTTTTGGATGATGTTTTTAGCGCCATTAGGAATTGTAGCGCTAACTGTATTTTTTAATATTCGTCTTTCAGCAGATGTTTCTGGCGCAGATAAAGACGCTTGGGCTGTGATGGTACGAGATACTTTAGGTTTTTGGGTGGTTCTTATGTTGCCGATGTTTGTGGCACTTGAAAGTTCTCTCATGGCACAACTAGAACATAGCCAAAAGATGTGGAAACATTTGTTTTCTCTTCCATCTCAACGTTGGACGATATATCTCGCAAAGTTGATTATTACGATGATTATTGTTGGTATATCTACGGCTGTTCTTATGGCAGGAATAGTTTTATCTGGTTGGCTATTACAACATTTTGGAATTCGTCCAGATTTTAACTGGATAAGCCCAAACCCAACGTGGGATGTTGCTATCCGCACTGCTTTGCTGGTATTTATACTTTCATGGTGCATGATTGCTCTACAAACTTATGTAAGTATGAAATGGTCAAGCTTTATAGTATCTTTAGGAATTGGAAGTATAGGGTCTATGATGTCTTTCATTCTTGTGCGAAGTGTTACACTTGCACAAGTTATCCCTTGGTCTTTGCCCTTTAATGCACTAGAGCCTTATATAAAACAAGGATCATCATTAGAATTACCACTATTGGTAAGCCTAGCAGGTACTTTTATTTTTACGCTATTTGGATTATGGGATCTGAGTACAAAAGATATTATTTGAAAACATGACCTTTTCAAAATACACATGTAATAAAATGTGTGTTAATTGCCTTGAATGATCGTTTGCTTACGCGCAAGTTTGTATGGCTACTCTATAAAGAAACACTATCAAGCAATATGATATAACCCAAACCATTAAGTCTATGTTTCGTTTAAAAAAAGATTATCAATTACATTAACCAATTAAGGATAATAAAAGATGATTCAGTTAGTACCGATGACAGATAGTGAATTCCAAATTTATCTCAAACATTCTGTTGAGGCATACGCTCAAGAACATGTTAAAGCAGGTAACTGGTCACCTACAGAGGCTTTGCAAAAAGCTGAAAAAGAATTTCAGCAACTCTTACCTGATGGTGTTGCATCCACAAAACAACATCTCTTTACAATTGAAGATAGCCAAACTGGCGAAAAAGTCGGGTTAATCTGGTTCGCTGAGAGAGTTCAAGCATCACGCCCCTCTGCTTTTATTTATGATTTTCTGATTTATGAAGAATATCGAAATAAAAGCTATGGCAAACAAGCGTTGATAGGGTTGGAAGAGAAAGTAAAAGAACTAGGCATAGAAACAATTTCACTTCATGTGTTTGGTCACAATAAAATTGCCATTGATTTATACCAAAAGGTAGGATATGAAATATCCGATCTACACATGACAAAGAAAATCATTATTTAGAATCAATAACACTAAATACAGCAAGTGGTATTGTAAAAAATTATTCAAATTGGAGTACTCGTGGAAGATTTACCAATTCTTGAATTTGAAACTTCTGAACTGTTACGACGAAGGGCTTTGTTTTGGATGGAGCGAAAGCCTCAGGCGAAAATATGACAATAATTCATATATTCAGAAATTTACCCCGCGCAAAACCATTGGAACACAATCTGCTCGAAATATATCTAGGGCAAAAGCACTAATCAAACAAGGGAAAATGAAACCCTCTGGTTTGGTGGCTCTTGGAATGAATAAAGAGAAGAGTTAAACAATGGGGAAGATTCTAAGGTCAGCCAAGTAATTAAGACCTGACATGTCTTAATAGAAATTTGCAGACTCTGATCTTTGTCCATGCAAGTGTTTTGAGTAATCATAGTGCTGATGAGACATGTCAGGTCTGAGTGTTTGATATACTCTCTTCATGGACATCAAATTTTCTGGCAAGATAATTTTTTGGAAAGGTCCCTCGCCATTTTTCTTTGTGCAAGTTCCAAAGAAACAAAGCAAGGAGATAAAATCCGTCTCTGCATTGGTGACGTATGGCTGGGGCGTGATTCCAGTCACTGTGAAGGTTGGGAAAACTGAATTTACTACTTCTTTATTTCCAAAAGATGGAGCGTATCTTGTTCCGCTCAAAGTGATAGTTCGCAAGAAAGAAAATCTTGAAGAGGGTGATACAGTAAAGATAAATCTCAAACTGAATTTTTAAGATAGGGCGGTTTAAGATTCAGATAGAATCAAATTCCAATTTCAAAAACCAACTAGAAGTCAGTTACGAAGCGTTTTATTCATCAAATAAATATGTGGCTTCGGAATAAAGTCGCACGCCTTTTTTCTTGACTCGTTCATCAATCCATTTTTTTAGATACTCTCTTTTATATTCAATTGGTTTGCCGCTGGAAAGTTCGTGCAAGGGATAATTCAAATGCAAGGCACGCGGCGAAGCAGTGAAGCGGGTAATGCCTGTTGGCAAAACAATATTTTGACCAGCAAGTTTTAACAAGGTGCGAATTTTGAATTGCGGGAAAATAATTAAGGCAGTTAAATCTTTATGAATTTCTCGAAACGAATCAATCAAAGTTTGACTCGTTCTATCCAACGAAGCGCGTGTTTTATAAGCATCTACAATGGTGTGCAATGTTTGGATGTGAGCGGGTAAATCTGCGGGGTCTTCTTGCAATAAATATAACTTACCATCTGGAAAACGCACATTCACAGATTTAAACTTGGGGGCATCAATAGATTTTCTTGAATCTACTCTAACAACTTTCATGCCTTTAATTTTTTTCAAAGCACTCATCAAAGTTTTTGGGTTCATGCCCCATAAAATATGATTCCACGTTTGCAAATTTACATTTGGATCGTTAGGTTGCACCACTTGCGCCACAATGTGCGGAAATTCCATCTCCATTAACGAGGTGACACGATTCGCTCCATCCAAAACCATATACCGATTTGAGCCGTCTGTTAATGGCATCACAATTGGCGGGTTGCGGATAATTCCTGCGGCGCGCAATTTTTCAATTAATGGCGCACTGCGTTGCGTATCATGGTCTTCATGCAAAACGACATTTTTAACTGGCAAAATATCTAAGGTTGGTAAAGTGTTATTCATTAATTATCAATTACCCATTCACGCGCTGAAATTCTTTCAAAAACTTCACTAACTCACTTACACCTTCTAACGTCACCGCATTATATAAAGAAGCACGCATCCCACCCACTGACCTATGACCTTTCAAACCGATAATATTATTTTTCTTGGCTTCTTTGGCACATAACTCTTCTAATTCTTCATTCGGCAAGCGAAAAGTAACATTCATCAAAGAACGAAATTCAGGTACGGCATGTCCGCTATAAAAGCCGCCACTTTCATCAATTGCTTTATATAACAACTCTGCTTTGGCGCGATTTGTTTTTTCAATCGCACTTAAGCCGCCAATTTTCTTTGCCCATTTGAAAACTAAACCAACCATATAAATTGAAAAACAAGGTGGCGTGTTATACATTGAGCCATTTTGTGCTTGCACTTTGTAATCTAACATCACTGGCAAATTACCAGGCACACGCTCTAACATATCATCACGCACAATCACAACCGTCACGCCTGAAGGTCCAGCATTTTTTTGCGCGCCAGCATATATCAAAGCATATTTTGTCATATCAATTGGGTGACTAATAAAATCGGATGACATGTCACAAAACAATGGCACGCCCGCAGGTGGAGTTGGTTCATCAAAAACTTCTACGCCATGAATCGTTTCGTTGGATGTGAAATGTAAATACGCCGCTTGTGGGTCAAGTTCTAAATTTTTAGGGAAAGATTTAAACCCATCTGCTTCAGTTGTCCCTGCCACGCGCACATTCCTAATTTTTTTTGCTTCCTTCACAGCCGCCTTCCCCCAAGTGCCGTTCACAATATAATCAGCAGATAAACTGGCAGGTAATAAATTCATCGGCATCATTGTAAATTGCAACGTTGCCCCGCCTTGTAAAAACATAATTTTATAATTTGATGGAATGCCAACCAACTCACGTAAATCACTTTCAGCCGATTGAATCACTTCATCATATTCTTTCGAGCGATGGCTCATCTCCATCACCGACATGCCCGTGCCTTTGAAATCCAATAATTCTGCTTGGGCTTGTTGCAAAACTTCCAACGGCAAGGCACCTGGTCCCGCATTAAGATTGATTGCTCTTTTTGATTCAGACATTGATTTGACTCCTATAAAGATAAAACTCCGCTTCATTACTAGCGGATAATTGATTCTGTTTCATCAACCTTTTTCTTGGCTGATTATACTCACACTTTACAATCAAGTTTGTTTTTTTTCAAAATATCCCAGCAATAAAAAAGTGCCTCTGATTATTCAGAGGCACTAGATATTTATTACGGCAATGGCAGACCGAACGTTCTTTGGATGAAGACCGCCATTTGGTCACGCGTGACTGGATTTGTTGGACAGTAATTGCCACTACCACAACCACCTGTGATGCCTTCTGTCGCTAACTGCTTAATCCATGCTGCTGCCCAATAGCTGACGTCTACATCCCCAAAGCCAGTCGAGCCTCCTACTGCTGGAGGGGTGTAACTGCCACCATGCTCACCACGCAACAGGAAGACTGCCATCTGATCACGTGTCACAATGCCTTCGGGACAGTAGTTCTGTGAGTCACAGCCACCCGTGATGCCTTCGGCTTTCAATTGCTTGATCCATGCTGCCGCCCAATAGCTAGTATCTACATCGGCAAAGCCAGTGGAACTTCCCACCGCTGGTGGAGTGTAACTGCCTCCATGGATGCCACGCAAGATGAAGACTGCCATTTGTGCGCGGGTGACAGGTGAGGTAGGACAGTAATTCAATGGAGAAGTAGAACAACCTCCAGTGATGCCTCCAGCATAGATGCTCTCTACCCATTGCCATGCCCAATAGTTGGTGGGTACATCTTGGAAGGTGGCAGTGTCTATCTTATTGTCAACAGTGATAGTGAAATTCTTATCGAAGGTATTGCTACCGCTATCAGTAGTGCGGATGCAAATGCTGTAACTGCTCTTGGTTTCGTAATCAAAGACAGCGTCCGTCTGCAACTGATTGCTACTGATTTGGAAAGAAGCATCATCTACACCAGAGGTTGTGCAGGTGAATGAATAAGTGAAGGTTTCGCCAGCATCTGGGTCGGTGCTGGTGAGTGTGCCAACCAATGTGCCACTGGGTTGGTTCTCTTCCACGCTGTTGTCACTTAGCGAAATGTCTGTAGGTGGGTCATTGACAAACTTCATCACTGTGGCTTTGTAGGAGTTAGCGTCATCCTGATATGCCACATAAGGTGTGCCATTATACACAGCGAAGGAGGGGTAGTATGCTTTCCCCGCAGAGAAGCCAGCGGAGCCAACATTTACCCAGTTTGTTCCATCGAACTTCATCACTGTGGCTTTGTAGGAGTTGGCAGCATCTTGATATGCCACATAGGGTGTGCCGTTATACACAACGAGGGAGGTGTAGCATGCTCCCCCCGCAGAGAAGCCAGCGGAACCAACATTTACCCAGTTTGTTCCATCGAACGCCATCACAGTGGCTTTGTTGGAGTTGGCATTGTCCATATATGCTACATAGGGTGTGCCGTTATACACGGCAAGGGAGGGGTAGTTTGCCCACCCCGCAGAGAAGCCTGCTGTGCCAACGTTCTCCCAACTCCCAGCGGCATATACACTGAATACCTGCATCACCAGCAAAGAAAACAATAACAATAGCGCAGTAGCAGGTTTGAATAAAAACTTTCTTACTTTTGCTTTGGGTTTGTCTTCCATGATATTCTCCTTTAGGTTTGTAGAATAAAATGATGCAATATTTAATTGTCAATGGCTGAGGTGCGGATAAAGTATAAAAATTATATACCAACTGATGATAAAAAAACTAGCAGGAAATATGTACTATGGTTACTCATTACAACAAACAAGCACAAATCTATTAGTTGGCTTATATCCGCATGATAAAATTAGGTTTATAAAAAACAATCCCGTAGGGATGATACGATTATAGAAAATAGGATATAAAAAATAAATCCCGTAGGGATGACAGAGAAATTAAAACCTATGACACCCATTTCGACATGGCTCAATGTAACACCTTCGGGGTTTGCATATCACCTTATTAGTTCTATAAAAATATCACTCCTTCGGAGTTAATAAGGACACTTTCATGAAAATCATCATCTGTGACAAATTAGAAAATGAATACATCGAACAAATGCGTTCAGCAGGTTTGACTGTGGATGTACGAGACGACATCTCAGCCGAAGAATTGTTAACTACTTTGCCAAATTATGATGGCATGGTGGTCAGGTCGAGGACGAAGGTAAGAAAAAATTTGATAGATGCATGTCCCAACTTGAAAGTCATAGTAAGAGGCGGTGTGGGTCTCGATACAATTGACTATGAATATGCTCAATCCAAAAATATCAAAGTGATGAATACGCCGTTAGCCAGTTCAATCTCCGTAGCAGAATTGGCAATCGGATATATGTTTATGTTAGCACGTTCATTATATAAAGCCAGTGCTTCGATGAAAGCCGAAAAATGGGATAAGAAAAGTTTTGAAGGTGATGAAATTGGTGGAAAAACTTTAGGGCTGATTGGGATTGGAAATATCGGCAAAGAAGTTGCGAAACGTGCTAACGCTTTAGGTATGAGCGTGATTGCGTATGACCCGTATGTAAAAGAAGTTGAAGGAATTAAATTATTGGGTTTAGATGAATTGCTGGTGAATGCAGATTACATCAGTTTGCATTTACCAAAGACAAATGAATCAGCCAATATGATTAGCACGAGTCAATTTGCGAAAATGAAACAAGGCGTGCGCATTATCAACTGTGCGCGTGGGGGAATCATTGATGAAAATGCTTTATACGATGCTTTAGTGAGTGGCAAAGTTTCAGGTGCGGCATTAGATGTGTTTGCCGAAGAACCTCCAACTGATTGGAAGTTATCCAAACTAGAAAACGTGATTGCATCACCGCACATTGGCGCAGGCACAAAAGAAGCTCAAGCCCGAATCGGCGCGGAAGTGGCAGAGAAGATGATTGCTTTTGCGAAAGAAAATTCATAACTCAAGTTGCTACTTTGAAGCAAACAAAGAGTGTGTCACCCTGAGAAACTGTTTAATAAGTGGCTTCAAATCTTTTTAGCCACGAATTTCGCGAATTTACGTGGATTTTTCCTTTTCAAACCTCAAACCTTTATGATCTTTGAGGAAGCAATTTTCAGCAACCAAAGGGCTCTGGCACAATTCGGTAGAGGTGCTTCGGGCAAAGGGATTTTTTATTTATGTTTTCTATGAAATGGAATCATCATCAAAAAGCCTAGGGCAATAATTCCTTGCCCAATCAAAACGCCTGTGGCTTGCCATGCTCCAAAATATGGCACTTGTGGAAATGGATGTGAGCCCATGCCAAAAATATCTGCTAAGCCTGCAAAGGTGCAAAAAACAAAACCAGTGGAAACGAGGCGAGAGCCGATGTCAGATGTAATGGTACGTTCAAGATTCCACCATAAAGCATGAAGAGCAAGGTATCCGCCAAGGCACATCATAAGTAAGCCCAATAAGAAAACCACAATTTGTATAAAACCAACTACTGGGCTACGGTCTAAGCCGAATAAATCAGGTTTGGCACCAATGGCAAAAATCAGCAAGCCAACCCAAGCGAAACCTAAGCCAACGCGTGTGCGAGGTGCAACAGCATCATCTATATTGGGAGATGTTTGTACAGGAGTTGAAGCAGGTAGGTTAGCCATTTCAATTTACGATTTTTGAGTTACGATTTACGATTAAGGTAAGTCACGTTTTAATCGTGTCAGCCAGTTATTGCCTAAAATATTTTCAATATCGGTTTCATTATATCCGCGCTGAGATAATAAGGGGGCAAGTTTTTGAAAGTCGGCAACGGATTCGATTTCAGGTGGTACAGATTGTAAACCAAAGCCTCCATCAAAATCTGAGCCAATCCCTACATGTTTTGAGTTGCCTGCAATCTGGCAAACATGATCAATGTGATTAACCAATGTTTGCAATGGGACTTCAGCACGTGAGTGGCCTTTATCTCTTAGCCAGCCAACTTTTAGATAAGTATTAAATGGGACAACACCCACCACGCCATCATGTTCGATAATGCCTTCGATGATTCTATCTGTGAAGTGACGATTCGTATTTGAATTGGGCATGAGTGCTGAACAATTGGCATGAGTGCCTACAATTGGACCTTCGTAGATATCAAGTGCTTCGATGGCGGCAAGTTCGTCCATGTGACTTAAATCTAAGCTGAAGTTGAAATCTGCCATAGCAGATAATAACTTTTTACCATCGCTCGTTAGTGGACCTGGTTCTTTCCAGCCGCCACAATAGCGTGTGCCAACCCAAGCAGGTCCAATTAAGCGCACGCCTAGGTTGTGCCATTCTTCTAATTCGGATAAATTGCGAATACCTTCTGCGCCTTCCATGAGGATGACCATGCCGACGGGATGTTCGGATGAGGCTGAAGTTCGATGGTCAAGCAACAGGTTGAGGTCAGCTTTTGAGGCGATGATGCGGAATTTATCTGGCATGGTATCTGTCATGCGTTGGTAAACATCCACTTGATTTTTATATAGCCGATGAGCTTCATCAAAATTTTTATAAACTTGTGATTCGCTTTTGTGTGTGCTAAAACGAATGGGTGTAGCAAAAAGTGTTGAAAAAATGATGGCTACATTTCCGCGTTGATATTCTTCCCAGCTGATTAATGTATCTCCATTTTCTTGAACAGTTGTACTATTAATTTCGAGTTGACGTGTTTCTTGAATGGAGCGAGTGTAATCTCGTCCATATGTGAGCATGTTGTAGGCAATGTCGGCGTGAGCATCTACGATTAAATTCATGTTATCAAAAAAACGCACCTTGCGGTGCGTTCTCCTTTTTATTCTTCATCTTGCGAGTTGAATTCTTGTGTTAGCAATTTGAAGTCTTTATCTGCAAAGGCAGCTGAATCTACTTTGCGTAAACTGAGGCCAATGCGGTGTTGATCTGGTTCAATGCGAATGATGCGTAGTGTTTTAACATCACCTTCTTTGAGAACTTCTTTAGGGTGTTCAACACGGTTTTCGCTCAATTCAGAGATATGGATTAGTCCTTCAAGGTCACCTTCAAGGCGGGCAAAGGCGCCGAATTTGGTTAAGCGTGTGATGACGCCTTCAACCAATTGCCCAACGCTGAATTTTTCCATGCGGTTTTTCCATGGATCATCTTGCAAGGCGCGGATGGATAAACCAATGCGCTTCTTTTCATGGTCAATGTTGATGACTTTTACTTGAATTTCTTGCCCAACTTCTAATACATCTTTAGGGTGTGTGATGTGGTCGTATGAAATTTCAGACAGGTGCACTAAGCCATCAGCGCCGTTGATGTTGATGAAGGCGCCAAAATCTGCTAAGCTAGTAACACGCCCTGTATAGGCTTTGCCTTCTTCAAGTTCGCTCATTACTCTATCCCGAACTGAAGAGCGTGATTCTGTACTGGCAGCTCGTTCTGAAAGAATCAAACGGTGGCGTTCACGGTCAACTTCAATGATGCGCACTGAAATAGGTTGCCCAACCATTTTTTGCCAGCGTTGTTCAGGTTTATCACCTGTAGATTGTGCGCGACGTGCAGCGCTCACTTGTGATGATGGAATAAAACCACGCAAACTTCCAATGGCAGCAATTAAACCGCCTTTATTAAAGCCGATAATTTTTGTATCTACTACAACTTCATCGGCAATCATTTTATCTATATTTTCCCATGTCATCTGCTCAAGGGCACGCTTTAAGGAAAGTACAACATTGCCATTGTCATCTTCTGGGTTAACTACAAAAACATCAATCTCTTGCCCAACCTGTAATGCGTCGCGTTCTTCTTGAGTTAGTTGTTCTAACTCACGACCTGCAACTACACCTTCAGATTTCGCACCAATACTGATGAGAATTTGATTTGGCGAAATACTGGCTATTGTCCCTTTACGGATTTCACCTGCTTGGGGAAGATCAATATTTAACGATTCGTTTGCTAACAATGCCTCCATAGATTGATTGTTGGCTTGATCTCCCTGCGCATTTGTTTGCCCGCTCAGGGTTTCGTTTTCATTATTCACTCGTAATACTCCGATTTAACAAAGATGAAAGGATTATACAGGTGAAAGGTGAAGTTGACAAGTGAATTGCACACAGATTATCAGAACAATAAGATGAATATAAATTATTAAAAGTCAGTAAAATAGAATGGTAACTTCCCTGAACGATTCGAGTATAATCACGGGCTGGAGATATATAAATGCCTGCTATTTTTCCCTTTACAGCAATCGTTGGTCAAGAAAGAATGAAACGTGCATTGATACTCAATGCAGTAGATACAAGAATCGGTGGCGTGTTGATTCGTGGTGAACGCGGTACAGCAAAATCAACTGCTTCACGTTCACTTGCCGCCTTATTGCCCAGTGTAAAAGTTGTGCAAGATTGTCGCTTTGGTTGTGACCCTGATAAACCCGCAACTTGGTGTACTGAATGTAAAGAACGCCATGCTAATGATAAAAAATTACCAACGGCTGAACGAACTACGCCATTTGTAAATCTGCCCGTCTCTGCTACTGAAGATCGCGTGGTAGGAACATTGGATATTGAAAAAGCCATCCAAAAAGGTGAACGACATTATGAGCCAGGTGTGTTAGCGGGGGCAAATCGTGGTTTGTTATATATTGATGAAGTTAACTTACTTGATGATCATGTGGTGGATATTCTTTTAGACTCAGCCGCTATGGGAGTGAACACGGTCGAGCGCGAGGGAATTTCGTTTGCCCATCCAGCCCGCTTCATTTTAGTGGGGACAATGAATCCTGAAGAAGGCGACCTTCGTCCTCAACTGTTAGATCGTTTTGCTTTGTCGGTAGAAATTGTGGGCATTCGTGATGCGCGTGAACGCGTGACGATTATGGAAAGAAATTTATCCTACGAAAAAGATGCCGACGCATTTCGCGAACATTGGATGCCTAAAGAAAAAGAACTGTCTGAAAAAATTGCTAAGGGACGTGAGTTAGTAGATCAAGTCACTCACACTAGCAGAGACTTGTTATCCATCGCGGCACTGACAGCCTCGTTAAATGTTGATGGTCACCGAGCAGATTTGGTCATCTTAAAAGCGGCGCGAGCGCAAGCGGCATTTGAAGGGCGCACCAAAATCAACGATCATGATATCGCTTTGGCGGCAGAATTAGCACTTCCGCATCGTATTAAACGCACACCATTCAACACCGCTGAAATGACTACTGAACAATTGCAAGAACGCATTGAACAATTGGCGGGTCAATCTATGCCAAGTGATGAATCAGATGAAACATCCGAAAGCGAAAAAAAGGGCGAGTCTGAGGAAAAAAAAACTTAAAGCTCGAAGATGAAACGTCTGAAGATAGCCCACAGACAGGTCAGCCTGAACCGATGCCACAAGATGTGTTTGCAAACACAAACTCAAATTGGTGGGAAGGCGGACAAAAAGTTAAACCTGGTGAGACGTTTCAACCAAGAAAATTAAATACACCGCTTGATAAATTAACTCGCAAACAAGCAGGGCGACGTTCATTGACGAAAACAGAACGTAAGCATGGACGTTACATCAAAGCTCGCCCTGCTGGTGATAAATTAAATGACATTGCATTTGATGCAACTTTTCGGGCGGCGGCTCCATTTCAAAAACAAAGAACAGAAGAAAGAAAAAAATTAGCCTTCTCAATTAAGAAGGGCGATTTACAACGCAAGATTCGCGTCAAGCGCGTTGCAAATTTAGTTTTATTTTTAGTAGATGCTTCATGGTCTATGGCTGTGGCGGAACGTATGAATGCCACTAAAGGTGCAATACTTTCATTACTAACAGATGCTTATCAACGAAGAGATAGAGTTGGTTTAATCGTTTTCCAAAAAGATAGAGCCACATTAGTTTTACAACCTACTAATTCGGTTCAACTTGCACAACGCGCACTGATGGATATTCCAGTCGGCGGAAAGACTCCCCTATCCGCAGGTTTGTTCATGGCGTACGATGTGTTACGACATGAAAAACATGTCCACCCTGATGTTGAACCTTTATTAATGGTAATGACCGATGGCGCAGGCAATGTTTCATTAGGCACAATGCCTCCACAAGAAGAATCTTTCAAATTTGCTGAAATGATTGCCAATGAAAAAATTCGTTCAGTAGTCATCAACATGGAACACGCCGCATTTGACCAAGGTTTAGCAAAACAACTCGCCGACCATTTAGAAGCACCTTGTTATTCATTAAGTGAACTCAAGGCTGAGAATTTATATCACGCCGTGAAAGATGAAATGGCGAAGCGAGTAAAAAATAATTACGAAACCTCCGAGGTCTTTAAGACCTCGGAGGTTTTTTTATTCACGAATCAAACCCCAAGCCCAACGCATCTAACAACTTCAACCACAAATTTCTTTCCCCATTATTTTCATCTGCTTTTTGCAACGACCATCTTGTAAAATTGATAATCGGTGAGCGCAATGGCTCAGGTGGGAATGGAAATGGTTTTGATTTCACCATTTGCAATTCAGTGCGTTCTGTTTTTTCGCCACTTAATAAATCTAACATCACATTCGCGCCGAAGCGTGAAGCACCCACGCCCAAACCTGTATAACCCAAACTATAAGCAACCTTGCCATGCATAGATGTATCCCAAAAAGCGGCGTAACGCGAACAAGTATCAATCACACCGCCCCAAGCATGTGTGAATCGCAAACCTGTCAGCGAGGGAAAAGTTTGGAAGAAGTGCTCAGCTAAAAGTCCGAAAGAAGCGGGATTGTTTTCCAAAGATGAATCAATTTGATTATGTTTAAAATAAATCGCATCATATCCACCAAATAAAATTCGATTATCTTGCGTGGTGCGATAATAATGAAACTGATTGCCATTATCGCCAATGCCTTCACGTCCCTGCCAACCAATCGAATCACGTTGCGCTTTTGATAACGGCTCACTCATCAAAACATAATCATACACAGGCACAATATAAAACGACAAATGTTTTAATAATGGCTGAAAAGCATTGGTAGCCAAAGCAATTTTTTTTGATTTAATTTCAGCACGTTGAGTTTTGACGATAACGACATCACGCTTCTCTACCAGACTTTCAACTTGGGTGCCCTCAAAAATTTTGACTCCTAACCCCAAACAAATTTTTGTTAAGCCCCACGCCAATTGAGCAGGGTTGAGCATTGCCATATCGGGGTCAAGCATAGCCGCCAAATAACTCGGCGAATTGACTCGCGCCCGAACTTCCTCTTGACTTAAATATTTTGCATCAATACCATATTGTTGTAACAGTGCAACTTCTTCATGAAGATCATCAATTTGATATGACTCAGTTGCCACATTGATTTCACCCGAGCGAATAAAATCACATTCGATGTTGAATTGTTTAATGGTATTTTCTATTTCATCTAAATTATCACGCCCCAATTGCAAAAGTTTGGGAAGTTCTTCTTTCCAACGACTATAACCATTTGAGAATCCATGTGTTAACGAAGCGGAACAAAAACCGCCGTTTCGTCCAGTGGCGCCATAAGCAATTTGATGTGCTTCCAGCAAAACAACTTCTTGTTGTGGATTTCTTTGTTTAGCAAGTAAAGCAGTCCACAAGCCTGTAAAGCCCCCACCGATAATACATAAATCGGCTTCGATATTATTTTTTAATGATTCAGTTTTTTCTGGTTTGTGTGGATCATCTAACCAAAAGGGTGTTAATTTCACATCCGCTAGGGCTTGCAAACTTTCAGGGCGCGGCGTGTTCGAGAAAAACATGAAGTCTCCAACTTCGCGGCTTACCCATTTCACAGGGTAAGTTCAGAGAATGGCATGAGTGTAATCGAAGGTTATAAAAGCCGTCAAATTGTGAGTGGCTAATAAAGAAGGTAATCTAAAAGATTTAACCACAAAGACTACGAAAAACACAGAGAAAATCTTATAAAAATCTCTGTGGACTCTGTGTTCTCTGTGGTGATTGCTTTTTGCCCTCCTTTTTCGGCGCTTCCAATATTTTTCCCTCTTGACAAATTAGAAATTTTGTTCTATATTTTAGAACACTTGTTCAGTTAATTGACTATCTTCATCAAGGAGGTTGAAATGTCAAACTATCGTCGTAATAACCCACTAGGGGAAGGAATCCGCAGGTTGTGGAATAGCATCGTCTACAACCGACAATTTAATCGTGGTGCTGCTTTTGGCACTATTATCATCGGTGCATTACTGGCATTTGAAATTTTCAACTTTAGTGCTACTCAACATTCTCTGCAAGATATGTTGGGTGAATTAAGCTTTGGCGGTTTCAAATGGGCAACCATTCTGGCTATTGCTTTCTGTGGCATAGACTTTGCTGGCATTGCACGCATCTTCACCCCCGAACAAGGGCGTGATGAACCCGCTGAAATATATTATCTCTTTGGTGCTTGGTTACTGGCGGCTGGTTTCAATGCAATTCTAATTTGGTGGAGTGTTTCTGTTGCCATTGCAAACAATGGTGGCATTCAAGGCACTTCTGCTGTTAGTGGGCAAGCTCTAACAAAAGGTGTACCAATTTTTGTGGCGGCTATGGTTTGGTTAGTGCGTGTGTTAATTATTGGCACAATCTCAATGGCTGGCGATCGCCTATTTACCACAGCACAAGCACATCAACCTTTCCAACAATCACGCCCTACATATAACAGCACCCCTCAACCACGCCCAACATATCAAAGCCAAAGTTATCAACGCCCTGTCAACCAACCAAGCAACCAACCCATCTTACGCCCTGCTTCGCAAATTAATCGCCCTATCAACTCCAATACATTCCGCCCTGCACCAAAACCTGTTTCATCACAACAATCTTCGTTCATTCCGCCTGAACCAACTTATCACCCCGTTTCGTTTGATGCCCGCAATGCAGATGGTACAGAACGTCGTTTTGATGCATAACTTGACAGTAGAACAAGAATCAACTAGCAAATAAATAAAGCAACATAAATGTTGCAGTACAAATAGTAGTAAACAATTAAATAAAATCTAATTCGAGCTCGGTCCTGAACAGACCAAGAAAAGAGAATAAACTTATGCCCCGCGCTCGCACCACAAAAAATATCCGCCAACAACCGCTACCCCACAACATGCAGGTAGCGGTTGTTTATCTAATTTCACCATCGCTCCCCTTGCCGTTATCATCATTAGCGCTTTACTTTCATCTTTTGCACTGAATTTAAATCCAACTCAAGATGAGATGCCCGATTCCACCTCAACCCACCTTTCACCTATCTTTAGAGTTGAAGTGCTCCACTGGGCTGATTCTATCGTTCAGTGGGCATCCGCCTCAAGCCTTGACCCAAACTTGGTTGCCACAATCATGCAAATCGAATCTTGTGGCGATCCTCGCGCAACTTCCTCAACTGGAGCAATGGGATTATTTCAAGTGATGCCATTTCATTTTTATAAAACAGATAATCCTTATAACCCGAGCACCAACGCCACACGCGGACTCAACTATCTCGTTCGCTCACTTGAAACAGCAAATGGAAATGTTCGCTTAGCCTTAGCAGGTTACAACGGTGGTATTGGTGTAATTAATAGAAGTGAATATACGTGGTCAGCACAGACAAAAAGATATGTGCAATATGGTTTTCCCATTTATCAAGATGCCATCAGTGGAAATGAAATCAGCAATTCGCTCAATGAATGGTACACAAAGTATGGGGTTAGTTTATGCAATCAAGCCGCAAACAGATTAGGCTTGCCGTAATAAATTATCTTAGTTGTGTGTCTTACTTCATCACGTTCAACCAAATTGCAAAGGTAGTGCCTTCGCCTTCTTTTGATTCAACTTTTATTTGCCCACCATGTCGTTCAATAATCCATTTCGCAATAGATAATCCCAACCCAAAGCCACTAGACTTTGAACGCGTACGAGATTTTTCAGCACGATAAAATCTATCAAAAATATGAGGCAAATCATCAGCAGGGATGCCAGCACCAGTATCCCGCACAATGAGGCGGCACTGGCTCGCAATCTTGGATAAACTCAAAAACACTTCTCCACCAGGGGGGGTATATTGAATCGCATTGGCGATCAAATTTAACAAAACCTGCTTCAAACGGTCACGATCGCCATACACAATAACTTCATCAATATCATTTAAGTGCACTTTCACTTTATTGCCAGCCAACACACGCACTTCAGTAAAAACTTCTGTCAACAACAAATCTAATTCCACCTGACCAAAACTCAAAGCCAATTCACCAGACTCAGCCTGAGCCAACAGTAACAAACCGCCCACCAAACGATTCAACCTTCCCACCTCATCATCTATCCCATTCAAAATATCATCATCTGTAATTTTAATGCGTCGCATTAAATCCACATTCCCCTTAATCACAGTTAATGGCGTGCGCAACTCATGGCTAACATCTGCCAACAACCTTTGTTGCGATTCAAATAATTTTTCCAACCGTTCCAAAGTCTGATTTAATGAAAGCGCAAGGTACCCCACCTCATCATCCGATTTGCCACGTAAAGGAATCCTACGGGATAAATCATCCGCCCGATTGATTTGATCAACAGTATCACCAATCGTTGCCAATGGAGATAGCGCCCGCCCAAGCACAATCCACGACCCAAGGCTAGCAAAAAGAATCCCAGCCACAGCAATCACAAACATAGTAGAAAGTAAATTATCTTGCGTCACATCCACCACTTTCAAACTAACACCTACTTGCAAAATACCCACTTCACGGTTGCCAAGCAGTAACGCCACACTCAACACTCGAAAATGAGCATTCTGAAAAATAGAATCGTTATAAATTGGAACATCACTTTGAAACCCAATAGGGTCCAACGGTATATTCACCCCACCAATACGCGGAGAAGAAGCCACCACCTGCCCTTCATTATTCCACACCTGAATATATACATTCGTGGCAATATCCAATTCTGGCAAATTGATAATATTCAAATCCCCCATCGAATTAATACTAGCCGTATTAATAATTTCCTTCGCAACACCTTCCAGCGTATTATCTAACTGATTAATTAAAGTAAAACTAATAAACCCATAAATTGTTATCCCAAAAATAAGCAAAATTACACTTATATAAGTTGAGTACAACAAAGTCAAACGCAGGCGCAAAGACATTCGATTTACAATTTACAAATCACCAACTACCAACCCTTACGGATTTTCCCGTAAAACATACCCAACGCCACGCACCGTATGCAACAAACGAGTTTCATTATCTGCCTCTAATTTCTGACGCAAATAACGAATATATACTTCCAACACATTACTCTCGCCACCAAAATCATATCCCCACACACGATCAAAAATCACCTCACGCGTCAACACCTGTTTCGGATGGCGTAAAAACAACTCCAACAACTCATATTCCTTAGCAGTTAAATTAACTGTTCGTTCACCACGCGTTGCTTGGCGTGAGCCTGTATCTAATGAAAGGTCTGCAAATTTCAATACAGGAATTCGCTCAGGTTGAGTTCTACGCAACAAAGCCCGTACCCGTGCCAACAACTCATCCAAATTAAACGGCTTAATCATATAATCATCTGCGCCCGCATCCAACCCCTGAATACGATCTTGCACAGTATCTTTAGCAGTCAACATCAAAATCGGAATCGAACCACCTTGCCTCAAACGATGGCACACTTCCAAGCCATCCATACCAGGCAACATCCAATCCAAAATCACAAGGTCAGGTGTATGGTCACGCGCTGCAATCAAGCCCATGCGTCCATCCAACGCAGTATCCACCGTGTAGCCTTCATAAGCCAAACCACGTTGTAACAATTTCAGAATGGCTTGGTCATCTTCGATAATTAAAATTCGCTCATTCATAATATTGCTCCTTCATTAAGAATATACCATAAATTCAAACTACTCATTTGCCTCTCAATAAACTCACAGCATACTGAAAATCATCAGCATAGTCTGCTTGAAATGATACTCTATTACCCGTAACAGGATGAGAAAACGTTAATGAAAAAGCATGTAAAGCAGGGCGACTAATAATTTTTGATTCCGGCGCACTATACAAAACATCACCTAATAACGGATGACCCAACGCATAAGCATGGACTCGTATCTGATGAGTCCTGCCTGTCATCGGCATCGCCTCTATCATAGCGGATAGTTGGTACTGCTCCATCAACTTAAATCTTGTCTCCGACTTAACCCCATTTCTATCATCCACCATCGTGCGATGCTTATGCCCCACATTCACTCGTAACGGAAACTTAGTAATCTTCTCACTCCACTTTGGTACACCATTCACCAGTGCATGATATTTCTTTTCCACTTCATGTTTTTCAAACTGAATATTCAACGAACGATGTGCTTCAGCATTCAATGCAAAGAGGATGATTCCGCTGGTGATTTTATCAATGCGATGCACCACCCAAATTTTATTAAACTTTTCTTCTAACACTTTGACCAAATAACTTGCACCTTTATTCCACCCCTCTGGCAAAACAGAAAGCCCAGCAGGTTTATTGATAACTAAAATATGTTCATCAACAAAAACAGTTTGTATCATTGCTATTTATTTCTTTCCCATCATCTTCTTAATTAATTTCTTAGCCTTTATATACATCTTATCTATTAAAGAATCGCGCACAGACCGAAAAACAGCAAACTTCTTAACATACTTCGGCACAGTCCACACCGTCTCTAAGCCTTGCGGAAAAAACGCCACGTCACCAACTTTCAATGTATAGGTGGCACCTTGTTCTTCAATAATTACTTCGCCTTCTAAAATATGCACAATTTCATCACAACCAAAAATGAATGTAAACTTACCCGCCTGACAGTCCCACAGCCCGCAAGACAAATTATTATCTTCTGCCTTCGCTAAAGGAATACTTCTAGCTGATGGAGTTCCTTCTTTAATCCAAACAGGTGGCAAAGGCGTAGAACCAAAATCCATGCGCGTTGTTGAGCCAGTTTGAATGACAGGCTTACCAAATTTTTTAACAGGGATATTTGCATCAATCATACTCAGTGCAGAATTATCAGTCATAAGTCTCTCTTTCGTCGTTGCGAGGGCGTTCTTGCTCTTTGCCCGAAGCAATCTCCACTATCACCTAGAAGATTGCTTCGCCGCAAAGATCGCGCTCGCAATGACATGTAATAAACAAATTATACAATCTTTCTTGACACGAACATCAGCAAAGGTTTATCATGCCTCTATGACAGAATCCACAAACCCCAACATCATTGACTCGCTCAATCATCCACTTGCCCAACCAATTCGCAAATTATTAACTCGCTCTGGCAGACAGGAATTAAACAAAATCCTCATAGATGATGAAGAAAACATCCTAGAAGCACAACAGGCAGGGGTTAAGCTTGAATCGGTCTATTTTGCTGGAGAAAATCGAATATCAGAAAATTTCAAAAAAGCAGATTTCAAAATCTATACCTATTCATGAAGTCGCCACACGCACATCTAAAAAATTATTTGAGAATGACAAACTCTCACGAGTGTTTGCCATTGCCCAAACACCAAAATCAATTGGCTTAGAAGCCTTGAAAACAATTTCAAAAGATATTGTCGTGCTAGAAGATTTAAGCATTTCAGGCAACATCGGCAACATCACGCGCACATCGTTAGCATTAGGCGTTGGCGGAATTTTATTATTGAACATGGACCCCATTGATTTATACGACCGCCGTTTGATTCGTGCCAGCAGAGGTTATTTATTTTCTGTGCCGATGATTACCGCCAGCACAAAAGATTTTCTTGACTATTGCCAAAAAAAATAATGAAACATTATTAGTGATGGATATGGATGCCGAAAAAATTGTCAGTGATATTTCATCTATGCCACAAAGATTATTGATTGCATTCGGCAGTGAAAAAGATGGCTGTTCACCCGAAGTGGAACAATCTGCAAGTTTGAAAGTTCGCATTCCAATTAGTGACAAAGTTGAATCATTAAATGTCTCTGCCTCCGCAGGAATTACATTGTTCAATCGAATTGGATTCAATCAAAAATCGTAGAGCTATTTTGTAACCCGCTATCTTGTTAATAAAACGCCACGCTACAAATATGACCTACACATTATTGCTCAAATCATCCTCTCATGACGTTGTTAAGGGAACTTTTTCTTAAAAAATTCGTCATATTTATATGGAGAAAAAAAATGAAAAAAATAATACCAATCTTATTCACACTCATATTAACTCTTTCAGCTTGTGCAGGGACTTCTGCTTCACCTGAAGGTGAATGGACATTAATTTCTTACGGTGATACAGCAAACCAAACACTTGCTTTACCGAATACAGAAACTTCTATCAGTTTTAATTCTGATAATCAATTCAATGGAAACGTAGGTTGCAATATTTTTCATGCGGGTTATCAAACAGAAAAAAATACAATCAAAATACAGCCCATTGCCTCAACCAAAATGTATTGTCAAGACATCGCAGAGCAAGAAGATGCTATTCTACATATTCTTTCAGAGCAAACACTCAACTTTGAAGTGAATGGAAATCAACTTATATTAACATCATCAGATGGATTATCTATGATTGTGTTAGAGAAAAAATAATTAATCAAAATATTTTTAGGAACTTTCCCCAAAAATATTTTTCAGATTTACATGGAGAAAAAAATGAAAAAAATAACAATAATCTTATTCATACTTATACTTACTCTTTCAGCCTGTGCAGGAAATTCTGTATCCCTGGCTGGTGAATGGACATTAATTTCGTATGGTAATGCTTCTAACCCAACCCTCGCTTTACCTGATGCTGAAACATCACTCACCTTTGGCACAGATGGTCAATTTGGTGGCAATGTCGGTTGTAATTCTCTTGGGGCTGGCTATCAAGTCAGTGGAAATCAAGTGACATTTGAAGGTGTGATTTCAACTTTGATGTTCTGCGAAGAAACAATGTATCAAGAATCGGCTGTATTAAAGATTTTGTCCAAGAAAACGCTCAACATAGAATTGAATGGAAATCAATTGACATTGACTTCACAAGATGGCTCATCTGTAATTGTGTTAGAGAAAAAATAATTTCATAATAAAAATGCCACAGAAAAATTCTGTGGCATTTTTTGATTAACCATAGTTTATAAAATTTCTAAAAAGAAGAAACGCGATACCAAATTTCTAAATTGACATGCAATGTTTTCGTATGTTGAATATCCATGCTCAAACTTGGTGCATCTGCCAAAGCCGCACGCGATTTCATCATCATGGCTTGTGGTCTCGCCAGCGGCATTTCTTCATCATAAATATTTTCAATCAAATCATACACACCCAACAACTTAACATTCAACGCACCAGCCACCTGCGCCGCTTTTAATTTTGCTTTTTCAATCGCCATTTGCAACATCTTATTGCGCGCATCATCTTCGTTATATTTCCATTCAATCCGTTCAAGCGTAGTATTTTTTTGAGATGAGATAATATCCAACATCCCTGCCAATTGATTCAAATCTTCACAGCGGATTTTCAAACGATACACAGCACTAGATGATTTCAACAACACGCCACTTTCTGTTTCGAGATGAACGCCTTGCAACTTAATCGCTTCTTCCTTGATACTTCGACTCGGCTCAGCACTAGCCTTATAGTTGGTCAATGCTTCGACGAGTTGATTCACCTCTTTAGCCTTTTTCATCGCCTCATCCCCACTGACAATAGATGAGCCTTTCACAGTCACATGCAAATCGGCATGAGTTGCAGAAATTTCTTCTTTATGATTGATAGATATTTTGATTGTGTCGGGTTTAGAATTCATAATTTTTCTCTTGACTTAGAATAAGTTATCTGATATACTTAAACACTAATAATTAGGGATTAGGTCTAAAGGTAGAACAACTTCTACAAAAAATGTAAAACCTTCAAACAAAAAATCAAAATCTAAGAAAACAGCCAAATGTTTAGTTCTTTTATTGAATGTTGGTTCTATTATATTAGACAGTTTGTTTTTGTTACAGGAGGTTAGTATGAAAATAAAGATTGTTAGACTCATAATATATTTGTTTGAGGCTACAACATTATTTGTAGAATTTTGTTTTTCACTAAAGACTTCCATTAAAAAGAGCCTCCATTGGCTCTTTTTGTTTAAGTCACCAATAACTTCTGCTTCGGATATTTTTCATACTTCTTCTCTTCCATCACTCTTTTAATTCTATCAAAACCTTCCCACACATCGGCAAATGAAATATACAAAGGTGCAAAGCCCAAGCGGAGATTATCTGGCGCACGAAAATCGGGGATGACGCTCATCTCTTCGATTAAGGCTCGATTGATTCTATATCCATCCTCATGGCGGATAGAAATATGCGAGCCACGTTGTTTTGAATCACGCGGTGAGCCTAAAGTAAAACCATATTGTGCTAAAACATTTTCTGTTAAATAAATTGCGTAATCCGTCATCACAATTGACTTTTCACGCAGTGCGGGCATACCTGCTTGTAATGTTGGTTCAAGCCCTGCTTCCATTGTTAATAATGAAATCATGGCTTGTGTGCCGACTAAAAATCTTTGTACGCCATCGGCAGGTTCATAATCTAAACCAAAATCGAATGGATTTTTTTGTCCCCACCAACCCCAAATTGGTGATGAAAGTTTACTTTGTATTTTTTTATTGACGTATAAAAATGCTGGCGCGCCAGGTCCGCCATTGAGATATTTATAAGTACAACCAATTGCAAAATCAGCATTGCATTGATCTAACTCAATGGGAACTGACCCAGCCGAGTGACTCAAATCCCATAGCACCAATGCACCTTTAGCATGTGCTAATTCTGTGATTCTTCGCATGTCATAGATATATCCGCTTTTGAACACAACATGAGACAATGTAATTAAGGCTGTATCTTCATTAATTGCAGATTCAAGTTCTGCGATGTTAGGCGTAACATCATTATCACTGGCACCAATGCGAATAATCTCATGGTCTCGATACGACGGCGGTGGTTGAGTAGCGTTCGTTGCGTATCGAAACCCGCCGTCTACTCGACCACCGAGGGATAATAATTTTTTAATACCTTGCAAAATATATAAATCAGAAGGGAAATTAAAAGTATCAGTGATAATTCGTTTTCGGTTGGGTTGTAAGGTCAATGCAGAAGTTGCCAGTTTGAACAAGTTAAGTGAAACAGTATCATTCACTATCACCTGACCTGCACCTGCGCCAATCAACGTGCCAATTTTGTCACCGACTCTTTGTGGGGCTTCCCACCAACCTTTATTCCATCCGCGGATTAAGTCTCTGCCCCATTGTTCATCAACAATTTCTCTCGCTTTGGCTTGTGCTGATTTTGGAAGTGCGCCAAGCGAATTGCCGTCAAGGTAGATTAGGTTGGGGTCATGAATCAAAAACAAATCACGAAAAGAAGCGAGCTTGTCGTTTGAATCAAGTTGAAGTGCAAAATCTTTTGAAGCCGCAAAATCAATTTTCATTTTTCACCTTTAATATATGGCATTTAGGTCGCTTTGATCAAAATTAAAAAACTTTTGTAATTGAGCATCAGACATATTGATTCTCTTTCCGTTGTTTTATAGAACTTGATAATCTTAGGAGTGTATATAATACACCCATGTTAAGGATGAGTTTCTTATTCGGAAAAATTAGCATCCTTTTACCCTACAAATTTGTGAATTGACAACTCCAGCGGAAAAGAGTAAGATACTTTCTGTTTGTAGGGAGTAGCCACCCATTACTGGGTCAGTCGGTCGTCAATACAGAGTATAACCTCTCGGCGGACTGTACGTGTGAAAACACAACTGGCGAGACTACCACGATAATTTTCGTGGGGTCTCGTTTTTTTTGCCCCACCAATACTACAAAGGAGTATTTAATATGGTTGTTATGGAAGAATCAATTTGGCTATGGGTGGGTTTTAATGTATTTGTATTGTTGATGTTAGCACTTGATTTGGGTGTATTTCATCGCAAGTCTCATGCGGTTTCAATGAAAGAAGCTCTCACGTGGAGCATTGTTTGGATTTCACTCTCTTTACTGTTTAATCTAGTCATCTATTTGTTTTGGGACAAGATGGTGCCAAACAGCAGTTACACAAACGGCGAGGCGGCGCTGGCATTTCTAACAGGTTACTTAATTGAAAAATCTTTAAGTGTAGATAATATCTTTGTTTTCATTTTGATATTTTCCTTCTTCGCAGTACCAGATCGCTACCAACATCGCGTGTTATTTTGGGGCATTCTTGGTGCTTTAGTTATGCGAGGCACTTTAATTCTCATTGGTGCCACATTACTAGAAATGTTCCACTGGGTTATTTATGTATTCGGTATATTTCTTATTTTCACAGGTATTCGCATGGCAAAACATCAAGATGAAGAATTGAAGCCAGATGAAAACCCAATTGTGAAATTCTTTAGAAGATTTGTACCTGTAACCGAAAATTTTGAGGATGATAAATTTTTCTTACGTCGTGCTGGAAAATTATTCGCTACGCCTCTTTTCTTAGTTCTGCTTGTTGTTGAATCAACCGACCTTGTTTTTGCCGTGGACTCAATTCCTGCTATCTTTGCAGTGACACGTGACCCGTTTATTGTGTACACGTCTAATGTTTGTGCTATTTTAGGTTTGCGAGCTTTGTATTTCTTGTTAGCCAATGTGATGCATCAATTCCAATATTTGAAGTTAGGTCTTTCAGTTGTACTAACTTTCATTGGTATCAAGATGACGATTATTGATTTGTATCACATTCCAGTAGGGGTTTCATTGGCTGTAGTAGCAAGCGTCTTGACAATTTCAATTTTGGCTTCCTTATGGAAAACAAAAAAAGATGCACGTATGGCTGAGCCTACTGAACCGAATTAAGGTTAAAAAAACTCGGAGGTTTTGAGAACCTCCGAGTTTTTTATTTTACCTTGACAAAAACTTAATAAAGGCATAAAGTTAAGAGAACTTAACTAAAAAGAAGGCTTAACTATGTCTAAACAAACCAATCAAACTGTGCATGAATGGATGAGTTTATTTATGCACCGCTCTATGCGTACTTGGGGGCAGTTTGCCAAATCTGCGGGCTTATCTATGCCTCAGATTAGTATTTTGATGCAGTTACACCATAAAGGCATCTGTGGCATGTCTCAAATCAGCGAACAGTTTGAGATTTCAAACGCCGCCGCTAGTCAATTGGCTGAAAAATTAGTGCAAGGTGGTTACATTGAACGCACTGAAGACCCAAATGACAGACGCGCAAAAGTAATTCAATTAACAGCACAAGGCGAAGCATTAATTAAAAAGGGTGCAGCAGAACGCCATCGTTGGTTGGATGAATTAATCAAAACACTTTCGGCTAGTGAAAAAGAAAAAGTCAACCAAGCGTTGATGATTTTGACCGAAGCCGCCAAGAAATTAGAGAGCAGTGAAAAGTAATCAGTTATCAGTAGTTAGTAATCAGTTTTATAAAAGTTGACTAATTTTCTACATAAATTCTCCATAATAAGTTGGTATTGTTGGTCGAGTAAGGTTGAGCCTTTGTTGCGAAATCTGTATCGAGACCAATAATTAAAATAAAAATTTATATTTTTCAATAACCTGTGGTCTCGATACATTCCTCGCTCGCACAGCGGCTCGGAATTACTCGACCACCAAATCAGCTCAAAAGGAACAATATGCAAGCAACTCATTTTCGTAGAGCAACACAAAAACGCACAGCGAACCCAAAAGCTCGCGGTGCCATTGGACGTGCCATTCGTTATTTGTTTAATTACAAATGGACAGTTGCACTTCCGTATATATTTCTCGTTATTGCTACACTTTCACAGTTAGCAGTACCACGTTTGATTCGTAACATCATTGACGCTGTTACCAACGGTTATGTTGCAGATCAAGTATTACAAGCCGTAGATAAAATCCCAGCACAATTTTTAGATGTGGCATTGCCAAAAATACTGGAAGCCACAGGCAATGACCCTGCTCTGACTCTTGACCAACTAAAAATCAAGTTAGAAGCGGATCTTTCATCGGCTCCTCAGACGTTAATCAACGCCATCATTTTTATTGTTATCTTCGCTATTTTGCGCGGGGTATTTGCCTTTTTGCAGGCTTATTGGGCAGAAAAGAATTCGCAAGCAGTTGCTTATGATTTGCGAAATGATTTATACGCAAAGATTCAACGCTTATCTTTTTCGTATCACGATAAAAATCAAACAGGGCAGTTGATGATTCGCGCCACCGATGATGTTGAAAAAGTTCGCTTGTTTATTGGGCAAGGACTTGTGCAAATTGTGGGCACGATTATCTTGTTATCAGGCACGTTGACTATTTTGTTTTCAACCAATTTGAAATTAGCATTTACCGTCTTACCCATTTTGCCAATTGCTATGGTTTTATTTTTGGTGTTTGGCGGTTTGGCACAACCATTATTTGCAAAAGTGCAACAAAAACTTGCTGTGTTGAATACGGTTTTGCAAGAAAATTTAGCGGGCATAAAAGTTATTAAAGCTTTTACGCGTGAACGTGAACAACAAAAAAGATTTAAAACTGCCGCAGATGATAGTATGCAACAATCTATTATCGTGGCGCGTTTGTTTACATTTTTGTTTCCGTTAATTTTCATGATAGCAAATATGGGGCAAGCTGCTATCTTAAATGTCGGCGGACAAGAAATTATTACAGGCGCATTGGGTTTAGGTGAATGGCAAGAATTTTCTTTGTATTTGATTTATCTATTTATGCCTATCATCCAACTCGGATTTATCATCACCCAACTTGGACAAGCCTCGGCTTCCGCTGCGCGTATTTTTGAAATCATTGATACCAAGTCGGATATTACTGATAAAGCGAATGCCATTAATTTGCCACAAGTAAAGGGCGATGTGAAATTTGAGCATGTCACTTTTAGATATTTTAGTGGTGGCGAACCTGTTTTATCAGATGTTTCATTTGAAGCAAAATCTGGCGAAACAATTGCGTTGCTTGGTGCCACAGGCTCAGGCAAAACAACCATTATCAATTTGCTGCCACGTTTTTACGACCCAAGTGAAGGCAAAATCACAATTGATGGCTATGAACTTCGTGATGTAACGATTGATTCGCTTCGCAGTCAAATCGGAATCGTTTTGCAGGAGACTACTTTATTCAGCGGCACAATTCGAGAAAACATTGCTTTTGGAAAACCTAATGCAACTGATGATGAAGTTATCGCCGCCGCTAAAGCTGCACAAGCGCATGATTTTATTTCATCCTTCCCAGAAAAATATAACACCCATGTAGGTGAGCGTGGCACAACATTATCTGGCGGACAAAAACAACGCATTGCTATTGCGCGTGCCTTGTTATTGAATCCGAAAATTTTAATTCTTGATGATTCAACTTCATCCGTTGACCTCGCTACAGAATCTGCAATTCAAAGCGCTTTAGATGTTTTGATGAAAGGGCGCACATCATTTGTCATTGCGCAACGCATTAGCACTGTAATGAACGCCGATAAAATTCTTGTATTAGATAAAGGCAAAGTAGTTGCCGAAGGAAAGCATACAGAACTTATGGAAGAAAACGCAATTTATGCAGAAATTTATAACTCACAAATATTGGTTAATGAAAGTAAAACAAACAATGAATAAAAAATTATTTCTTCACCGCAGAGACCACGAAGAACACAGAGAAAACTTTTTAAGAATCTCCGTGAACTCTGTGCCCTCTGTGGTTAATGCTCTTTTAGGCGGTGCATTATGATGCGCATGGAATTACTCAAACAAGAAACTGTTAAACCAGTTAATGTATTCAGCACACTCGCACGCTTTGGTTCATACTTCGGGAAATTTTGGTATGTATTAGTCCTTGCATTAGTTTTGGTTACGATTTCAACTTGGACTCAAGTGACCTCGCCAGAATTGACAGGACAAGCCACAGATTGTTTTCTTGTCCCCAACGGAATCAGTTCTTTCGCTTCTTCCTCAGGGACAGCGGATACTGAATCCCAAGCCTCTAGCTCATCTTGTTGGTTGGTGAAAGACCCCACCACGTTAACTGGCACACAAAAAATCATCGCCACTGCTTATCAAATCAACGACTTTCCACGCATTGACCCAGCCACAGCCACAACAGCTGAACGCGCTGCAGGTTTATGGCGTTTGATTTTGGTTATGGCGAGTTTATTCATCTTAGGTGCAGTTATCACAGGCTCTTTATTTTTCACTATGTCTTGGGCGGGGCAACATGTGTTACGAGATTTGAAAATAGATTTATTCAATCATTTGCATAAACTATCTTTAAGTTATTACTCTGAACATGAAGCAGGTGACTTAATGAGTCGCATCACCAACGATACCTCTGCTATTGAGCAAGCCTTTTCATTTGCTTTAGTACAAGTATTTAGCGGTATCTTATTACTGATATGGACGGCATACAATATGATTACTCGCAGTGTGCCATTTGCTTTACTTTCATTGATTATTGCGCCTGTCATGTTTTATGTCACTTATTATTTCTCTATGCAAGCCCGCAAAGCATTTCGCGTTGCCAGAGAAGAAATCGGCTCGGTCAATGCTGAGTTGCAGGAGACTATAGCGGCAGTGCGCGAGGTTCAAGCCTTTAATCGTGCCGAAGAAAACATTGAACAATTCAAAGAGGTCAATGCGGCGAATCGAGATGCCAACGTCCGCGCCGTTTCATTTACATCTGCTTTAGCACCTACACTTGAAGCATTAGCGTATGTCGCTTTAGCAGTTGTGGTTGGCGTTGGTGGTTTCATCTTGTTGAGTGGTGGCGAATTTATGGGAACAGTCGTCACATTAGGTTTAGTGGTGACTTTTCTGCAATATGTGCAACGCTTCAACCAACCGATTCAACAAATTGCGATTATGTGGACGAACATTCAAAACGCCATTGCAGGTGGTGAACGCATTTTCAAAATTATGGATGAGCAACCTGCTATTACAGATAAAGCAGATGCTAAACCAATGACGGAAATTAAAGGCTTAGTTGAATTTGATAATGTCGCCCATGCTTATGAAGATGGCGTGCCTGTTTTGAAAAATGTTTCATTCACTGCCCAACCTGGACAAACTTTTGCAATTGTGGGTCCAACTGGCGCAGGCAAAACTACCATTATCAATTTACTTCCCCGCTTTTATGATGTGACAGAAGGCTCTGTCAAAATTGATGGCGTGGATGTTAGAGATGTGACAGCCGAATCAATTCGCAAACAAGTTGGTATCGTTTTGCAAGATACATTTTTATTCAGCACTACTGTGATGGAAAATGTACGCTTCGGCAAACCTGATGCTACAGATGAAGAAGTAATGGCAGCCATTAAACTTGCTAAGGCTGATTCATTCATTGAAAGATTACCCGAAAAATATCAAACTGTTTTAGGTGAACGTGGTTCTGGACTTTCACAAGGTCAGCGACAATTATTATCCATTGCCCGCGCCGCATTAGCAGACCCAAGAATTTTAATTTTAGATGAAGCCACTTCATCAGTTGATACAAGGACTGAACGATTAATCCAAACTGCATTTGACCAATTGCTTACAGGACGAACATCTTTTGTGATTGCACATCGTTTATCTACCATTCGCAATGCAGATCAGATTCTCGTTTTGAAAGCAGGTCAAATTATCGAACGCGGCAAGCATGATGAATTGCTTGAGAAAAAAGGCTTTTATTACGATTTATATATGAGTCAATTTAAGAAGCAAGAAGAAGTAGAAGCGGCTGTTGTGTAAGAAAGAAAAAAGACTTCCGAAGTTTTAAAAACTTCGGAAGTCTAATTATTTAAGGTACATCCTGCACCATTTGATTCGTTTAATCCCATGGAATGATTATAAAATTTGGTAGGAGATAAATAAATCCCATAGGGATGACTCAACTCATCGCCTACGGGGTTATTAATATTTTCAACAACTGCGTTGTATCCTCCAAAATTTCATCTGCGCCAAATTTTCTTAATTCATATTCTTCACCAAAGCCACATAGCACGCCAACTGTTTGTGCGCCAGCGGATTTGCCTGCGCGAATATCTACGGTTGTGTCACCGATCATTAAACAATTTTCGGGTGGCACATTCATTTTTTGTGCGGCGAGTAAGATGGGGTCTGGATATGGTTTGGTGTATTTAGCAGACAAACCTGTAACGATGACATCAAAATATTTGACTAAATCAAATTGCTCAAGAAATGCCATTGTAGTTTTTTCGTCTCTAGCACTGACTACTGACATGGGGAATTTTCCATGCAGTTGTTTGAGCATTTCGTCAACGCCATCCACGAGCAGAAATTCTTTTTCGGAATGTCGTCGGTGTTGACTAAGCCAGTTGATAACAGCAACCATTTGACGGTCAAGATGAAGCGTATCTGCTAATCCTAATAAGGCATTGCCTGGGGCTTCAATCCACATGATGAAGCGGCGGGCAATCTGGTGTGGGTTTTTAAAAAGAAAGTGTGGGATGAATTTTTGTGTTTTTTTGATGTATAAATTATCAGTATCGCTGAGCGTTCCGTCTACATCAAAACATAAGGCTTTTACTTTTAGTACATTTAGGGGCATGGATTAATTGTACCAAAAGGGCTATACTTATTTGCGTGGCTATAGAATGAATGATAAACGTACCCGCCCTCTTTTAGAATTGCTTATAAGAGTCAGTCGCGAAGTTGCTTCTGCGTTAGATTTACGCACGGTTTTACAGCGTTTGCTATTTGCGGCGTTGCAATACGTGGGCGGTGAGCGTGGCAGTATTGTGGTAATGGACGATAAAGGTAAGCCAGTAGATGCGACCATTGTTTATGGCAGGCAATTTCATGACCATACTACTCAACAATTAAGAGAAACTGTTGAAAAGGGTTTAGCGGGCTGGGTGGTGAAAAATCGCCAAGCCGTTTTAGTACCTGATACTAGTAAGGATGTTCGTTGGTTACGCCGTGCGGATGATGCAGTTGATAAAAGTGGGGCGAAATCTGCAATTTGTGTGCCATTAATGGCACGTGATAAATTAGTGGGTGTTCTAACGCTGGTTCATCCTATTCCTAATTCATTTAATACTGAGCATTTAAATTTAATGCAAGCAATTGCAGATCAAGCCAGTATTGCTGTGTTGAATGCACGCTTACATTCTGAAACTCAAAGAACAGCTCGAATTTATTCAGCATTAGCTGAAGGCGCAGCAGTCATGAATACGTCGTTAGATATGCCTGATGTGTTGCGACGCATCTTGACTCAGACCATGCAGGCGTTGCAAGTGGAGACTGTTGCATTAGCCCTAAGCGATGAGAAGAACGACCTTGTATATCGTGCTGCAGCAGGGAATAATTCTGGCAATATTACTGGGCAACGACTGCATAATGGTCAGGGGTTGGCAAGTATGGTGATGAAAGATAAACATGGCTTGGTGATCTCTAACGCAAAGACAGATGGACGCTTCACAGAAGCAGATAAATTAAATGACTTAGAAATACGAGCTTTAGCTATTGCTCCAATTCAGGCACATGGAAAAATTATTGGGATATTGGAAGCAATTAACCCGAATAATGGTGTATTTGATGAAGATGCTTTGGTTGTTATGTCTGGTTTGGGTAGCTTGGCTGGCTCGACGATTGAAAATTCGTCTTTGTTTGAAAGATTGCAAAAAGCGCATCAACATTATCGAGAGTTATTTGAAGATAGTGTTGATATGATTTTCATTACTGATTGGAAAGGCAAAGTATTAGAAGCTAATCGTGAAGCAATCAAATTAAGCGGATATTCACTGGCCGAATTGCAAAAAATAACAATTGATCAATTACACGAAATCGATTCAACTAAAACAGGGACAGGCTTTTCATCTTTGAAAATAAGCAAGAGTTGCACTTATGAATCTGGTATGGTGCGACATGATGGCATTGTTATTCATGTTGAAGTACATGCTCGCCGTGTAGAATATGATGATACAGATGCGTTGCAATGGATTATGAAAGATATATCAGCTCGCAAGGAATTAGATGCTTTTCGAGACGATATGACCTCCATGATTTTCCATGACTTACGCTCGCCTTTAGGAAATATTATTTCCAGTTTAGGTATGATGGGCAGTTTGTTAACTCAAGAAGATGAGGCATTAATTTCCATGTTGAATATTGCCGAAAGTTCAGCTGGGCGTATTCAACGTTTGGTTAATTCATTGTTAGATATTAATCGCTTGGAAGCAGGGCAACCTATTGCAGAACCAAACTCTATTAATCCTGTAGAGTTAGTACGCGAATCGTTACATGATGTGGAAACTGGAGCTAAAGCTCGCCAGCAAACCATTACAAATCGGGCAAGTGGAGTGTTACCACTAATTTTGGCAGATGCGGATATGATGTATAGAGTTCTGGTAAACATCTTAGAAAATGCAATTAAGTTTACGCCTGTTAATGGTCATATTGAAATTGGCGCACAACCTACATCAGACGGGAAATTTGTAAAATTTTGGGTAAAAGACACAGGCATAGGCATTCCAGAAGCGGATAAAGAACGCATCTTTGAAAAATTCATGCGTCTACGTAGAAAGCACAAAGTCGGCGGGTTAGGTGTCGGGTTGGCTTTTTGTAAACTTGCTGTAACTGGGCATGGTGGCGAAATTTGGGTAGAAAGTGAGTTAGAAAAAGGTACAACCGTCTGGCTTACTATACCTGTAGCCACAAAACAATCCACAGGTCAGCTCAAACGCCAAACTGGACGATTGACCTTCAAACCAGATACAAGATAGTTCAAGTCTATTTGTATCGCTCACCCCTCATATATCTCAAAACGCCTTAGAAGTGGCTAACTCTTTGGCGGCTGTTCGTAACCTCCATTTTGCATAGACTAAATGTTTATGGTACATTAAGCGCACCCTAGGAGTAATATGCAAGAAATTACAAAAAATATTTACATCAATAGCGAATTTCCCGGAGTAACTTTAGGCGCAATCGTAACACCTCGTGGATTAATCCAAATAGATGCCCCTCCCTCCCCTGAAGATGCGCGAACATGGCGGGCTTCCTTAATGAGCCTTGGCGGTGGTATTGAACGCGTACTAATCAACATGGATGCTCACCCAGACCGTACATTAGGCGCTAGAGCTATGGATTGCATTGTCATTACACAGGAAAAAACTGCCGATATTTTTCGCACACGCCCTGGCACATTCAAAGCTCAAGGAGAAGAGACAGGTGCAGATTGGGAATCAATTCCTGGGCTTGGTAGCGTGCGTTGGGTCTTACCAGAAATTTCTTTTTCAAATCAAATGATACTCCATTGGAGCGATTCCCCCGTCATCTTAGAACATCATCCAGGTCCAGCCATAGGATCTATTTGGGTACATCTGCCAAAAGAAAAAATATTATTTATTGGCGATACTGTCACAAAAAATCAACCTCCCTTTTTAGCAGGTTCAAATCTAAAAGCTTGGCTTGAATCATTAACTGAACTTCTAGATACACCCTATAAAGGCTACACATTCATCAGTAGTCGCGGCGGTATTGTTACACCTAACGTAATAAAAAATCAATATGATTTTCTTAAACAAGTCAATGACAAACTTAATAAACTTAATAATAAAAAACCAACCCCTGCTACAGTTGAAAAAATGGTTACTAGTATGCAAGGCTGGTTCAAAGCCCCTGCTACCCGTCAAAAACAATTTGCCCAACGTTTACGATATGGTTTAATTCACTACAATTCACGTCAATATCATTCTACCAACCAAACTAGTGAGGATTAATGCCATGCATCAACCGCTACTGAATATTATTCGTGGCAATATTATCGAATCACAACATATTGGTTCTATCGCAGTAGTAGACTCAACAGGCACATTACTGCATTCTTATGGCGACCATCACATGGTCGCTTTTTTGCGTTCATCAGCCAAACCATTTCAATGCTTACCATTTGTGGAACAAGGTGGTGTGCCATTTTTTGGATTCACAGAATCTGATTTGGCGATTTCATGCGCTTCACATGAGACCTCACAACTGCATCTGGACATTGTGCATTCGCTTCAACTGAAAGTTGGTCTTGATGAAAACCAATTGCAGTGTGGTCCACACTTGCCAAATGATGCAAAAAAATTAAGAGAAGTGATTCAACAAAATATAAAGCCCACTGCTAATTTCAATAATTGCTCTGGCAAACATACTATGTTGTTAGCCTTTGCAAAAATGCGTAACTTGCCACTTGAAAGTTATTTGGATATTAATCACCCTATTCAACAAGATATTTTACAAACCATTTCTGAAATGTGTGCCATAGATAAAAAGGATATTCAACTTGGTGTAGATGGATGCTCAGCGATTAACTTTGCCATGCCGTTATACAATGCTGCTTTAGGCATGGCTCGTTTTTGTGACCCAAAAGGTTTAACTGAATCTCGGGCAAGTGCTTGTAAAAAAATCACATCTGCTATGTTGGCTCACCCCGAAATGATAAGTAACTTCGGCGAGTTTGATTGCGAGTTAATGAAAGCAGGTAATAAAAAAGTTATCACCAAACGTGGCGCAGAAGGTTTTCAAATTATCGGCATACCACCCAATGTAATTAATGAAAATGGCGTAGGCATTGCTTTCAAGGTAGATGATGGAGATAGATCTGGTATGAACGATAAACTTGAATCTAGTACACGCGTGCGCCCTGCTGTGACGCTTGAAATTTTACGTCAGTTACATGTTTTGAATGAATCAGAATTACAATCATTGAGCAGTTTTGGTCCAAAAAAAGTTTTGAGAAATTATGCAGGCTTAGTGACTGGGGAATCTAAACCTGTGTTTGAGTTGTAGTAGTAGGTCACGCTTGTAGCGTGATAAATAAAATTAACAAAATAGTCACGTTAAAAACGTGACCAACAAAATTATGCAAAATATACAATCCCGTGCAATTAAAATTCATGAAACATTGATACAAAATTTCGGTGAGCCAATCTGGCGCAACCCATTACCTGCTATTGATGAATTAGTTTCTACAATCTTGTCACAAAACACAAATGATATGAATCGTGATAGAGCCTTTGATGCTTTGCGAGCAAAATTCCCAACTTGGGAATTGGTGCGTGATGCCAAAACGAATGATGTGATTAATGCAATTCGACCAGCAGGGTTGGCAAATCAAAAGGGACCGAGAATTCAGCAGGTGTTGAAAGCAATTACAGCAGAACGTGGTTCATTAAATTTAGATTTTTTGAAAGAATTATCTGTTGAAGATGCAAAAAATTGGCTAACAAAATTTAATGGTGTGGGACCAAAAACCGCCGCAATTGTTTTATGTTTTGCTTTAGGTATGCCAGCCTTTCCAGTAGATACACATGTCTATAGAGTCACTGGCAGAATCGGTTTACGACCTGAAAAGATGAATGTTGAACAAGCGCATCCATATCTTGAATCAGTTTTCCCACCTGAAACATATTACGCCGCGCATTTGAACTTAATCCGCTTGGGGCGAGAAGTGTGTAATGCCAGAAAACCTTTATGCCCGCAATGCCCAATCAATAAGTTGTGTGAGTATAAAGATAAGACGAAATAAAGTGGAAAGTAGAAAGTGGTATAAGATAGAGTTTAGTAAAATATGGGTATGGAAAAACCTCCTGCTAGCATTGCACTTGATAAATTAAATATCCCGCATACAACTTTTCACCATGAAGGCTCTGTAGAATCGTATGAGCAAGCGGCACAAGAGCGGAATCAACATGTGGGGCAGGTAGTTAAATCTATTTTGTTTCGGGTGCGAGAAAATGAATTTGCTTTGGTATTGGTGGCGGGTCCGCAACCAATTTCGTGGAAGAGGTTGAGGAAAGTGTTAGGTCGTTCGAGAATTTCAACAGCCACAGAAGATGAAGTGTATGAGGTGACGGGATACAAGGTCGGGACTGTGAGTCCGTTTGGGTTGAAGAACCAAGTACGGGTTATTATCGAAGCGAATGTGTTGAAAGAAGAAATCATATCCACAGGGTCAGGAGTCCGCAATACGGCGATCATCATCAAAAGTGCAGATTTACATCAAGCATTGAAAGACGCACAAGTAATTGACTTAATTAATGGAGAATCAGAATGAGTGAAAAACAACGCGTGATTAATTTTGTAGAACATGAATGGGGAACGTATGTAAAAAGATTTAATCGTTTACCAAAAGATGAAGGTTTGAAACGAGTCAATGAAGAAGGTTATGAAACTTTTCAAGATTTGTTGGCGCATATTATGGAATGGTGGACTGAAGGCATGGGAATTATTATGGCGATTGCTGAGAAGCGCAAGTTTGAACGCAAGAAATATGATTTTGATGTGTTCAATGCAGAAGCAGTTGCCAAATATAAAAATTGGAATGAAGCCGAGTTTATGAGTTTGTTTGAAGAAACACGTTTGGGCGTGGTGGCAGATTTGAAAAAAGTAGATGAAGAAGTTTTTGCGAACAGACGTGTGCAAGGTTGGGTGAGCGGAATTTTTACACATCATGCTCGTGTGCATTTGGTGGCTTGTGGAAAATTTATTCTGTTAGACACACTTGAACATGAATACCCAACTTTGATTACAAAATTTGATGCACTTGAAGATAAAAATGAGTTTTTGAAAAAACAAGGCTTGGAACGCTTTGAAGATATTTTGGCGCATATTATTGGTTGGTGGGATGAAGGTTTGAAAATGATTGCAGGTGTTAAACAAGATTCTGCTTTTGTTTATAATGCACCGAACACTGATGCCTTTAATCAAGAACTGGTTGAGCAGTATAAAAACTTAAGTGCTGATGAAGTTCGCAAAATGTTTGAAGAAAAAAGAATCGCTTTGATTGAAGTGATTAAAAATATGGATGAAAAATTATTTGACAATTTAGATTTAGAGCGTTGGTTAGCGGCTGATGTGGTTGAACATTTTGATGAACATGATATTTAAGAGCAATTAACCACAGAGAGCGCGGAGTTCACTGAGATTTTTTCTCGGTGTTCTCTGTGAACTGCGTGTTGAAAAAGATTTAAGGATAAAAATTATGATGGATCATGTTGTTTACCTTGCACTAGGTAGTAATTTAGGAAATCGCTTAGCGAATATCAAAAATGCCATTTCAAATTTCACGCCGCAAATGGATGTGAAGAAAAAGTCACCTGTGTATGAAACACCACCGTGGGGTTATGCAAACCAGCCCGCATTTTTGAATCAAGTAGTGATGGCTGAAACATATCTTGAACCTGAAGATTTGCTTTCACATTTGAAACGCCTTGAAGGAGTGCTGGGACGTGAGCCTACTTTCCCAAATGGTCCAAGATTAATTGATATTGATATTTTATTTTATGATGATGTGCAAATTGATTCTCCACCTTTGCAGATTCCTCATACGCGTCTGCATCAGCGGGGATTTGTGCTTGTGCCATTGAATGATATTGCCCCCGATTTGATTCATCCTACTTTAGGAAAATCTGTTCGTGAGATGTTGTTGGATGTGGATAGATTGAATATTGTGGAATATAAAGGGAAATGATTGGAATACAATGGTCGAGTAGTTGCGAGCCGTTCTTTGGCGAGCAACGTATCGAGACCATCAGTGAATAGAAATATTTTATTAAACGTGTGGTCTCGATATGTCTTTCGCAAAAATCGCTCAAGGCTACTCGACCACCGAATATAAAGGAAAATAAATGCGAATCGTTCGTTATCAAAATGCTGAAAATAAAAATGTATATGGCTGGATGCTTGACGATAAAGTTGGTGAAATTCAAGGGGATGTTTTTGGTGAATATCGCCGCCGTGAAGCAAAAACTCCTGCTAAAGAATTAAAGTTAATTGCTCCCTGCGAGCCGAGCAAAATTATTTGTGTGGGACGTAATTACATTGAACATGCCAAAGAATTAGGCAATGAAGTTCCGCAAGTGCCTTTGATTTTTTTCAAGCCACCTTCTTCTATTATTTCAAATCATGATTCTATTATTTTGCCTGTGCAATCCAAACAAGTGGAGCATGAAGGTGAATTGGTGATTGTGATAGGCAAACGGGCAAAAAATGTCACTGCTGAAAGTGCTAAAGAATATATCTTTGGCTATACCATTGGCAATGACGTCACTGCGCGTGATTTGCAAAAAAGTGATGGTCAATGGACAAGAGCCAAAGGCTTTGATACCTTTTGTTCATTTGGTCCATGGATTGATACAGACTTCGACCCATCCGATGCAGTGGTGACTTGCCGTGTAAATGGTCAAATGCGGCAGATGGCATCTACACGAGATATGGTTTTCAATGTAGGTACATTGGTTGCTTATATATCATCAGTGATGACGTTAGAGCCTGCTGATTTAATTTTCACTGGCACACCTGCTGGTGTGGGTGAATTAAAGAATGGCGATGTAGTTGATGTTGAAATTGAAGGATTGGGGAAGTTGAGTAATTCAGTTAAAGTGTAAAGGAGATTTTCATGTCATCAAAAGAATTTCAAACTTTTCTCGAACAATATCCTACTTTCAAACAAACAGAAATAATAGATAAACTGCGTGCCAGTGATTACGCTCGTCTTGATGCTGGTGAACATATTTATCTCGATTACACAGGCGGTGGCATTTATGCTGAATCGCAAATTAAAAAACATCAAAAACTTTTAAGTGAAAATGTTTTTGGTAATCCACATTCAACTAATCCAACCTCATTTGCTTCTACTGAACTTGTAGAAGGTGCGCGTGAATATATTTTAAAATTTTTCAATGCCGACCCAAATGAATATCTGGCTATCTTCACGCCCAATGCTAGTGGCGCGTTAAAACTTGTTGGCGAGTCTTACCCTTTTGCAAAAGGTCGGTATCTTTTAACTTTTGATAATCACAATTCAGTAAATGGGATTCGGGAATTTGCACATGCTCGCGGCGCTGAAGTGACTTATATCCCCGTCATGTTACCAGACATGCGGATAGACGCTTCACAACTTAACCTCGAATTGGCTCGCCCTTCTGCAAATGGATACAATCTTTTTGCTTATCCTGCGCAATCAAACTTCTCCTCAGTTAAACATCCATTAGAGTGGATAGAACTGGCACATTCTCACGGCTGGGATGTTTTACTAGATGCGGCGGCTTATGTTCCCACCAGTAAATTAGATTTATCAAAAGTAAAACCTGATTTTGTTCCAATTTCATTTTATAAAATATTTGGTTATCCAACTGGCTTAGGTGCCTTGATTGCTAAAAAATCAGCAATTGCAAAATTACATCGTCCATGGTTTGCAGGTGGCACAATCACTGTGGCATCGGTATCTACTGAAAAACATTATCTAGCCGATAACTTCGCTGCTTTTGAAGATGGCACATTAGATTATTTGAACATCCCTGCTATTGAAATTGGACTCAAACATATTGAGTCTATTGGTTATGATGTGATTAGTGAACGAATCAAAACTTTAACAGGTTGGCTGTTGCAAAATCTCACGGCAATGAAACATAGCACAGGTAAGTCATTGGTTCAGGTGTATGGACCAACTACCAGCGAGGGCAGAGGCGGAGCAGTCACCGTTAATTTTTTTGATCAAGATGGCAATATGTTCGATCATCGCTTTATCGAAAATGAAGCCAATAAAATTAATATCTCGCTTCGTACAGGATGTTTTTGCAACCCTGGCGCTGGTGAAATTGCAATGGGCGTTTCGCGTGTGGAGTTGGATGTGTGTTTTACCAAGCCAGGCAATGAAGAACGTCTTTCGCAAGATGATTTTCGTTTATGCTTTGATGGAAAATCTACAGGCGCTGTCAGAATTTCAATTGGCACTGTCACAAATTTCAATGATGTGCAAGCGTTGTTATCTTTTGCCAGAGGGTTGTTGGCATAATTGTATAAGTCAGTATCTCTGCTAGTTAGGCTAGACTCTTTGTAGAGTAAGCGTGTTTTTTGAACGAGACAAAATGAAAAAAGTTTTCGGTTTCTTAGTTATTTTAGTAATATCTGTATTGTTTTCTTATTTATTTAATTCGCTGTTTTTAAGGCTTTCCACATATTCTGTTTTGGATCAATTTTTATTAATCTTTTTTCTTACCTGTTCATTCACATGGATATTATATTTTCTTTACCTTAACGCTCAAAAAGTAAACTTCAAATTGAATTTGAGAATACATTTTGATAGTGAAATATGGCTCAATAATTTACCTGGCATCATCTTAGCTATTTTATTTTTCTTTGTTTACTTTTATTTTGGTTCAAAACTAAATAATTTTGGTATTGGTCAAGTAGATAATTTATTCGATGCCGATGTCGCTTCTTGGATGAGGCGTATTGCCTTTGACGATGTCAAAGATTTTGAAATGCGAGGTCCCCACCCCTTTACATATTTTATATTTCAACCATTTGGCAGATTCTTAAATTTATTTACAAACGACCCTGTGCTTTCAGCAATTTTGTTTAATTGTTTTGTTGGTAGTGGATGTGTATTTTTGGCATGGCTTTATATCAAAAGACAATTTCAGAACAAAATTTATGCAGGGCTATGGGCAACATGCCTTGGGGTAAGTACTTCTCATCTTTTTTTTGGAAGCGTAATTGATACTTACATATTTTCGGCATTTGCATTAATTTTATTTCTTCTCTCCCTTCAACAAAACGATAAATCAATAGCCACTTTAGTTTTTGTAGGCGTTATCACTTTTGGTATAACACTTACAAATTTTTTTCAAAATCTAATTGCCTTTTTTATATCTCGCCTAAAAATAAAAGAAACAATTTGCTTTACAGGCTGGGTAATTGCTGTTTCTCTGTTGCTTACTTTTCTGCATACGGTCATCTACCCTGCTAGCAAAGTATTTTTTCTTACGCCTGATATACAAAATGAGCAAAAATTTTTTGCAGAAACATTTGAAATCCCCGAATGGAAATTTAACGGGCGAAATATGTACTTAGCAAGAACTATATTGTTATATACGGTTATAGCACCGCGAGTATTCATTCTTACTGAAGAGGTAAATAGCACCATCCCAGAATTTCGTTTTTACAAAATTTCACCGGGCACATTCCACCAAGCCCAATATGATGGATTGGCACAAGCTCTAGTTGGAATTTGGTTAGGCATGTTGGGTGTAGCAGGCGTTGTATTTATTTGGAATTTAATCCGTACCAGAAAAGTAGATGCAATGCTAACTTTCGTTCTCTGTATTGCTTTTAATTTTGCGATACATTTTTTCTATGGGCAAGAATTATTTTTATACTCAGCCGATTGGGCATACGCCTTGATTTTTTTTGTCGCATTTGGGCTTGCTCCATTTGCTAACAATCGCTTCTTTCAAATAGGGATGCTTGTTTTCTTAATCCTATTAGCGTATCATCAGTGGCAGTTTATGGAGGTTATCCTCCAAGCTATTTCTGCATTTACCAATCATAAAATGAACGGACAAATTCGCTCTCAAATCAAATCTGGCATGACGGTCTTGATTGTCTTAAAACAAGACCAACGTACTGGAAAATTAACCAAAGGCATTGTCAAAGATATTTTGACAAAATCGCCCAACCACCCACACGGCATTAAAGTTAGGCTTACAAATGGTCAAGTTGGGCGGGTAAAAGAAATTGTGAATGAAGAATTATCCGATTGAGTTATGCGATAATTTTTATTTTGATGCATTACAAATGTTAATTCGGCATGATTTATTTTTCTCACTTCAACAAATCATGTAATTGATTAAACGATTGAATCGTATAACAATTTGGGGCGTTGGGGAATAAGTCAGTAGGGTCGTACAAAATAGGCAAAAGACCCACATTATTTGAACCGACAATATCTGCGAAATAATTATCACCTACATACATAGCTTCATCTGCATTTGCATTAGCTATTTTCAAAGCGTGCTGAAATACTTTTGCATCTGGCTTGAATGCGCCAACTTCTCCTGCTGGCAATAAAAAGTCAAAATAACTTGTCAGGTTCATTTCGTCTAATTCAGTTTGAAAAGGCTCTTCACGGTTTGAAACCACGCCCAATGTGTACCCATCTTCTCTTAGCATGGATAGAATAAATGGAATTTCTTCTGGCACAAACACTTCAGGTTTATACACTTCGCTCATGTGATGCGCCACTTGTGGAGCCAATTCCTGTGCATACGCTTCAGGGAGTTTTAACGCCATTAAACGGCGTTTCGAATAATTAATCAAAAACCCTTCGCTATCATCCTTAAAAGTTTGCGAATCTTGCCTAATGAGTGCTGAATTAGCAAAGTAAAAATGTTCCCAACGTTTAGCGAACAAAATTTGTTCTTCTGAAAAATTTAAGTTCAAAGTTTGTAAATATTCTACAAATACTTCCCCACCAGATGGAGCTGTGAGTCGTAGTGTACCGTCAAGGTCGAAGAGAATGGCTTTTTATTTTTTTCATGTTTTCTACTTTGTGATTTATTTCATCCACCAATGTGAGACATTTCAACTTTTGGAAGTTGAGTGGTATTTTCAGAACGAATTTCAGAATAACGATCGGCACGTTTGTGCCACACTTGTGAAATCTTTTCAGAAATTTCTTCATCAGTTGCGCCATTACGAATTAAATCACGTAAGTTATGTCCTTGAATTGCAAACAAACAAGTATATAAAGAACCCTCTGCTGATATGCGTGCGCGGTTACAATCTCGGCAAAAAGCTTGGGTGACAGATGCAATCACCCCAATTTCACCACTGCCATCTCGATATTGCCAACGCTCTGCTACCTCGCCTCGATAATTCGGGTCGGCTGGTTGCAATGGCATTTCAGCATTGATTAGGCTGATAATTTCTTTAGCAGAGACGACATCATCCATGCGCCAGCCATTACTCTGACCAACATCCATATATTCGATGAAGCGTAAAATGTATTTTCGTTCACGGAAAAATCGTGCCATTGGTAAAATACTGCTTTCATTTACGCCCCGTTTGACAACCATATTAACTTTGATAGGTAAACCAATAGAATATGCAAAATCCATGCCTTCAATAACTTTCGCAACAGGAAAATCCACATCATTCATGGCTTTGAAGGTATCGTCGTCAAGTGAATCTAGGCTGACAGTTACACGTTTCAAGCCAGCGTCTTTGAGGGCTTGGGCTTGCTGAAAGAGAAGCGAACCGTTGGTGGTCAGAGTCAGGTCAAGGTCAGGGTTTGAGGCGAGCATTTTAATCAAATCAGGTAAATGTTTACGAACGAGCGGTTCTCCACCTGTTAGTCGAATCTTTTTAACACCATGCCATGAAAAAATTTTGGCAAGTCTGTTAATTTCTTCAAAAGTCAAAATTTGGTTACGCTTGAGGTAAGGGTAATTTGATCCAAAAACTTCTTTGGGCATACAGTAAACACAACGAAAATTGCATCTATCTGTGACAGATATTCGCAAGTCACGTAGAGGGCGATTAAGGGTATCAATTAGGTTCATGTTGGTCTTTATTTCTTTCAGATTATAACAATTTTATTATAGTTCTCATTTCAGTTTGACTTGTACTATCAGGCGTGCTATCATGCTAAATCATTTATTTTTTTTAGGAGTTATTCATGAGTATTGAATTTATTTTTAGAATTGTTGGTATGTTTGTATTGGCAATTGCAGGTGGGTATTGGGGTTTTGATGTTTCAGCGCTCACACCAGATACTGCGGCAACTACAACTTTAACTTTTAGCTTAGTAGGCGCTCTTACAGGTTTAATTCTGACACCTTATCTTACAACTCGTCCTGCTCGTGCGTTGCGCTCTATCCTTGGGCGCTTAGCGGCAGAAAGCCTATTTGCAGGCTTGACTGGCTTGGTAGTTGGTTTATTAATTGCAGCATTGTTAGCGTTTCCAATCTCCTTATTACCCGCCCCATTTGGTGAAGTATTACCTTTCATCGGTGTGTTGATATTCTCATATTTTGGTGTTTCTCTCTTCGTCATGCGCCAAGGCGACATTATGGGTTTGCTTGGTGCATTAAGTGGACGTGGTGAGGGTGGCAGTTCTTCCTCGTGGAGTAATTTGAATCGCAACATTCTTTTGGATACCAGCGTGATTATTGATGGGCGTGTGGCTGACATTGCTAAAACTGGATTTTTGCCCGGCACGCTTCTGATTCCGCGCTTCGTGTTGAATGAGTTGCAATACATTGCTGATTCGGCTGACGGCCAGCGTCGCCAACGTGGGCGGCGTGGCATGGAAGTGTTGGCTGAATTGCAAAAGTTACCCAATGTGTTGGTTAGAATTTCAGATATCAATGTAGATGGTGTGCGTGAAGTAGATGATAAGCTAATTGTACTTGGTAAACAACTAAAAAGCCCTGTGCTAACAAATGATTACAACTTAAATCGTATAGCAGAATTACAAGGTGTAACTATATTAAACATCAATGAATTAGCAAATGCAGTCAAATCAGTTGTGTTGCCAGGTGAAGCCTTACGAATTAACATCATGCAAGAAGGTAAGGAATATGGTCAAGGTGTGGGATACATGGAAGACGGCACGATGGTTGTGGTTGAAAATGGTAAAGATTTTATTGGCGAATATATGGAAGTGAATATCACCAAAGTTCTACAAACTGCGGCTGGCAAGATGATTTTTGGTAGAGTAGATGAAGATTTAGCGAGGAAGAATAAGAAGTAGAAAGTGGGTAAGTAAATAGGTACACAAGTAGACAAGTAATCAGTGAACAGGGTGTAAAATACGCCCTGTTTTGTTTTATAATTTCGGCTATTAAGAATAGTTAAAATCTTTTGCCACGAATTATGTGAAATTAGTGGCTGATTTTTCAAATATCTAAAAAGGCTTTTATGTTAAAAATTTACAACACCCTTACTCGTAAAACAGAAGAATTTCAAACGCTTGAACCAACCCTCGTAAAAATGTACGTCTGCGGAGTTACCGTTTATAACGACGCGCATGTCGGTCATGCTATGTCTGCTATTGTGTTTGATATTATCCGCCGTTATCTTATCTATCGTGGCTATGATGTTAAATTCGTAATGAACTACACCGATGTAGATGACAAAATTATCAACCGTGCTAAACAACTTGGTGAAGAACCGCTAGCTCTTTCACAAAGATATATTGATGATTATGCAAATGATTTGAAAAATCTCAATGTGCTTCCTGCTACTGCCAATCCGCAAGTGAGCAAATCTATGCCGTTAATTATTCAATTCATCGAAGGCTTGATTCAAAAAGGCTATGCTTACGCCGCCCAAAATGGTGATGTATATTTTCGCGTCACGAAAGATGAAGATTATGGAAAACTTTCTAATCGCAAATTGGATGATATGCAAGCAGGCGCACGCATTGAAGTTGGTGAACAAAAAGAACATCCAATGGATTTTGCATTATGGAAAGCCGCCAAAGAAGGCGAAGTTTTTTGGGAAAGCCCTTGGGGCAAAGGTCGCCCGGGTTGGCATATTGAATGTTCCGCTATGAATTTAGCAGAACTTGGCGAGCAAATTGATATTCACGGCGGCGGCAACGATTTAATTTTTCCACACCACGAAAATGAAATCGCTCAAACCGAAAGTTATACAGGCAAAGAATTTTCACGTTATTGGATTCACAACGGCATGTTGCAACTCGGCGGCGAAAAAATGTCAAAGTCGTTGGGCAATATTATTTCTATCAAAGAATTTTTATCCACGCGCTCTGCGGATGTAATGCGTATGTTAGTTTTGAATGGAACATATCGCGCGCCTTTAATGTTTAATGATGAAACACTTAACGCCGCCGAAAAAAATGTCGAACGCCTCAAATCCGCGCTCAAGCCTGCTTCTGCTTCGGCGACAGGTTACAACTCTGATACATTGTCTGCATCCATTGAATCTGCCAAAAAGAATTTCACCGAAGCCATGGACAATGACTTCAATACCGCAGGTACAGTTGCGGCGTTATTTGAATTGGTCAAAGCGATTAATACTGCGCGAGATAATTCTGCTACAAATGAACAACTCAAACCTGCACAAGATACTTTCAAAGAATTAGCAAATGTACTTGGATTAAAACTTGAAGATAAACAAGGCTCTAGCGAACAAGATGCCGAAGTAAATGCTTTGATTGCAGAACGAACCGAAGCGCGAAAACAAAAAAACTGGAAACGCTCCGATGAAATCCGCGACCAATTGAAAGAAATGGGCGTGACGATTGAAGATAGTAAAGACGGCACGACTTGGCGATATTCGTAATTCAGCAAAAAACTAAAGTGACAGTCACCTTAAAGGTGACTGTCACTTTTTTATCAAGTAAAATTGAATATATGAAAGAATTCATCTACTCTCGTAACGCTGTGTATGAAGCCATTGTTGCCAAGCGCAGGGAAATTTTCTCTATCGAAATTGCTGAAGGGGTGCAAGAAAAAGGTAAATTGGCAGAGATTTTATCTTTGGCGAAAGAACGCAAGATAAAAGTTAACCGTGTGCCACGCACAAAGTTAGATAAGATTCATCAGAACAATCAAGGGGTTGTGGCGGAAGTAAGCGAGTATAAATATTCAGATGTGATTGAAATTTTAGAGAATGCAAAAGATGAATTGCCTTTTATTTTGATTCTTGATTCATTACAAGACCCACAAAATTTTGGCACGTTGATTCGTACAGCCGAAGCAGTAGGCGTGCATGGAATTATTATTCCGTTAGCAAGAAGTGTGGAAGTGACTCCTGCTGTGGTCAATGCTTCATCTGGGGCGAGTGAACATATATTAATTGCCCAATCAAATTTATCTCAAGCCATTGATGCGCTCAAAGATAACGACGTGTGGGTTGTCGGGTTAGACCAAAGTGGAATGGAAATAGAACCAAACTCACGTCACGTCAGAGGCGCAGTGGGTTTAGTCGTAGGCTCGGAGGGTGAAGGTCTGCATGAGCTCACTAGAAAAAAATGTGACATCGTGTTGAAACTTCCGATGAAAGGCAAAATCGAATCATTGAATGCGGCGGTGGCGGGTTCGGTGGCTTTGTATTTGGCGTATCTAACAAGACAATGAGACTAGGAGACTAGATGACTAACATACAAGCAACTTATCATTTTCCAAAAGGTTTTTTGTGGGGAACAGCAACATCTTCGCATCAAGTGGAAGGCAGTAATACAAATAATAATTGGTATGCGTGGGAAGAAGCAGGGCATACGATTCATAAATCTAATTTGGCGGCAGATTGGTGGGGCGGACGTTGGCGTGAAGATTTTGACCGTGCTGTTGAAACAGGACAAAACGCGCATCGTTTTTCGATTGAGTGGAGTCGTGTGCAACCAACGCCTGATACTTGGGATGAAGATGCGTTAGAAAAATATCGCGCGATATTGCGTGGCTTGAAAGAACGCAAGATGACTGCATTGGTGACGTTGCATCATTTTACTGATCCGTTGTGGTTAACTGATGGTTGGGAAAATGAAAATGTAGTTGTGCATTTTGAAAAATATGTGCGTAAAGTTGTAGATGCGTTAAAGGATTATGTCAATTTGTGGGTGACGATTAACGAACCGAATGTCTATGCGTTAAGTGGTTATGTAGTTGGGGCTTTTCCGCCTGGTAAAAAAGATACAAAATTATCTATGCGTGTGATGGGCAACATGATTCGCGCTCATGCGGCGGCGTATAAAGCGATTCATGAATTGCAACCAGAAGCACGCGTTGGTTATGCTTTGCATTATCGCCCAATGGTCCCACGTATCAAATGGTCACCAGTAGATAGATTGATGCGAAACATTCGTTATAACGGACTCAACATGGCATTTCCATCTGCCATTTCAACAGGTGTGATGAAATCTCCGATTGGGAATCAAAATATCCCCGAAGCCAAAGGCACACAAGATTATCTCGGATTAAATTATTATTCAGTAGATACCGTTTGGTTTGATATAACAAAATCCACTGAATTATTTTCTAACAGTGGTTATCCTAAAGATGCCGATATGAGCGATACAAATTTCATCGCCAATATTCCCGAAGGAATTTTTGATTCAATCAAATGGATTGAAAGAACCTATCCGAATTTACCAATCATCATCACTGAAAATGGTGTAGAAGATTCGGATGATCATCTTCGCCCAAGATATTTGGCACAACATTTACATCAAGTATGGCGAGCGGTTAATTTCAATTGGCAAGTGAAGGGATATTTTCACTGGTCATTAGTAGATAATTTTGAATGGGAACGTGGCTGGACTCAACGCTTCGGTTTATGGGGGTTGGATGTTGATACGCAAAAACGAATCCGCCGCCCATCTGTTGATTTGTATGCTGAAATTTGCAAAGAAAATGGCATCTCATCTGAGATGATTCAGAAGTATTGCCCTGAAGTGTTTGAAAAGTTGTTTCCTAAATAGACCATAGACGATGGACAATAGACCGTGAGGAGGTCACATGGATTTCAAAACACAACTAACAGGCTTGAATGAATTGCTTTCTATCATTTATGGTGATGAAACAAAATTAAGTTCGTTGTTGCGCGAACTTGGTTTTGAAGAATCACAAATTGAATTCGTGCGCGATAAACATTTAGAAAATATCGTCTCTCAATTTTTGGATGTGATTCACAAACGCCTCACCAATGATGCAGGGAAAGATACTTATTATCAAATTCTTGTGCGCCGTTATGGGTTGGATGGCGAAGCAAAAGAGCAACTTTCATCCATTGCGCCGAAATATAATTACAGCCCTGAATATCTAAAACAAATTTTTGATGAAATCATTGAACGAGTCAAAACTAAAACTTGGCAAGCCGAGTTGAAGAAAAGCCTTAAGCAAATTGTGATTCAAAAATTAAGTGAGCTAAATCAAAAGCCTAAAGTGGAAAATATTGTAGATAAACTCAAACGGCTGGAGAATCTCAAAGGCGCGGCAGATGTGGCTCGTTTAGATTATGAATCCAAACGAGCAGATATTCTCAAACAGATTCAATCTCAATTAGATGCACTCGATTCAGAATACAAGCCTCTACTTGATTCTGCTGAGGAAAATATCTCCACGCTGGAGAATGAGATTAAGACCGATGTGCTATTACATGGCGAAAGTGTGACAGGCGGAATGTATCGCGCTACGTTTACAAAGGGACGAGTCTCTTGGGATAATGAAGGCATAGAAAAATATGCCTCGTCACATCCCGAAGTGATGCAATTTCGTAAGCAGGGTCAGCCGAGTGTGACGTTGCGAGTTGTGCAAAGCGGGTAATTCTCTTAGCCTTACAAATTCGTTTTCCAGACTTAAATACGCAAAAGCCAAAAAAATGAATTTGGACTATAATCCGTCCTTGTCTTAAACGAGAAAGGCATACTTCTAGGTATTGCCTTAATTCACCTGTGTATTAATAAGTTGGCTTTATGATCAATCAAGAAAAAAAACAAACTCCGATTATCGAAAGAAGTACAGACTATAAACCTCGTCGCACATTTCGCTCTTGGCTCATTGGCAGACCGCTCCCCACTGCTGATGCGGCGCATGAAACTATTGGGAAAGTGGTTGGTTTAGCAGTTTTCGCTTCAGACGCACTTTCATCTAATGCTTATGCAACACAAGAAATTATGGTTGTTTTAGCTGCGGCTGGTTCAATTGCCTTTGGCTACGTCTTCCCCATTTCCATTGCTATTGTTGCTTTATTAGTACTTGTTTCAATCTCCTATGTGCAAGTAATCAAATCTTACCCGAATGGTGGTGGAGCTTATGTTGTTGCAAAAGATAACCTTGGAGATATTGCAGGCTTAACAGCAGCATCTGCTCTATTAGCAGATTACATCTTAACTGTTTCTGTATCTATTTCATCGGGTGTAGCACAAATTGTTTCAGCTTACCCTCACTTGTATGAATATAGAGTAATAATTGCAGTTACAGCAGTCTTTTTATTAATGCTGATTAATCTAAGGGGTGTACGCGAATCAGGCGCCGCCATTGCATTTCCAAGTATGTCCTTTATTATTATTATGCTAGTATTAGTAGCTGTTGGTATGTTCAAATATTTCTCAGGGACATTAGGTACTGTTATCAACCCTCCTGAAATGTTCGCTCATGGCATCACTACATATGGCTTGCCATTTTTGATTTTGCACGCCTTCTCAAGTGGCACCACTGCCTTAACAGGCATTGAAGCTATATCCAATGGAACAACTGCATTCAAAGAGCCCCGTGCAAAAAATGCCTCAACCACTTTAATTTGGATGGTGGCAATATTAGCTACACTCTTCATTGGTATTTCATTTTTAAGCAGTCAAGTCAATGCTATTCCTTCAGAATTTGAAACTGTCATTTCACAACTTGGGCGCACAATCTTTAGTGGGCAAGGTATTTTTTACTACGCCATTATTATTGCCACAACCATTATCTTGATGTTAGCAGGTAATACTGCTTATGCGGGCTTCCCACGCTTAAGTGCATTAATGGCAATGGATGGTTTCTTACCCCGCCAGCTAACTTATCGCGGAAGTCGCTTAGTTTACTCACGCGGAATTGTAGCCTTAGCCTTTTTATCTTCAATCCTTATTATCTTATTTCAAGCCAGCGTCACTAGGTTAATTCCTTTATATGCAATCGGCGTATTCCTTTCATTCACATTAGCACAAAGTGGTATGGCTTTACACTGGTGGAAAAGTAGACATATAACAGAGCAACCCCATAACACGAATAAAAATAACGAACCTCTCAGCAACAAACTAAGCTATGATCCACTCTGGTTTTTGAAAATGCTACTCAACGGCTTTGGCGCAATTTGTACTGCCATAGTTATCATCATATTTTCGGTTACAAAATTTAAAGACGGTGCCTTCGTCATTTTAATTTTAATTCCCATCCTTATTAGCATTTTTGGGCAATTCATCTGCACTATAAAAAAATTGGCAAAAAACCTTTCACTTGAAAACTTTGGCGTGATACCACCGCATACCATGCGTCATCGCGTCATTATGCCTTTGAGCGGGGTGCACCAAGGCACCTTATTCGCCCTACGTTATGCCCGTATGCTATCAGATGATGTTACTGCGGTACATGTGACTATTGAACCCACCGATGCTGAAAAAGTAAGAAAAAAATGGGAAACTTGGGGCGAAGGCACACGTCTTGTAATTTTAGATTCTCCCTACCGCCTCTTCGTTGAGCCGTTATTAAAATACATTTCAGATATTTCAGAACAACGCCAACCAGGTGAAACAATTACGATTGTAGTGCCAGAATTTGTTTCAGAAAACAAAATTACCAGCACCCTACATACTAATACCGCAAGTATTTTGCGCGACCAGCTAAAATATCAACATGGCATCGTCATCACCAACGTGCCTTATCATATCCACGATAATGAATAACTTTTTGGAGTCCAACAGCTTGTCGTTGGAAATCCAGAGGCAAGCTTCTGGTCTCCATAATTAAGGAGTAACAAAATGAATTTTATTGTTTTAGGTTGCGGAAGATTTGGCGCAGAATTAGCCTACCGTCTCTTTCAACATGGACATCAAGTAGTAGTGGTAGATAATGAACAAAAATCTTTCAATCGCCTCCACGCTGACTTTCGAGGACGTACTGTTGTAGGAGAAGCACTTTCGGCTGACACTTTATCTCGTGCAGATGCAGATCATGCTGATGGTGTAGCAGTTGTCACCAATTCGGATGTATTAAATGCAGTGATTGGACATTCTGTACGTGTGCATTACCCAAATGTAAAGCAAGTAATTGTAAGAAATTATGATCCTGCTATGCGAGGTATGCTCGAATCTTTTGGTTTACAAATTGTAAGTTCTACCGCATGGGGTGCAGAGCGTATGCAAGAGTTATTAAACGATTCATCTTTCCGCGCTGTATTCTCGGCAGGTAACGGCGAGGTAGAAATGTATGAAATGTATATTCCCCAAAAGTGGGATGGCATGTCTATTAGCGAACTGATGAAAGGTTGTGCAGAAATTGTCAGTTTAGCACTTACTCGTGCTGGCAAAGCAGAAATCCCCTCGTCTGAGGCGGTTTTACATCAAGGTGATGTGCTGACGGTAAGTGCCACTTTTAAGGGTGCAAAATCTTTGCGCACAAAGTTGCAAGAAGGGAAAAATTAATTATGTTTGTATTTATTGCTGGTGGTGGGCGCACAGGTTCAGAGTTGGCTGTGCAATTGCTCGCCCAAAAATATGAAGTGCGTTTATTAGAACATCGCCGTGAATTGTTAGCACGGTTACATCACGAAATACCAACCGAAGCAATTTATGAAGGACAAGCTACAGATCCAATTGTCTTAAAGCAAGCAGGTTTAGATAAAGCACAAGTATTAGTAGCATGTACTAATGATGATGCGGCTAACTTGACTTTATGCTATTTAGCTCGTACTTTATTTAAAGTAAAACGCACTGTAGCACGAATTAATAACCCACGTAATGCTTGGCTGTTTGACAAAAACTTCCACGTCGATGAAACCATTAATCAAGCCGACGTGATGGCACATTTGATTCAAGAGGAAATGTCACTTGGCGACATGATGACATTGCTTAAATTAAGACGTGGAAAATATTCTTTGGTAGAAGAAAAGGTGCCCAAGGGTGCAAAGGCTATTGGCGTGCAAATTAAAGATTTAGGTTTGCCTGAGCAATGCGTCATTGCCGCCATCATTCGGCATGGAGAAATTATTTTGCCACGTGGTGCATTAGCTTTGGAAGAGTTTGATGAAGTGTTAGCAATCGCTGATGATGAAGGTGCGAAACAATTGGCTCAGTTATTAGAGCCACCAGATCGGTCGGTGTTGTAATTAGCAGTTAGTGATTAGCAGTTGGCTTTTAGCAATGAGCCAACTGCTTTTTTTGTTAATTTCATTGTCACGTTAAAAACGTGACCTACATTTATTTGCTAACCATTTCTTTCATCTGCTCAACATACGCCAGTGATTGATGTCTGAAATAAGTATTATATAACTCAGCATAATGACCACTTTGCTTTAATAAACTCTCGTGATTGCCTTCTTCGATAATTGTGCCTTTTTGCATCACTACAATTCTATCTGCGGCTTTGACTGTGGATAAACGATGAGCAATCAAAATGCTAGTTGAATTTTTTAGAATTAAATTTAACGCTTGTTGGATTTGCCATTCTGTAAATGGGTCAATGCTGGCAGTCGCTTCATCTAGGATGAAGATAGCAGGATTTTGAACGAGGACACGCATCAATGCTACGAGTTGACGTTGCCCCATGGAAAGACGATTCCCTCTCTCTCCAACTTGGGTATTTAAACCTTCGGGCAATGTTTCTAACCATTCACCGTCACCAATTTTTCGTGCGAGTTTTAGCATTTCTTCTTCTGGAGCATTAGGAGCGGCGTAACGAATATTTTCTGCTACTGTGCCTGAAAATAAAAAAGGAACTTGTGAAACGATTCCAAGTTGACGACGGTATTGTGTTAAATCAAAAGTGCGGATGTCTCTACCATCAATTAATAATTTGCCTTCTTGATATTCGTAGAAACGGGCAATTAACTTTGCTATGGATGATTTCCCTGCGCCAGTATGCCCCACAAGGGCAAGAGTCTCTCCAGGTTTAATAACCAAGTTGAAGTCAGTCAGAATCGGTTCTTTATCCGAATAACGGAAATACATGTGATCAAAATGAATCTCACCTTTGAGACGTGGCACATCTTGTTTATCTTTTTGAATCACGTTCGGGTCTGCATCAATCAGAGCGAAGACACGTTCTGCGGCAGAAAGTCCGCCTTGAATTTGCGCCCAAAATGAAGTGAGGTTGAGAACGGGAAAAAAGAATTGATCGAGACTGATAATGAAGAGATACCATGCCCCAATGCTAACAAGACCTTTTTCAACACTTAACCCGCCAACATAAACGAGTATGCCCACAAAAACACCACTAACTGCATTTAACACAGGGAATACTAATGAAATCACAAAACCACGTTGAACATTGACTTGATATGATTGTTGATTCGATTCGTCAAATGATTTGAAAATACTTTCTTCTTGACGGAAATTTTTTGCAATCGAAATACCACTGATAGTTTCTTTGATGGCAGCGTTAACATCAGACATGGCTTTCATACCTTTTTTTGTAACGCGCCTTGCCATTTCACGAAAGCCTGCGGCGATTGCAAAAATAAATGGTAAGAAGCCCACCATTAATAATGCCATGCGTAATTCTGTTTTGAATAAGACATAAGCAATAATGAAGGCTTGAATAAATTGAGCAACAACATCAGTGATGATGACTACCAGTTGACCAAAATCATTTGTATCTGAGGTGATGCGCGAGACAATGCGCCCAGATGAAAATTGATCGTAAAAAGATAAATCATGTTCGGCGGCGGCACGAAATGCGCGTGAACGTATATCTAACACTACATCACCAACAGAGCGAATTATTAATGCACGCCTGAGCCAGTTTAATCCCCATAAACCAAAGGCTACACCGACTAGGATTAATCCGATGGTGCTGATTTCTAAAATAGTAGGTTGGTCTTGAATCAAATCTACCATTTTGCTGACGGTAATTGGTAAGGCTGCGCCAATAAAGCCTAAGATGACAATGATGATGGAGGCAGTTACCAGTCTTTTGATTTGGGTACCAAAATACGCAACCATGCGTTTGACAAGCACACGGTCTGTATATTGTCTGTCGTATTTTTCGTCGTTTAATCCTGCAAAGAATCCCATAATTATTTCCGATTTATGATTTTTGATTTACGATTGTTTTGGTAGGCAAGCACACAAGTAGACAAAGTATATTGACATCGTGCATTGCTTACCTGCTTACTTGTTTACTTTATTACTCTCTAAAAATTCTTGAATATGCTTCGGAGGTTTTCATCAATTCGTCATGTGAACCAATGGCGGCGATTTGACCTTTACGAAGCACGATGATTAAGTCAGCCCAGCGGATTTGTGATAAGCGATGTGTGATGATGAATGTTGTTCGTCCGCGAGCGGCGTTTGAAATAGCACGTTGAATTTTATCTTCGGTGGCAGAGTCAATCGCAGAGGTTGAATCATCTAGCACCAAAATTTTGGGTTCAGTTAAGAATGCGCGTGCTAATGCAATGCGTTGACGTTGCCCGCCAGAGAGTGTGACGCCACGTTCACCGACAACAGTTCCATAAGTTTGGTCAAAGTCTAAAATAAAATCGTGCGCTTGGGCGGCGATGGAAGCCGACATGACTTCATCTTTTGTGGCGTTTGGTTTGCCAAAAGCAATGTTGTCACTTAATGAACGTGAGAATAAAAATATATCTTGTTCAATAATAGATATTTGCTCACGCAGTGAGGCTAAGTTCCAATCACGTACATCTACCTCATCTACAAATACTTGACCTTCGGTTACATCATAGGTGCGATTAATTAATTTGGCTAATGATGTTTTGCCTGCACCTGTTTGCCCAACAATTGCAACGGTTTGACCAGCGTTTACTTTGAAAGAAATATTTTTTAATATCGGCTCACCGTTTGGATAACTGAAGGAGACATTACGAAACTCGATGTCACCACGCATGTTGGAGGTCAAGCCTGAAGCGTTTTGGTCGAGATGAGTCTCGCGTTTGATTAAATCTAAAATCCGCTTGGCAGATGAAAATCCAGAAGATATTTGTGAATATGCAAATGTAGAAGTAAAAGTTGGGAAGCCCAACAATTGCAACATGCCGAAGTAACCAACTACATCACCAATGCTAATTAAATTTTGACGATACAAAAGTAAAGCATGTACAAGTCCAGTAGCGAATGCCAAGCCTAATAAAAGCATAGCAATATATTTTGCTTCTAATTCACCTTGTTGAATAAAAGCATCACGCACTTTTTTGGCGTTCAACACAAAGCGTTCTACTTCGGCATCTTCTTGGGCGGCGCCTTTCATAATTTCAACGCCATCTAATGATTCGGAAAGATGTGTGTTCATACTTCCAAAAGTAGCCCGCACTTGATCGGTGACAGGTGATAATTGTTTAAGATAACGTGCTAATGCAACAAAGTAAACAATGGTGAAAAGTATAGGAGTCAGAATCAATGACCAATGATAAGTAGGACCAAAAAACAATGGCATTAGAATAAACATGAATGAGCCAACGACAAGATTTGCGCCAGGGCTAAACATATAATTGACTTCACGCACATCATTAGTGGCGCGCGCCATCGTATCGCCTACAGGTTGCAAGTTATGAAACGTCATACTCTTTCCAAGCAATGAAAGATATAACTCGTCACGAATATCACGTTCCATTCTTTGAGCCATTAACTCTGCCCCAAAATTTCTGCCCAGTTGCAACACGCCACGTACAATTTGTGAAATGCCAATGGTTAATGCCAATGGTAATAAGACACTTGTGTCCATGTGGTCTTTAATCGAGTCAAACGCATCACCTGTTAAAACAGGTACTACTACAGCCAGCACAGCATTTCCTATTGCACCGACAAAAAGCATCACCACGATCCAAATATATGGTTTGATATGTGAAGCCAGCCAAGCAGTTGGCGAAGAATAATCGTATTTATTTTCTCGATGTAAGGTAAATTCAGCAGGGGTACTTAATATAGTCATAAAACAATTGTATCATTTCTGAACGCATCAACTGAGCAACTCTTACCTTTACAGGGTGTTCTTAAATATAAGACTAGCAATTCGGCTAGCTGTAATTCAACTCAAGGAGCGTGTGACATGAATATATCTTTACCAAAGACAATTTCTGGTTGGTGCATGTGGTTGTTCTTCCTATGCACAGGTTTGGGGATGTTTGTTCCTATCCTTGCTACAATCACGCCATGGCTTGCCCTTGCTTATGCCATCTTTGCATTGATTGGAATGTAACTCAAAAATGACCTCCGCATGGAGGTCATTTTTATTTAATCTCAAATAATATCTTTAGATGAAATCTCCGCCTCTTTAACTTTTCCGCAAGTTGATTCTACCCATCAAGTTTATACATGTATTCGGTATTGACATACTAATTTATGGATCATTAAATAATTTAGGTAAATTTTTATTAATAATAATTTTATACTTTTGAACAAAATGATGGTATAGTAATATAGAAGGAGAAATTAAAAATGGCAACTTTAAAAGAAATTGAAGGTATTGGTGCTGCATACGCCGCAAAATTAAATAAAGCAGGTGTGCGTGGAGTGAATGGTTTACTCCAAGCAGGCGGTACTGCTAAAGGTCGTCAAGAACTTGCAAAAGCCACAGGCTTTAATGCAAAGACGATTCTTGAATGGGTGAACCGTGCAGACTTATTTCGCATAAAAGGCATTGGCTCACAATATTCCGATTTACTAGAAGCCGCAGGTGTAGATACTGTGGTAGAACTCGGCAAACGTAAGCCAGAATCTTTACTTGCTTCATTTGAAAAAGCAAATTCAGGCAAAAAGAGATTAGTTCGTCAATTACCTAGCTTAAGTCAGGTAAAAAATTGGATCAAACAAGCCAAATCTCTAAAACGAGCTGTGCAATACTAAAATAAAAAAACTTGCGATGAAATTCATCGCAAGTTTTTTATTATTCTCAAAACAGATACATGTCTCATTGTTTCTTTTGTACCAACGGAATTTGTAAATAGAAAGTACTTCCCTTACCTACTTCACTTTCTACCCACACCTTGCCACCATGCTCTCGGCAATTGAATGCACAATTGCCAAACCTAAGCCAGAGCCAGTTTGTGCGCGGGCTTCACGTTGTTTACCGCGATAGAATTTTTCAAACAAACGCGGTAAATCATCTTTAGGTATGCCAATGCCAGAATCTTGTACAGAAAAAAATTAAATGACTTCGTTCAGTAGTAGTGCGAATAACTATGCTTCCATTTTCTGGCGTATATTTGATTCCGTTTTCAACTAAGTTATAAACAGCTTGGTGCAATAAGGCTTGGTCAGCTTCTACCGTATTGGGCATGTTTTGTGCTAATACAACATCCATAGTAATATTTTTTTGAATGGCTTGTAATTGCAAGGCGCTGGTTACTCGCTCTATCACATCTAGCACATTTACATTTTCAACTTGTAAGCCAACACCAATTTCAATACGACCTAAATCTAATAAATTATTCACTAAGCGAGACATATTCTCTACGCCTGCAATAATTTTCCTAACATAACCATGCTGTTGTTCATTTAACTCACCAGAAGAATCTAACATGGTGGCATAACCACGCATCAAGGTTAATGGGGAGCGCAAATCATGGCTAACAGTGGCAACAAAATCGGATTTCATCGAATCTAATTCTTTGAAGTATGTTACATCGCGCATAATGCACACACGCCCCATTTGTTTTCCTTCTACCATCACAGGTGAAGCAGTGGCAACATATGTGCGTTTATCTCCTAAAACAATTTCAGCAGATTGTTTTTCGGAAGTTGTGCTTTGTAATAAATTTAATAATGGTTTCAGTTTGATTACTTTTTCTGTTTCCATTCCAGTGCGTGCATCATCATCTACATTGGGACCAAGTGCCGCCGCCGCTGCCAGATTAGCAAGTAATAAACGATTTCGATGGTCGGTAACGATGACAGGGTCAGGCGTGGAGTTAAGAATTGCTTCCAATTGACGGCGACCCGCTTCAACGTTAAGAAAAAGATGCGAGTTGGCTACTGCTAAAGCCGCTTGCCCTGCTAAAGTAGTCATAAAGCGCACATCTGAATCTGAAAATTTTCGAGGTTGTTCATAGCCTGCCCAAACCACACCATAATATCTATTCTCGTGGCGTAAAGCAATTGCTAGCAATGCCAAAGGTTGAGATTTGCTGGGGTCTAAATCTAACTCGCGTGAGCGAGTGAGATTGGGGATGACAATTTTTTGTTGGCTTTGTGCCAAAGTTAGAATCTGATCATCAAAGTGAGCATAGGCTTCGCCTGCATTACCAATTGCAAAGCGAGCAGGTAACTCTACATAACTATCTGGCAGAATTAATGGGGATAAAGCTACACGCACCGAGTTTGCCCCTGTTGCCAAAATCGCTTCTAAGACTGGTTTGACTGCATCTTGCATCTCCAAACTTGATGCTACCCCTTGGCTGACTTGTAACAGGCGATTTATTTCTTCCAAGCGAGATTGTAAACTGGAGCGCATCTGTTCAAACGCTCGCCTAAGTTGGGCAACTTCATCTTCCCCACTTACTTTGAGTGGACGATCTAACTGCCCTTGTGCAATACGATTGGCTTCGGTAGCTAAGCTTTGTAGTGAGCCAGTAACAAAACGCAAACCAATTCGCAGTGATACCATAGCCAGCATTGCCAAGAAAATAATCATTAGGGCTAGTGGCATGGCAATATTCAATGCAATTTGTTGGGTGCGTTGGGCTGGTACTTTTAAGACAATTGCCCATGGGCGCCCCAGCACAGGTTGGTAATAAACCATTTCACGAGTGCCATCAGGCGCTGTGCTATCGTAAAAAAACGCTTCAGTAGCTTGTTGGCCTGTATATGTTGTTAATGCTTGCTGTTTATCTGAATGATAGATGATGCGGTTATTTTCATTGAGCAACATACCAACCCCACCTAAATCATTCATGTTATTTAGGCTATCAATCAATGGTACAGTTAATGGGTTAGATTGTAATGTGGTACGCCCAATTAATACGCGTTGTACTTGATTTGTAGAATCTACAATAGCAGACATAAATGAAACGCGTGAACTTTCTTCGGTGCTAGTAGGTGGAATGGAATAAATTTGAGTTAATACGCCATTAGTGGCTAAGAAAATTCCAGAATCTTCATCAGCATATAAGCGAAAATTGTTTATATCTGATGGCGGGTAAATAGCTAACACTTCTTTATTGTGAACATCCAAGACGATGAATTGGTCAAAATATGGCACGGCTTGAATTCGTGAACCAATGATTGAGGTTAACTCGGCGCCTGTTGCTTCACTCAAACGTGAGTCGCTGGCTAATTGCACAACTAAGTTTTGACCTGTCTCTAAAAAGAAAGGCACACTTTTGGATGCAGATTCGCCTGCACTGGATAAGCGACCTTGTAGTAAATCTCGTGCGGCACGCCCTGCTACTACCCAATCTCCAATTAATAAGGTTAATAACAATACTAAAATAAAAGCGCCTACCGCAAATAAAAAGCGCGACTCTAAACTTTTTTCGGCAGGCGAAGGTTGTAAGGTTTGCTTACTGCCCCAACTAGCAGGGAATGCCATAGAAATAATTTGTGCTATTCCACCACCAATGATCATTTCACCACCAAATGCTAAGGTGACAATTCCCAGATTACTGATTGCAAAATCTAAGCGAGCGGTAATAGGCACAGCAGTATCTACGCCCCATTGTGTAAAAACAGCGCTTACCACATAAAACACAACATGAATAGGAACCAATAATAAAGAGCCAATCAATGGCTGACGTAATAATGCATACGCACGTGTTCGATAACGTTGACGAGTAATAAAGGAAAAACTAACTGCTAAAAATGCAAATTCAAGGATTGAAAATAAAGAATAACTATCCCAGACACCACGCAATAAACCTGCAAAGGCTCCTAGCACTGTGGCAAACAACGGAGATAACATACCGCCGCCCAACAACCATGGAATAGCAGAAAAAAAACATCAAGGCAGAACCAGAAGCATCGGCAGGCAAACCAGGCAGAGGTCGAGCTGAAGCGGAATTTAATCTCAAGCCTAAAAATAAACTTGTAGCAGGAATGAGAACAAAAAGTAAAATAAAAAGTCCCCAGTGAATATTTATCTGAGTGGTTTTAATTCGTAACAAAAGATAGATTAAAACCGCTAATAGCAAAAACCACACAAACCAACCCAATAATGTAGGTGGCGCAGGAAATGGGATGCCAGCAAGGAGGGTGACGATGAATTCCATTTTGGGTAATTATAACCGCCTCTTGCTCGTTGCGCTGTCGTTATAAATACTCGCCGCGATATTTTTCTGGAAGCAGATTTGCCAATGCCTGCATGATTTGTTGTGTGCCTTGATTTATCGCTTCTTGTCTTGTTTCAAGTTGGTTATTTAACTTCAACATTTTCCCCACTGTTACTTTGACCTTTGCCCGCCGTAATTTTTTTAGATTGCCATATACGTTTTCATTTTCAGTACCTGTGACGACAATTGGCAAAACAGGCGCACCTGATTTGTAAGCCAAATATGCCGCGCCGCCTGTGCCTTCTTCTAACCCACCTGTTAGCGAGTATCGTCCTTCGGGTGCAATGATGATGATTCTTTTTTCTGCTAGCCCATCTATGGCTGAACGCAAGGCTTTGATATCGGGCTTACCACGATGAAGCCAGATGATTCCGTACCAGTGCATCATTTTGCCGAGAATGGGTAAATCATATAATTCTATTTTTCCAATAGCATCGGGCTTGAATGGTAATTGTGAAACAACAGCCACTGCATCTGCATCACCAATGTGATTGATGACAATTAATAAAGGTCCATCTTTTGGAAAGTTTTCTACGCCTTCAACAGTGATATTCAAACACATTTTCGCCACGAATTTGATAAGTGAATGTCCAAAGATGCGAAAAAGTTTACGCGAGGTTGTTAGTTTGGGTAAGCGAACAAGTTCGGGCTTCCAGATTTCGGTGATGGGTTTGGGTTGAGTCATGTTAATTTGTAGGTCACGTTTTCAACGTGACAGTGATTAAGTGATATTTGTACTGTGAGATAAATGTCATAGTTCACGCAAGATAAATACCACAAGGGTACGATGTCTTGCGGTACTTTTATAAAGAAAGTCACGCTGAAAGCGTGACCTACTATTATTTACATAAATTCAAAACTTTTTCAAAAACTTGTTCAGCATCAATTTCATCTGTATTGATGATGACAGCATCATCAGCTGGGCGGAGCGGGGCAAGAGCACGAGTTGAATCAAGGTGGTCGCGTTCAATCATCTTTTTTAAGATATGGTCGTAATCTGCTTTTTCACCACGCGCGACGAGTTCATCACAACGGCGTTTGGCGCGTTCTTCAGCACTGGCATCTAAATAAATTTTCAAGTCGGCTTCGGGTAAAACGACTGTGCCAATATCTCTACCAACCATGACTACTTTTCCGCGTAAGCCAATTTTTCTTTGTTGGTCTGTCAATGCTTTTCGCACACCTGCATAAGCAGAGACAAGTGAGACATTTGCTTCAACATTGCCAGAACGAATTTCCCATGTGACATCTTTATCAGCAATGATGACATCGCAAGCACGCCCATCATTTTGAGAAGCAGGGCGAATATCAATTTGTGTGCTTTGTGCCATGTTGGTAATCATGTCTTCATCATGTAAATCCATATCATGATGCAAGGCAACCCAAGTAACCGCGCGATACATAATGCCTGTATCAAAAAATAAGTAGCCAAGAGCATCGGCAAGTTTTCTGCCAATGGTAGATTTGCCCGAAGCAGCGGGTCCGTCTAAGGTGATGGTGGAGGAGGATGATTTGTCATAGAAGAGTTTTCAATAATTAATTTAGGAGTAAGGTTTTATTTATCTATAAATACATCATCTCTTGCCCAAAGGATGATGGATTCGCCAGCATAGGAAATTTCTCGTAGGGCAACCCAACGAGCCCACATATCAAAAGGAGATGTGCTCCATAGATAATCTTGTCGCCAATTGAAGTCTTGTCCGCGGTAGGCGTTTACTAAAACAGGGTTATTTTCAAACGGCGTGATGACCATATCGGGGCTAGTATTGATATCTAGTGATTCTACAACGTGCACATTATGCTTACGCAAAGCCCATAGTAGGGCTGGTGAATCTAGACCAGAAATGACAACTGAAGCGGAGTTATCTTCGCCTGTATAAAATTCTGAAACTTGGTTAACTGTTTCTGCTAATAAATCTGCTTGGACAGGGATTTTACTTTGCCACCACAATTCAGGTGCATCCAGACCGCGTAAGCCAGCCGCACCCAACGCCCCACTAAGCCCAAGTATGCCAAGTGTAATCGTCATACCCCAAATGCCGCCAAATTTTGCTATACGAGTTGACCAGCCTACTCCAATTAGTAACAGGCTCAATATTAGTAGCACAAGTGCACCGATTAACATCCAAATTCGCAAACTATATTCACTTGTATTTGCTGAGAACCAAGTCATACCTGCGAAGCCGAGCCAAGCAAAAAGCCAGATAAAAATAGTCAGGGAGATAACGCCTAGTACTTCCCCTCTTTCTTCAGGTAAGATGTTGAAGGCGCGGGCTAATTCTAGTGCGGCTAATGCGTTGAGCGGAATCAATGCCCAAGCAAGATCGGTGATCTGGCGGGCGGGTAAAAAGATAACTAACAACAATGCTACTAAAAACCAAACAAATAAGAAGATTATTCGTTTTATATTATTGATACTAGCTCGTATTATGGCAATAATAGCTAATAAAAACGCTAGTGGTTGATAAATGAGGATAGAGATTGCTACAATACCAGCGCTTGTATCTGTTGTGCTAAACCATTTTGAAAGAAAGGCAGGGATAGAGGCAAAAGCGGCGCTTAATCCATTAGGAACAGTGAGGAAAAGCGTGCCAAAGGTGATGAAGGTGATGATGAAAGTTATGAGGTAATTGGTGAGTGATGATTTAGTAATTGGTAATTGGGACTTGGTAGTTGGAGAATTGCGATTGATGAGTTGGAATATCATCCATGTGATGATGAGTGCGAGAATGCCGAGCCAGATGGAAGGTCCGCTTAGTAAAGCAAGGGCGGCTGTGATGCTAGCAAGTGTATATTTATTTTTATTGATAAAACCAAATGTAAATACTAAAAATGTGATTGCAAATATCGGGCTGGCGACTTGACGTGAAATAGCCACTAAGCCTGGGTCTAGTGCGAGGAAGATGGAGAGAATCAAACTGGGGCGTGGTTTGAAGCGGTCATCAAAAAGAAGTGGGGCAAAGACAAGCAAACTTCCTATGAGGGCAGGCATTAGGCGAGCAAGGAAATCTGTGCTTCCGCCATATATTAAAAATAAAATAGATGTTGACAGAATGTAAAATGGGTGCGGGCTGAGTGTAGCGGTTTCATTTTGTGAAATGGTGAGCGCTTGTAACGCTGAGGTGGCTTCAAAATCATTGAGCGGGATGGCTCCAAGTTGAATGGTGCGCAAGGCAACAGCAACCCCAAAAACTAGCAAATATAGCCAGCCTTCGTTTTTAAAATTTCGATAAGTGGTCATGGGGTAATTGTATCAAATGAAAATTGTTCGGATGTTTCAAAAATGACTGTATTGCCTTGTTGGAAAACAGGGCTGAGGTGTAAATAGAATTTTTCTTCATTGATTGGATAAGTTACTCTTTCTAGTAAGCCAATATAAATATAACGAATGTTATATTGCTTGATGATAAGTTGCGCTTCATCCCAGCTGGAAGTTGTGTACAGCCTTTGAATATCATCTCGGCGTGAGCCTTGTGGATCGTAACTTCCGCGCCATTGGGCTTCGTGACCAGGCCAACCTAAAACAGTTTGTAAACCTGTCAGCATGGAGATTCTTCCGTAAGCACTGTATCCATCCCCAACGGCTTCGGCAATGACTCCATTTGGTGCTTTCAATAAAAATTCAACAGCGGCGGCATCTTCGGGATTTTCGCGAGCGAATCTTTCAAAGTCGTTTAATGAAAATCCAAATGGCGGTTGGAAGTTATTAGTCTTGGTGATTAATCCAAAAGTTGGATATAACAAACCACAAAAGATAACAAGGCTGATTATGATTCTAAAAGTGATGTTTGCAAATTTATTTAAGTTTTGGAAAAGCACTGCAATACCAAAGGATGCCACTAGACTCAGTAATATCCATGCTTGGTAATAGAATTTGAAAACGGTATTAATGCGATAGCCGAATTGGTCGCGCAGATAGACAAACTCAGGGGCGAGGATGAGGATTGTTCCAAGTGTTAAGAGCAGAAGTGGAAAGTGGAATGTGGAAAGTGATGAGTTATTAGTAATCAGTTTTGAGTTATCACTTTTTTGTGAGGAAAGAGGAAAGAGAAAAGAAAGAGTTGGGATGAGAATTGCCAGCAGTGTAATTAAACTGCCAATATGATTCAGTCTTCTTAATGATGTGGCAGAGATGAATTGTGGAATGGTCATGTTGAAGGCGGATAGTTGATAATCAATAAATTCTTTTTCAACAATTGTGCCAGCCCAACCAATCAGAAAAGTTAGAACAAATAGAAATACAGTAAAGCCAATGCCGAGAGAAAATCCGAGTTTCCAATTAGATTGAATTTTTTCAGCACGCCATAAATATAAAAGATATGAAAAGATAGGGATGAATAATGTCCCCCACATGACCCATAGATGTGTTCCGCGTGTGACGTACATAAAGTTTGGAAGTAAGCCACCTGCTTGGGATGAGAATCCAAAATAGAAAGGTAGATATAACAGAAAAGAAAAAAGCCCAAGAGGTAGACCAAGTATAAACACGTCTTCGAGGCGATGCCAATTCCAGCCAGATTTATCCACACGAGAAAAAACATAAGCACCGACAATCAATGCCGCGCCGATGAGAATATCCCATGTGTTGAGAAATGCTAAACCACCCAAGACCATCGCTGAAAATAAAAATGTGATGGGGCTGAGATGTAATTGCACACCAAACAGTTCAATTTTTTCGTTGCTGTTATTTTGAAAAATATTGTATGCCAATGAAATTGCTAACAAGCCAAACGGAATGGCTAAAACGTGCGGATGTAAATCGCCAAGTAAAAATGAAAAGAATGGAAATTCATCTATCACTTCACGAAAGCCACCAGTGATGTCGTAATCTTGAATCACACGCGAAGCACGCCACCACCATAAATATCTATCAGGCATAATGCTGAATGGTTCTGTGGGTGGTTGAGATAATTCTTTCATATCGAGGCGCGTCCAAAAATTACTGATGAATGTGCCGTTTGAATCTTTCGTCCAAAATATTCCGAGCTTGTGCAGTGATTCGAGTAGGGCTTCAAAGTTGGAAACGAGTAATAAAAATAAAGGTGCGAGAAGTGAAGAAGTTACAAGATGCGAATTAGGCGTTACAGATTTTGTAGTGCGTGATGCGTAATTCGTAAGTAAGTTATATAAAATTCCATAAGAACCAACGGCACCTAATGCAAAAACTAATGAAAGCATTAAGTTGTGTGCTGTACTGCCATTGATGTTAGAAAGTTTAGCAAGCATGGCGGTCATTACATAACCGAAGTAATAATATGAAATAGCATAGCCTGAAAGCCAAACATCTTGTGGTGGGAAATTTTCAGAACGGATAATGGAATTGATAAACATCAACTCCATTGGTTTTTCGGTGCTGTATAACTCAGCGTTAGCAGAACGTGCAAAAGCAATAAAGGCAAATGAAATTAAAAATAAAATTTCAGTTGTAATGATTAATGATTTATTTGTTTTTATAAAAGTAATCAGTGATTGGTAATTGGTTATTAGTATGTATGCACTGAATGAAATTAAAATTGCTAATGCAAATAAAATTCCGCCCAAATCATTTTGTGCAATGCCAAGTGAAGCCAACAACCAAAAGGCATATCCCCAAATCAACAAGCCCGCAGTTCTGGCTAAGGTGTAGCCACGTTCTGTTAAATTTGGAAATAGAAAATATGCTAGCGGAAATGTCAGCCAGCCGAGAAGTGTGAGGAGGATGTACCAAGTAATAAATGCAGTCATCAGTTATCAGTAATCAGTTGTCAGTTATCAGTTGTCAGTGAAGTAAAAAGCCCAGTTGCAGAATCAGGTTGAAAGTCAAGCACTGAAGCGATTGCATCAAGATTAATGACACCGTAGATGTGTGGAAATAAATCTGATTCAGAGATTCCATCGGCAGGTGGTCCTGCAGGCGCTTCCCACTTGACCTGATGCTTGATTCTGTTTTCATCAAGTTTGAGCAATACTAAATCTTTTCGCCCGCGATAAAAAGCATTGGCGACGTGTGGCACTTGCTTATCAGTGGAACAATGGATAAAGCCTTCGCTATGCAAGCTTGGAGCAGTATATTCACCTTTTGCTTGGGCTTCGTCCCATTCGCTTTTAGTTGTGATGTGATAAATCATATTTGTCCTTATAAACGTCCCGCAGGTTTCTGTGAAAAAGTTTGTTGATTAATTAAACCTGCGGGACGGTATATTTTATTTTATAACCTCATAAATTGTTGTTTCTAAATCTTGATAGACAATTTTCCAATGCACGCCTTCATATTCTTCGAATTTTGATAAACCATCAGGTAATTCAGGTAAGGGAGGATAAATATTTCTTTCTAATTGACCAACTACAATATATTTAACATCATATTTTTTCAGGAAGTTAAGGACAAGTTGAATATCGGTTGTATTATAGAACATGCTCACTTCATCTACACGCGTTTGCACTTGCGGAGCAAATACACCGCGTTGCTGACGTTGATGCCAATTCCAACCGACTACACTGGGTAAGCCTGTATTAATTGTAAAACGCGTACACCAACGATATTCTGAACAATTGGCTTCGACAATCACAGGCGAACCGATGACATTATCTTGCATCCATCTGATGGCACGATAATCTTGACTCAAATCCATAGTTTGACCATCCCATAATTCGGAATGATTCATATATTCCATGCTATCTAATGAATGTGGTGCTTCGGGATTCATACGGTCTGCAATTTTGTCTGTAGTGCCAGTGAGTGTAAACATAAATGCACACGCTAGCAAAATATACACACCTGTTTGATATAAGTTGCGCCATTTTGCTTTCCAAGTGAAAAGTGAATTTAATAACCAAGCAAACGCTGCTGCTGCACTAACTGCAAACATCATCCACACTTGTAGATAAAGTTTGAAGATAGTGTTCATGCGTCCAATATCACCCACTAAGGCGATAAATTCCACTGCCATTGTAATTGTCAGCCCTGTGCCGATTAAGAAAAGTACAAAACGTTTTGTATCAGGCAAGTCTGGGCGCAAAATCAAAATAGCAGACCATAACGCCAAAGGCAAAGCAATTAAGCCAGCACTGACTCCATCGGCAAGGAAGAAAATCATCAAAGCCACAAAACCTGCTAAGACAATTTCAATTACTAAAACATATTTTTGTAAGCCTTGTAATTTTGAAACAGGTGTAGATGCCATCCAATCACGCGTTTCCCAAATTAACCAAGCCGTGATGATGAACAAGAACAAGCCCCATTGTGTAAAGTAAGAACCTAATGGTGTACGTGAAGCATTCCAATATTGAACAGAGTTATAGGCTTGTCCCCACCAATAGGTGAATGGATAATAAAACAGTGAACTCAAAATATATAAAAGAATCACTGAGCCAATTACTAATCCAATTTTGCCAACCAAAGCAGGGATATTAAAATAATTTTTCCACTCAAAGTTTTTATAAATCGTATATCCCATTGCAATGGCGGCGAGTAAATAATAAGTATATAAATCCCAAGTGTTAGTTGGTTTCAATGCGCCAATGGTCAATGCGCCGATGAAGAATGTAGCCAGCCATTCAGCACGAGTCAATTTCGCGCGCGATGAAACAAATGAAATTGACCATGCAATGATAAACAATGCCAATGGCATCACTAACATGTGAGCATGTAAGTCACTGTATATAAATGTGAATAATGGAAATTCAGTAATTTCGTTACCAGGTCCAGGTGGGATAACACGACTCGGATTCCAATACCAATCACCGCGTCCGATAGGAAGCGCAACTTGTTCGCTAAACATTTTCCACAAGCCCTGAAACGTCCAACCCCAACGTTGAAGCATTGTTGAATCAGCAGGCACACCAGCACCTTGTAATGCAATACGTTGAATCGAATTGAAGATAAATTGAATCGTGCCGAGATTGCCAAGCAAAATTGATAAGATAGAAGCAGATAAACCTGATACGAGTGGTAAATTATTTTTTTCAGAATCTTGTGATTGTAAACTTGCAACTAATGAATATCCAATTCCAAACGCGCCGATGGCAACTAATGCAAACCATGTTGGCAAAATAAAATTGTATGCAATGGATGGCACAATGCCCAATAATTTTACAGGCGTGCCAGCCAACACAAAACCATAATAATAGTAATTGATGTAACCGCCTGCATACCATGGGTCATACGCAGGGAAACTTGTGCTTTTCAACACAGCATTGAAATATGAAAAATCCATTGGGCGTTCGCCACCTTTAGCGGGATGCCATAAATCAGGATTTCCCAAACGAATTAATAAATCAATTAAAAAGAAAGATAGGAAAATTAATTCGGCAATGACAAAAAATTTTCGATTTGAATCCCATTCTGATTTGAATTCATCTTTACGCTTCAATATCAGACTTATGCCTGTTCCTGCTACCAAAACAAATGCTAGGCTGATAGTTAATCTGGTATAGCCGATTCCAATGGAACCAGCCATCCATGCTAACCACGCTAATAATAAAATGCCGACGATTCTGCCTAATGGATAAGCATATTGTTTCAAACCTGGTAATGCTAAGCGTGCAATGGGATAAGCACATAAACCAAGCAAGAAAATAAAGAGATACCAATAGATAACACCCAACCATGGATATTTATTTTGAATCCAATCGTAACTAAATAGTTCTGACCATGTTCCCCCAGCCCGTTGTTTCACAAGCTGAGATTCGGGCAACATCAATGTTTTGTAATCATCAAATTGAGCAGGCGTAAGTTGCACCACTTGAGTCAAATCTACTATGTTGAAAATAGCGGTGACTTTATCTGCATCAAAATTTTCTGATTTTTTGAAAATCAAAACTTTAGGATGATCATAAAATGTAAAGGCTTCTTCGGCGGCTTGGTCGTTGATGACGATGTTGCCAAGTGTAGGATATGACTCAAAGACTGCTACAAGGTCAAAACCTAAATTGCCTTTATATGTATCAGGTTGAGCAATGCGATAACATTCGATAATATTTTTGGTCTGTTGGGCAACCGATCAATTCTCGATAATATAAAGTGGTCAATGGATAACGCTCAGGTAAGCGAGTGATTTGCCCATATTGATGATTGGTTGGAATCACAATGTAATCGGACTTGGAAAGAATATCTGTAAAGCGAATTACTTTATTAGCATCATCTGGCCAGTAGACTTGTAGGGTTAAATCCTCATTGCTATATAAACCACCAAAGCCATCGTAAAAATCTACACGAAAAGGTAAAGTGAAATCATAATCAGTTTCGTTGGCAATGGCAGAGCCTGAAATTGATAAACCAGTGCCCGTTGTTTCGATTTTTATAATGTATTGTTGTTCTGTTAAAAGTGGGATAGGTGTATTGAGTTGAAATGTTAGCGGAATGCCTCGGCGGTCTGTGGCTGAAGTTGAATCTAAAGTTGCCGAAGCATGAGCCAACTCTAAGTCAGGTTGTGAGGCGGAATATAAAGTCAGGTTAATCTTGCTAGGTAAGCCAGAATCGTCGCGCGCATATCCAAAGGTGATTTCATCTAATGTGCCTGTGGCATGTGCGGTGAAACTTAATAAGTATGGGTCGCTGGGGGCGATGATGAAGCCAGGTGAGATGGGCAGTGGTTGAGTGTAAACGGTTTGGTCGTCTTGTTGAATGTTGAGGTTTACACCTGCAGGGATATTTTGAAAAATCCAGCGTGAGGCGGCAATGCGTGTTTCATTTCTTAAATAAATACTTTGAAATGCAAATGCCCAAATGATGGTGAGGATGAGGACAGTTGCGCCAATCAAAAAATGTTGTAGCGCGTAACACGTAATTCGTGAAGCGTAATTTGTAATTTGTAATTGGTAATTGAAATAAAATCCAACCTGCCATCATACATAACAATGGATAGATGGGAAGTTGATAACGCATAGTGGCATTGAATTGCATAGATTGCCATGTGAAGTAAAACGCCGTCCAACCCCATAAAAGTAAATGTTGATATTCTTTGTCTTTGATAATGCGCCATGCCATGAATAGAAAACCTATCCATGCTAATATGCCCAGTGGTAAACCTAAGCCCCATGTTGTTAAATTTTCAAATGAAAATAAATGCGAGCGTCTTGCCCATTGTAAGTTCCACGGCAAATCGGCTTTACCAGAGGCTTGTGCTTGTAATTCTTTTAGATTTGCAATCCATTGTTCATTGAAGCCAATACCGTCAAAAGCGTAAGGTTGGAAGATTCTAAATGAAATGATAGTTGCTAAGCCACCGGTAATTAATAAAATAGTAATCAGTAACCAGTAATCAGTGGTTAGTTTTTTTTCTTTATCATAGATTAAATATCGAACAAAAAATGCAAAAGGTAAAACAATGGCTAATGTAGCGGCATTGATTTTTGAAGCCATTGCCATGCCAAGTGCCAAGCCGAAACCGATAGTTAAAAAGAAAAGAGGATTTTTGATAAGGTGTATTACGTAATGCGTGAGGCGTGAGGCGTGGTTAGTAATTGGTAATTGGGGATTGATAGATTGAGAATCTTGCTCGTGCGATTCTCTTTCCTCTTTTATCTTTCCTTCTTCGTCACTTTCAACTTTCCAATTTCTACTTTTTATAATACTCACCGCAAACCATAACGTCAATGTCATAAACATTAATACAAACGTATCGGCTGTGAAGAAATGTGCTTGTTGAATTTGTAAAACTGCAAACGAAGAAAATGCCGCCGCAAACAAACCAGTTTTTGAACCATATAACTTAGAGGCAATTAAATACAAAATAAAAACTGTTATCAAATCTGCAATGGCAGAAAGTTGACGGGCAAAATATTTTGTATTGGTAATATCATCTTGAAAGGCTTCCAGCAATACACGTGTCAAAGTCATGGGCAAGTTGCCATAGACAAAGAAGCCATGTCCGCGCACATAGGGGTTTAATGTGGAGGTAGTCGAATCAAAATATTCACCAATCGTCATCCAACGCTGTTGGTCAACAGGGCAAGCGTCAATTGGCAATGTTTCATCAATACAAGTTTTTGCTCTTAAATTATCCAACACACCCGACAAGAACAATTCGTCGGGATGTTGGTGTTGTCCTTCACCCCAGTTGTAACCAGCAATGCGTAAATAGCCCGCCACAATTAAGACGAAGATCAAAATTAAAATCATAAAGCCAAGAATGTTTTTCTGTTTTTCATAAAATATAAAAACCTAACAGGTTTAATTTTGTAGTTATCCAATCAAAACTTATAGGTTTCAAATATTTCTTAATAGACTAAGATGCTTTGAAAACCTGTCAGGTTTAGGTTTATTCCTCAACTAAAAAGATAAAAAAATCTTTATTCTCAAACGATGAAGTATATCGGCTAAGTTTGCCATTCGGGTAGAGTTGCTTAAGAATTTTCTCAGTTTCTGCATCTTCATGCCAATAAATAAACATCTTAGGAGCAGGGTATTTCAAACTTTCAGACAAATTCTCCGGGAAAAGTGCAAAGTCGCGGTTTGGAACCCCAGCCCAAACACCAGGCAGACGCGTATCTACCCAAAATGGAAATGGCACAACCCAAACTGTATCTGTTTGCCCATATTTATTTTCAAAATCTCTAATCACCTGCCCCATTTCAGATGTGTTCCATGCTTGTCTAGCATATTGTGCATAAAATTGGCGAAAAACCAAATCATAATTTGAATAAGCTGATGCAAAGAATAAAACACCCGTTAATCCATACGCCATCATTTGGCGCTTCGCACTTGACCCAAAACTGGTGACTAGACCTTCAAGCGCCAGCGCACTGATTAATATAACCGTGACCGATGCTCCGCCCGCTCGATTCATAGCTGGGTTTTCACCAGGGTATGCCAATGAAAGCACAGAAGGCATAATTAGAATCGGCACAGAGACTAATAAAAGTAAATCGCGCCAATCTCGTTGACGGATATAACGCACAATCAATAAAACAACACCAAGTAAAAATAATGCAGCGCTAATTACATCTAACGCAGGGCGGTGTGTAACTGAGTTCACCCAAATTTCACCATCATCCCAGTTGAACATTAACAAGCCGTTGTATAAATTTGAAGTGAAAATTTCCCAAGCAGGCTCTGGCAGTGGAGTTACACTGCCTAAACGCGAAAACGCACGATACCCAAATCTATCAGGGCGGGAGATCCAATATCGCATTAATGGTGCAAATATAAATAAAGATATGATGACTATAATCAAAAACCACCAAAAAGTTTGGAGGCGTTGTTCTTTAGATTTTAAATGCAAAAAATATAATATAAATACCACAATCACAAAAATTGGCATGATGCGAAAAGGGCTATAACCATGTAATCCTAACCCTAGAAAAATTCCCGCCCAGATAAAATCGTTACGATTATGGGTACGCATACCCCGTGTAAGATAAAAAAGTGTAGGTGCTACAAACAAGGGATACAGCGGAAAACGTAAGCCAATTCTCGAAATAATATTGGGCCAAGTTGCAATGCCAAACAAAAATATAGCAAACATAGCCACGCGTTGATTGCCATATTCTTTACCAAGTAAATATATGAATGGAAGTGTCAGGATGCCCAGTAAAGCCGTACCAAGTTTGAGGCTAAAAAATGAATAGCCTGTATCAAAAATCTTGACGATGAGCCAAGTCCAATAAAACTGAATGGCTTCACGGCCTGTATTGCGTTCAAAGAAAACAGCGGTTTTCCCTTGTGAAAGTTCGTAAACATCTAATATTTTTTCAGCATGGTCACTAAACGGTTCAATTGGAACAGTATCTAGCTGATATAAACGATAAAAACCTGCCACAGCAAAAATCAACACAATTAAAATTCGTGTCATCCATTTGATGGCACTTTCATCCAGAGAAATATATACGCCGCCAAATTTAATCTCTTTGCGTATATTGCTTGAATTTGTTTCAGTTATTATTTTAGGATTCTGCGCCCATAAACTCACTACCAAAAAAATAATAGATAAAATCCATAGCAGTGTATTGAACCATGTAAACAAAGTGTCTTTGAAACTATAAAAAGAAATGGCTGCACAAATAACCGAAGCAATTAATGGGAATAACTTTGCCGTAAGCGGATCTTGCATTTGTATAATAGCAGGCAAAGTAGGTAAGTGCCATTGTTCCTTACGATATGACCAAATAACCAAGCCAAACGCTGCTAAATAAAAAATAATTGATAACATGCTTTGGCGTTGTGGAGGTTCTACCCATGCTTGAGCAATCAATGCACATACCAAAGCAAATAACGCCAGCCATGGAAAGCTTCTAGAACGTGTTGGCTCAATTACTTCTTCAACAACATGTTCATGCACATCATGCCTAAGGCTTTGATTCATTTCCTCGCGCTTACGCGCATCCCACAAAGAGCGGATGAAGGTAGAAAAAGATTTCCAATCTTTAGTGACTGATTTATACAAGTCTAATACTGTTGGTTCTTGCTCGGGGGGAAGGTTAGTGTTTTGTTCCATTTTTCAGTGCGGTGGCATCGCTTAAATTTACAACATATAGATTACGAATTACGGGGCGCGTAATTCGTAGTTCACAGCGATTCTATACTATTTTTATTATTTTTTCCTTGCAATCACGATAATACTCTCACCCCACGTCATCGGCAAAAAGACAAATCCAGTAATGGCTTGCAAGCCACCGAGAGAGCCGAAAAATAATTTTTGAATTTGTGGCGGGATGAAACGAATATATGGCACATCCCAAAAACCGTCAGAGAAAACTTTTTGCAATTCAAAGCCTGCATCTTGAATCAACTGCAACCATTCTTGCGGTTGTTTCAATGAAATATGCGTCGGGTCTTGATAACCAATCCACTTATCACCTTTCCATGGTTTTAATAACGAACCCAAATTCGGCGTTGCTAAAATCAAAATGCCATCTTTTTCAGTCACACGTCCAATTTCATGAATGGCTTTGGCAGGGTCAGGCAAATGTTCCACAATGTGTTTGATAATCACCACATTGAAAGATGATTTTTTATACGGCAAATCTTGTGCGGATGCAGTTTGTAAAGATGCACTACCCGCATCTTTTTTGGATTGATTCACAGCCCAATGATTCAAATCCATGCCATACGCTTCAAACCATGCCGACAGTTGCCCAACGAGATGCCCCATGCCTGAGCCTACCTCCAGCATTCGCGCTCCGCGTTTGCCATAACGTTTTGCTAACATACCAAAGAATCGGTTAGACCACCAATACATGCTGTATTTAGCAAAGGTGATATTTTTATAAGTGTGTGTGGAGAAATATTTTTCGTCGAAAGCCATGTGATAAGTATACAAGTAAATAGGTAAACAAGTAATCAATGACGCATGTCTACTTGTTTACTTGTGTACTTGCCTACCTTTTCCTCGCGATATAAAATGTAAACGTCCCATCAGCAACAGGTTCGGAAGAAGCATATTTTTTGACGTAACTTTCAGTGACAGATAAATTCCATTTGGTTGGGGAAATGATCCATTTGCCAGTTAACACTTTAGCAACAACTGAAGGTAAACCAAAATAATGTCCCCATTCTAACACGCGCATAGATGCAGGAGAAAAATAATGCCACCATTTTTCAAGTGTGAAACCTGCCTTGTTTAATCTTTTTTCCCACACATCGGGTTCATCGGCGTGATGCACGCGCGAAATTTTACGAAACCAATTTTCATAAGGCTTGCCGAAAACTTTGGTCAGTGACAATGCCGAAAAATATCTAGTGTTGGGAACACAAAAATAAAATGGCGCATTGGGCTTAAGCACACGGCAAGTTTCTTTTAATACAGCATCAATGTGTGGGATATGTTCTAAAACCGAGTTACTTAATCCACTAGCGAAATAATTCGAAGGGAAAGGTGTTTGCGATCCATCTGCTTCTACCAGTGATTCATAAGCATTATATTTCTTAGCTTCTTTCATAGAAAAACGCCAAGGGTCGAGACCAACATCTAATTTTTTATCAAAGGTCAATGAAGCGAAGTGACCATCTCCACAACCGACATCATATATTGGAGAAGGCAAATCTAAATCTTGATAATATGATGATTCAATGGCGCGTAAAAATCCGCGAAAGTAGGGCAGGGAACTGATTTGCAGAAACAAAAAATCTTTCGATTTACGATTTTCGATTGATGATTGACGATTGTTCATAAATATTCCATAAAGGTACAGCAAGATTTATCTTGCTACTATAAAAGCGAGATAAATCTCGCTGTACTTAATTTTTCAACTTCTCAAACAATTTTTCATACTCTTGGGCAATTGAATCGGGATTGTATGCTTTCTTAATCGCTTCAATATCACCGCGATATTTTTCTTTATTATCTAACACTTCCAAAATTGATTTTGCTAAACTATGTGCATTCCCAATTTCAGAAACGACTCCCATGCCGTGCATTTTGACTGGTTGACGAACACCAGGCAATGCCGATGGCACAGATGGCACACCATTTAACATGGCTTCAATTTGCACCAAACCAAATGCTTCGGTTGAATTTAAGGATGGCACTGTTATCACATCTAAGTTTGGATAAAAAGCAGACATTTGCACAGGATTCAAATTGCCTAAAAATTTCCAATGCCCTGCTATTTCAAATTCGTGAATGCGTGGCATTAATCTATCTGAATAGGCTTGCTCACCCATCACGTTTTGATATGTGCCTGCAAACAACACTTGAGCATGGGGATATTTCTGCAAAATAATTGGTAAAGCATCTAACAAAACTTCCACACCTTTTTCAGATGCAAAGCGTGCCGCCACGCCGATGACAGGTTTTCTTTCATGTACTAAATTCGTTTGAGCAAAAGAAGTCACAGCCTCAGGTGAAGAATCAGGTAAAAGGACAGGAGGCAGGATGGGGGTCAGTTTTGAAGCGTATTTTGAAAGATAAGGCGAATGGTCAGCATAATCTTGGGTATAAGTCACAATATGATTCGCTAAAATCCCAGCCATGTTATTTTGAAAATCAACCACTGCATTGACGATACGATTAAAAAAACCTTGTGGCAATTGCACATCACAATGATACGTTAACACAGCGGGCTTGCGGAACAAACGCGCGCGCAAGGCAACACCTGGCGCATCAAATTGTGGCAAATGCATTTGCACAACATCATGTTGCCAAACTAATTTTGTAGCAACCAAACCAAAGGTTGGCGCAATCACACCTTTGCTAACGCGCGCAATGACTGGCACGCGAATTACTTTTACACCATCCATCATTTCTTCTTGCGGAAGTGATGGATCAAACTGCGTAGTCATCACAGTTACTTGATGACCGCGTTTTACAAATGCTTGTGCTAAGCGTTCAGCATAAATTGTTAAACCAGAAGTGTGCGGACGATAATAAGTTAAGACAGTTAAGATTTTCATGCTTATTTATTTTTCTTGGTGCGCGTCATTTGTACTTGAATAGGATATGGGATTTCAATTTTTGCTTTTCTAAAAGAAGTATGAATTTTTTCTATGGCGACATCTTGCGCAACGCCTGTAGATGTAAGCGATGTATCTATCCAAAATAATACATTCAAATCTATAGATGAGTCACCAAAGGTGTGAAATAAAACTTGCGATTCAGGCTCATCTACATATCCATGGATTGTTTTGATTTGATCTAAAATCAAATTGCGTACTTTTTCAATATCGGAATCATACGCCACGTGAAGCGGTAATTCCACACGCCGTACTTGTGCGCGAGTATGATTAATAATTGCTTGAGAAAGCACATCTGCATTTGGTACAAACATAATACGTCCATCGTTTGTTTTCATCTCAGTTGTGCGTAAGCCAATTTTCAAAACAACACCTTCGTACCCAGCAATGCCCACTTTATGCCCCACTCGAAACGGTCTTTGCACCAGCAAAATTACACCAGAGACAAAATTTTGCATAATGTTTTGTAACGCAAAACCAATTGTAAAACCGATAATACCCAACCCTGCTAAAAAAGCGGTGACATCAAAAAATAATTGCAAAGCCGTGATGATACCCAAAAAGATGAAGACCCACTTAATAGTGCCAGAAAGTAACTGTGTTACACCCACATCGGCGCGATGGCGGGTTAACACGCCATATAAAAATTTTCCTAAAATTTTGCCAAGGTAATAACTGGCAATCACAATCAAGACTGCCGCAAAAACCTTCGGCAAAGATTGTAAAAAATTATCTATCAATGTAGAAAAGATTTCCATCATCACCTTTTATTTAGAACAAGGATTTATTTTCCTTGACCCACTCAAACAACATCTGCACGCCTCTTTCGACATTTATGCTTGGTCGCCAACCCAATTCTTTTTCTGCCTTTGAGATGTCGGCATAAAAAACTTTTTGGTCACCAGGTCGCCAATCACCGCGAGCGACTTCAATTGTGTCACCGATATATTTTTCAAGTTTTGGTCCAAATTCAGCCCAAATAGACATAACGTTATCTGGTCCCCCACCCATGTTATAGACTTGTCCTTTGGCAATATCAATTTTTTCAATGGCTAAATCATAAGCGTTCATCAAATCATTGACATGCAAAATATCACGCACTTGTTTGCCATCACCATAAATCGTAATATCTCTACCCATCACTGCCGCGATGATAAACCAAGCAACCCAGCCTTGATCTTCAATACCGAATTGTCTTGGTCCATAAATACAAGATTGTCTAAAGACAACGGTTGGCAAATCATACATACGAGCGTAATCGCGAACGTATTGGTCGCCTGTTCCTTTTGAACAGCCATAAGGAGAATGGAAATCTAACGGCTGAGTTTCAGGGCAACCATTGATTAAATCTTTATATCGCCAACGCGTGGGCTCTTCATATAATTCAACATCTTCCATGCCACCATATACTTTATTTGTAGAAGCGTAAATAAAAATTGGTTTTCTACCAGAAGCACGCGCCGCTTCTAAGACATTAAATGTACCTAGAGCATTTGATTCAAAATCATCCCGCGGATTAATGACGGAAGTTGTCACTGCCACTTGACCTGCTAAGTGCATAATCACATCCGCAGTTTTAGCGGCTTCTTTTATTTTGTCAGCATCTTTGATATCCCCAACGATTAAGTCAAACGCATTTTCGCCAAATTCTTTTTTCAACCATTCTAAGTTACGCGGCGCACCGCCACGCGAGAGATTATCATAGATGGTTACTTTTTCACCGCGTTTCAATAATCTGTGAACATAATTTGAACCGATGAAGCCTGCCCCACCAGTGACGAGATAATGTTTTTTCATTTGATTGCCTTATAAAAATGTAGGTCACGTTTTCAGCGTGATTGATTTATTCTTCTGTTTTGTTTCTTAAATTCATCAGTTGCTGATAAATGCCAGAAAGGGTTTGACCTTCACGCATTAAACCAATGCCACCGATGACTCCGCTGTTGAGATAATTATACAAGCGAGCGGTTAATGCAACCGCCAAAGCAGTGGATTCATCACCTGTGAATAAAACTAAAGCGGCGGTCACTGCTCCTTCAAACGTCCCAACGCCACCAGGCAAAGCAGGGATTGCTCCACCAAATGCAGCAGCACCTAAAATAAATAATGCCCAAACAGGTTGTGCTTGTGGAAAAAATGAAAGCGTAATTAAATAATATGCCACCAATGCTGTAAACCAGTTGAGTGCCATCCAAAATAAAAAGCGTAAGAAGAGCCAGCCATCGGTTAATACACTTAATCCATTGAAAAATGATTCGAGGAAACTTCCGCCAATTTTTTGTAAAGCAGGGAAGCGTTGACTTATTTTATGAAATACATCTAATGCCCATTTGTTATTGCGAGCAACAATGTACATAATAATCAACCCAACAATCACCAATCCGCCAACAATATAACCAATTTTTGCAGATGATGAACCCTCTGCGCCAACTACAAAAGGCAAAGCGGTAAGTAAAAATGCGGCGGAAAATGCAAGGTCAACGATTCGTTCAATTACGATGGTCGGCAAAATTTCACCAAACTGCATGCCTGATTTTCGGCTTAATAAAAATGCACGTCCAAGTTCGCCGAGGCGAAAAGGTAAAAATGTATTTAATAAATAACCTTCAGCGGCGGCGAATAAAGTATCAATATATTTTGGTTTGTCTCTTAGTAAAGTGTGCCAAACTTTTGCCCGCCCGAACATCCACACAAAGGCTAATACTGCTGACCCTGACAAAATTTTATAATTTGCATTTTTAATAGCATTCCATAAAGTTTGGAAATCTACAAAATATAAAATTGCCGCAATAAGCAAAATACTGATAATTGCGCCAGGGATTAATCGTTTGATATCTTTCATTGTTTTAATTTACCACAGAGAACACAGAGCGCACGGAGATTCTTTTTTTTCTTTCTCTGTGTTCTTCGTGCGCTCTGTGGTGAAAATCTTATTCGTCTTCCAATTTTAGTACAGCCATAAACGCTTCTTGCGGAATTTCAACATTGCCAACCATCTTCAAGCGTTTCTTGCCGCGTTTTTTGTTTTTCGAGTAATTTCTTTTTACGAGAAATGTCACCGCCATAACATTTGGCTAAGACATCTTTGCGTGTGGCTTTGACGTTGGCTCTGGAAATAATTCTGCCACCCGATGAGGCTTGCACAGCCACATCATATAACTGGCGCGGAATTAAATCTTTGAGTTTGGTAATTAATCGTTGACCTTTATGATAAGCATCTTTTTCATGCACAATGGCGGCAAGCGCATCTAATGGCTCACCATTGACTAGGATTTCTAGCTTCTGCAATTTATCTGGGCGATATTCTAAAAATTGATAATCTAACGAAGCATAGCCTTTTGTTTTTGATTTCAATTGATCAAAAAAATCTACAATCACTTCTGAAAGTGGAATTTCAAAATCTAATTGCACGCGATGAGGGGCAGGATATTCTTGTTGCTTAAATATGCCTCTGCGTTTTGTCACCAATTCCATAATGGGACCATAATAATCAGTGGGTGTGATGATTTCAATATTCATCCATGGTTCGCGCACTTCAATAATTTTGCTTGGGTCTGGTAACTCGGCGGGTGAATCAACTTTGACGACTTCATTATTAACAGTCAATACTTCATATTCTACGGATGGCGCTGTAAATAAAACATCTAACAAATATTCACGTTCGATTCTTTCTTGAATAATTTCCATGTGAAATAAACCAAGAAAGCCCGCACGAAATCCAAAACCAAGTGCTTGCGATGTTTCAGGTTGAAATGTTAATGAAGCATCATTGAGTTGTAATTTTTCAAGCGACTCACGCAACTCTGTATAATCATCTGCTTCGACGGGATAAATTCCCGCAAAGACCATCGGCTTGGGTGTGAAATATCCAGGTAAAGGTTCGGCTGCTGGAGCAGTAGCAACTGTCAGCGTGTCACCGACGCGACATTCATGTACAGTTTTAAATCCCGTTGCAATATATCCAACTTCGCCAGAACTAATTTTATCCACTGGTTTCATCGAAGGTGAAAAAATTCCAATTTCAACTGGGCGTAAATCCATGTTGGTTGCGAAGGTTCGCAAAATGTCACTGCTCTTAATCGTGCCTTCCATAACGCGCACATACGCCACAACACCTTTATACGAATCGTAATGTGCATCAAAAATTAACGCACGCAATGGTTCGTTATCGGCATCTTTTGGAGGCGGAACTCTTTCAACGATGGCTTCGAGAATCGCTTCGACATTGATACCCTCTTTTGCTGAGACTCGAAGAACCGCTTCAGGCTGGACCCCAAGCAGGCTACCGACATCTTCAGCCACTTCATCGGGTCGAGCGGATGGTAGATCAATTTTGTTAATTACGGGAACAATTTCTAAATCGGCGTTCAAGGCTTGATATAAATTTGCCAGTGTTTGTGCTTCGATACCTTGTGTTGCATCAACGACAAGGATTGCACCTTCACAAGCTTTGAGCGCACGGCTGACTTCATAACCAAAATCCACATGCCCTGGTGTATCAATTAAATTGATTTCATATTGTTGTTTATCTTTGGCAGTGTAAAGCATGCGCACAGCAGAGGCTTTAATCGTGACGCCTTTTTCTTTTTCCAAGTCCATTGAATCTAAGGCTTGGTCGGTCATTTCGCGTTCAGAGATAGCGCCTGTTAATTGAAGCAAGCGGTCTGCCAGAGTTGATTTGCCATGATCTACATGGGCGATGATACAGAAGTTACGAATGTGTTGAGTCATATTTGCGGGCGCAAGTATAACCGATTAAAAAGTGATAGTCACCTTTGAAACATGACATGGGAGTGGCGAAAATGGAGAGTAAAAAACAATCACCACAGAGAACACAGAGGCTACAGAGGTTTTCATAAGGTTTTCTCTGCGATTTTCGTGGTCTCTGCGGTTAAATCTTTTAGATTACCTTCTTTATTAGCCACTCTCAACATGGCATATTAACCTTTTATAAAACCCTTCTATAGCATTGCATAGCCGCTCAAAAGATAGGATACAATCCAAGCCTATTTCATTAGAAAGAACGTATATGCAGACTACAAAATCAAAATCTACTTTTTATTATCTTATTTATACCTTTGGCGTCGTACTTGGCGTTGCTTTTATTACCCTCAGTATTTGGGCAGATTTAGAAGCATCATTTTACGGGTTTTATCACCGCCCCAGTTCTCGCTTTGAAGGGCTATCTTGCCCAATTTTTATGACCCCAAATGAAACAACTTCGTTCTCTGCTACGATTACAAATACATCAGATAGAACACTTTCCCCCACCATTAAAGCGGAAATTAGTTCAACAGGTACGCTGGTGACGATTAATGAAAAAATATCATTAGAAGCAGGCGAAAGTAAAACACTAACATGGGAGATTGGACCAGAAAATATTGACTTGGAACATTTTGCTTTTGCAAATGTTTATATTTACACTTTCTATCCTATTCAAGATAGTGAAAATAATTGTGGCATCTTTGTGCTAAATTTACCAGGCAATGGCACGGTCATTACTTGGAGTGCTGTAATCTTATCTGTATTTAGTTTGAGTTTCGGCTTATATCAATTACGAAAACAACAAGAGCATTTATCTAAAAGGAAAAATGTTTTCCCCGCGTTAATCTTTTTAACTGGGCTTATCTTCGTTGGGTTGCTAGTTGCTTTTATAGGCTCTTGGGTGCAAGGGATATTGATTTTAGTTGTGTTAGCCTTCTTGTTGCTCATCATTGTAGGAACTATTATTAAGCATTTATAAAATTTATAAAAAAGAGGCTGTCGTTATGACAGCCTCTTTTTATTAGTAAGTTTTTGTTTCCATTGTTTCTACAATGGTGGCTTGTGGATTTGTCATAATTGTGCCTTGCACACGTTTCCAAACTTCACGCATGGCATTAAGTAATGCTTCGGCTTCTTGTGCAGTATTAAATTCAAGATCAATCATCACATGATTAGGGTTATCTACTGGGCGTAAGATTTGATAGCGCTTAACACCCATTTTTTCACGCCCCACAGGATCACTATCAAAGGCTTGTTTCCATTTTTCATAACTTGGAATAGGGTGTTCAATTCGTAACATATACATAAGATGCTCCTTTATTTTTGTTGAATGAAAGTAAGAAAGAAAACAACAATGATTAATGCCCCAAATATAAGCGTGACATGGAATCCATATTCAATAGCAAGTAATCCACTGAGATTGCCTGTTTCAAGAGTTTGATGAAAATTAGTATGGGGCCACCAACTCATCAAAGACCATGCCATGGCTAAATATGTGGCAGTGCTTAAGTTTTTGTTGCCATGCAAAATAGCATTTATATATGGCTGACCAAATATTAAAAATGCTATTCCCAACCCAAAGGCAAACGACTGGATAATAGATAAAAGAATGAAAAGCACCTTTTGTAAACCTGTTGGATTCATATTTGGGGCATCATGCCCCCAGATGTGACCCAAAGGTGCATTTGGGCTGGCTAAAAAGGCTAGAAGCCCAAAAACTAAAGTAACTGCAAACCATTTCCAATTTATATTTGCTGACATATTCGTTTCCTTTCAAATTAATTTAGATACAGTATTACTGTATTCAATATTGATATGATAAAATGAAAGTAGAGAAATGTCAAGCACAATGCCCATCCAAAAACAAACCAAACGTAAATATGATTCCAGCCGCCGCAAGGCACAGGCTTTGGAGACACATCAGCAAATTCTAGTATCTGCTGAAAACCTTTTTACAAGCAAAGGCTATGCAGGTACATCCATTGAGTCAATTGCTCAAAAAGCCAGTGTTGCGCCTGAAACAATTTATGCAACATTTAAGAATAAGCAAACGATTCTTTCAAAATTAATCAAAACTTCTATTCTTGGAGATGATGACAACCCCGTTCCGCTAATGTTGCGAGAGCAAATTCGTGAAGTGGCAGAAGAGCGGAATCAAAAACGCCAGATTCAACTATTTGCAAAACGGATTCAAGTATTAATGTCTCGTATTGCGCAATTGCTCGAAGTAATGAAGAGTGCATCAAAAACAGAGCCTGAAATTAAACGCCTGCTAAAAAAATATGTGGATGGCAGATTTCAGGGAATGGGATTTTTTATTGATTGCGTTACAGCCAATGGTGCGTTAAGAGTTAATAAACTAACAGCCACTGAAACTGTTTGGCTATTAACCAGTGCAGAAGTATATAACTTATTGACTATCGAACGGGGATGGTCAGGCGAAGAATATGAAATGTGGCTATCACAAACTTTGGAAGATTTTTTACTTCAATAAATTTCACACCTCCTTATATCATCTATCTTTTTTATAAAAATTAAAGTCTTGACTCTCCTGTCACTGGAGGGTGTATAAGAGAATACAGGCGCCCTATATGATCCGAATCGGAGATTTTTCAAAACTCAGCCGTGTGTCTATTAAGACGTTACGATACTACGACGAAATGGATTTACTGAAACCCATTGAAGTAGATCGCTTTACTGGCTATCGTTATTATGATTTTAACCAATTGCCTCGTTTGTATCGCATTTTGGCATTGAAGGAGTTAGGATTCTCGTTAGAAGAGATTGGCAATTTTCTCAAAGAGAATCTCTCTACAGATGCCTTGCAAGGAATGTTGAAGTTACGACGATCACAAATTCGGCAACAGGTTGAAGCAGAAATGGAACGATTAGCACATGTAGAACATTGGCTGAGACAAACTCAACAGGAGAATTTTATGTCTAAGTATGATGTTGTCTTAAAAAAGATTGAACCAATAAAAGTTGTTACTATCCGAGGTACTGTAGCAAATCCACCTGCACAGCGTTCGTTATGGGATGAATTAATGACTTTTATCAATCAAAATGATATTCGAATGAACGGTACACCCATGGCGATATATCACGATACAGAAACCCATGAAAGTGGTTGGGATATTGAAGTTGCCATGCCAATTAGCAACAATGTTTCACCCACTAGCCGTATAAATGTATACACCTTGCCAACTGTTGAAAAAATGGCATGTGTTGTACATACAGGGTCATTCGCTACTATTGGCGAAGCCTATGATGCACTTGCTAAATGGATTGATGTGAATGGTTATCAAATTGTTGGACCAAGCCGCGAATTGAATCTCAAAATGCCAGAAAAGAAAGGAGACCAAAACGACTCAAATACTGTTAATGAGATACAGTTCCCCGTTCAAAAGATTTAAATAAAAAAAGAGACTGGCGCACGCCAGTCTCTTTTTACAACAAGTTTACTTCACTAAATTTCGCAACACAGTATGAAGAATACCGCCGTTACGATAATAGTTGACTTCAACATCTGTGTTCAACAAAGCAGTGACTTTGAATTCGATTATTTTTCCATCAGATTTTTTTTGCTTTGACAGTTAATTCACTCTTCGGCTTGATATTGTTATCCAAACCTTCGATGTCGAACACTTCGCTTCCATCTAGACCGAGAGACTCGGCATTTTGACCTTCAGCGAATCTTAGCGGGAGGACTCCCATGCCAACCAAATTTGAGCGATGAATACGTTCAAATGATTCAGCAATGACTGCTTTGACTCCTTGCAACATAGGTCCTTTTGCTGCCCAGTCTCTACTTGAGCCTGTGCCATATTCTTTGCCTGCAATCACAATGGCTGGTACGCCTTCGCCTTGATATTTCATCGCCGCGTCAAAAATTGACATGACTTCACCAGAAGTGTGATGTTTCGTCCAGTTGCCTTCTTTGGGTGCAACCAATAAATTTTTCAAGCGGATATTTGCAAATGTTCCGCGTGCCATCACTTGGTCATTGCCACGCCGTGAGCCATACGAATTAAAGTATTGTGGAGCAACATCTTGATCTTGTAAAAATTTTCCAGCGGGTGAATCAACTGCGATGTTACCAGCAGGAGAGATATGGTCAGTGGTGATGGAGTCACCGAACATGCCTAACACTCTAGCAGATTTAATTTCTTTAACAGAACCAACTTCTAATGTCAATTCTTGGAAGTATGGCGGATGATGAATGTAAGTAGATTTTTCATCCCATTCATATAAATCACCGCCTGTTACTTCAATTTCTTTCCACATATCAGAACCACCGAACACATCGGCGTATCTTTCTTTGAACATTTCGGCTTTGACGTTGCTTGCAATGACATCACTAATTTCTTGTTGAGTGGGCCATAAATCTTTGAGGTAAACAGGAGCACCATCTTTATCATTGCCTAATGGTTCTTTATCTAAATCAATATCAACTGTGCCTGCTAAAGCATAAGCAACAACCAATGGAGGTGATGCTAAATAATTTGCTTTGACTAATGGATGCACACGACCTTCAAAATTTCTATTGCCTGAGATAACTGCCGCGGCGACTAAATCTGAACCTGTGACTGCTTTGGCAACTTCGCCTGGTAATGGACCTGAATTTCCAATACAAGTTGTACAACCATAAGCAATGACGTTAAAGCCAAGTTTTGATAGTGGATCAATCAAACCTGCTTTATCTAAATATTCTGTCACTACACGAGAGCCTGGAGCAAGTGAAGTTTTGACATACGGTTTAACGTTCAAACCTTTTTCAAGTGCTTTCTTAGCAACTAAACCTGCCGCAATTAACACGGATGGATTTGATGTATTAGTACATGATGTAATCGCGGCAATCACCACAGCACCATGTTTCATTTTTTGTGTGCCACCATTGGTGCCAAACGTTGCTTCACGCGTTAATGAATCACCAGATAATTCGTAGCCTCTATCTTTAACTGGAGTGGTTAATGCTTTTTGAAATGTCTCTTTCATTTCAGTTAATGCGACTCTATCTTGCGGACGTTTGGGTCCTGCTAATGATGGAACGACAGAGGCTAAATCAAGTTCAAGTGTGTCTGTAAATTCTGGGTCTGGTGAATTTGAATCGCGGAATAAACCTTGCTCGCGTAAATAGGCTTGGGTTAAATCAATGGTTTGTTGTGAGCGACCAGTTAGACGCATGTAACGAAGCGTCTCCTCATCTACAGGGAAATAGCCGATGGTAGCACCATATTCGGGAGCCATGTTTCCAATCGTGGCGCGGTCAGTTAATGACATGCTATCTAAACCTGCACCATAGAATTCAACAAATTTATCAACCACACCTTTTTTGCGAAGCATTTGTGTGACGGTTAAAACTAAATCGGTGGCTGTAACACCATCACGCAGTTTGCCATGAAGTTTGAAACCGATAACATCGGGCAGAAGCATATCCATTGGTTGACCAAGCATAACGGCTTCGGCTTCGATACCACCAACGCCCCAACCTACCACACCTAAACCATTAATCATGGTGGTATGTGAATCGGTGCCGACTAATGTATCGGGGAAGGCCAAGACCTCCGAGGTTTTGGAAACCTCGGAGGTCTCCTTAACCATTACAACTTGAGCGAGATTTTCAAGATTGACTTGATGCACAATGCCTGTCATGGGTGGAACAACGCGGAAGTTTGTAAATGCTTTTTGTCCCCATTTGAGAAATTCATAGCGTTCACGATTGCGTAAAAATTCCATTTCGGTGTTGCGATTTAATGCATCGGCTGTGGCGAAGAAATCTACTTGCACAGAATGGTCAATGACTAAATCTACTGGCACAAGTGGATTAATTTTTTTCGGGTCGCCACCGAGTCTGGCAACAGCGGCGCGCATAGCGGCTAAATCTACTACGCTGGTACGCCTGTAAAATCTTGCATGATGACGCGTCCAGGTAAAAATGGGATACCAGGACGATTGCCCTTGGGAGTCCATGAGGCAATATTTTTTACATCTGCTTGGGTGATTTCTTCATCATTGCATTGACGTAGTGCCGCTTCGAGCAAAATGCGAATGGAATAAGGCAGTTTATTTAATTTTGTTAATCCTGCTTTTTCTAAAGCATCTAGCCGATAGATTGTATAATCTTTACTTCCCACCTTTAATACATGACGTGCGTTAAATAAATCTTTCATTTGTTACTCCTTTTGGTTTAAATTTCACCGAAGAACACAAAGGAGCGCCTTTGTCATCCTTGATATTTCTAATATTGGATTTTTTGAAAAAAACATTTTTAGCCACAGAAAACACAGAGAAAAAGAGAGCTAATATATTTTATTTCAAAATCTTTTTGCCGCGAATTGCGCTAATTGACGCGAATTTTTAATCCATTAGCGAAAATCCGCGAAATTCGTGGCTGATCTTTTCTACAATTTTAATTCTTTTTTCAACAAAGTGGTTAATTTTTCTTTATCTTCATCATTCAAAAATGCAGATTGTGCGGCCACAATGATAGACTTTTTCAATTCATCAAGTGATACATTTAATTTATCACAGGCAATTTGATATTCATTTGCCAATACGATTCTTGAAATGCTAGGGTCATCGGTATTAATTGTAACCTTCAACCCTTTCTCCATCATCTTTGATAATGGATGTGCTTCAACAGATTTGACCACACCTGATTGAAAATTGCTGGTCACACACACTTCAAAAACTGTGCCACATTCTTTGGCAAGCGCAACAACTGCCTCATCTTCTAAGACGCGCACACCATGCCCAATTCTTTCGGCACCTAAATTCTCAATAGCATCACGCACATTTTGAGCAGGTCCCCACTCACCTGCATGAATGGTGATGTGTAAACCAGATTGTTTGGCTTCTTTGAAAATTCCATAAAACGGACTGGATGGAAATTCTGCTTCATTGCCTGCTAAATCCAAACCCATTAAGCCATGCTTCATGTGATCCACTGCTAACCAAGCCACTTGCTCGGCTAACTCTGGGCTTTCGTGGCGGTTCACCGAAGCAATTAGATTCACTTTGATTTTATATTTCTTCGCCGCTTCTTGTGTACTGGTAATAACCCAATCCATCACATCATGCAATGGAAAACCTTCTGCCCTGCTCAACGCCACAGGTGTAAAACGTAATTCCAAATAGCGCACATGATCTTTAGCCGCATCTTCCACTGCTTCAGCAGAGACTCTATGAATCACATCAGGCGATTTATAAAATAAACGTAATGTCTTGAATTTTTCAAGAAAGTTTGAAAACGTCATTGGGTCTTGGTCTTGCACTTGCACCAAGCCGCTTAAATTCAACATCGAAACAGGCACTGTCACACCATGTTGTTTAGCAATATCCAACATAGTAGATAAACGCAATGAGCCTTCCAAATGCCGATGCAAATCAACCTTTGGAAGCGACACATATTTGTTCAACGGTGCAGTATCGTCTGAAAACAATTTTGCCTCAATAAACTAGCCAACTAGCAAACTAGCAAACCAGAAAACTAATTAATTCCTTCGTCTTCTTTTCTTCTTATTGCCAGAATCTGAATCGCCAATTTGAATTGATGTTTCATTTGGCGCACTTGCAACTTCTGCTGTTTCAAGTGCGGTAATTTCAACACGGCGAGGTCTAGCAGCAAAGGCGCGTCCAATCACCAAACCACGCACATCTTCCAACAACTGCGCAAACATTTCAGATGCCTGTGCTTTATATTGTACCAGTGGGTCACGCTGTCCGTAAGCCTCTAATCCAATCGAAACACGCAAAGCTTCAACTTTTGTTAAATACTCAACCCATAATTCACTGAAAGCGCCCAATAACAATTGACGATGAACTTCATTTAATACATACTTTCCAATTGCATCTGATAAAGTACCCGCTTCCGACTCGCTCAAGCTTGATACTGCTCCATTGAGTTTATCTTCCCCGAAAGCGATTCGCGCCGCTGGACCAAAATCTGCCAATTTATTTGCATTTTGTTTCAGACGTGCAAACTCACTTTGTCCCCAAGTTGTTTGCAATTCTTTTTCAGCAGTTTCTAAATGATTCATGACATCATCAACAATGTCTTCGCTATCTTTGCCTTCTAACAGTTGGGCTGCATAAAAAACATAAGTAAAGCGATTAAATAATTGCTTCACTTGTTTATGAGTCTTTTGGTCAAAGGCTGTGCGTGTGCCTTGAGATAATGTCAATAACAAACGTAACTTACCCGTATTCGTAGATACATCTTCTCTTTGTAACAAAATATCAATATCACGCGCAATCTGATTATTTAATCGCTCACGTTTATTATCAAAGGCTTGTTTGGCAGTATCTAACAAAATATCTGCTAACTCGTCCCAATCTGATGGCAATGGACTTTGCAATTGCAATTGTTCACCCAAACGATTTTGAATCGCACCAATCACTCTGGTTGCACTAATCACAGTCAATTGACTGGCTACCAAATCTTGAATTGATTCTTTAGCATCTTCGGGGTCATCTGCTAACAACTTTTGAATTTCATTATTAAATCTCAATTGCAAACGGGCTAAAGCACTAATCTCTTCTTGTATCTTTTGCGGACGAGGCTTTTCCTCCATATCTCGCAAGCCTTGAAAGTAAGCATCTAAGGCATCTTCTCTATCTGAGATTTGACTGTCTAAACTTTCTTGCGTTCGATTTATTAAATTCTCAATAGATTTAATGGCATGAGCATATTCTGCTTCGATAGATTTTGATGTCACTTTTTGGAATGCAGAAGCTTGCTCTTGCACATCCATCGGCAAGCCGATGGACTCCAAAAGAAGTTTGAAACCATAAGAAGGATACAAACCATCTTTCGATTCAAATGCTGGTTGCACTTGATCTAACCAAGCGATTAAACGCCACGCGCCTTCTTCATCAGCCAAACCTGCTTCAACACGTTTGGTCACTTCGGCATCCAGCATTTCGTTAACATCATCACTCAAATCTTCTTTGAGAAAAATTCTGTCTCGTTGCTCATAAATTTGTTGGCGTTGTTTATTCAACACATCATCATATTCCAACAAATGTTTACGCACATCAAAGTTTGCACCTTCAACGCGCGTTTGTGAACCTTCAATAATATTGCTGACGAGTCTTAGTTCTAATGGAAGTGCATCATCTACCTTAAGGCGATTCATCATTCCACCAACTTGCTCACCACCGAACAAACGCATCAAGTCATCTTGCATGGAAAGATAAAAACGTGAAGAGCCAGGGTCACCCTGACGAGCAGCACGTCCGCGTAACTGATTATCAATACGTCTGGCTTCGTGACGTTCCGAACCAATCACATGCAAACCACCTAACTCTCTAACCAACGCCATATCTTCAAAATACTGTAAGAAAAGTTTAATCTCGGCTTCGTACAAACCAAAATTAGCGGGGTCCATTTTTTGTAAGGCTTCACGACGTTCTTGTAAAGTCATATCAAACGGATCTTTGTAACCTGCTTTATTCAACACGCGGTTAACTGCTGAAATAACTTCTTCTGCAATTTCACCGCCCAATTTAATATCTACACCACGACCTGCCATGTTCGTAGCAATCGTCACAGCACCGAATGCACCAGCCCCTGCAATGATTTGCGATTCTTCCGTGTGTTTACGTGCATTCAACACTTGATGTGGCACACCACCTTGAAAAATTTTCTTCAATCTATCTTTGGCTGATTCTGGTAAGTGTAAAATTTCCAGCAATGCTTTCAGATTATTTTCATCGTCCAAACTGATACTATTTAATCCATGTGGCTTGATGAACGCCCGCAAAGCATCAGGCGTAATCTTATCTATCGGTTCATTGAACGGCACGAGGTCAGCAATGAGGCGTCCGTCTTCTTCCAAATTATTCGCTCGCAGATAATGATCACGCACCAAAGCATATTGCATCAAACGGCGAATCGATTCTGCTTTCAGCCTGTTAGATAATTTATCAGATGATTCAACTGATGTAGTTCCCACCAACAACGGGCGACCAAGTGCATGGTTGCGAATTATTTCTGTAACAATAGCACGCAACTTTGCTTCAACATTTTTGAAGATGACATCAGGGTAATCTTTGCGGCGATAAAAAAGCGGCGTAGTTTCACCTGCTTTTACAAAATATGAATAAGCATAGCCTTCATCATCTTTGCTTTTAATTTCAGTTAGCGGCGCAGTTTTTCCATAACTTTGATATTCAAGATTCGGCGCAATGGGTGCAACTTCTAATTTATAAATTTTATTAAACTCTTCGGCTTCGGTTAATGCAGTGCCCGTCATGCCTGCAAGTTTTTGATACATGCGAAAATAATTTTGCAAAGTAACAGTAGCATACGTTACCGATTCAGGTTCAACCTTCACACCTTCTTTCGCTTCCACTGCCTGATGCAAACCATCACTCCATCTACGACCTGGCATTAAACGCCCAGTAAATTCATCAACGATAACAACTTTGCCTGCTTGCACCAAATAATCTTTATTGCGATGAAAAAGATATTGTGCTCTTAACGCTTGTTGTAGATAACCCATCATGCGGGCTTGTTCTGGAGATAAATCTTCGGGTCTTTCTGGATCTAATAGTTGGGTGCCCAATATGGCTTCTACTCGGCTGACACCAATTTCTGTTAAATTGATGTTGCGATTCTTTTCTTCCATTTCATAATCTTCGGGCTTGAGTTGTTTAACCACCTGCGCCATACGACCATACCATTCCAAATCACCTTGTGCTGGACCTGAAATAATTAACGGCGTGCGGGCTTCATCAATTAATACATTATCTGCTTCATCTATGATGGCGTAATAATGCCCGCGTTGAACACGTGCATCAAGTTTCATTGCCATGTTATCGCGCAGATAATCAAAACCAAATTCGGAATTTGTCCCAAAGGTTACATCGGCTTTATACGCTTCGACTCTATCCACCATTCTTAAATGGCGTTGATCTTCATGTGGTGAATCTTTTTCAAAATCAACAATGAATGCTTTTTTGCCATTCTCTGTCACTGCCGCCATTTGCAAAACACCAACGGATAATCCCAACGCATGATAAATCGGTGCCATCCAACGCGCATCACGACGGGCTAAATAATCATTGACTGTAATTAAATGTACGCCACGCCCTAACAAGGCATTGAGATAAACAGGCATAGTAGCGACAAGTGTTTTTCCTTCACCTGTACGCATCTCTGCAATGTTACCTTCATGCAACGCCGCGCCACCGATAATCTGCACGTCATAATGACGCAAGCCAATTGTGCGTTTAGATGCTTCACGCACCAAGGCAAAGGCTTGTGGCATGATTTCATTTAATACATCTTGTTCTGCTTGATGGCGTTCTTTTTCATCCTCAATCCCCTCAACAGCAGAAGTGACTTGAGCCTTAAACTCATCCGTCTTAGCCCGAATCTGCGCATCACTTAAAGAAGCAAACTGCTCCTCAAGCCCATTCACTTCCTCTACAATATGTTGATACTGCTCAACCGTCTTCTTTGTGGGGTCACCACTGAATAATTTTACAAAGTTCTTAAGCATTCAATTCCCTTTCGGGAAGAGATTATAGCATGGGGAATATTGGAGGAGTGTTAGAGATGGGAAATTAAGGACTAAGATTTTGGGGACAAATAAAATATTTATCAACATTGTCTCCACCTTCAGAAACCCAACCTCTTACTCCATCATCTGTTCTTATCTCCCACCACGACCAGTTATTTGCACATACCGGTCCATCAATAACACGAAAATAAGTGTTTGGTTCAATACGAGTAATTTCGGTGTCCGATGCATAAGGGCCAGTACGAACAATTAAGCGGTCATATTGTGTACAAACAAAGCCTCTTCTTCCAACTTCGACTCTTTGAGGCGGAGCACCAGAACAACTTGTAATTAGAGGCAAAGGGGTATTTGAAGGTGTTGTTTTCAATACTGAAGGGGTATTTGTTGGCGCAAAAAATAAAGTAGGTTCAATTAGCGTTGGAACAGGATTAGTTATTTGTTGTGTAAGAGCAATAAATTTAGAATCTTTTATCAAAAAAATTCTAAGGAAGGAAAATGAAGCTATAAACATAATTAATAGCAGCGAAATAATAAGAAACTCCCACTGTTGGATCCTTATAAATCTGTCTCTTTTACATATCTTACAAAAGATATATCCATCTGGGATTATGGAATTACAAGCATGACAATGGGCTCTTTGTAAAAATTTCATTGCTTTATCCATATAAAACGGTTTATAAAATCATTTTATAGGCTCAAGTAAAATTTTGTTAGGTTGCATCTCACGTATCCACCCTTCATATCCATTATCTGTACGAACTTCCCACCATGTACCTTCATGAGCGCATTTAGGTCCGCCAATAACTACCATTTTATCTCCTTCACTCAGCATTACAATAATGTTTTCATCCCATACATCTGGGACAATAGGAGTTGACCGTAAATTCACATCATAGAATGAAACAACGGCAGTATATCCGACTCTAAGTTTGACTTCAGATTTATCAGGGCAAGAATAATTTGTAAATGTTAAATCTTTCGGTGTGCTTGTACGTTGAGGTATTCTCGTGTTTGTTGGTATTTTAGTAGCCGTGATAAAAGATGAATTGTTATTTTCAGGTATTATCGGAGGTGACGATGCACTAGGGTTTTCAGTTGTTGACATTATGCTCTGCAAACTAGCAATTAACGCAGTCAAAGTCAATAACGATAATGAAACAACTATAGATAAGCTAGTTACAATGGCTATCAACTCCCATTTCTTAAATTGTAAAGCTCCATTAATACCTCTGCTACGACCACAGGTTTTGCAAAACCATTGCCCTTTGCTAATAACTGCACCACAAGATTGGCAAGGCGTTTCTTTTAACCAAGAACTTAGCATAAAATTCCTCCTAAATACTCAGTAATGCAATAAATATGCTCAAAATTATTGTGAATAAAAAAACTATTACAGGTATTCCAGTCTTTAAAAAAGGCGATAATTTTTCTAATCCCTTTCCCAACTGCTCTGCAAGTATATTACTTGCTATCCCGTTTATTGCAGCAATAATCAAACCGATAACAACAATGATTTGAGGTGAAATGAAAATTTCATTAGACCCACCTTCTAATTCCCATCCAAAAAACAATAAACTATACCCAAGTACAACGCAGGTAAAGACTAAAGTCATTATGCTAATGTAAATTAATATTCGAGAGTTATTGTTCATGAATTTATTCTCTCTTACCGAACAAAACGTGAGAATGTTCCTCGTGGCCCTTTAATTACCATATATACAAGTACGCCAAATAAAAAGCCCCAAGCTGAGCTCATGAGTAATTCCTGTACTTGTGTATGAAAAAAAATAAAAGTAAAGGCAAATTGTGCTACCAGCAATAGTACCTAAAACAAAGAGGCTTGTAACTGCAGAATTATCTAAGACAAGACTAGCAGACCATATATAAATCAAGCCTACAAAAAAACCGATACCTAAAGTTAGACATATTAAAGGCAGAATTATTTCAATAGACGGAATTTCCAGCCTACCAAATTGAATAAGAACAGCTACCAATGGACAAGTTGATAATCCAGCAAGAATAGCAATATAAGGTTGAGCATTAATGCCCTTTCGTTGTCTACCACTAATCGCCCCAATCCATGCTGAAAACAATATAATCAAAATATAAATAACTGGCGCTGTAATTAATAGAATTGTTTGCATGTTATTTCCTCTAGTTAGTATTTTTTTATTTCAGATTTAAGTTGTTTTGATAATGCTTTGCAAATTTCTAGCCAAATTATGTCTGGTGGTAAATCAGTAACCAAAGTTCTTAATCGATTTCCAAAAGTACTGGTTACATATTTTCCCATATAAACATCAAGTTTTTCTATCAAGCTTTCAGCCTCCTTAGGGCTCATTTCAACTATCCTTGCTGCTATCGAGCGGATGAGTTTACTATCAAAAGCTTTCTTTTGTCCTATTAGCATCCCAGCATGATTAGGCCGTATATAAGACAAGTTGGACAAACTAAGAGTCCGATAAATCGTATCGAATGGATTTATAAATATTCCTCTATGAAATAATAGCCAATACGCAAAAACATCAGCTTCGTAGTGTAATCCGGCATTATCTAATGAGAAATATAAATCTTTCAATTTATAATCCTCAATCTTGTAAAACCGATTCTCTAAAAGAATTTGAATTAAGTAATTATGATATTCATTTAAGTATCTACGGTTGCGAATATGTCCTTCAAATAACATCCACGCCTCAATATCCACAAATCGAGAAAATTCATAAGTAAAATCAAAAATGATATGTCCTAAATTTTCTTTTTTGATTTTACTAGTGAATGTGTCTTCAACCCTCTTAATTCTATTTTTTTTCTGAATATTAGTTCTTATTTCCTCAGAGATTCGGTTAATATTTCTAAGTTTAGGTTTAGTCTCAACAAAATTTAGCATCGTCTCTAATTGCTGAACAGAAAAAAACATCCAGTGTTTCATTAAGATTTCTATTCCCTCGTCAATGTACTGAGGTTGACACATTTCTATTGAAGATAGATAATTATTTAAGAACTTGGGTTTTGTATCTCCTTTCTGTATTTGATTCAAAATAATTGAAAAAGCCGTGATAGCAGTTAGCAGATCATCTCTTTCATCTCTTACGTTTTCAAAAAATTTATTTGCTGTTTCCAATCCGATTTTTTCAATTAGGAGCGGTATTTCTTGATAGAATCCATCAACATTTTCATAACCGAATTTAATTTGAGAACCAAGCCATTTGTAGCTTTGAAGTTCTGCGAAACATTTTGGAAGAAATTCAAGATATTTTTTAGGGACATCATCATTTACAGAATCTAAAAACTTGAAATTCTGAGGTATATCAGTTGGTAATTTTGAAAGTCTTTTCAATAAGCTTAAAAGAGCCATGAATGCTTGTTTATTAGGTGGGCATCCAATTATATTTACGATATATAAAAAATCATCTTTACCTTGGATTTGACTAAGTTGAGCTAAAGCAGAGACAAAATGTCCCGTAGAACTTGCCCATTCAAGTTGTATTAATTTTGACCAAAGGTATAATGCCTTTTTATATTGTTTTGAATTAAGGCAATATTGTAGAATTTCTTCACAAAACCTAATAAGTAATGGCTGATTAGTTTTGATACCATATTCAGTAATATGGATAATAAAGTCAGTTAGTTTAAATAAATCTTTTTCTTTTTGGGGTAAAAATATTTCATTTACAATTTTCTTAACAAGTATTTGTCTGGATTTATCATCAGAAATTATCACTATATAATGAGACAATGCTTCTACCCCAATATCATAAGCAGGGAAATTAATAACAAAAGTCAATAAGTCTGAAAGCCACCTCTCTGCTTCCTCTTTCGGAAATATCCATGAGAACTCATTGACAGGTGTATTTAATTGTTGTTTGATCTGAGATACCTCCGTAATTTTTAAGTATTCGTTACGATTGGGATACCACCGTTTGTACTTAACTGCCAAATCTAGTTCATCGCCAATAGTTTTCAAATGCTTTGCTTTTTGCGGCAAAATTAATTTTGAAATTTCTCTTTTGAGTTCTCTGCCATCTGATTTTCTAATGAGTTCATCTATCCAATTTACATATATTACACCAGATAAGTCTTGTATATTTGGAGATTGCCACTCTACAACCTGTCCATATTGGCTTTGCCGAGTCGAAAAAAAATACTCTTACTGAATCAGATGTATCTTTAGCAAGGGTAGAAAAAGATATAGAGGCTCTATAGGGTTGCGGGATACATTGGAAAATTGAGCATAAAAATTCTATTCGAATTTTATGATCACCTAGAGAAGAAATTATATTAATTTTTTCTCTAGATGATAAATACTTAGCAAGCACTGCTCCAATTTGAGCAGGAAATTGAGAAAGTACATCCACCCGAATAGTATTATTAGTAAATTCAATTTCTATAGGTGGAATATCTTTTGTAATATTTTTATAATATGAAATGTTTTTAAATGCTTGAAAAATTGGATAAACATCCCAATCAATTTTTTCAAGTTGAGATAAAGTAATATAAAGAAATTCTGAAAAGACTGGCTTACCGCGCGAAGTTGGCTCGGTAAGTTCCATCAACTCATAATGAGCGGCAACAAAACCATCTTTGAATAAAGGAAAAAAGCCATAGACATGACTGGATTCTCCCATGAAATCATTTGTTAAACCTAATCTTATAGTTTTGTATATTTCTCTTTGTAACTCTTCCGAAAAAGATTCACTATAAGCTATGGGTTGCAAGTCACCATATACATTTTTTTCCATCTGATGTTTGCAACATGCCATAAATATAATGAGGAAATTCAAGTTTCATTTTATATACCTAGAAACTTACGGAGTCCTTTAACTACATCGGCATACTTCTTCCCTCTTGTCCTTCTAATTCTAACATCTTCGTCGTCATCAGCCAGTTTATCTAGAATCCATTCCAAAGACTCAGCCACGCCTATTGGTTTTATGCTTGCTGGCTTTCGAATTTTGTTTACATCGCCGTTGCTGGCTTCTTTATCCCACTGAGACTTTCTACCTTTTTCTGTATCAACAAACCCTGTAGCGCTAACTGGCAACCAATAAACATGATCGGTATCAAAGGCCTGATCAATTATTGCCTTAGCATTTCTGCCGAGAATCTTTTCCGCTAACTCCTCAACCTCCTCAAAGTATCCCTCTTTGTCAAATTTGCTATTGGGTCCTTGCCCCTCAACTTGATCAACTTTTGTCACGCAAAACACTATATAAGGTTTAGCACCTTCTGTTTGCTCTTGAATTTGGGCAATAATAGCACTAAATAATGGAAAATATGGATCAGTACCTTTATTGGGTAAAATTTCACCTTCTAGCCAAGATTGTTGTGAGTCTAATAAGAATATTATTCCAGAGCTACCTTTTACATACTGCTCATAGAAATCGTGATAAATAGATGCGCCAGCAACCCCTCTGATCGCTTCACCCGGCACGTCTGCTGCATGAAGCCTAAATTGAGCGCCGGGACTTAAACCAAGCATGGTTGCCTCCTTCTCAACCACAAAAAACATCTTATTTTCTACTTGAGTTTGTGGAGGGTATTCGCTCTGTGAGAAAATTTGTGCTGTAAGATCTGACATATCTTTGATTGTTTGCCCCACTGGTCTAATCCGCCATGGAGATTGTTCTAAGGCTAATGCTAAATTCAATACACCTAAGAAAGTTGTTTTACCCGCTTTTTTAAGTCCTAATATTGAAATTACTTTATCACTTGGCATAAATCGTCTCCATCTTGGATTTTAGTTTTTCAATACAAAGATATCTATATTATGTTTGATTCATTTAATTTTTGCATCTTGACTAACGCATGTTAAACATGCTGGAAAGTTCCGCACTCAAATTCCCCTCAATTCTTAGATGCTCCCCTCTTATCCATCGAACATTCGATATTTGACACCCAAGATGAATGCAGATATCTTTTAGGCGGTAATCTATTTCATTACCACCTAAAGATTATGGCTATTTTACGACTTTCCACATTTAATTTCAACCTCAATTTACTCAAAAAACTTTCAATTCTTTAAGCCACCCGCCCAGTGGATTTTTGAACATGCGTGCTATAATTCGGTTTGATAGTTACATAGTTGGCTAGTTATCTAGTTCAACTAACAAACTACCAAACTACCTAACTAATAAACTAACATGTCCTTCGCCCACTTACACGTTCACACTGAATATTCTTTATTAGATGGCTTCTCGAATATCAAGAAGTTAGTGAAGCGTGTTAAAGAAATGGATATGCCCGCAGTTGCCATCACTGACCATGGCACGATGTATGGTGTGATTGATTTTTACAAAGCCGCAAAAGGTGTAGGGGTTAAACCTATCATTGGTTTAGAAGCCTATATGGCGCCACGCGGTATGAAAGATAAAGATTCAAAACTTGACCGTCATTCTTCGCATTTACTTTTATTAGCAGAAAATGAAGTTGGTTATCAAAACTTATTGAAGATTGCCTCCGCTTCACAATTGGAAGGCTACTATTATCATCCACGCATTGACCATGATTTTCTAGCACAACATTCAGAGGGATTAATTTGTACCAGCGGATGTATGTCTGCTGAAATTCCAAAAGCATTGTTATATGAAAATCCACAAGAAGCAGTGCGCCGTTGGAATTGGTATTACGATTTATTTGGTGCCGATAGATTTTTTGTAGAACTGCAAAGCCATAACATTCCAGAAATTACAGACTTAAATAAAAAATTATTAGAACTTGGTGCAAAATATAACGCACGTTATATCGCCACCAATGATGTGCATTACATTAATCAAGAAGATGCAAAGTTACAAGACATCATGTTAACGATGCAAACGCAAACGGTACTCAGTGACCCTGAACGTATGCGCATGAGTGATGATTCATATTTCCTGCGCCCACCTGCTGAAATGCAAAGGTTATTTGCTGAAGTACCTGAGTCAATGTCTAACACGTTGTTGATTGCTGAACGCTGTAATGTCAATTTAGATTTCCAAGGTTATCACTTACCAGATTTCCCTGTGCCTTCAAATCACACTGCTGAAACATATTTACGTGAACTTTGCGAGGCTGGGGCTAGGAAAAGGTATGGGGATGAAGCCACCAGCCAGAAAGTCCGCGAAAGACTCGCTTATGAACTTCGTATCGTGCATGAGATGGGATTCGATGCCTACTTCTTAATCGTGTGGGATTTATGTCGCTTCGCCCGTGAACGTGGAATTTGGTACAACGCCCGCGGCTCGGCGGCTGGCTCGATCATTGCTTATACACTCGAAATTGCATTGGTAGATCCATTAGAACATAATTTAATTTTTGAACGCTTCTTAAATCCAGGTCGTGTGTCTATGCCTGATATTGATTTGGATTTTCAAGATGAGCGTCGGTCTGAAATGTTGGGCTATTGTGTGAATAAATATGGCACAGATAAAGTTGCTCAAATTATTACCTTTGGCACAATGGGAACAAAAGCCGCCATTCGTGATGTAGCGCGGGTGATGGAAATTCCATTACCCGAAGTTGACCGTGTTGCTAAACTTGTGCCATTTGCCGCCGCCAAAGGTGCAGGCATGGAAGATGCTATGGCAGTGCGTGAGTTCAAAGAAATTTATGATAACAACGCGCAAATGCGTGAAGTGATAGACATTGCCACAAAAATGGAAGGCACTGTGCGTAATGCAGGCACACATGCGGCTGGCGTTGTGATTTCAGATAAAGCACTGACAGAATATTTGCCACTTCATCGCCCAACATCAAATTCAGAAGAAACGCCAATAAAATCCGTAACGCAATTTGAAATGGGCGTGCTTGAAACATTGGGCATGTTAAAAGTAGATTTTCTTGGCTTAATCACATTAACTGTTATGGCACGCGCATGTGATTTTATTGAAAAACGTCACGGCATTAAATATGATTTGAATAATATTCCAATTGACGACCCGAAAGCATTTGAATTAATGAGTGCTGGTCAAACGGCTGGCGTGTTCCAAGTAGAAGGAAGTGGAATGACGCGTTACATCGTGCAAATGAAACCAAAAAATTTGGATAACATCATTGCTATGGTGGCGTTGTATCGTCCAGGTCCGATGGCGTTTATTCCTGACTATATTTCTCGCATGCACGGCACACAAGCAGTTAAATATCGTCATCCATCAATGGAAAAGATTTTTAGTGATACCTATGGCATTCCAATTTATCAAGAACAATTGATGCAAGCCGCAGTAGAGTTAGCAGGCTATACACCTTCCGAATCAGATGAATTGCGCAGAGCCATTTCTAAAAAGAAAAAAGAAGATATTGATAAACATCGTAATAAATTTGTAAAAGGTGCAGTAGCCAAAGGCATGACTGAACCTATTGCCAATGATATTTATTCTGATTGGGAAGAATTTGCAAGGTATGGATTTAACAAATCTCACGCCGCTGATTATGGTGTGATTGCAGTTCAAACTGCATTCTTAAAATCTAAATACCCAACCGAATACATGACCGCGCTTCTATCTGCTACGGCAAGCCAAACTGACAAAGTTGCTTACTATGTTGCCGATGCACGTTTAATGGGCGTACCAGTTTTACAACCTGACATCAATGCATCCACTTGGGATTTTGATATTGAGGATGTTGAAACTTCCGCCGAGGACGGCGGAAGTAGCCATGCTCACACCGCCGTCCTCGGCGGCGTGGGAAAGAGCAAAACAAAATCACAAATTCGTTTTGGCTTAGGCGCCATTAAAAATGTTGGTCAACAAGCCGTGCAACCGATTATTGATGAACGAATCAAAAACGGAAAATTTACAGACCTAAATGATTTTGCTCGCCGTGTTGATTTACGTTCTGTTGGCAAACGCGCACTTGAATGTTTAATCAAAGTTGGCGCAATGGATTCTTTTGGTAATCGTGCATCTATGTTGGCTTCGTTAGATAAAATCGTTTCCATTTCCAGTGCACACTTCCGCGCCGCAGATGTTGGGCAAATTAGCATGTTTGGTAGCACAAGCGGCGTTGTGGAAGAAATCAAATTGCCCGAAGTAAAAAATGTTGATAAACGTGAAATGTTAAATTGGGAACGCGAACTCATCGGGCTTTACATTTCAGATCATCCGCTCAATGAATATCAAGCCACGCTTTCACAAATCGTCAGTTATTTTTCTGGTCAACTTTCCGAATCGAGTCACGAAGAAAAAGTTCGCGTGGCGGGTCTCATCACAAACATTCGTCCGTACACCACAAAAACTGGCAAGCCAATGGGCTTCGTCACCATTGAAGATATTCAAGGCGTAATGGAAACTGTTTTATTTCCAAAAACTTGGGAGCAATACAAAACGAAATTAAATAATGATCAAATCGTTATTATTGAAGGAAAAGTTGATCACAGCAACACGCCACCAAAAATTTTAGTAGATGTGATTAAAACTGAAATCAAGATTTTAGAATCAGCAGATGATTCGACTCTCAAACCTATTCCTGTTCAAAAACCATCCGCTTCAAAACCTGACCCGAAACCTGTTTCTGCACCCAAACAGAATCCAAAGCCTGATGCAAATGTAGGTCACGCTTCTAGCGTGACAAATAAAATTAAACAAGAAAGTCACGTTCAAAACGTGACCTACGCGATAGCAGAATCAAAACCTGAATATGATGATATGCCTCCCCCACCTGATAACTTCCCAGAAGATTGGGAAAGTCAATGGCAACCATCTTTTGATGAAGCAAACATTGCTTCACAAAAAGAACCGAAATTTAAGAAAAATGAAGAAGTGACTCCACCTTTAGCGAATCGTGTGGCTGAGGCATTGATAAATGTCGAAGAGCAGAACCAACTAGACGATAAGTTTGAAGCGCTTATTCCATCTTTATATGTTCCACTTGCAAAAGAAAATAAAGATAAAGAACATCCGCCACAACAGATCACAATTACGTTACGCTCCACTGGTGACCGCGAGCGTGATAAACGGCGCATCAAAACTTTGTATGGCACGCTGATTTCGTATCATGGGCGCGATAAATTTAGTTTTCAAATTTTTGAAAATAGCAAAGGGCATCTAATTGATTTCCCCAACGAAAGCACACGCATTTGCCCCGAGTTGTTAGAACGCCTGAAAAAATTATTAGATGAAGAATCTTGGCGGGTGGATGAGATAACGTATCAGTAAACCAATGGTTTAATCAGCTGTTGGGTTTTTCTTTTGGAAGCGAAACAAACGCTCGATAGAAAAAGAGGCGAAGAATTTTTTAACAGCGGGGATGCGGATGATTAAAAACAAAGCCAGAATGAGACCATAAATTAATGGGCGTTGAATATCACCTGATAATGTGAAGATATCACCTTTTTTACTCCATGCATAATGTAAAACCGCAAGTGAAGCAATGAAGTAAATAGTTTTGTGCAATCGCTTCCAGTTTTTGCCGAGGCGAATTTTCCAAATATCAAAGGATGTGATGGCAAGTGGAATGAGCAAAAGAAATGTTATTACACCCACTACAATATATGGTTTTTCAAAAACAGTTTGGACAATTAAACTCCATGCTAAGCCATAATCGAAATTGACGAAAATTAAAACATGAATCACAGCATACATAAAAGCATACAAGCCCAATGTACGACGGCGTTTGAGTGGCTCATTCCATTTGAAGATGGTGTGTAAAGGAGTGCAAATTAAAGATAATACTAATAGCGTAATGGCATGACGGCCTGTGCGCTGTTCTAATTCTTGAATGGGGTTAATTGAAAAACTATCTGTGAAAATTTCAAAGAGAATCCAAATAATAGCAGACCAAGCATAAAGATGTATTGAGATTTGTAAGGGGGTATAACGAGAAAATAAATTCATGATTAAAAATTCTGTACCACGAAGGCTAGTTTTTTTCTAATTACACCATAAAAATTTTGATAATTAGAAAAGTTCGTGGTACAGCTAAGTTAAATTGATTCCAAAATTAATAATTCAGTTGCAAGTCCAAATCTTTATACAAATCAGCCACTTGTTCAGCATAGCCATTGAATAATAAGGTTTCGCGGCGGTTAAATTCGCCAATGCGTCTTTCTGAGGCTTGCGACCAACGCGGATGATTTACATTTGGATTCACATTGGCGTAAAAGCCATATTCATTTGGGGCTAGTAAATTCCATAATGTATCTGGTTGTTTATCTGTCAATTCAATTTTCACAATTGACTTTATAGATTTAAAACCATATTTCCATGGCACTACCAAACGAATTGGCGCGCCGTTTTGGTTAGGCATCGGTTCGCCATATAAACCAGTTGCTAAAATGGCTAAGTCATTCATGGCTTCATCAATACGCAAACCTTCATTATAGGGCCAAGGGTAAAACGGACTGCTTTGACCTTTCATCTCTTCGGGGCGATAGACAGTTTCAAAGCGTAAATATTTTGCGTTTGAAGTTGGCTCAACTACAGCCAACAAACTGGCTATAGGAAAGCCTTGCCACGGAATGACCATACTCCATGCTTCTACACAGCGTAAACGATAAATGCGGTCTTCTTGTGGGAATAATTTTAGTAAATCTTCTATGCCAAAGGTGCGTGGCTTATTGACCATGCCATATACTTCAACTGTCCATGGCGCAGGGGTAAAACTTTCAGCTAATGAAGCAACTGCTTCTTTGTTGGTGCTAAACTCATAATAATTATTGTAGTTGGTAATTTCTTCATAAGTATTAGCAGCATTACCTGTTTCATCGGCATAGCCAGAAGTAGTTGGCACTTGTGTTTGTGATTCTTCTGTAACTTCAGGGGCGCAAGCCGCCAATGCGGCACTACCAGCAAGTACACCCGCTGTTTTGATAAAATCTCGACGAGAAAAATAAATACTCTTCGGCGTAATTTCAGACGATTTAACAGGCACAGATTTGAACAGGTTACGCATGGCTCACTCCTTAATTTATTACTCAGATATAGCGATTCTAAAAAAACTTTCTTATTCAAACATGATAGTTTGATTAAGAAATATTTACCTTACTAACAATTCAATTCCCACGCTCCACAACAACCTGCATTTCAACCCCATCAGTGCTAATATCAATCCAGCCATTTCGGTCGGTGCGCAACAAAGAAAAACCATCCAAAGCATCCAGCGTCTCTTTCGAGGGCAAGCCATTTGGGTCGCCCGCAGCAACACTCAATATCACCAATTGCGGAGTCAAATTCTCAAACAAATCTGATGGGTTCGATGGCGCGTACCCTGAATCGGCTAACAACAAAACATCTACAGCGCCAACTGTATTTCCAAATTCCAAAACATCATAAGTAGATTGATCAATGCCAATAGGAAGTAATGCCCGAAAATTTTCATATTGGATTAAAAGTACGCTTCCTCTTGTACCTTGTGCCTGTATCTCGATAAACGAGTTTTCTCCTATCGTCAGTCTTTGACCTGTTTCCGCTTGCGTAACGGGAATATTTTCATTAGCAAAATATTTATCTAATGCTTGTGCCGAAAAAGAGGCTTGTAAATTTCCACTCCATAAAACATTTTCGGGGACATATCTCTCTACGATACGTGGCAAAGCCGTTAATTGTGCTTCTTGAGTAGATGCGATAATCAGCCAATCTAACTGGCGCGAAAAAAACGGAAGCCTTCTACCTAATTCATCAGACAATTCTGAAGCACTAGAGCCGCCGTTAATTAAAATGCTTCTGCCTTCGGGAGTTTGAATCAGAACTGCATCGGCTGAGCCAACATCTAAAAATGTTAGGTGAAATCTATTATCACCTGCACTGGCAGCGGCACGCCAAAAACCAGCATACACACAAAGGCAAATACAAAAGCAATCGTTAGAGCGACAGCACGAAGAGCAGAGGCTGAAGCGAGAATTTTTTTCTTTGATGATAGACCAATTAAAAGTCATGAAAAGAAGCGGGGGGTATATCCATAAAATCATATTAGACCAAAAGTCTCCTAAGATAATAACGCCATGTGGGATTGAATCGAAAAATTCAACCACATGAATTGTATAGGTGGCAAATGCCCATGCAAACCACGCTATGCTTTGACCAAGCCAATAAAAAATTAAACTTGCAAAAACTGAAAGCCCACCGATAATCATCACCATAGGTTGAACAGGCAAAATGAAAGGGTTGGCGATGAATGAAATGAGTGAAATACGTTGGAAGTGATAAGCCATAATGGGGATGGTCATAATTTGGGCGGCAATGGTGAGCATGATGTTGTCATTGATGAGTTTTGTAATTGTATTGATATCAGATTTCCAAAACTTTGTTACAAGTTTTTCGGTCAGGTTTGCAAGCGGTTCAGCATATATAATAATTCCAAGTGTGGCAAAGAATGAAAGTTGAAAGCCAACATCCCATAAAACAAGTGGATTAAGCAGTGCCATGCAAGCGGCAACGAAAGCCAATGAACTCAGCATTGTTTGTTTGCGCCCTAACAACATGGCAAACATAGAAATACTCCCCATAATGGCGGCGCGTAAGACTGCGGCGTCCATGCCAACTAAAAAAGGCATATAAAAATACACCCATGATTGCCACTAAGGCGCCCCATCTTTCTCCTAAAAATGTTTTGAAGATAGAAAGAAAAATACCTGCAATGATGGCAATGTTGAAACCTGAAATGGCAATGATGTGCGCCGTGCCTGTATTTTTGAAAGCTTGTTGTAAATCTTTGGGTAAGCCAGTATCTACACCGAATAATATGCCTGCAAATAATGAGGCTTCGGGGTCTTGAAAAAGTTGATATGTGTTTTGAATTAATTTGTTCTTGAAATTGTAAACTTGAGTTAAGAAAAAATTCCCACGATTATTAGGAAGTCGTGTTACTTCTGTTTTAGATATGGTTGCATAGATATATTGTCTAGCAAGATAGTCTTTATAAGAAAAGTCTTCATTTACTGGTGGCGTTAACAGCCGACCACGTAACCTGAGGCGTTGACCATATTCATAGATTTCGTTAGGTTGCACACGCACAAGAATTAAACCTGAAACTGGTAAATCACCATCACCTGTATCAATAAATTCGGTTTGAATTTTTAAGTTCGTATATGTGTCACGATAATCAGGTGCTTCCGCTACATATCCAGTAATTAATACTTCGTAATTGCGATCATTATAGAAAGCGATATGAAAGGCATCAACATTTGGTTGGCGAAATTGGTAGTAAGCTGAGCCGAGAAAAAAAAATAGCAGGAAGTAGAAAATGGAAAGTGGAAAGGTAGTTTGTATTGCGTACTTCGTGATTAATGATTTTCTTGCGAAGAAAAAAATAAAACAAGAAAAAAAGAAAGCCGAAATTAAAATCCATACCCATGTGGGAAGCGATATAAAATTAGCAAAAATAATTCCAAAGATGAAGGATAGTGAAATCCATAATAAAGGCATGAGAAGATTTTACAACAAAAAGTAGATAGGCTTGAAAACGTGTGAGAACTTTAAGTGTTATACATAGACATGGCAAATTACTTTTTCCTCATTTTAGGCTACTTGTTCGGTTCGCTTCCATTTTCAATTTGGATTACCCGTTTTGTCAAAGGTGTAGATGTACGAGATTCTGGGTCTGGGCATGCTACTACAACCAATACGATACGTCAGGCTGGCTTTGGCTGGGGTGCTTTAGTTTTTATTTTAGATGTAGCTAAAGGTTTTCTGCCCACCTATTTAGCAAAAGAATATTCTACAGAAATTTGGGTAATTGCATTAACCGCAACTTGCGCTGTCATTGGTCACTGCTGGACGATATTTGCAAACTTTCGCGGAGGTATGGGCTTAGCAACTTTCGGCGGTGCCTTACTAGCCACCACACCATTAGCATTTTTAATTTGCCTTATTTTATTATTGACCTTAGTACTGCTCATCCGTCATTCTGCCAGAGCCAGTGTACTAGCAGGCATACTAGCCCCACTTACATTGTGGTTATTCAACATCCGCGCCGAAGCCTTTTGGATCTCACTTGGGTGTGGCATCGTCATTGCTATACGGTTTTTAATAGATTGGAATAGAAAATATAGAGAATTGTGGTTAGATAGAGAAAAGAACAAGAACTAATGACGAACTTTACATTATTACTTATTCATCGCCTAACAACCAACCCAATACACTTCTGCGCGGTATCGTTTCTTCCACCCTAGGCATAGCCAGCAAAACCACAGTGATATTATCATGCCCACCACGTTGATTAGCAAGATTGACCAGCGCCTCCGCCGCAGATTTTAAATCTCGCTTCGAACGAATCGTCTGCTGAATTTCATCATCATAGACCAAATCCGTTAACCCATCAGTACACAAAAGAAGCGTATCACCAGGCTCAAGGTGAAAACCTTGATTATTAATTGACTCATCATCCGTCTCATCTTTATCAATACGCAAACGGAAATCAACCTCAGGCAACTTCAACCCACCCAAATGACGCCGAATCACATGCTGATTAGGATGATCGTGCATTTGCTCTTTAGTAATAATGCCCTTTTCAAAAGCTTCTTGCACCCAAGTATGGTCAATACTCAGGCGTTGAATATATTTCCCACGCAATAAATACAAACGAGAATCCCCCACATACGCTGTATATAATCTATTCTCCACAACCCATACACAAGCACAAGTTGACCCCATACCTTGTTCTTCCTCTTTACCAGCGGAATGAGAAGCAATAGCTTGGCTGGCATCGTGAATCGCATTTTCTAAAATTTTAGTCGGCTTCTTCGCATTACTCTCAGCCACATGCATACTAATATAGTTAACAGCCAACTCAGCCGCCACCTCACCAGCACGGTGCCCCCCAATCCCATCTGCCACCACAGCAAACACAGCAGGGCGTGGGTCTTCCTTACTTATTTGAAACGATGAAATTGCATACCGATCTTCATTATTCTTACCAGAAGCCCCAGCATGGCTAAGTGCCGCGATATGCAAATGAGCAAGTGTTGTGCGAATCATTCGTCAATTAACTGTGTCACTCTCGGAGATGATGGAAGTGCAGGATTCTTAAGCATAAAACGATAAGCCAATTGACCAAAGTTTACCATATCCCCGTGCCGTAAACGGTAGCCCTCGTGGGGGATGGCATCATAATTTACCCACGTTCCCCCAACAGAATTGTTATCTAGCAACAAATAACCACCATCATCCGTCACTCGTAAACGAGCATGCACCGAAGCAATAGAAGCGTCATCCAAAATAAGAGTGCATTGCACAGGATCGGTGCCAAAAACAATTTCCGATTCAGTTACAAGAATGGGAGGCACAGCCACCACCTGACCTTCTGCATTAATCCTGACAAACGAAGCCAACGCCTCACTTACAGACCTTGAACCTGTTTCTGCTTTCTTCGACTTTATTTTTCTCTTTTTGCTTTTTTCCTGAAGAACCTCAGGCTCTTGCTTCAAAATTGGAATCGGTTGAGTTAATGGGTCATTATGTGCTTTAATCTCTTCTCGCACCGCCCGTACAGATAAAAACCTCAAACGCCCCCCTAACAACACCGCAAACAACGCCAAACCTGCCAAAATAATTGCACCAAATGTTAATGCTATCCGATATTTTACTAAAAAGGCAATTGGGCCACTCGGGGGTTTAATTACTGTAACCGTAACAGTTAACGGCATACTGGTTTTACTCAAGCCAAGCATATCCACTGCTTCTACCATAACCTGATGTTCAGCAGTAGAAGAATAATTTTTCAAATCCCATGCAAATGTGTCAAACGGCTCTGTTGTATTTTCATCAACAATAGCTCCATCTACATATAAGGTTGTTCGAGTTAACTGGCGTGGATGCCCGTCAGGAAACTCAATAATAATTTCAATTTCTTGCGTTTCTGGCAAAAGCATTTCAGTATTAAATGGGTCATCTTCTGGAGCTTGGCGAGTAACTTGCAAGGTTGGCGAAACAAGGAACGGGTTTGGCGGTTGGATGTCTAAAGCAAAAGTATGCTCATTAGAATTGACAACACCTAAAGCAGGCGTATTAAGTTGCACAATAAGGCGTTGATCGCCTGCTGTGTTCAAGTGTGATGTATAAGAAAGCAAATAAATTCTGCGTAAGCCCGCAAAATAAGTTTCAAGGTCTGGAAATCTTTCTACGCCAGAATATTGAAACATGGTGCCACCTGTTTGAATGGCGAGATTATTAAATATAGCCGCACTGGTATTTGTGAAAGTTGTGTTGGCATCTACATACCAAACAAAAATACGAACATTATTTTCACTAGCACGTTGAATAATTGATTCCAATGAAGAAGCCAATGCGGGGTCTTCCATTTGTGGTGTGATGAATAAAATTGCTCGTTTCATCCCAATGCGTGGAGCCTGTGCACTGACTACATCTAAAGCGGTGACTAACGACTGCAAATTTGGAATTGCTGAGCGGAAATCAGGTTGGAAGCCGTGTAAAGCAGTAACAAATTCTGCGGCATTAGCATGATTGATGACGGGACCCGCTTGGCTAACTAAACTTAAATCATCGGGTAAATCGGCAGGTCGGCTTTGCGCCCATTGCGTGATGATTTGTGACACTCGTTGAAAGCGAGCAATGCCATTCGAATCTTGCGTTGCTAATGAAGTGCCTTGATTAACTGCAACGACTAATTGTAAGGGCAATGCCATTTCAGTAAACGAATCAACTGGCAGAGTTTGACCATTTTCAATAGCAGAAACCGAGTCGGAGGTCAGCCCTGAGGCGAAAAATTTCTGCGCATCAAACACATCTACAAATCCTGTAATGGTTGGGAATGTAGATGTATCCACATTATATAAAGTCACTGTGGCTGTGTTTTGTTGGGCATTGACGGTTGAAACTATGCTCAACAAAAAGATAAGGCTAAAAGTAATCGAAAAGAGTTTACGCATTTGCTTCTGCTATGATAGGCACGTTGTCTGTTGGTTGTGTGAGGCGTAAAAATGTTATTGTCCAAACTGATTGAATGTAGGCAGTTAAAATTCCGTTCAAGAAAAGAAGAATGGGGAAGTATAAGGTACAGCAAGCTAACGTAATATAGGCTGGTGTGAGGGATTGCTTAAGAGTTTCGGCACCAAGAATAAGCGGGATAATTGTTAAGAAAATAGGCATAATGATGATAAAACTAATAATGCCTGCACCAATTAAAACGATTAAAGCAAGGACAAAGAAAGTAAGTACATTGCTTTTAACAATTTCCAAACCACGCTTGAAGCCATCTAACATACTTAAGTTTTCAAGGATGATGGCAGGTTGTGCTTGTTCTAAAATGATAGATACGATCCAGCCAACTGGAATTAAGATACATATTAGTGGGAGTAAGCAAGCGAAGCCAATGCCTGCTGTTAAAATCCCTAGAAGGATAAATGGGATAATAATGATGAAGATTACCAGACCAATGAGGAAGTTGATTCCAAAAATACGCCAGAAGTAAGGCATGCTTTCTGACCATAATTCGGCAAAGGTTAATATTTCGGCACCTTTTTCTACTTTTGCAACGCCTTGAATTAGACCAATGCGCCCCATAATACCTAATGAATAAAACAGCATTGAAATGAGAAAGATAATTAGAATAGCAATGACGAGTACCCACCAATTTTCTGCAATGAATCGCATAAATTGTTGGATGCGTGGATCGGTTTGAAAAGGAATATCTTGGCTGTAATCTGAGTTATTACTACCTCCACTATTTCCGCCACCTCCACCACGGGCAAAGCTTGCTAAAATACCAAACACCCATAAAATGCGATGCTTCCAAATAATTTGCCATGAGCGTGTTAGGACTTCGCCAAAGTCAAATTTCATAACATTCTCCTTATTTTATGTTTCACTAACTATAACCTGATTTTCGTCTTTGCGTGTGAGGCGCAAATAGGTTAAGCCTAACGAAACTTTCATTAAAGTTTGAGATATGCCTGATACTAAAGCCATAAGAGGGAAAAAGATACAAAAAGATCCGATGATCATTAGCAGAAAAGGGGTTCTTCCAATTTCGTTCACTGATTCAGAAAATATTGCTAAGAATACAAATGGAAATGTGACAGGAAATATAGCCAAGCTAGTGAAAATCGTTACTCCAAAATAAATAATGACGGTCAGAATTATATATTTCCAAATATGTTGGCGGACAATTTCTATACTTCTTTTGATGGCATCCCATGCACTTAAATTTTCAGTGATAACGGCTATGTGCGCACCTTCTAAAACTGCAAACATAAGGAACATCAAAGGTGTTAGCAAAATCATAATTGGTTGCAAACAAATAGATGCCATGCCTACTGTAACTATTGTTGCTACAAATACAAACCCGAAAAAGACTGCGAAAATTAGTCCGATAGATAATTGAATAATTAAGAAAACGCCGAGTTGTCGTCCAAAATATTGGCGACCATCTTGCAACAAATCCATAAATTTTAGTGAGCCTTCATCTTTTTCCACACGCACGATTCCTAAACTGACTGCTGAAATGGCATAAATCTGCAATACCATAGTAATAATGGTAATTAAAATTGAAAAGGCTATAAAGCCAAGTGTTATCAGCGCATTTGTTTCTTGTGATTTTCCATCTTCAAACAAAAACAGAAACAAAAACATAACGGGGAATACAGCGAATGAAACTAAGATGGGCAACGTTAAGATTCCTGAAAAGGCTTTATGCTTCCAAGAAATTTGTAACGTGCGAGTTAAGAGGTTGCCGTAATCAAAGTTCATAAAATCTCCCAATTGAAAATGTGGTCTCGATACGCCTTGCGCAAAGAACGCTCAAGGCTACTCGACCACCAAATCGTAAATCCACAATCATAAATCGTAAATTATTATTCCCATTCAATCGTAGCAGGTGGCTTACTGGTAATATCATACACCACGCGATTAATTCCTTCCACCTCATTTACAATGCGACTCGAAACTTTTGCCAGCAAATCATGTGGCAAACGTGCCCAATCGGCTGTCATAAAATCATCTGTGGTCACTGCGCGAATCGCCGCCGCTTCTTGATACGTTCGTCCATCACCCATCACGCCCACCGATTTCACTGGTAACAAAACAACAAAAGCTTGTGACGTTTTTCCATGCTTGCCTAAAAATCCTGCGTTCAATAATTCATCTTGCAAAATTTTATCTGCGGCTCTTAATCTAGCAACGCGTTCAGGTGTAATTTCTCCCAAACATCGCACAGTCAATCCAGGTCCAGGGAAAGGTTGTCGCCAAACCAGATTTTCATTTAATCCCAAACTTTCACCCACCAAACGCACTTCATCTTTGAACAACGTTCTCAACGGCTCTACTAATTCAAATGACATATCTTCAGGCAGACCGCCAACATTATGATGTGTTTTTATTTTTTCTGATTTACTCTTACTAGACGCAGACGATTCAACTACGTCGGGATAGATGGTGCCTTGTACTAAAAACTTGATATCACTCCCCAGCCTTTTCGCTTCGCGCTCAAATATGCGGATAAATTTTTCACCGACAATTTTTCTTTTCTGCTCAGGCTCAGTGACGTTTTTCAATGCCGATAAAAATTCTTCACTAGCATCAATGGTGATTAATTCCGCACCGAGTCCATCACGAAAAGCACTAGCTACTTCAAGGCTTTCATTGTGACGAAGTAAACCAGTATCCACAAACATACAAACCAACTGCTGACCCACTGCTTTATGTACCAACGCCGTCGCCACAGATGAATCCACACCACCTGAAACTGCTGCTAAAACTTTATTATCTCCAACTTGTTCGCGAATTTTTTGCACGCTTTCATCAATAATAGATTTGGGAGTCCATGTTGGTTTTACGTCACATATATCAATGGCAAAATGTTTAATTAATTCAGTTCCATCTTTTGTGTGATTCACTTCGGGGTGAAACTGCACACCAAAATATTTTTTATCTAAATTCCCCATTGCGGCATACGGGCTATTGTCACTTTTGGCGAGTGAAATAAAACCTTGTGGTAATTCAGTAACTTTATCTCCATGAGACATCCATACCGTTGAGAGATTAGAGATTAGAGAATTAGAGATTAGAGATTGAATCTCCGCAAACCCATATTCACGTTCTGATGATGGATTCACTTTTCCACCCAAAGCATGAGTCAAGGCTTGCATACCATAACAGATTCCAAGAATTGGTAAACCTGAATCAAAAATAAATTGTTGAATATATGGCGCGTTTTTTTCGTAAACAGATTTTGGTCCGCCTGAAAGAATGAATCCTTTGGGGTTGATGGAAAGAATTTTTTCTTTGGGAGTATCCCAAGCGAATAATTCACAATACACGTTTACTTCACGCACACGCCGCGCAATAATTTGTGCATATTGTGAGCCGAAATCAAGAATGGCAATTGAGTTCATAGGTTTGAAAATTTACGATTTACGAATTACGATTTACGAATCTACAAACTCTATTTTCCCCTCATCCATAGACTTAATACATGCAATTGATTCAATCGGTATGTTTAATGAAGAGAGTGCATCACGCCCGCCTTCAAAACTTTTTTCAATAAGCGTGCCAATGCCAACTACTGTTGAACCAGAGGCTTCTGTCAGACGCACTAGACCTAAAATAGTTTGTCCGCTGGCGAGAAAATCGTCAATGATTAAAACTTTTTCGTTGTTAGCAAGATATTCAGGTGAGACGATTAATTCCACCATGCGACCTTTGGTGTGTGAAGGCGCCAGCGTTAAATAAACTTGATCAGGCATGGTGATGGGTTTTGTTTTACGCGCATACACAACAGGTAATTTCATGTGAATGGCAGTGGTGAGGGCTGGCGCAATGCCAGAAATTTCAGCAGTTAAAATTTTTGTAGCGCCAGTGTTTGCAAAGCGTTTAGCAAACTCACGCCCACAAGCATCCATGAGATTTGGGTCTACTTGATGATTGACAAAACTATCTACTTTCAAAATTCCGTTGCCGAGATATTTGCCATCTTTCACAATACGTTCTTGCAATTCGTTCATGCCGCCTCCGTTTGACTAGACAGGTTTATTTTTATTTTACCATTTTCAATTTGTGAATTACGAATTACGCATTACTCTCCCTCATCCCCCATTAATTCAGCAAATTTCCTTGTGTTAGAATCTTTGGCGTGACACAGTTTATCCTTGCATCAGGTTCGCCGCGCAGAAAACAATTGTTTGCTTTAGGCAATTGGGATTTTGAGGTTATCGTCTCTGATGTGGATGAAACGCCATTGCCCAATGAGTCGCCGCGCGAATACGTTGTCAGATTGGCGGAGGCTAAGGCAAAAGCAACCAAGCACAAGGTCAAGCATGAAGCGGTGATTATCGGTTCAGATACAACTGTGGTAGATGGTCAAGAAATTTTAGGAAAGCCATCTGATGAAAAAGATGCAGAAAGAATGTTGAAGCAGTTGCGTGGAAAAAGTCATCAAGTGATGACGGCGATTGCTGTGTATCGAGTCAGTGATGAAAAATTGGTGACGGATTTATGTGTGGTTGATGTGCCGATGCGAAATTATTCGGATGATGAAATTTCTGCCTACATCAAAACTGGTGACCCAATGGATAAGGCTGGCGCGTATGCTATTCAACATGCTACATTTAATCCTGTTGAATTTTTGAGTGGCTGTTATGCTGGTGTGATGGGCTTGCCGATGTGCCATGTGACGAGAGCGTTAAGAAAATTTGATATTGCGCCAAATGCTGATGTGCCGATGCAATGTCAAAAATTTTTGAATTATGATTGTAAAGTGTACAATGAAATTTTATCAGCCACAGAGAACGCTGAAAAAATATAAAGGAATATAAATGAAGTTTAAACGTGTAATTCAATTAATGCTGATTATAGTTTTTATAAGTGCTTGCTCTTCAAGTGGGATCGGGTCATCAAGTATATTTGCGACCGATACCCCTTTGCCCACTGCGCAAATTGGTATTACACCTGCACCCGATGCCCCAGCGGCGGTTAATGCTTTTTTTGAGGCACTGAAAGAAAATGCTTATGAAAGTATGTATGCTATGCTTTCGCAAGATAGCCAAAGTTTAATTACATTAGAAGATTTTTCTAAGCGTTGGAATGATGCTCTCAATGAAATGAGTGCATCAAATTTTGAAATGGCAATTGTTTCTTCGCAAGTTAGCCCATACAATGCAGAAGTTGGATATAGTATTACTTATCAAACTGTTTTGGCAGGGAATATTCAACGCGATATTATGATGCGCCTAGTAAATGAAAACAATGCATGGAAAGTAGTATGGGATGATAGTTTAATTTTGCCAGAATTAGCAGGTGGGAATCAATTAGCTATGGAATATAGTGTGCCTGCCCGTGGTGATATTTATGATATAGATGGCTTGCCAATTGTGACGCAGTCTGAAGCGTTAGCATTTGGTATTCAAACTGATTTAATTGATTTGGATTTACAAGGCACACTGACGGCTGAACTCGGTTTGTTGTGTGGCTTTGACCCATTAGATATTCAAGATCAAATTGACGCTTCGGGACCTGGCTGGTACTTGCCTATGTGTGAAGGAACTCGTGACGATGCCCAAAGGTTGCTTTCGATTAACCCTGGTGGTTTGGTGTTTAGTGCATACGAATCTCGTTACTATGCTCAAAATGGGCTTGCTCCACAAGCGGTGGGTTATACATTATCCATCGCACCTGAACAATATGATGAATATCGCCGTAGAGGATATGACGGTAGTGAGCGAATCGGGCAATCTGGCATTGAAGCATGGGCAGAAGATTATTTAGCAGGTCAGCACGGTGGTGTGTTAAGAGTCGTCAGCCCAACTGGTCAAATTATTTCTACTTTAGGTCAAACCAATCCTAAACCAGCAGATTCTGTTTACTTAACTATCAACAATAACATGCAATATTATGCTCAATCAGCCATTGAATATTTCCGCGGGGCGGTGGTTGTAATGGAAGTGGATACTGGCAGAATTATTGCGATGGCATCTAGCCCAGATTTTGACCCCAATTATTTTGAAGCAGAAAACCCCAATAATATTGGTATAGTGAATATGCTAAATAATGGCGGAACACTTAACCGTGTAACACAAGGACAATACCCATTAGGTTCAGTTTTCAAAATCATTACCATGTCGGCCGCATTAGAAAGTGGAGCTTGGCTTAAAGATACACAATATGATTGTCAATATCAGTTTACAGAAGTAAACGGGTTTACTGGAAATGATTGGACATATGATTATTGCCAAGAAGCTATTGCCAGAGGTGAAGGCTGTAATACATCTCGTACCAGACCTGGTGGGTTGTTAACTTTACAAGAAGGTTTAATGCGTTCTTGTAATCCATATTTCTGGCATATCGGTAATGATTTATATTCAGTTTTGAATCGTCCCAACGATATTGCTACTATGGCGCGAGCTTTTGGTTTAGGCTCACCAACTGGCATTGAGCAACTTGCAGAAGAATCTGGTCAAATCTTAAATCCTACCAGCCAAATTGAAGCAGTCAATCAAGCCATTGGTCAAGGTGATGTACAAGTGACACCACTACAAGTTGTGCGCTTCATTTCTGCCATTGCAAATGGAGGTACTTTGTATCGCCCACAAATTGTAGAAAAAATTCAACCAGTAGACGGTGCGCCATTACTTGTTTTTAAGCCCGAGGCAAATGGCACACTCCCATTACGAGCAGAAAATTTAGAAATCTTAAAAGAAGCCATGTTTATGGTCACAGGTACAAAAGGGACTGCTTACAACAACATCCGTGGTTTACAATTTGATGTAGCAGGCAAAACAGGCACGGCTGAATCAGGTAGCGGACTTCCCCACGCTTGGTTTGCAGGTTTTACGAACAATCAAGCCAACACAGGCTTACCTGATATTGCTATCGCTGTCATAGTCGAAAATATTGGTCAAGGCTCAGATTATGGCGTGCCGATTTTCAGATCTATGGTTGAAACTTATTATTATGGGGCACCACAACGCCCATTTTATGATTGGGGTCAAATTGGCCGCCCTCCTTATACACCTACCCCACCCAGTGGTGGAATATTTAGCCCATAATAGACTATTGATGGTGGACGATAGACAATAAGATAGTTTATCGTCCATCATCATGAAAATAGGGATCTCTTGGAAGAACATAAAACTCACGGATTAATCATCAAAGCCCAATCTGGTTTCTTTTGGGTAGAAACTGGAGCGGGCATTGTTGTTTGTCAACTACGCGGAAAGTTAAAGCAAGGCAAAGCCACAGGGGATATCGCCGCTTTAGGTGACCATGTTGAAATCACCATTTTGCCAGATAAAAGTGGAGTGATTGAAAGTGTCGAAGAGCGGAAACAAGCCATCACTAGATTAGATCCGCGCCCACAGGGTGAATATCAACAAATATTATTAGCCAATGCCGACCAAGCCATTTTTGTTTTCGCTTGTGCAAATCCAAATCCAAAATTAAAAATGTTAGATCGTTTTCTTGTCGTTGCAGAAAAACAAAAAATTCCACCCATTATCGTTGCCAATAAAATTGATTTAGTGGATGATGCCAAAAATATTTTTGGTTTATATGAAACACTTGGCTATCGTGTTATTTATACTTCCACAAAAAATAATATAGGCATTGCTGAAATAAAAAATCAATTGCAAAATAAAATCAGTGCCTTGGCTGGACCCAGTGGTGTTGGAAAATCAAGTTTATTAAATGCAATTCAAAATGGTTTAGGTTTAGCAGTAAATGAAATTAGTAAAGCCATGAACAAAGGTAAACACACTACCGTCACACGCGAAATGTTTAAACTAGATGATGGCGGTTATGTTGCCGATACACCAGGTTGGAAAAGTTTAGGCTTGTGGGATACCGAACCCGAAGAAATGGATGCGTATTTTCCTGAATTAAAAAATTTAGTTTCGCAATGTCAATTCAGCAATTGCACACATCAACACGAACCCAATTGCGCCGTCTTGAAAGCACTCAAAGAAAATAAAATTCATCAAGATCGTTATGATTCATACATCAAACTACGTTCAGGCAAAGCATATTCTTGATTTACGATTTATGATTTTGGATTTATGATTTACAAATTACGATTTACGAATTACGATTACCGCTTCTTACCTGACCTGATACTTGGTACTTGAAACCTGAAACTTATGACTGACAACTGGAACTTACTCGGACACGAATGGGCAGTGGATATGCTTCGTCAGCATGTTACACACCATGAGATTCGTCATGCCTATCTGATTACTGGTGCAACTGGTTTAGGGAAAAGAACGCTTGCATTAAGACTCGCTCAAGCATTAAACTGTGAAAAACCAATTTCAGCAGGAATGCCTTGTTTGATTTGTAGAACCTGCAAACAAATTGAATCAATGGCACATCCTGATTTAACTATTATTGAGCCAACTATAAAAGACCCAAACGGTGGCAAAGAATTAATCCCCGATGAAAATGGCGAAATTCGCATAAGCCAAATTCGAGATTTTCATAAATCAATTACCTTAAAGCCATATCAAAATCGTTATCGTGTAATCATAATAAAAAATTTTCATCAAGCCAGTGATGAATCTGCAAATGCCTTACTCAAAACATTAGAAGAACCACCTGCTCATGCCGTTTTGATTCTGACAGCAGAAAATCCCGAACAATTATTACCCACTATCAACTCACGTTGCGAAATTTTGAGATTAAGACCTTTGCCAATTGAATCAATTACCAATGATTTAATGCAAAAAGGTTTAGACGAAGACCGCGCCCGTTTACTGGCACACATCTCTGGTGGCAGACCAGGCTATGCCAGAAAATTAATGGATGATGTCACTTTGCTTGAAAAACGTGATGAACAACTGAATGACTTGCAAACTTTACTGCCTGCCCCACGCGTAGAAAAATTTTCTTATGCCGATAAATTATCAAAAGATAAAGACCTGATGCGAAAAACAATTTTGGTCTGGCTTTCATATTGGCGTGATGTCTTACTTCGAGTTGCAGGTGCAGAGACACCATTAATCAATATTGATAGAAACATGGAAATTGAATTCCTAGCAGGCAGGTTAGATTTAACTTCCGCCAGAAAAATTGTAAGCAATTTAGAAGCCACACTAGAGAAAATGGATAAAAACGTCAACGCCCGCTTACTAGCCGAAGTGTTGTTGTTAGATTTGCCGAAGGTGTGATTATTTCACTCAATAGCACTTCTTAACTTTTTCGCCAACTCGCCAAACTGATTTGTATAACGCATCTCTTCTTGTCTGGGTCTTGGTAGATTTACTTCGACATCTAATTTAATTTTGCCTGGTCGTTGTGTCAGAACCAAAACCCGATCTGCTAAAAATAATGATTCGTTAATTGAATGAGTCACCATAACTACAGTCTTTTGTTTGGCTTGGCAAATATTGGATAATTCCATCCACATTCTTTCGCGGGTGATGGCATCCAGCGAGGCAAAAGGCTCATCGAGCAGAAGCAAATCGGGATCATGGATGAGCGCCCGAGCAATGCCAACTCTTTGAGCCATACCGCCAGATAAATCTCGAGGCAATGAATTTTCAAAGCCTTTTAATCCAACCAATTGAATTAACTCATTTGCTTTTTGATTTGCAATATCTTTATCAACATTTTCCAATTCCAATGGTAGTTTGATATTTTCAAGCACACTGCGCCACGCCATTAGATTTGGTTGCTGAAAAACCATCCCAATTTTTGGTTGGTGATCAAACGTAAACTCCACTGCACCAGATGTTGGTTGAATCAAATTTGCAATCACACGCAACAACGTTGTTTTGCCCGAACCCGATGGACCGAGAAAACAAACAAATTCACGCGCCTGCACATTGAACGAAATATTTTCAAGTGCGTGAATAGTGCTGTGATTATCTCTAAAGTTCACAGATAAATCTTTTACAACTAAAGCAGGGTTAGATAGCATACTTTTACGCATTACGGATTACGCATTAAATAATTCGTGATGCGTAATCCGTAAAAAGTCAATTAAGGGATAAACTCATTCGTAAAGGCTTTACTCAAATCAACTGGCGCAGGGATTAATCCCATCTTCACCAACAACTCATTCATATTTTCCCAAGCAACTGAATCAGAAAAACCGATTCGTTCTGCCTTCCAAAACTCGATAGATGTATGCAACACTTGCATTTGAACATCTTTATCTTGTTCTAGTAAATTTTCAACATACTTCAAACTAATTGTATAAGCCTCATCAGGATTTGCAATCGTATCTGCAATGCCTTTAGCAAGTGCATTTGCAAAACCGCGAATCAAAGCAGGATTATTTGCAATTATATTTTCGCTGGTCACAATACCATTAGCAATCAACTGCACATAATCAGCCACGCGCAATTCATTGAAATCAATACCTTGCGAACGTAATACAATCGGTTCATTGGCAGAGTAAACAGCCACCGCATCACTTTGCCCACTAACAAAAGATTCAACTTGATTAAAACCAATGGCATTGAAAGTCACATCAGTAGCAGGGTTCACATCATCCGCAAAAAACATGGCTTGCGCACCAATATAAGTTGCACCAAACAAACCTGGCACACCAATCGTATCCCCACGCAAATCACGCGGCTCATTCACGTTCATTTCTGTTTTCGTAACCACCGAAATTGGAAATTGTTGATACCAGACAAACACATACACCACTGGCAAATCTTGCGTGCGTGCTAATAAAACTTGCTCACCCGAAGCCACAGCAAACGGCAACTCACCCGCACCCACTAATGCCACGCCATCTGTTTCAAATGAATAATCAAATTCGATTTCGATTCCTGCATCCGCAAAATAACCTTTATCAACTGCGACATAAAACGGTGCGTATTGGATATTAGGAATATAGCCCATCGGCAATTTGATTTTTTGCATCTCACCCGCTTCATTCTTGACCTGCGAGTTGCTACAAGCCATCAACAGAATCATTAACCCCAGCGTGAGCGCTATTATTTTTTTGTACATAGAGTCTCCTATTAACTCCGATGGTCGAGTAGATTGAGGGTTGAGTAGCGAAGCGTATCGAAACCCGAAATCGTATCGAGACCATCAATTTTATTTATATTTTTTATTTCTTATTTATCTTCAACAGTTGGTCTCGATACGGCGGGCAAGCACCGCCTACTCGACCAACGGAATGTTTATTTAATAAACTTTCTCTCCAACAATGTGACCATGCCATATAAAATCAACGCCAGCGCAATCAACATAAACACCGCCACAAAAACCATAGACGTGTCATATTGAAAATCACCGAGTTGTAATAAAAAGCCCAAGCCTTGTTCTGCATCTACTAACTCACCCACAATGGCACCAATCACTGACAATGTCGCCCCGATTCTTAATCCACCTAGCAAAACAGGTAACGAAGCAGGGATTTCAAGTTTGAATAAAATTTGTAAACGTGTGGCTCGTAATGAATTCATCAAATCATATAAAGGTATTGACACTGCTCTTACGCCAACAATGGTATTGACCAACACAGGAAAAAATACAATCAAAGCACAGATGACAACTTTCGAGAGAATCCCATCTCCCAACCAAATGACTAATAAAGGCGCAATCGCCACAATCGGAATTGCTTGACTAGCAACAAGATAAGGTGACAAAATTTTCTCAAGCGTTCTTGACTTTGCTAACATATAACCAACAATCGTTGCAAATAAAGTCCCTGCTAATAGACCGAGCAATACTTCAACAAATGTGATACTTGTATGAAATAACAAACTGCCATCATTTAATGCTTTGATGAAACGAGTCCATACATCCAGCGGAGAGGGCAAGATAAATTTAGGCAAGTCACTGACGCGCACAATCAACTCCCATAATGGGATGAATAATAAAATGGAGAGTAAGGTCAGTAAACGAGATAATGATGTTTTCACGTTATGTTTGCTCTTGCCGCCGTCCTCGGCGGCGAGACGCCACCGAGAGCAGAGGGTAATAAAAAACGCCTCAAACAAAAACAAAGTTCGAGGCGCAGAAACAAGCAGACGTTAAATCTGAAGCGATGTATCGTTAGAAAATAAAACCCGAAAACAGGAATCATTTTCGGGGATACGTCAAATAAGACTCTCATGAGTCTTATACCTTCTTATATCCAGACTATACTGTCGGCTTCGGAGTTGAACCGAATCATGTCATTTGGATTCAGCCAGCTTGCTGGCGTATTGCAGAAGCAAGCTTCTGCACTCCAAATCACTCGTGGGCTATACCACCGATCGGGAATTGCACCCTGCCCCGAAGGTTGTTATTTAATTTTTGTATTATAACGCAAATAGGTGCGTCGCACTTTTACAACATCACTTCAATTGCGCTTTGATTTTTTCAGCAGTATCTTTATAGCCTGCCAATTTATCTTTTTCTTTTTGCACTAATGCCGCAGGGGCTTTGTTAGCAAAATCACCATTCAATAAATTTTCTAATCTTGTAATATGTGATTCGGCTTCTTTGAGTTCTTTTTCAAGGCGGGCTTTTTCATTGGCGACATCTACCATGCCTGCTAACGGTAAATAAATTTCGATTGATCCAACAATCAATGCAGTTGAGTCACTTGGCTTTTCAGCAAGCGACTTGAGACTTGTAACCTGTGACTGATCCAATCCTGAAAGAGATGCAATCACAGAAATTTGATTTGAAATTAAATCAAGTTTATCGCCAGCGGAAATCGTAGCAGGGATTTTCTTAGATGGTGCGATTCCTTTTTCTGCTCGCAGGTTACGGATGGAACGAATCACTTCTTGAATCAACTCAAAATCAGCAATGGATTTTGCTTCCCAAGATTCTTCGTCTGTTGGCTCTGGGAATTTGGCAACAATCAAAACTTGGGTCCAATCTTTACACAGATTAGAGAGTGAAGATTCTCTTAGCGCACTATGCAAGTGACCCCAAACTTCTTCGGTCACAAACGGTGTGAATGGATGTAATAATCTTAAACAAGTATCAAACACTTTAGCCAGCATTTCAACAGTCTGCATTTTGCTTTCTGCATTTTGCATTTGACCTTTGGCAATCTCTACATACCAATCAGCAAAGTCACTCCAAATGAATTCATAAATCTCTGCACCAGCCTGACCATATTGAAAATTTTGAAATTGTCTTTCCACATTGCGAATCAATTTATTTAATTTTGCTTGAATCCATTGATCAGCTAAAGATACAGGTTGCGCGTTACGAGTTACTTGTGTACTTGTTTCCTTGTTTACTTCTAAACTTTCAATCGCATTAATTACAAATCGTCCTGCATTCCAAATCTTATTTGCAAAATTACGATTCGATTCAACTTTCTTAACTCCAACGTTAGTATCATTTCCAGGTGTAGAACCAACTAGCAGCGTGAAACGAAGCGCGTCTGTTCCAAATTCATCCATGACGATTAATGGGTCAATCACATTGCCTGTGGTCTTAGACATTTTTCGTCCTTGCTCATCACGCACAAGTCCATGTAAATAGACAGTATGAAATGGCGCTTCATTTGTAAATTCAAGTCCCATCATAATCATACGCGCCACCCAGAAAAATATAATATCGTATCCAGTTTCCATATAAGAAGTTGGATAAAAATATTTTAAGTCTGCTGTTTGTTGGGGCCAGCCCAAAGTTGAAAAGGGCCACAAGCCCGATGAAAACCAAGTATCTAACACATCATCATCTTGACGAATTTCTTTTGAGCCACACGTTGCACATTGTGTTGGATCCTCACGCGCAACAGTCATATGATTTTCTTTGCAATACCAAACAGGAATGCGATGCCCCCACCACAACTGCCTGCTAATGCACCAATCTTTTATATTTTCAAGCCAATTGAAATATGTTTTTTCAAAACGCTCTGGCACAATTTTTATTTTTTCATTACGCACTGCCTCCAAGCCAGCATTCGCCAGCGATTCCATTTTGACAAACCATTGTTCCGAAATCATCGGCTCAACAATTTCACCACCGCGTTGTGAACGTGGAATCGTTGTGCGATAATTTTCTGTTTTGATAGTTAGATTCGCATCTTTCATATCTGACCATAAATTTTTTCGCGCTTCATACCTATCTTGTAGTTGGTATTTGCCTCCGTTGGCATTGATCTTCGCCTCAACATCCAAAACCGATATGATTGGCAAATTATGACGTTGTGCAATGGCATAATCATTCGGGTCGTGACCTGGCGTAATTTTTAACGCACCAGTACCAAACTCCATGCTGACGTAATCATCACCAATGACTGGAATTTCACGATTCAAAATTGGCACAATGACTGTTTTACCAATATATTTTTTATATCTTTCATCTTCTGGGTGAACAGCCACAGCAGTATCACCTAAAATAGTTTCAGGTCGAATCGTTGCTACTGGAATGAATTCATCTGAATCTTTTAACTTATATTTGAAATAATATAACTGCACATCTTCTTCGCTGTATTCCACTTCCAAATCTGATACTGCGGTTTTGAGCCCAGGTGACCAGTTGATTAATCTCGGTCCGCGATAAATTAATCCTTTTTCGTAGAGACGCACAAAAGCCTCACGCACAGCAGTACTCAAACCGTCATCAAGTGTGAAGCGTTCTCTATCCCAATCACATGAAGCACCAAGCCTGCGAATTTGAGTCGTGATGATGTTGCCGTATTTTCTTTTCCATTCCCATGTGCGTTTTTCAAATTCTTCACGCCCAAGTTCTTCACGAGTCACTTCTTCGTTTTTGAGTAAATCCCTTTCAACCATTAATTGCGTGGCAATGCCTGCATGGTCTGTACCTGGAATCCAAAGTGCTGAATAGCCTTTCATGCGATGATAACGAATCATCAAATCTTCAACTGAAACAAACATAGCGTGACCAATATGTAATTCACCCGTCACATTTGGTGGCGGAATAGCAATTACGAATGGTTTTACATTCGGGTCAAAGTTTGCATTGTTGGGATCATTGTGCGGTTTGAAAAATCCGCCCGCTTCCCACATGGCATAAATACGCGCTTCAGTAGATTTGAAATCGTATGCTTTAGGTAATTCTTTTTTAGTCATTCTTGCTCCTTGATATCCGTTGGTCGAGTAGCCTGAGGCGATAGCCGAAGACGTACCGAGACCAACCGTTAATGAAAATCACTTTATTAACTGGTGGTCTCGATACGTTCCTCGCTTCGCTCCGAACTACTCGACCACCGAATTTACTTAAAATAAAAAACACTCCATCCATTAGAGGACGAAGTGTTTCCCTTCGATAAACTCAGGGCGGCGCTCCGTGGTACCACCTCAATTCATTATTAGTTAGCTAGTTTACTGGTTAGATAGTTTGCTAGTTAAGAAATAATGCACTTGAATTGCTATAACGGGCTGACCCGTGATGTTCTACGTTTTGTAGGTCACGTTTGTAACGTGACTTGCAAAATTTCTTCATCAAATAATTCAGACGACTTTGGCAATTTTTTTCTGTGAAGGCTTTCAGCCAATGACCTTCGTTTCTGTCAGAGAACGAATTGCTTACTACTTCTGAATGGCGAGATTATACGCCTCGAATTTGTGAAAGTCAAGAATAGAATTATTGTATAATATTCAAATAATTATGCCTAAACGTCGTTCAAGAAAAAAAGATTTTGAAATTAGATAATTCACTTGAAAATCTTTCTGATAATGAAATTCTTGAGTATCTTTTTAATCCTAAAAGACTTACAACACCATTTATAATTGATGCAAATGTTAATAAGTTTTGTAAGCAGATTTCACCAGATGAAAAACCTATTTTTCTTGATTTACAACCTCAACCTTGGTCACGTTTAGATTACTGTAATAAAAAATGTAGAAAAAATGATACAGATTTACGGGGGTAAAATGGTACTTGGATATAAAATTTGGTATATTAAATCTTTATATATTGAAGCGGAAAGACATTCTGTATGGAAAAACTTAGAGAATAAGTTAGTAGACATAACTTTCAATAAATCAGGGGAAGAAAGAATTTTATTCCTTCCTAATCCAAATCTAAAAACTGTAGTCGCAGAAGGCTTTACAAAACCTCGTATGGCTTTTACATCTAGGGTTGAAAAAGCAATCAGAACTCAAATAGAAATGGAAAAAATGATGATAGGTATCACTGATGATACGTGGACTGGTTGGGACAATGCCATATCATTTGAAAAGTGGAAGATTAAATAAATGTTAATAGAAATTGATTTTCTATTTATCGCACTCGCCTCTTTACTTGCAGGTATGGTCAATGCCCTAGCTGGGGGTGGCACGTTAATCACATTTCCTGTGTTAACTTTTTTAGGTGTGCCTGCGGTTTCAGCCAGTATTACAAATACAGTGGCATTGTCACCTGGTTATTTGGGCGGGACGTTGGCTCAAGCAAATGATTTACGCGACCAAAAGAATCGTTTATGGATATTAATGCCAGCAAGCATTATCGGTGGAATCATTGGTGGATTTTTACTTTTACGGACTGGCGAAAAATTATTTAATCAACTCATCCCCTATTTGATTTTGTTAGCTTCAATTTTATTAGCGATTCAAGAACCTGTGCGAGCATGGTTGCTGAAAAGAAATCATGTCTCTAACCTTGAAAAAATCTCATGGCTTCCAGTTGGTATCGCTTCTATCTATGGCGGATATTTTGGCGCAGGCTTGAGTGTTATTGTTTTATCAGCATTAGGATTAACTATTGAAGATTCGCTTACAAGACTCAATGCTTTGAAACAAGCAGTAGCATTTGCTGTGAACACTGCCGCCGCATTTTTCTTTTTGTTTTCGGGTCAAGTGTTATGGAGTGTTGCATTAGTCATGGCAGTTGGGGCATTGATTGGCGGAAGTTTGGGCGGAAAACTTGCAGGCAAAATTAAACCGTCCACACTGAGGTGGACGGTTGTGACAATTGGCGTAATTGTGTCAATTATTTATTTTGTAAAATAGGAATTCACCACAATGAAAAGACCTCGACTATGGCAAATTCTCATTATTCTTTTTCTTGTTGGGTTTACAAATTCTTGTAGTTTAAGTGGTAACTCAAACCTTCCTGCAAAACGAGTTTTATTTATTGGAAACAGTTTCACTGCTTACAATGGAGGGTTAGATAAACTTTTAACAGGACTTGCTCCAAACACATTTGCTTCAGGTATTACCTCTGGTGGATATACTTTACAACAACACTGGGAATCCGCAGATACATTAGCTCAAATTCAATCAGGAGATTGGGATATCGTTATATTGCAAGAACAAAGCCAAAACTCCATAATCAATTACTATAATTTCTTTGAATATGCCAAAAAACTAAATGCAGAGATTGAAAAGTCTGGAGCAGAGACCATTATATTCATGACGTGGGAAAGACCAGACAGTATTCAATATAACGTCACAACACAAGCGTTATATAAAGCATATACAGCGCTTGGTCAACAACTGAATGTAAAAGTTGCACCTGTTGGTTTAGCATTTGCTAATGCTTTAAAGGAACGCCCAGATTTGAAATTATATGTAGAAGATGGTCATCCAACACTTGCAGGCAGTTATCTGGCATCCTGTGTGTTTTATGAAATTATTTATGGCGAAAGCCCAGTAGGGAATTCTTTTGATGCTGAATTAAGCAGTGAAGATATATTTTTTCTACAAAATATCGCAGCAAAAACTTTAGGGCAATAGATTATTTAGAATCTGGCAACACCATTGGGATATCCAAAAACGGATGCTTGACTACTTGCACAGGTAAACAATAGGCATTGGCAATTAAATCAGGTTTCAAAACTTCTTTTGGCGTGCCAATGGCATTGATTTTCCCAGCCACCATCACAGCGATTCGATCTGCATAACGTGCGGCTAAATTCAAATCGTGCATGGCGACTAAGATTGCTAAATTATTTTCTTTGGCTAATTTACGAATCAATTCCAATAAACTAACTTGATATTGCAAATCTAAATGTGAGGTTGGTTCATCTAATAAAAGAATCGGTGTGGATTGACATAATGCACGGGCTAATAAAATTCGTTGGGCTTCACCGCCAGATAATTCACCCACACGCCTTTCAGCAAAGTTCAAGGCATTGACTCGGTTCAAAGATTCACGCACCAACTCTTCGTCATGTTTTGAAGCGTTTCCTAAAAATCCCAAGTAAGGTGTACGTCCCATCAAAACTGTTTCCCAAACAGAAAATGCAGGTGGCAATGAAATCGCTTGCGGAACAACGGCAATATAACGCGCACGTTCCATGGGATTCATGTTGCTGAAATTTTTTTCCATCAGTTTGAATTTCACCACGCGCATCAATCACGCCACTGACGGCGCGAATCAAAGTTGATTTACCCGCACCGTTGGGACCAATCAACGCTAACACTTCGCCATTTTTCACATCAAACGAAACATCATGCAAAATTTCGCGTTGATTATAGGAAACAAAAAGATTTTTTATGTTTAACATTTAAAACACCAAATACCAATACAATGCGGTTTCATCTGGCTTTACATTTTTATAAACGTATCTATCGAAACCTTGTAAGATGCAACCACATGATTCATACAACTTACAAGCAGGGACATTATCATCTTGTGTCTCAATCATCATGCCAGGAAAACGCTTCTCTTTTGACCATCGAATTGCTTCTGCAATTAGATTTTTGCCTACTCCCAAGCCGCGAAACTGTGGGTTGACAATTAAATCATCTACATAAGCAAATTGATTCCACCAAGATATTATTTTGATTTGACCTGCAAGTTGATTATTGACAAATGCCAGAAAAATTGTTTTTTCATCATTATCAATAAACGATGAAAAATCTTCATCGTGATCTTCATCTACAAACATTTCTTTTTCGTATGGTTGAACTGGAACAATAGAACAGGTTAACTTTCCATCTTCCATGCTTAAAGCAATTTTCTCTTTGACAGTAAATTTTCTATCAAATTTATCTACATGATTTTTATTTGTAGAACTTACTTTTTGAATTTGAATATCCATAATTTCTATTTCACTTTCATTGGAATTCCAGATACCATAAACAAAACCGAATCTGCTTCCTTTGCTAAACTTTGATTTGCCCAGCCAAGCACATCACGATAAACTCTTCCCATTTGATACGGAGGCACAAGCCCCAAGCCAACTTCGTTTGAGATGATAATCCATTCTTTATCATCTTGTTGAATATATTTAATCAATTCAGCAATTTCGTTTTGCAATGCCGTTTGTGCTTTGGTTTCATTTACTAAATCATCTTCAATGAATTGCATAAAAACATTGCTGGCTAATAATGTAATGCAATCTAATAAATAAATTTGTGTTTGCAACTGATTTTGAATCAGATAAGCAGGTATATTTTTTTGCACCTCGCATGTTTGCCAATGGCTGGGTCTATCAGCACGATGTTTTTCAATACGCATTTTCATTTCTTCGTCAAAGGCTTGGGCTGTAGCAATAAATGTTACCAACTTACCCGAGTCTTCGGCAAGTTTTTGTGCGTACCATGATTTTCCACTTCTTGCGCCACCGAGAATAAAAGTAATCTTCGACATTATATTTCCTGCAAATGATTTACATCGTTCAACAAATTTAATACAACACTATCTTCATATACTTTTAGTTCAGATAAAGAGGCTTGGGATATTTTGAACTGCCAATAAAAATTTAATTCTATGCCTAAGAGAGTTGCCAGTAAGGCTTGTAATGCTCCACTGTGAGAAACAACTAGAACGGTTTGGTCTTTATGTTTATTTTTTATTTCATCAAACGCGGTTTTGACTCTATGTGCTAATTGTTTTAAGCTTTCGCCATTTGGTGTAGAGATGTTTGTAGAATCTTTCATCCAGTTTTCAAATAATTCTGGCGAATGAGCAGACATCTCTTTGTAGTTCATGCCTTCCCAATCTCCAAAGTTAAGTTCACGCCAACATAAATCTGTATTGATGTGGAGTTGATGGAAATTTGCAATGGCTTGAGCAGTATCTTTCGCGCGTGATAAATCACTTGAATAGATAGCATCAATTTTTTCTGCTGAAAGTCTTTTGGCAAGTGCTTCGGCTTGTAAAATACCTGTTTGATTTAACGGCACATCACTCTGACCTTGATATTTGCCAGCAATGTTCCAATCGGTTTGTCCGTGACGGGTGAGAAATAATTTCATATTATGTTATTGTAAAGATTATTAATACAAACATTTCAACCACAGTTGTGATTGCGCCGTAAATATCGCCTGTGAGACCTGAGATTAAGCGCATTACATACAAAGATAGCAAAACACTAATTACGACTGAAGCAAGCATTAATAAGAAACTTAGTGGGCTAGAAATAAATAAGCAGGTTATGCCTGTAATTAAGCTAGCAATGACTATTTCTTTTAATGTGACTTGTTGTTTCATTTCAAAACCAAGTCCGTTTTCGCGTACATAGGGGAAGAAATAAATTGCAATGGGAGATGCAAAACGCCCCAGCGTAGTTGCAAGTATCAGTGCGGCAAACAAGTTGACGGAAGAATGAAGCGCAGTGTACTTCGTCAATAAAACTAAAATGCCACCGATCGTTCCGAATGCGCCCATGCGTGAGTCTTTCATAATTTCTAAACGGCGTTCGGGAGTGAAGCCACCAAACAAACCATCGCAGGTATCCATGAAGCCATCGAGGTGAAAGGCGCGGGTGAAAATTATCCATGCGAATAATGTGATGGTGGCAGAAACTGAAATAGGGAAAAATATTTGGGCAAGATAATTTACGCCATACAATAAAAATCCAAGTGCAATGCCAACGAGTGGAAACCATGCTACGGCACGACCCATCTCTTGTGAGGTGAACATGCGTTTGATGATGGTTGGGAAGATTGTTAGAAATTGAAATGCGGCAATAATTGAAATCATAATATTAGTGAATAGGGAATGGTGAATAGGGAATGGTGAATAGGGAATGGTGAATAGGGAATGGTAACTGCTAAACTGCTGCGCTTACTCCTGCTTCGCCGAAGGTTGCCATTTCACTTAAAATTTTACAAGCCGCTTCAGCCAATGAAATTCCAAACGTTGCGCCTGTGCCTTCGCCGAGTCGCAAATCTAAATCAAGCAATGGTTTTGCGTTTAACCAATCTAACATCAAAGCGTGACCATTTTCTTTTGAGCGGTGTGCGAAAATTAAATAATCTTTGCATTGTGGTGCAAGCGTTACTGCAATCATCGCGGCGGCAGTGGATATAAAACCATCTACCATAACAGGAATATTTTTAGATGCCGCACCAATCATCACGCCAGCCAGCCCGCCAATTTCAAAGCCACCCACTTTAGATAACACATCCAAGCCATCATTTACATTTGGCTTATTCACTTTCAAACTTTTTTCAATAACAGAAATTTTTCTTTTGAGTCCATCATCATCCACACCTGTGCCACGCCCTGCAATTTTTTCAGGATGAACATTCATCAATGCACATGCAATCGCCGCAGATGGTGTTGTGTTACCAATGCCCATATCACCTGTGCCAATGATATCTGCACCTTTGGATATTTCTGCTAAGGCGATTTCGATTCCGCTTTGAATTGATTCTTGTGCCTGTTCACGCTTCATTGCCTGACATTGAGCTAGGTTCTGTGTCCCCAAGCCAATGCTACGCCGAATCAGTTTTTCATCATCAGTAGAGATTTCATTTGCAACGCCCATATCTACCACAACGACTTTGGCACCGATATGATTTGCTAATACATTAATCGCCGCGCCACCTGATAAAAAGTTCAAGACCATTTGCGGAGTCACTTCTTGTGGGTACGCACTGACTCCTTCGGCAACCACGCCATGATCACCAGCCATGACGATGATAACTTTATTTTTGATGTGCGGAATATTTTTTCCAGTAATGCCTGCAAGCTGAATAGAAAGTTCTTCCAACTTGCTTAAACTGCCAGCAGGTTTGGTGAGTTGGTTTTGTCGCTCACGTGCAAATTGCATGGCAGATTGGTTGAGAGGTTGAATGATTGGCAGGTTCATAATTTTATTTACAGGAGCAAGCTCCTGCATTCCATAGTTAAAAATCTATGCCTGCTTGGGCAAGGATGCCTTGATTGAATGGATGTTTGATTTCGCGCATTTCGGTTACAAGGTCGGCATATTCGATTAATTCAGCAGGCGCATCACGCCCAGTGATGACTAAATGTAAATCTTTTGGCTTGTTGGCTTTAAGCCACTCAACCACCTCTTTTGTATCTAGCCATTTGAAGTGCATGGCATAAGTAAATTCATCTAGCACGACCAAATCATATTTGCCACTGGTGATTTTTTCTTTAGCAACTTCCCAGCCATCAATAGCACGTGCAATGGTTTCATCCATATCTTTAGATGCCCATGTAAAGCCATCGCCTTTGGCGAACCAGTCAATGCCGAGTTTTTTGGCGGCTTTGATTTCTCCCCATTGCCCCGTCTCTGCTTTGATGAATTGCACCACGCAGATATTAAATCCACGCCCCCAAGCGCGTAAAATCACCCCAAATGCGGCAGTGCTTTTGCCTTTACCATTGCCTGTATTGACAATGACTAAACCATTTTTTACTTTTGTACCCATTACCATAATCCTTGTGTTTTTGAACGGCGCAAAACCCATAAAAAGAATGGTACGCCTGCTAATGATGTGATTACACCAACTGGCAATTCTTGTGGAGCCAAAATTACACGAGCAATCACATCTGAAAATAATAAGACCGTTGCACCACCAATAATAGAGAGTGGCACCAGTTTGCGATAGTCACTGCCAAACCATAAGCGCATCAGGTGTGGCACAATCAAACCGACAAAGCCAATAATCCCCGCAAAGGCAACAGCCGCCGCAGTTGTCATAGATGCCATAATTAATATCATTGTTTTTGAACGCGCCACATTCAAACCAAGTTGTTGGGCTTGCTCATCGCCAAATTGTAGTAAATTCAAAATATGGCCACTGAATATTAATACACCAAGTCCCAGCAAAAGATAAGGCAAAATTATAAAAACAAATTCCCACCCCAATTGAATCGAACCGCCCATCAGCCAACTCATAGCACGCCGTAATTCACCATCCGTACGAAGCATAATAAAAGACATCAATGATGTAGTAAATGATGAAACTGCTACACCTGCTAAAAGCAAATTAGTAATTGGAACAGTTTGCCCAACCCGTGCTAAGAAATATACAACAGCCACAGTTAACAAAGCAAAAATAAATGCAGTTAATGGAATTGCCATTAATCCCCAAAAAGAAAAAGTTCTATCAAAACTCATGGCAATTACAGCACCAAGTCCCGCCCCTGATGCAATTCCAATTAAGTATGGGTCTGCTAACGGGTTACGAAACAAACCTTGATACGCCGCACCACTGCCACCTAAAGCCATACCCGTTAATGCAATCAACACAGTTCGTGGAAACCGAATATTCCACAATATATTTGTTGTTAAATTTGAACCATTACCTTTTAACGCTGCAAATATTTCATTGAATGGCAAATACACTGAACCAATTGCAAGGCTTACAAGTAATGCAACGAGAAGAAAGAGAAAAGCGGGAAGATAGGCGCGCATGAGAGAAGTAGATAGGTATATAAGTAGACAAGTAGGCAGGTAAATAAGTAGACAAGTAAACAGGTAAACAGGTACTTACATGTCTACCTGTTTACCTGTCCATATTTATTACTGTGTCACTACCAATTCAGGGTGCAAAATTTTCAGCAATTCTTCCAATCCATCTACCAAGCGTGGTCCAGGTCGCGTAGCGAGGTTATCATCAAATGCAAAAATTTTATTTTCTTTCACAGCAGTTAAATCAGCCCAGCCTGCGCGTTCAGCAACCGACTCAATTGTAACGCCATACAATGTATCACCCAAAATAATCACATCAGGATTTTGCAACACAATCTCTTCAATGCTAATTTGTGCATAAGGTTCACTCAACACGCCACCAATGTTTATACCGCCCGCCATTGTAATCATCGTATCCATAAAAGTGCCAGCACCTGTCGTCCAAGGTTTGGCAGTATCAGTTCCATCAATTTCATAAAAGACGGTTGTTTTTTCTGTTAGACCTTCTACTGCAGATGAGACAGCATCAACTCTTTCAGATAATGAATCTGCTAAAGCATTCGCTTCATCTTCGTGACCTGTAATTGTTCCTGCCCATCGAACTTGGTCATACAATTCAGCATAAGTGACGGGATTCTTAAGATAATAAACCGTAATGCCCAAATCTTCTAATGATTTAACTTGTTCAGGTGTATTAATTTCTGCCGCAACTACCAAATCAGGCTCTAACGCTAGAATAGCCTCAGTATTCAAAGGTCCAAATGTAGAACCAATGCTGGCAACATCTGCCGCTTCAGCAGGAAAATCAGAAAGATCATCACGCCCCACAACTTGATCACCTGCACCTACTGCAAAAAACAATTCTGTCAATGACGGTGCAAGCGTAACAATTTTTTGAGCAGGTCCTGCTAAGGTCACTTCACGGCCTAAGCCATCGGTAAACGTTAATGAGGTAGAAGCAGGCTCTTCAGTGGCAGGTACATCAGTCGCAACTACTTCAGTTGCAGGTACTTCGGTTGGGACAACTTCTGCTGTAGCAGGCGCACAGGCAGTTAGCAAAGTAATTAGTAAAGTAAAAATCAAAAACTTACGAAACATCTTTTCTCCTTGAGATTAGACCTGGCAGGTTTTAAGAAAACTGTCAGGTCTTGTATTTATTTGATGAAACAAAAATCCCCAGCAATTTGCTGGGGAGATGGACAGGCAATCCGAACAGGCTACCTTCATCCACCTCCTTCCGCGAGAGTGTGGTGAACAAACCAGTAGCGGGCGACCTGACTTCTTAACCATTAGCTTTTGGCAATTAGCGTTTAGCCTTTTGGCTAATTGCTAATTGCTAACTGCTAACTGCTAATTTCACAGTTGCGCGACAGTGTTGGAATTTCACCAACTTCGCCGCTTGCTAGTCGTTATTTATATTTTGTATTGTACCACTGCTTTAGAGGTGGTTAGCAATCGGTAAATTGAGGGAATAAGCTATATGAATATTCATCCATATAATCACTTAATTCAACAGGCAATATAATTTCAAGTGTTACAACACGATGTTCGGTATCATTTACTGCCCAATATTTCACATCATACTCATAACCACTTAAGCTAGTAGAGAATTGATATAAACGCAAGCCACTGTTGCTACGACATTCGGTTAGATATTCATAGCTATCATAGCCTTCAAAAACAATTTGCCAATTATCAAGGCTAAAATAATTGTCCAAATCAAGGTCTTCGTAGCTACAGGGGAAAATTAGCAACTCCAAAAAAACAACGCCTGCCAATGAAGTACTATTCCAAAATACTGAGACTCGATCTGCTGAAACTGTATAAGTGCGAGCCCAATCTTCTGTATCAAATAATTTTCCCGTAAAAGATAAAGCACGTTCAATATCTTCTGTTGTAGGTTCAGTTGCCACGCAAGCCGATATACTAGGAGTTTCTTCTATAACTTCCGCTTTTGTTGAGGAAGGAGAATTGGGCTCAGGAGAAGGCGGAAGCAAGGCAGGCAAATCACTTGTTGGAACGTTTGAAGCATTTTTTGTACCACAGGCGGCTATTAGCAATAGAATTAGAAATGCAGATAGAAATCTTTTCATGTAAAACCTCAAAAACTTTCACATGGGAGTATAGCACGTCAAATAAAAAATCCTAGCATTATTTTATATTTGCCCTTAACATGTCATTAACGCAGTGTAACTTGATATTAACATTTTTTTCTATCTTTAATGATATAGTGTAAACATGGCAGAGAAAATATTAATCGTTGAAGATGAGATTGCCCTACAAGAAACCTTAGCCTATAACTTAAAGAAAGAAGGCTATACAGTTGAAACTGTTGGCAATGGACGTTATGCTTTAGAGTCTGCTCGTAAACTTAAACCAGATTTAATTGTATTAGATATTATGCTCCCCGAAATGGATGGCTTTGAGGTGGCACGCATTTTGCGCAAAGAAATGTCAGCCGCCATTTTGATGCTAACTGCCCGCGATGATGAAATAGATCGTGTCGTTGGTTTAGAGGTTGGGGCAGATGATTATTTAACTAAGCCGTTTTCGATGCGCGAATTAATGGCGCGTGTTAAAGCTCAATTAAGAAGAACGCGTTTATTAAAAGAAGAAATTACTAAATCGGATGAGCCTATCAAACATGAAATTTTGACATTTGATAACTTATCTATTGACCTCACCCGCCGCGAAGTGATGTTAAACCAAAAAGTAATTGAACTGAAACCTAAAGAATATGAATTATTATTATTCTTTGCCGAACATCGCCGTCAAATGCTTTCACGTGAATTTATTTTAGAAAGAGTATGGGGCTGGGATTATATTGGTGATAGCCGAACTGTGGATGTGCATGTGCGCTGGCTCAGGCAGAAGATAGAAGTTGACGCAGCAGAACCAAAACGAATTGTCACAGTTCGAGGCGGTGGGTATCGCTTTGAAGGATAATCAATGACCAAAACAGATTTATCAGTTTCAATGCTAAAAGCAAATTTATACACTTTGTTATTTGCTCTACCAATTGGATTTTTATTAAGTTGGTTTTATGTTGCTCGCTGGGGATTTGAAAATTTAACGCTTGGTTTCGCCTCTTTCTTTACAAATCTATTCTATTTTCTGATTACTTTTGTTTTTGGAATTGTTACCCATGAAGTGATTCATGCTGTTACGTGGATGATTGCTGGGAAGAAGCCTTTCAGTGCAATCAAGTTTGGTTTTTTATGGACCTCACTAACACCTTATGCTCATTGCAAAGAACCCTTGAAAGTGAATGCTTATCGCATTGGTACAGCAATGCCCGCCATTTTGTTAGGCTTGCTCCCCTCTTTGGTTGCAATCTTAAATGGAAATAGTTGGTTAATAATTTTTGGGGTTATCTTTGTCATAGCGGCTGGGGGAGATATGTTAATTTTATGGTTGCTCCGAAATGTAGAAAAAAATAAATTTGTAGAAGATCATCCTACGCAAGCAGGTTGTTACGTGTTGGATGAAATTATATAAAAATATCAATTCCGAATAGCTATTATGACTTTTCAATATTTTTTGATTTTTCTTTTTATTCTGCTTGCCATTTGGTTTGCATGGAAATATTTTGATTTAAGAAAACAAATCAATCAATATGCTCAAGCTCTTCATCGTCAAAATAAATTTTCAGGAAATTTCAAGGAATTAGAAAGTTTAGCCAGTGCAGTTCATTCTTTGCAACTGTTTTTTGAGAGCGAGAAAGAAAATCTTAATGCAGAGAATGCACGGCTGGCAACAGTGCTTGAGCAACTTACAGATGGAGTCATCATTGCGGATGCAGATGGACGAGTGCAATTTGCAAACCCAGCGGCTTGTAAATTGTTTGGGGTGAGTAACCCAGTGCAACAAACAATTGCGCAGGTGGTGCGAAATTTCCAGTTGATTGAAGCGTGGAGGCGTTGTCAGCAAACTAGGTCAATTCAAATAGAAACTGTTGAGTTGCCTACACGCAGACAGTTCTTACAATTAACTGCCATTCCAGATGAATATGAAAGTGGAAGTTTGTTACTCGCACAAGATTTAACACAGGTGCGCAGGTTGGAAACTGTAAGAAGAGATTTTATTTCTAATGTCTCTCACGAGTTACGAACACCTTTGGCTTCATTAAAAGCATTGACTGAAACTTTACAAAACGGCGCATTGACTGATGTGGAAGCAGGACCAAGATTTTTGGAAAGAATCCACACTGAAGTAGATTCGCTAACTCAGATGGCTCAAGAGTTGTTAGATTTATCGCGCATTGAGTCTGGTCAGGTGGAATTAAATTTTGCGCCAGTATCTATTAAAAGATTACTCAATTCTGCGGCAGATAGAATGAAAGCACAAGTAGAACGGGCTGGTTTGAAGTTATCTGTTAATTTTTCTGAAAATTTACCTAATAGTTTTCGGGCAGATTATGCTCGCTTGGAGCAAGTGCTGGTTAATTTAATTCACAATGCTGTTAAGTTCACAAAGTCGGGGGGAGAAATCAGTTTGTTTGCAGAATCAATTACAGGCGCGGTACGAATCGGAGTTAAGGATTCGGGGATTGGAATTCCAACTGAAAGTTTGAATCGAATTTTTGAAAGATTCTATCGAGTCGATTCATCACGCACGGGTTCAGGTACAGGGCTTGGGTTATCTATTGCCAAGCATATTATTGAAGCGCATAACGGAAAAATTTGGGTAGAAAGTGAAGAGGGGCGAGGCAGTGTTTTTTTATTTTGTAATTCCAAGTTAAAATAAATACTAGAGGAATTTATCTATGACAAAAAAGATTTTAGTAACAAATGATGATGGGGTATTTTCACCAGGTTTATTAGCCTTAATATCCGAAATGCGGAATTTTGGAGAAGTGTATATTTTGGCGCCAGATAGAAACTGGTCTGGTAGTGGGCATGTGAAAACTTTAGACCGTGCTTTGCGTGTTAAAGAATTTCGTTTAGAAGATGGCTCGCAAGCTTTTGCTAGTGATGGCGCGCCATCTGATTGTGTGGCGTTGGCGACCTTAGGTTATTTCAAAGAAAAATTTGATTATGTTGTTTCAGGGATAAACATTGGCGCAAATTTGGGGCATGATGTGACATACTCTGGCACAGTTACTGCGGCGATGGAAGCTGTGATTGCAGATATTCCTGGCATTGCTTTTTCGCTCGAAGTTCCAGAGGGGTTTGTAGGTCCAATAGATTTTTCGGCTTCGGCTTATGCGGTGCCTGAAGTAATGCAAAATGTAATTAAGCAGGGTATTAAGCCAGAAGTTTTAATGAATGTGAATATTCCTTATTTGAAAAAAGAAGAGATTAAAGGTTTTCGAGTTACCCGCTTGGGCTTACGTGTATATCATAGCCGTTTGGATGAACGCATTGATCCACGCAACCGACCTTATTATTGGATTGGCGGTGAAGCACCAACAGGTGTGCCAGAAACAGGAACGGATGTGGGGGCATTATCTGAAGGTTTTATTTCAGTTACACCACTTCAATTAGATTTGACGGCTTATCGCACTATGTCTGAAATTGATACTTGGGTTTGGGATGATGCAAAATCAAAAAGCTAAAAGTAAAAATAAAGTTTCCTGAAACAGAATCAACTATCAGCAAGAAAAGAAGCGGACAAACATCTCAAAGGAAAAAACTTCGAGATGTTTTTATTTAACAAGATGTTAACCTGTCTTTCTCTTGACATTAAAAGTTAACATTTATTATCTCCTGCGATATAAAAATTATAGGAGAAAAAGAAATGTTAAAAAATGTTCGTTTGTTCGTTTTTGTGTTTGTGATGTTGAGCCTTGTGCTTGTGGCTTGTGGTACGCCAGCCACTGAAGCCCCAGTTGCTACTGAAGTTCCCGTTACTGAAGTTCCTGAAACCGAAGCTCCAACTGAAGTTGTTGCTGAAGACCCCATGGCGATGTATGCACCTGATGCAGTAAGTGGTGATGTGATTACTGCGGGTTCATCTACTGTGTTCCCACTTTCTGAACGCATGGCTGAGTTATTTCAACAAGAAGGTTATGTTGGCAACATTACTGTAGATAGCATTGGTTCTGGTGCTGGTTTTGAACGCTTTTGTGTAACTGGCGAAACAGATATTGCTAATGCTTCTCGGGCAATTAAAGATAGTGAAGTTGAATCTTGTGCGGCTATTGGTCGTACACCAATTGAATTTCGTGTTGGTACAGATGCGTTAGCAGTTGTTGTCAGTTCAAGCAATGATTTTGTGACTGGCTTAACCAAAGAACAACTTGGAAAAATTTTCACTGGTGAATTCACTACTTGGAATCAAGTGGATGCTTCTTACCCAGCCGAAAAGATTTTGATTTATAGCCCAGGTGCTGATAGTGGCACATTTGATTATTTTGTTGAAGCAGTGGTTGCTCCATTAACGCCAAATGCGGAAGGCAAAGCCGATACCAAACTTGGTGAAGAAGCATTGTTAGGTTTAGCAGGCGCACAATTCTCAGAAGATGACAATGTGCTTGTGCAAGGTGTTGAAGGTAGCCCTTATGCTATTGGTTACTTTGGTTATGCTTATTACGCTGAAAATTCAGGTGCATTGAAAGCATTATCCATTGAAGGTATTGAACCAACACAAGAAACTGTAGATGCAGGTGAATATCCATTGGCTCGCCCATTATTCATCTACTCTGATGCAAGCATCTTGAATGAAAAGCCACAAGTTGCCGCATTTATTTATTTTTATCTTGCAAACGTCAATGACAATGTAATTGATGTGGGTTACTTCCCTGCCCCAGCCACAGAGTTAGAAGCCGCGCTCGAAGCATGGACATCTGCTGTAGGACAATAATAAAAAATTAAGTTGAGATGGTCTAAATTCTTTAGACCATCTCATTGCATGTTTATAGAAATTAAAAGTGATGATGAATTTTGATTTGAGAAAGAAACCCCGCCTTGCTGAAAGTTTGATTCAAACTTTGTTATTTTTGGCAGGCATTTTATCTATTTTCACTACACTCGCCATTGTGTATGAACTTGGCAAAGAAGCCTTGCTATTTTTTAATAACCCCGATGTCACTTTCGTAAAATTTTTTAGTGGAACAAAATGGCAACCAAGCATTGGGAATTATGGGATTTGGGCACTCGTCTCTGCGACTTTAACTACCAGCTTTATTGCTATCTTCATTTCGCTTCCTCTCGGGCTTGCAGTTGCTATCTATTTAAGTGAATATGCCTCGCTTCGAGTTCGGTCAATACTAAAACCTATCCTTGAAGTTTTAGCGGGCATCCCAACTGTTGTGTATGGATATTTTGCTTTGCTATTTGTAACACCTATTTTACAAAATATTTTTGGTGAAAGTATCCAAGTCTATAACATGCTTTCAGCAGGCTTGGTGATGGGCATTATGATTTTGCCTTTAATTTCATCTATGAGTGAAGATGCGCTCAGTGCTGTGCCTCGTTCATTAAGAGAAGCGGCTTTTGCTATGGGTGCTACAAAAGTTGAAACCAGTTTGCAAGTGGTTTTACCTGCGGCATTATCAGGCATTGGCGCGGCATTGATTGTTGGAATCTCTCGCGCAGTTGGTGAAACGATGATTGTAGCCATTGCTTCAGGTGCTGGACCAAACTTTACATTTAATCCTATCCAAGCGGCAGAGACGATGACAGGTCACATTGCACGCATCAGTGGTGGTGACTTATCTTACAACTCGATTGATTACACCAGTTTATTTGCCATCGCCTTGATGTTGTTCCTTGTCACTTTGGTATTGAACTTAATTAGTCAATGGGTGGTGAATCGTTTTCGAGAGAGGTATGAATAATTGAAGTTACTCAATTTACTCGTACTGCAACATTTATGTTGCCATAAAACGCAAGATAAATCTTGCGGCACTGTATATGAGTGAGCAAAGTAAATAGGTGAAAAAATATGCAAAATCACTTTCCTGAAAATGAAGCATTTTATAAAGCATTAAGCAAACGCTATGGCATCGCAACTGTTTGGCAAATATTATTTCTTTCGGCATTATTACTCGCTATTCTCTCCTTAACTGCATTAATCTACAACGTGATAGATGGTGCTTTTGGATATATCGCTTATGAATATAAAAATGATCCAAGCGAATTTACTTCTACTCCGATTAATGAATTAACAAAAGAAGAATTATTAACCATTCTAAAAAATAATCTTTCAACGGGTGCTTATAAAAAACTAGATAATGAGCAAGCCATGTCAACTCGCTCACAAGCAGATTTGTTAAATTTATTTCTGGAGCGATTAATTCAAATTGATACCAAGCAAACATGGTCAATGACTGAGTCAATATTGAAGGGTGAGAAAATTCGTCAGGAAACAAAAACCAACTATCCCGAAGCAAGAATCGAATTTAGGTCATGGCTAACGCCGCAGTTTTTAGTCTCGCCTATGTCATCTAAAGCAGAGTTCGCAGGAGTCCGCACGGCTGTATTGGGTTCATTATGGTTAGTTGGAATCGCAATTGCATTTGCTTTACCAATTGGCACAGGCGCGGCGGTGTATTTACAAGAATATGCACCAAAGAACTGGCTTACTTCAATCATTCAAACGAATATCAATAACTTAGCAGGTGTACCAAGTATTGTGTATGGCATGTTGGGGCTGGCAGTGTTTGTAAGATGGTTAGAACCATTTACCAGTGGAAGCATGTTTGGAATTACAGATACAAACGGACGCACAATTTTATCGGCTGGTTTGACGATGGGAATTTTAGTGTTGCCATTAATTATCATCAACGCCCAAGAGGCGATCAAAGCCGTACCTGATTCATTACGCCAAGCATCTTTTGGTGTAGGAGCAACAAGATGGCAAACAGTTTGGCATCACGTTTTGCCAAATGCGTTACCAGGAATTTTGACAGGTAGCATTTTGGCATTATCACGCGCCTTAGGCGAAACCGCTCCATTGATTGTAGTTGGCGCATCTACATTTATCAGCGTTGACCCTGACGGTCCGTTTTCAAAATTTACAGCACTGCCAATTCAAATTTATCAATGGACAACTCGCGCGCAATCTGAATTTCATGCCATTGCCGCCAGCGGAATCATTGTTTTGTTAGTTTTGTTACTGACATTAAATGCAACTGCTATTTTGCTTCGTAATCGTTTTAAGCAAAAGTATTAAGAATTAAACACAAAGGTTAAAAATTTCAAGTTACGCTACTGCCTGCGTGTAAAAAATGGAAATAACAAATGGAAAATAATAATCAATACGCAATTGAAACCCAAGCCCTATCCATTCATTATGGCAATTTCACTGCTATAAAAAATGTAAACATAAAAGTGGAAAAGCAAAAAATAACAGCCATCATTGGTCCATCAGGTTGTGGAAAATCAACTTTATTGCGGGCATTCAACCGCATGAATGATTTTGTATCTGGCTGTTCAGTGACAGGTGAAATATTTTTACATGGTCAAAATTTATATGGTAAAGATGTTGACCCCGTGGAAGTGCGCCGAAAAATTGGCATGGTTTTTCAAAAACCAAATCCATTCCCAAAATCAATTTATGAAAATATTGCTTGGGGCGCACGCATCAATGGCTTCAAAGGCAAAATGGATGAGTTAGTAGAAAATTCATTACGCCATGCCGCATTATGGGATGAAGTGAAAGATAAATTACAAGAAAGTGCTTATGCCCTATCGGGCGGTCAGCAGCAACGCTTATGTATTGCGCGCACCATCGCCATTCAACCAGAAATTATTTTGATGGATGAACCCGCTTCAGCATTAGACCCCATCTCTACGCTCCGTATTGAAGAACTTATGCAAGAATTAAAAAAGAATTACACCATCATCATCGTCACTCACAACATGCAACAAGCCGCTCGCGCATCGGATTTCACCGCCATGATGATGATTGACGATCAACGCGCTGGCGGTGTGATTGAATTTGATGACACAAAAAAATATTCACTCGCCCATCTGATAAACGCACCGAAGATTACGTCACAGGCAGATTTGGTTAAAGCGGATAAAGAACACCGCCTCTGACCTAGCCTCTGCTTGTTGACCGAAATTGAGCCGTGTCTTAACTCCCAAATAAGATTGTTAATAGTACAATCATAACGAATGAGGTATTTGTATGAGTAGAAAAACTTTTGAAACTGAAATTCAACAAGTAAAAGATGAAGTGCTTTTGCTTGGTAGCATGGTAGAACACGCTATTATTGATTCTGTTGAGTCTTTGAAGAAACGTGATATCAAAGCCTCTGAATCTATTATTGCTAAAGATAAAGAAGTAAACAAAAAAAGATTTGATATTGAAAATCAATTAATGATTTTAATCGCCACGCAACAACCTATGGCACATGATTTACGCTTTCTAGCCTCGACGATGGAAATTATTTCTGAATTAGAGCGCATGGGTGATTATGCCAAAGGTATTGCCAATATCAATATCCGTATGGGTGAAGAAGCTTTACTCAAGCCTTTAATTGATATTCCACGCATGGCACAAAAGGGAGCAGATATGCTCCATCGCGCTTTGACTGCTTTTGTGAATGAAGATATTGAATCAGCAAAATCCATACCACTTGAAGACGACGAAGTAGATGCGTTATACAATCAAATTTATCGTGAGTTGATGGTATTCATCATCGAAGACCCGAAAAATATCGAACGCGCTAATTGGTTGTTATGGGTTTCTCACAATTTAGAACGTGTGGCTGACCGTGTGACCAATATTTGCGAACGCACAATTTTCATCGCCACTGGTGAAATGAGCGAAATCAAAAATAGTGATGATGAGTTTTGGAAGAAATAGAGACTAGAGAATTAGAGATTAGAGAATTAGAGATTAGAGAATTAGAAAGAGTGGATGAGATTAGCCTCATCCACTCTTTTTGTTTAACTTGTTGTAGGGGCGACCCGTCAGGGTTTTATCTGCATCATAATCATAAAGGGAGGGTCGCCCTGTTTTGGGATGATTTCTATGCAAAAGGGCGACCCGCTTTGACCAACGGTATAAAGGGTTAATAATGATTTTTTTATCAATTAATTAATTGATAAATTTTGATGGGTCGCCCCTACGATAACAACTACCCCATTCTTCCTGTAATATATGCCTCAGTTAATTCTTGTTTAGGTCTGGTGAACATTTCATTGGTTTGAGCAAACTCAACTAATTCACCTAACCAGAAAAATCCTGTGTAATCAGAAACTCTGGCGGCTTGTTGCATGTTGTGTGTGACAATTACGATGGTGTAATCTTTTTTTAATTCAGCAATTAATTCTTCAACGCGAGCAGTGGCGATTGGGTCAAGTGCGGATGTGGATTCATCCATCAAAATCACTTCGGGTTGAACGGCTACTACACGAGCAATACATAATCTCTGTTGTTGACCCAGTGATAAGCCCATCGCATCGGCTTTCAAATTATCTTTCACGTCATCCCACAGTGCGGCGGCGATTAAACTTTTTTCCACTACTTCATCCATGTTAACATCCATGCCCATTACACGTGGACCAAATGCAACATTATCATAAATAGATTGTGGAAATGGATTCGGCTTTTGAAACACCATGCCTACACGTTGACGTAAATTGACTACGTCCATGTTTGCGCCGTAAATATCTTCGTCACCTAAATAAATTTTCCCTTCAACTCTTGTGCCTGCAATCGTGTCGTTCATGCGATTCAAACAACGCAAAAAAGTTGACTTCCCACAACCTGATGGACCGATTAAGGCTGTCACTTGTTGAGGTTGAATCTCTAAATTAATATCTGATAGTGTTTTTTTATTAGCCGTATAAAAAAAATCTAAATGTTGGACGGAGAATGCGGGCGTGGTCATGGGGTGATTTTATCAGAAAGGAGATAGATAATTCCGTCTTTTATATGCTCTCTGCGCCGTCCTCGGCGCAGAATTTATATGTGAAGCACGTCGCCGAGGACGGCGACTGAAGCAGAGAATGCGATAGATGGAGCAAAACCAACTATCAGCAAGGACGAGGCGTTATAATCAAGATAATGAAGCGTACACTTATCATCCTTCTACTTTCCTGTTTCATTATTTCATGTTCTTCATCAACACAAAATGATGTTAATGCAATTTATATCCAAAACAAAGGCTCAGATACGATTGTGAATTTGGCGTTGGCATGGGCAGAGACGTATCAGGCGCAACATGCCGATGTGAGTATTTCTGTAACAGGTGGTGGAACTGGGACTGGGATTGCGGCGTTGATGAATGGCACTGTGGATATTGCCAATGCTTCACGTGCGATTAAAGAAGAGGAGTTGGCAGAAGCAACTGCAAAAGGGATACAGCCGTTAGAACATATTATTGCGCGTGATGCGATTGCGGTGATTGTGAATGCTGAAAACCCTGTTAGTGAATTAACACTTCAACAAATTTCTGATATTTATAGCGGTGTGATTACGAATTGGAGTGAAGTAGGTGGAGAAGATAGACCGATTGTAAAACTTTCACGCGAAACAAATTCTGGCACGCATGTTTATTTTTTAGAAACTGTTTTGCGTTTGGGTGATAAAGAAAATAAAACTTTATTTTCAACTGATACTTTATTGTTACCATCATCCGAAGGGATTATTGTGGAAGTTCGCCAAAACCCAAATGCAATTGGATATGATGGTTTGGGATATGTTCCGCATGATGTGAAAATGATTGCCATTGCCGAAGAAGTTGGCGGTGATTATGTTTTACCATCTATCGCTAGTGTGAATGATAAAACTTATCCGATAGCGCGTGATTTATATATGTACACCAATGGTGAACCAGTCGGCGCGGTTAAAGAATATTTAGATTGGATTCTTTCGGATGAAGCGCAAGCGATTGTTGCCGAGTTAGGTTTTGTGCCTGTAAAATAATTTCATCCACTAATCTACGCTAATCATCACGAATATTAAATTGATTAGCGAAAATTCGTGAAGATTAGCGGATGAACATATAAATGGAACTATTATGGAAAAATCATTATCCTTTCGAGAATTTATCATTACAAGATTAATCCAAGCCTCTGGTTATTCTGCCATTCTTTTTGTGGCGTTAATTTTTTTCTTCTTATTAAAAGAAAGCCTGCCCACACTTGGCGAAGTAGATTTAACTTCTTTATTTAATTTTCGTTGGTATCCGATTGAAAATTATTTTGGAATTCTTCCACTACTAACAGGTTCATTAATCATCACATTAGGCGCGGCATTAATCGCAGTTCCGCTTGGGCTTGGCACTGCAATTTATATTTCTGAAATTGCTCCACGTTGGATGCGAGAAATTTTAAAACCATTAGTCGAATTACTTGGCGGACTTCCCTCAGTTGTTTTAGGATTTCTTGGCATACTACTCGTCTCACCTTTTTTACGCATCTTTCTTGACCTGCCAACTGGTTTGACCGCTTTTACAGGGTCATTACTTTTAGGTGGCATTGCTGTTCCGACAATTGTTTCTGTTGCAGAAGATGCACTGGATGCAGTTCCGCGTGCATATCGTGAAGGTGCTTGGGCTTTGGGTGCAACGCATTGGCAAACGATTTGGCGAGTCACTTTGCCTGCTGCAAAATCTGGTGTGTTAACTGCTATCATGCTCGGTATTGGACGTGCCATTGGCGAAACAATGACCGTGATGATGGTGACAGGTAATGCTCCTGTGTTAGCACTGTCACTTGGAAATTTATTTTCTCCAGTCCGCACCATGACTGCTACCATCGCCGCTGAAATGGGAGAAGTTGCTAATGGAAGCACACACTATCACGTTTTATTTTTTATCGGCATCGTTTTGTTTTTGATTTCATTAATTGTAAATATTATCGCTTCATCTGTTGTGTTTCGCGCAAAGAAAAGAGCGGAAAGGATTTTGTCATAACTTTTTGTAAACTTGACTTGACAAAAGGTTACACTTTTTGTAAACTTGGATTACCACAAAGTTATTAAATAGGTTTAGTCCATGATTATCCAACGAGATTTATTTAGCACAATTTTGCCCTTGCTCGATTCCCCTGAAACTATCGTTATCACAGGTATGCGCCGTGTTGGAAAAACAACTTTGCTTAAATCTATTTTTGATCATATTTCATCAGAAAACAAAATTTATCTTGATCTTGAAAACCCGCGCAACCAAATTTATTTTCAAGAAAAAGACTATGATGTCATTAAAAAGAATTTAGAATTGATGGGGTTAAAAAGTAAAGAGCCTTGCTATGTGTTCTTGGATGAAATTCAGTGGGTTAAACAATTACCTTCTGCTGTTAAATATTTAATGGATACTTATAAAATCAAGTTTATTTTAACTGGCTCTTCAAGTTTTTACTTAAAAAATCAGTTTTCAGAATCATTAGCAGGACGTAAATTTATTTTTGAACTATATCCATTGAATTTTTCGGAATTCTTGAGAATAAAGCAAGCCCCTCCATTACAAAACATTTCTCATGAGTCACCCACTTTATCCATGTTTACAACCTATCAAACCTATGTAGATGAATATCTAAAATATGGTGGTTTTCCTGGTGTAGTGCTAAAACCCACTGAAAATGAAAAAAAAGGCGGCGCTAGAAGATATATTTACTTCCTACTATCAACTGGAAGTATTGCAGTTAAGTGATTTTAAGAAAAGCAATAAAATTCGAGATTTATTATTTCTTTTAATGGAACGCACAGGCTCCCGCTTAGATATTCAAAAACTTGCAAATGTTTTAGGGCTTTCCCGCCCAACTCTAAACGAATATATTTATTTTTTAGAAGGCACTTATTTTATTAAAGTAATAAAACCTTACAGCACAAACCGTGATGTTGAAATTCGTAAGGCAGGTAAATTGTATGTTTGTGACCCTGGTCTCGTACGTCAGTTTTCACAAGTGGATGAGGGATCTCTTTTTGAAAATGCGATTTTTTGGAATCTTCATCAAAAAGGAAATGTGCAATATTATCAACGCAAGAATGGTACCGAAATAGATTTCATTGTAAATAACAACTTCGCTTACGAAGTAAAAATTCATGCAACCAAAGAAGATTTGAACAAATTACAATCGCTTACACAAGATATTAACATAAAACACTTTAATCTAATTAGCCGCGACTATCTTCCACAGCAAAACGTTCTATATCTTTTCAATTTATAAAATGCTAAAACTTCTTGCTCGTAATCGTCACACTGTACAACGTCTCGGCTTCACGCTATTAACTTTAGTAGCAGTTGTCACCGTCATGCCTATTGTTGGCACAGTAATTTTTATTTTATTCAAAGGTGGCTCAGCCATCACACCTGAATTTTTAACGGGCTTTCCACGCGAAGGGATGCGCGAAGGTGGAATTCTGCCAGCCATTATCGGCACACTTTATTTAACTATTGGCACTGCTATTTTTTCTGTGCCACTTGGAATCGCCGCCGCAATTTATTTAGCAGAATACGCTAGTGATAATCGCCTGACTCGTTTGATTCGAATCGCAATTATTAATCTAGCAGGGATTCCATCTGTTGTGTATGGATTATTCGGGCTAGGATTATTTGTACTGTTCTTACAATTTGGTACTTCCATCCTCGCCGCCTCATTGACTCTCTCCATCATGACTCTGCCCGTCATCATCAGCACTGCTGAGGAATCTTTACGCTCTGTTCCACAATCATTTCGGACTGTCAGCATTTCACTTGGCGCAACCAAATGGCAGACGATAAGAAAAATTATTTTGAAAGAAGCCTTACCAGGCATTTTGACTGGAGTCATTCTCGGTTTAGAACGTGCCGCTGGTGAAACTGCTCCGATTCTTTTTACAGGCGCGGCATTCTTTTTACCTCAACTACCCAACTCCCCATTTGATGCGACTATGGCAGTGCCTTATCATTTGTTTGTAATATCAACACAAGTACCTGAAATGCCGATTCAAATTCAATATGGTACAGCCTTAGTATTATTAGTATTTGTATTGACTATGAATGTAATTGCTACGGTCATTCGTTCAAGAGCCAGAGCGAAGAGGCAATGGTGAGTGATTCGGTGGTCGAGTAGTTTTTCGCGTTTGTCGAAAAACGTATCGAGACCACATTTGCAAAATAATTTTTATAATCAAAATAGTGGTCTCGGTATGATGCTCGTTATCACTCGCATCTACTCGACCAGCGAGTCTATACATGAACAAAATCTCAATTCAAAATCTCTCTCTTCAATATTCCGATGGCACTGAGTCGCTCAGAAACGTCAGCATGGACATACGCCAAAATGCAGTCACCGTGCTGTTCGGTCCAGCAGGAGGCGGTAAATCAACATTATTGAGATGTCTCAATCGCTTGAACGACTTGACGGAAGTTAAATCTAGTTCGGGTCAAGTCTTAATTGATGGAAAAAATATCCTCGACCCCAAATTAGATGTGGTGGCATTACGGCGCAGAGTTGGCATGGTGTTTGCGCGACCAGTTCCATTGCCATTGAGCATTCGCGATAATGTAACGTATGGCTTGGAAATGGCTGGCGAAAAAAATCGCATCAAGTTAGATGAAGCCGTTGAACGAAGTTTGAAACTCGCCGCCATTTGGGATGAAGTGAAAGATAGACTCGATGACCCTGCGATTGCATTATCAGGTGGGCAACAACAACGAGTTTGTTTGGCGCGTGTGTTGGCATTGCAACCTGAAATTATTTTGTTAGATGAACCAACCTCAGGGCTTGATCCAATTTCAACAGGCAAAGTTGAAGCCGCTTTACAAGAATTGAAAAAAAGTTATACGATTATCCTCGCACCACATTCAATTCAACAAGCTGCCCGCACTGCTGATTATGCCGCTTTCTTTCTACAAGGTGATTTGATTGAATACGATGAAGGCAAAAAAATATTTACATCCCCCAAAGAAAAACGAACTGAAGATTATATTATGGGAAGGTTTGGATAAATTCTATAATAGTCACAGGAGAGTGGCTAATAAAGAAGGTAATCTAAAAGATTTAACCACAGAGACCACGAAGATCACAGAGAACGTTATTTATATTATTACCAATGTTATAATTATAGAAGATGATAAAAGTTTATCTTGATAACTGTGTGCTAAACCGCCCCTTTGATGATCAAAGCCAAGAAAGAGTTCGGCTTGAAACGGAATCAATTATTTTGTTGCTTTCTCGAATTGAACGCGGAGAGTTAACTTGGATTGGTAGTGAAGCATTAGAAATTGAGATTGACCAAACACCAAATATAGAGCAACAATCTCGCTTAAGACGACTGACTGATTTTATTAATTTAATCGTTGCAATTGAAGAAAAAACATTAAAACGAGCAGGTGTGTTGCAAAAATTAGGTTTTGTTGGTTTTGATGCAGTTCATTTGGCTTGCGCTGAAATTGGTAAAGTTGATATATTTTTAACCACTGATGACCGTTTGTTAAAAACTGCAAAACGCCTAACAAAGAAAATACATGTTAAAGTAGAAAACCCTTTAGATTGGATGAAGGAGAATATTAAATGAATACACAAATGATGACACCTCAGCAAATCCGTGTTGCTGGTTTAGAAGCCCTCACTCGTGAACTTGGTTTAGTGGGCATGATTCGTTTTATGCAACAATTTGAAATGGGGCAAGGTGATTATTCTAAAGACCGCCATCAGTGGTTGGATAAATTCACAGTAGATGATATCGCTAAAATGGTACAAAAGAAAAAAACATTACAGAAAACAGGTAAAAAGAAATAAAAAAATCAGGCGCATTACGGGATGCGTCTGATTTTTTTATTAATTAACTTAATGCTTAGGTTCTAGTTAGTTTAACCACAGAGCGCAAAGTAGCCATCGCTTTTTATTAATCCCAAGCCTCTTTTGAAACTTCAAAACATTTATTTGCATCATCAATAAATGTTTGATAAAAGGTTTCAACGTTTAACTCTGAAAATTGTTCTAGGGGTTTTAGGATAGAAAAATCAAAATCCAACTCAGTGCTTGGCGACCATAAATACATATTGCCTGCTTGATGCTCTTCATCCAAACATATATTGAGAGGATTTGTTAAATTGGAACCATAAAAGAAGTAACTAGTTAGAATATTTACGTCTTCATACAAGATATAAATTTGTGCATAATTAGTTTCTTGAAAAACAGAATATTCACTATTACTAATAAAGATTTGATCTGGTTGCCCATATTCTTCTAAAATTTTATGGGGCGGGTAAAAATATTCTACTAACTCTGCTCCAATCTTAATTGCACTTACTACATTATTTTGAACTACAAAAAACACCGCCGTAGTTGTATCAGAGCCTGAATCTGGAATAGCAACAAACCACATGTAAGAGTCAGAAACCTCTGATTTTGTGATTTCATTATTCACTTTATCAACACTATATACATACACGCTGAACTGTTCAATAAATTGTTTAGTTTCAATCCAAGTTGAAAAGCCTGGGATAATTCCCCACCAACAGGGTTTGTCACATTCAAATTCTGAATTATAAAGTTTATCGTATGTTTCAAGAGCTGATAGCGTTGAGAAGGGTGAAAGATATATAGTTGGCGTAGGCTTAATGAGCCTTGGAGTTGAAGATGGACTTATTTTTGTAACAGTAGGTATAACAACATTTTCAGTTAAAGTCACTTTTTCTTGTACACATCCAACGAAAAGAAATATTGATAAAGTAAAAAGAATAAGTTTTTTATTCACCAAACTCGCTCTAAATTTTCATTCTGCCCAACTTTTCTACCCACCTTCGCCATATCAACCCACTCGCCGTGAATTTTCACGCGCACTACATCGGCTGTGTAATCAGTTGAAGTGCTGTTACTGTTATTAAACAAATACGAACCGACTGCATAAATATCCACTGGCACTTCCAGTTTTTCAAACTTGCGAATTTTTTCTGGATTGAATCCGCCAGACACAACGATTTTTACACTGCGACAAAATTCTTTGCCCGCTTCCTTCCATGCTTCTGGTAGATTCCATGTTTCCCAAGCCTGATCAATCGCCTGACGGACATTGAATACCAATCTCGGATTCACGCCTAAATCTAATGTCACGTCGCCTAATGGCTGAACGGATACATCTCGCAAACTTCCGCTTGTATCTAAACGCACGCCATACAATTTATATTTTTCGGCTTCATCTTTTTTACCAGCATCCATCAACTGACGATATTTTGCAAACAACGAATCTAAAACGCGTAATGTATCACGCACAGAATCATTATTGAAATCAACTAATGCAATGCGTGGAATGTGAGCAGGCAAAATGTGAGCAAACTGCATCATGGCTTCAGCTGTATCACCTAAGAAAGAAGCGATCGCGGCATGAGCCACTGTCCCGCCGCCTGCACCGCCCCACCAATCACCTTGTGCATCTGTTGATACAAACGGACCTAAATCACTTTCTTTATCTAGGTTGAATTTTTGCACGGCGATGTTATAAGCATACCCATCCGCCGCTTGGACTTCATGCATATCAAACCTTGCAGGGAAAAATAAAACAGGTTTACCACGCGAAGCAAGCAATGTTTCATATACATTTGTAGCGACTCGACTTGAACGAGTCAAAATTCCCAAAGTAGGCGTTTCTATCAATGCAAAATCACGATAACGTCCGCGAACTTTAATCACAGGTTGAATTTTAGTTGGGTCGCCATCATATTTGACAGTTGTGCCATCATGCACTGCCCACACTTCGAGTTTATCGGCTGTATCAATAAATTTATCACCTTCAAAATAACCTGTGCAATGACGAAGCATCTCTAAAGATTTATCTACGCCCACCACAGTAGTTTTCCCCATTCTGCGCGTGAACCATTGCATTTCAACTTCAATATCACCCACTGAAATTTGTTCGGCTGAAATTCCATTTGGCAAATTATGATATTGCCCCGCATAAAAATATTTTTCTTTAGATAACGCCGTCAACATGCGGTTGATGTTTTCAAAATATTTATCCGAATACCATCCCCGCCGCATACGATCAATATCGAGTTTGAAGGTTTCGTTGGTGAGTCTTTTATTGTCGAATATGCTCATGGGTTCTCAATTGCGTAATTCGTAATTTACGTTTTACGAATTACGCATCACTCAATTCCATCTGTAGATTTGACTATCTTCATCCCCGCTTTTGCAAAACGATTAAACGCTTCATTCGCCGCGTCAGTATGGTCAATGACATTTGGAACGACCACTGGCGTGGAGCAATCTTCTAGCAAATAAACTTTTTTTGCTAATTCTGAATCTATTGCTTGAATATCGTCTAACAAATCGGAGATTGTCCATGCTACGCAGTGACTTTTTGCCTGACCTGCAATATACAATCTATCTACTTCTTGTAGATGTTGAATAAATTTTTGATTTCGTGTTCCAAGCGTTTCGCCCATGGGGCCTGTCAGCACTTCGGGACCGATGGCTGAATAATTTTCGGTAAAGGGTTTATTGCCTTTGATTTCAAAATCCGCTTGGGAATTGCGTGCAATGGAATGAAAGAATATCGCTTCTTCTACTGCTGGGACGAGTGCATGACCCAAACCACCTAACATGGCATGATAGGGCCAGATAGTCAACGCATATTTGCCTTTTTTCTCTAAAGCCTCAGCATAATGAATCATCATCTGTTGACCATAGTCAGGGGCGATGTTGAATTGCTTGGCGAGGTTGGGATTAAATTTCCATTTGTTTGAAACTAAATCAGCGACATAAATGTTGCTGTACGGGGTGGGGTGATTCCTATTTTCATCTACAAAAAAGTTGGGGTGAAAAATTTGGTGAGCATAATGTGTATCCATTGTGGCGGTGATATGAGTAATATCCCCAATATTTTTATAAATGAATTCACATAAGCGCATGTTATCTTCTACTGCGCCGTTGTCACTGCGTCCGCCAACAAACAATTCAAAGTTGGGGATACAAAATGTATTTTGCACGTCAATCAGCAACAGCGAGATATTGGCTGACGAAGCAGAAGCAGGTTGAAGTCCGTTTTGAAGCGCGAAAGTTTTGGCGTCATCTGCGCGGGCGGCATAATCTACTTTCCAAATTTCGCCTACGCGAGACGAATCAAAAAAAGTTGGGACGGGAAATTGATTCATGCGTTTTTATTTTTCTTTTGTTTTTCTTTTCTTCATCACTCTTCTATACGGTGGCATGTTGATATTCAACACTTGAGATTTTGTTTGATCTAACAATTTATTCCACAAGTTTGGATAACTTAAAGCAAATGCTTCGGCGTGCAACGTGGACGTTAACACAGTTGGAAGATGTGCGTTATAACGATAATTTAGCACGCTATACAATTTATCTTCTGCCCATGCAGAACTTGCACCACTTTCTTTTAAATCATCAAGGATTAAAAGTGGCGTAGTGCGGATTTCATGAAAACGTCTGTCAAACGAAACATCCGAATTGGGGCGAAAAGTTTGGCGTAGATAATCAAGCAATGAAGTCACTTCAACCAACAAAGCCTGCCCACCCAAACCCATGCGATAATTTCCAATCGCGGCGGCGAGATGCGTTTTACCAGAAAATGATTGACCTAAAAATACCAACCAACCTTCGGGCTTTTCAGCAAACTCAACGGCGGCGTTGTGAGCATCATGCAAAGTTTTGACATCATCTTTGGTGATTTTGATTCTAGTCACTTCTTTATCTTTATATTTATTGCCAAATTTATCTTTTTTTTCAGTGGTAGTCGTTGTCACTGCTTCGGTGCCAACTTCATCATCACGCGGTTGAAAAGTTTTGAAGGTCATCACTTTCATTTCAGGTAACGACAACATCGAAATACCAGGGTTACTGGTTTCTTCGGGGCGACGATAATCTGGCGCACTAATTTTTAGATAATTGACAAAGGCTTCATCTTGCAAACGTGAACGGATACGCCCTTCAATTTCATCGAGCATTAAATTAGTTGTAATCACTGTCGGTAATTTATTGATATAACGATAATTGATAATTTGAAATAATTTTTCTTGCGCCCATGCCGTTGCGTTTTGTGTACCGAAATCATCCAATATCAACAAACCTGCATTACGAATTTCTTCAAAGCGTTGTTCAAATGTTGTTTCAGGGTCATCATACGCAAAACGCAATGAATCTAACAAATCAGGCACGGTGATAAATAAAGTGGCTACACCTTTATTGACAGCATAATTTGCAATGGCAGCGGCTAAATGAGTCTTGCCACATCCATACCCACCTTCTAACAATAACCAACCTTCGGGTTGCTTTGCAAAATTTTCACTGGCATCAAACGCTTTATGCAAATTCTCGCGTTCTTGTGCGGTCATAAATTTTGCTTTGTCATTTCCATTTGGATTAAAATTTTCAAACGTCAAATGACTCAAACGATTCAAATTGCTCATAGCAAACAAACGTGCGCGTGCAATTTCAGCCACATCTTTGGCACGGCACACACACGTTTCTAATTTACCAAAACGCTCATCACCCACTGGCACATCATAACGAATATAACCTGCACCAGCACAATGCGGGCAGTTTGGGTCGCCTAAAGTCTTCACTATATTAATCTCGCTTGAAGAATTCGGAGAACTCGCCTTCGGTATATCGTTTTGCATCTTGGATAGAGTCTTTTGAATCTCTTCTTTCATCTTTTCCGTTTTCCTTCCAACTATTCAAAATTGCATTGATGTATTTCCAATTACGCACATTTCTACCAACTGCAATTTCAAACGCTTCTTCAAACCATACACTCGGATATTTTTTTTCCGCATCGCGCAACATATCCGCAATCAACGGAGTCAACGCACCGATATTTTCTTCATACAACTTAAACACATTTGATTTATTCGGATTATAACTTTGTGTCGGCCTGATTTGACCATTTGCAAACGCCTCAGCCGATAAACGTCCGCGTGGAGAATTGAGGAAATAAAAAACACCCGCTTCATGACTTGTTTTGAGCATGGTCTTTCTCTCCAAACTTTTATTTAACCCCAACTGAATCTGCTCAACGCTCAAACCCAAAGCCTCATCCTCAAAATCTGATTCGCTTAATCCACGAAAGTTACCTTCCAAATGTTCAATCCGATAAATCGCATACAACGTGACTTTCAATTCCGCCACATCATCAATCTCATTGATTAAACGCAAAAAAGAATCAGGGATTTGGGTAAATGTTTCAGAGGAAGTAAAGCCGTTAAAAGAATTCATAATTACGCATCACGGATTACGCATTATTAATTCGTAATGCGTAATTCGTAAAAACTTACTCATTCGGTCTAAAAATCTTCGTTGCCGCATTCTCAAACTTCGCCAACGCCCCACGGAAAATTAACTCCACGCTTCCCACAGGTCCATTACGATGTTTGGCAACGATAATCTCTGCTACGTTATGCTTATCAGTATCTTTCTCATACTGGTCTGGGCGATAAATAAACATGACGATATCAGCATCTTGCTCTAATGAACCCGATTCCCTCAAATCCGATAACACTGGACGTTTATCTGTTCTTTGTTCAACAGCACGGCTCAACTGTGCAGCAGATAAAACAGGCACATTCAATTCACGCGCCAATACTTTCAAACTGCGTGAAATTTGAGAAACCTCTTGCACACGATTATCATTTTTTGTATCACCAGCCATCAATTGCAGATAATCAACAATAATCAAATCCAGTCCATGCTCGGCATGTAAACGGCGACATTTCGTACGTAATTGCAACGGCGTAATAGCAGGCGTATCATCTAAATAAATACCTGTATCAGAAAAAACTTCAATGGCTTGTGTAAAGAGGGGCCATTCATTTTCATTCAACTTCCCAGTTTTGAGTCGTTGTGAATCAATGCCTGTTTCTTGTGCAATTAATCTTTGCACCACTTGCTCATTAGACATTTCCAAAGAAAAAACAGCCACGCGTTTCTTATGAGTCAATGCCGCATTTTTAGCCACCGATAATAAAAAGCCTGATTTACCTTGACCAGGTCTCGCCGCCACAATTAACAAATCAGATGGTTGCAAGCCACTTAATAATTTATCTAAATCCAAAAAGCCTGTTGGCACACCTTGAAAATCATCAGGGCGTTTGGATAAATCGTCAATGCGGTCATAATAAGCAGAAATAACTTTACGAATCGGAAGTACATCATTTTTACTGCGCCGATCACTGACACCAAAAATGGCTTTTTCTGCTTCCCCCATCACATGCTCAATCTGATCTCCACTTTTGTGTGCTAAATTGGCAATTTGATTTGCCGCATTTAACATCTTGCGTCGAATAGCATGTTCTTCAACAATATGCCCGTAAGCCTCAGCATTTAACGAAGTAGGGACTTGATTAATTAAAGAAGTCAAATAACCAGAGCCACCCACCTCTGCTAATTGACCTGTTTTTTCTAACTCTTCTGAAAGCGTTAATAAATCAACAGGTGCGCGGCGTTCATGCAAACGGATATAGGCTTCCCAAATCCATTTGTTACGATGAATATAAAAATCATCGGCAACTAAAAATTGCGCGAGGTCATAATACACTTCGGGGTTAATCAACACCGCCCCTACTACTGCTTCTTCGGCTTCGCGGCTATGCGGATTACCTGAATTGTTGGGGGCGGGTGATTGTTCGGGGTAAGTATCGGTCATTTGGTCAGTATCAATTTGAAAGTCAGGATGAAGCGGGTTTATCTTTATCAGGTTTATCAATATCGAGTTTATCTATAAAATCTTTGAAGACGGATAAACGATTCGTATCTTCAGATGTTGGAGGCGGAGGCGGCGCTTCATTTTTCGGGCTGATAGTTGATTCTTGAACTTCGAGGTCTGGTTCAATCCCAGCCGAGTCCATCACACTGCGGTGAACAAGAATTGGCACATGCGCGCGCACGGCAATTGCAATCGCATCTGATGGTCTTGAATCAATATTCATTTCTTGCCCATTTGCATCAGCAACAATGTTGCCGAAGAAAATATCATCTTGCAAGCGTACAATTTCAACCCGCGTGACTTTAGCATTGAAAGCGTTGAAAACATTTTTAATTAAATCATGCGTAAGCGGACGAATCATTTCAACTTCTTGTAAAGCAACGGTGATGGCTTCTGCTTCGTATGGTCCAACCCAAATGGTTAAATATCTTTCAGCGTTAACTTGTTTCAACACCACCACTCTTTGCGGTGCCATTAAATGCACACGAATACTATCTATTACAACTTCTATCATTTCAGCCATAGGGGATTAGTAAACTCCGTTACACCTATTTTAGCATAATGTGGATTTGTTTAATATAAGAAAATATTTTGCCACAGAGTTTTATGAGTTTTTTCTCAATGCTCTCTATGTTCTCTGTGGCTAAGCATTTGTTTTTGTTTCAAATGAAATTTAATTTGCCTTAAACTAAAATAAAGACTATAATGCCCGTCACTCATTCGGGGCGTGGCGCAGCCCGGCTAGCGCACTTGCATGGGGTGCAAGGGGTCGGAGGTTCAAATCCTCTCGCCCCGACTGATTTTTCAGAGAGAGTATGTATATCCTCTCACTCCACTGAAAATAATAAAAACCGTCCTTGCCGGGGACGGTTTTGTTTTAAGAAAAAATAAGCATTATCAGAAATAAAATTGGGGCGCAGATTTTTTATTTGTTTGTCAAAAGAATCTATTATCAGCGTTCTTCTGCGTTCATCAGCGTCCAAAACAAGGTTTTGATTTAATCCCAATAAAGCCTAATTATGCAATCAAGCGAAGAAGTTTTTTACCCTCCAGTTAATAAACATTCAATTATCAGTTTAATTCTGGGCATCTTAACTGCCTTGTCTTTTTGCACAGGCGTCATGCCAATTCCATTGACTGGGTTTGTGTGCTTCCCAACAAGTTTTGTGCTTGGACTATCAGCCTTGATTTACGGCGTGATTTCATTAAGAAGAATCAAAAAGCATAATGAATCTGGTCACTCAATGGCATGGATTGGAATCATCATCGGCGGTGTAATTTTCTTTTGCATTTTATCTGTCATCGTTTTATTTATTTCACTCTTTTTGTTCGCCCCTAATTCAATTCAACCAATTATTGAAAATTATTCAATTTAAAAATCTTTTTAGCCGCTAATTACGCAGATTTTCGCTAATTTCTCTAAAAATTCGTGTAATTAGCCAAATTCGCGGCAAATATCTAAAAGATAGCAAGTAACGAGTTAGGTTAATTATCAATCAGCAAGCTTAGTTATGCGTGGGTCGCCCTTGATTACAAAATAATTTTTATTAAATAAAATGACGACCCGCCCCACCTCAACAT
>LMZR01000015.1 GCA_001567105.1 Chloroflexi bacterium OLB14
CTTGCGTCTCGACCAGCAGATATTAAAGGAATCCACGACATCAATGCAATTGGAACAGTCGCATACTGAAAACGTGCGCCGTAATTCATTTCATCTGAAATTAAACCGAATGCAGATGCAAAGCCGATGATTGGAATCAAATAAACGATTGCAAGTTTGGCAGTCTCTTTAGAGCGGAAAGCATAAATAAAAGCAAACAAGACAGGAAATGATAAACGTAATGTATTACCTAACGAAATCCAAAACGTATCCCACTTCCAGCCACCATCTCCTTTTTTATAAAATGGATTCGGCAATGGATAACCGAAATAATCCCAACGCCATAAAAAGTATGCACCACCGAGTAATAAAAATACTGCTCCAAAAAATTATGATGATTGAAAATACACCCCTCACCCTAGCCCCTCTCCCAAATGGAGAGGGAATCTGTTTGCCATAATTTATAAACAATAATTGATAACAACATCAAACATGCGAGGATAACTCCCTCAGGACGAATCAAGCCAGTGATTAACCCGCTTAATGAAAAAGTGAGAATCAGCCAAAAGTTAAGATTCTGTTGACGCATGAGAATCAAGCCCAAAGTCCAGGTTGATGCGCTGGCAAGGGCGAAGAAGGGAGTCCCAAAATAGGCAGAGACATAAGATAGTCCCGTGCCGAAGAGAAAATATAATCCACTTAAAAAAGAAAGATATTTATTGCCGTTATGAATTTTTCGATTTGCAAAATAAATAATGCTGATAGTGAGCAGATGCGAAATAAAACCAATGCCTCGCACAGATTGCCCAACTGTAAAACCAAGTTTGATTAACGCGGCAGATGCAACCATAAAAAGAAAATCTGTTGCGCCATCTACGGGTGCTTCGCCGATGTTCCACACAATGCCGTGACCACTTGCCAAATGTTGTGCATAACGCATAATCATAGCGGCATCTTCAAACGGCGGAATGGAAAAATCAATGAAGGTGAAGGAATAGAAAAGCGCAATGAGAATTAAGAGAATTGGGAGGATGAAGTTGGTTGTTTGTTTAGGAGTCATGTTATTAGTTGTCAGTTATCAGTAATGCGTGATGCGTAATTCGTAAAAACCTGTTTACTTGTTTACCTGTATACCTCTTACACCAACGAATATCCACCATCCACTGCAATGGTTTGACCAGTAATATACTCGTTTTTGATTAGAAATTCGAGAGTCATTGTTAGCTCATCTAAATTGGCAGGGCGTTTGAGTGGAAGTTTATCTACAAGTTTGTGCCACGTTTCTTCATTGACAACATCAGACGGCAAAACTAAACCTGGCGCAATGGCATTGACTCGTATGTTCGGAGCAAAGGCTCTGGCTAAAATTTTTGTCAGCGATTCTAAGCCTGCTTTGCTAACTGTATAAGATGGATAACGACTCCATGCTTTGCTTGCGCCAATATCTGTAATGTTGACGATTAATCCACCATTTGTCATTCGTTTAGCAGCGTGTTGTGAAATTAAAAATGGTGCACGCAAATTTAAGTCTATGGCGAGATTCCAATCTTTTAATTCGAGTTCACTTGGCTTGCCAGTAGGCATCACCGCCGCAGAATTGACCACAACTTTTAACGGCTGTTTGAATTCATCAACTAATGAAAACAAAAAGTCAATTTTTTCTGGCTGAGTTAAATCGGCGCGAATGGGCAGACAATCCACGCCCATAGCACGGATTTCATTTACAGTTTTTTCGGCTTCACTTGCCGAGCCACGATAATGCAAAGCAATTGAATATCCCATTTTTGCAAGGGACATAGCAAAGGCTTTGCCGAGTCTATGGGCGGCGCCTGTCACGAGGGCGAGGGATTTTGAGGTTGGAAGGTTTGAAGGTTGCATGTTGAAAGGTTTCAGGTTGTAGTTTTATAATGCTGTATTATACATGTCATATTTTAAGAAAACAAAATAGATAAAAAATGACCCTAACTTCTATTCTCGGCACGTTCGGAACAATACTTGGATTGTTTCGAGCAATGCCACAACTCGTTAGATTAGTCCGCGCCAAAGAAGCATTTGGGGTTTCGGTAGATACTGCCGCTACGAGTGCTATCTGTAGTTTTAGTTGGGTTATCTATGGCGTTTTAACGGAGCAATTCTTTTTTAGTCTGTCTAGCGGATTAACAGGTTTCATATTTACGTTAATCACTTTGTTTGCATTGCGCTTTGGTCGTCAAGTCAAAGAGTTCAAAGTTACTCCTATTTGGTTTATTGTTTTGCTTTTGGCTGGAGTCATCTTTGGCGAAAATGGCTTGGGATTAGTTTTATCTATCAGCGTTTTAATTTCAAATGTTCCTCAAATATGGTTAGCCTATAAAGAAAATAATCTAGCAGATTTATCTTTAGGAACATGGCTCATCTCAACCATTGAAGGGACGATTTGGTTAACGTATGCATTTCTACAACAAGATATTGCCATTATCGTCTCTGCTTTTTTTCAGGCAACCACGAGTGCAATGATAGTGGCTCTAAAATTGATTCGTGGGGCAAAAAATCAAAGTCAAGAAGGTTAAAACAGATAAGGAGTGGTGAATCTTGTGGGCTTAGCCACAGAGAACACAGAGACCATTGAGTTTTTTCTCAGAGAACTCTGTGCCCTCTGTGGCTAAGAAAAAGATTTAAGCCATCCTTTTATCCACTCTCTATGATAAAAGTAGTAGTTTCAGCAAACAGTTTATAATAGCTTGATATCAATGAAAAAGCCTAGCCTATTTTTTGAAAATGAAATGATTAAGATTTTGAACGATGATGTGATTTCCACAAAACTCGTTGAAAATCAGAGCATTGACCTTATAGTTACGTCGCCGCCTTATAATGTTGATATTCAATACAACTCACATAAAGATGATTTGACTTATTCAGAATATCTTGAATTTAGTCATCAGTGGATGAGTCGTTGTTATGAGTGGCTTAAAGATGATGGACGATTTTGCTTGAATGTTCCACTAGATAAAAATAAAGGCGGGCAACAAAGTGTCGGGGCTGATGTCACTACGATTGCTAAACAAATTGGTTTTCAATATCATTCAACCATTATATGGAATGAAGGTAATATTTCTCGCAGAACAGCGTGGGGTTCTTGGATGAGCGCATCTGCTCCCTTTGTGATTGCTCCAGTAGAATTGATTATTGTTTTATATAAAAAACAATGGAAAAAAATTAGTGGCAGTAAAGAGTCTGATACGACTAAAGAAGAATTTATGCAATGGACAAACGGCGTTTGGACGTTTAATGGTGAAAGCAAGAAAAAAAATTGGGCATCCTGCCCCATTTCCGTTAGAACTTCCGAAAAGATGTATAAAAATGTTTAGTTATGTTGGAGATACTATTCTTGACCCATTTAGTGGCAGTGGCTCAACAGTTATCGCTGCTCTACAGAATAATAGAAAAGGCATAGGCATTGAAGTTGATAAAAAATATTGTGAACTATCAAAAAAGCGGATTGTTAGTTTAACTTCAGGTCAAGGCAAAACATGAATAACACATGGTATTTTTTAGATTTAGGCGATGCAATGATGGCAGACCAGCCAATGGATCAAATCCGTAAGGCGTTTGAGGAATTTGTTTTGCAAAATGGTAAGTCGGCAGATGTTGCTATTTTCACCCGCAATGACTCGGAAGGACGATTACATTGTCAAGTCACTGCTTATTTTTCGCCGAGTGCAATTGAGATTGCTAAAGCCTTTCAAGCAAGTCCCTGCCCCAAGCCGAGCAAAGATAATTTGGATTTATTAGCAGGTGATGAAACTTGTTGGGCTAAATTATTTTCTGAAAAAGTTTGAAACAAAAAACCATAAATTAGCGGGGCGTTCTGCTAAACGACGTACAAAGTATGGGTACCATTGTGGTCCAAACGGAATATAAACGCGCACCACATAGCCTTCATTCACTAATTGCTCTTGTAAATCACGTCGAATACCATATAACATTTGAAATTCAAAAGCATCTTTTGCTAAGCCAATTTTTTCAGCATAACTTTTAGCAAAGGCAATTCGTTTTTCATCATGCGTGGCAAAGGCGGGCAAGGCTGGAGTTTTACCATCATCACTTAGTTTTGATTGCTTTTCTAACGAAGCATCCAACAAAATTTTTGCCAGCAAATCATAATTTGCGTCTACATCTGCTTTTTTAGGATAGGCTTTATCTTCAGGCTCTTTATACGCCCCTTTGACGATTCTGATTCTGACATCGTCATTTGCTAGTCGGCGAACATCCGCTTCAGAACGATATAAATAGGCTTGTATCACCACCCCAACATTGTCATAGCCTTTGGCGTGCATTGCATAAACCAAGTTAATTGTTTTTTCAGTGTAAGGCGTGTCTTCCATGTCAATGCGAATGAAGGTATTGCTTTTCTTCGCTCGTGCTAACATTCTTTCTAAAATTTCTGCACATAGTGTTTCATCTAAGCCCATACCGATTTGAGTCAGTTTGAGGGAGAGATTCGTTCGCAGTGCAGAATCCGCTTGAAGCGAGTCTAGAAGCGTGTAAATATTATCAGCTACAGCTTGAGCATCTTCAGGTGTATGAGTATGCTCACCAAGTTGGTTAAGCGTAATTACAAATCCTTTTTTATTTAAATCACGGGCAACTTGTAGGGCGTCTTCTAATTTTGTGCCAGGTACAAAACGCGAGGCGATTTTCCAAGCGTAACTCCAATTGGTGATGAGGTTTTGAGCCCAAGTTGCTTTGGAAAAATATATCAAAGTTGAACGAAGCATATTCCAACCTTAGAGAAGAATTTATTAATACGCACTTATTCTAGCACAAGCGCACAAAATCGGTATGTTATACTTTTTGAAAATTCGGAGGTTCGCTTGAGGAATCGAAATACCAATACAATTTTGCGTGGTGTATCAATATTATTTTTAACAGGTGCTTTAGTTATCACTATTACATCGTTAATTGCTTATAGCCGACAACGTAACAATTATCCTAGAGGCATGACGATTGGTGGCGTGCCAGTGGATGGATTATCTCCTGCGCAAGCCTCACAACGCTTACTAGAAGTTTATACAACGCCTATTCAAGCACAATATGACCAAGCTGTTTTTTATATTGACCCAGGCAGTGTAGGTTTTCAAATTGATATGGAAACGATGCTTGCCGCTGCAGATTTATCTCGCACAGGTGGCTCATTTTGGGGAGGCTTTTGGGATTATCTTTGGAATCGTACATCATCTGCGGCACAAATTCCATTAAGTGCAAATATTTCAGAAGAACGCTTAAGAAGTTTTTTAGAAGCTGAAATTGCTTCACGCTACGACCAACCGCCTGCTCCTGCTCAACCGCTTCCAGGTGGGACCTCGTTCCTGCCGGGTGAACCCGGACGAACGCTTGACCTCGACCGTGCTATCCTATTAATTAGTGATGCATTAAGATCACCAACGAGACGTTCGGTAGTGCTTTCCTTTAATCAAAGTTCTGCCGCCAGACCAACTCTTCAGAACTTAGAAATATTGCTTAAGCAAATTATCAGCGCTTCAGATTTTGACGGCTTAATTGGCTTTTATATGATGGATTTGCAATCTGGGCAAGAAATTCATTTTGCTATAAACAATAATCAAGAAATTGCTGTTGAACCTGATATCGCCTTCACAGCATCCAGCACAATAAAGATACCAATTGTTGCTTCTTACCTCATTAATCAAGGTAGTGATTTGGATACTGCCACCGCTGATGCAATCTCACGCACTTTAGGTAAATCAGATAATTCTGCTACTGATTTAGTGCTTAAGAGAATAGATGAGGCTAATGGACCTCTTATCGTAACCAGCAATATGGAAGCATTAGGTTTAGAGAGTACATTTTTAGGCGGCATGTTTTATCTTGGTGCGCCCAATTTATTGCCGAATCGTATCACCCCTGGAAACTCACGCACTGATATTTTTATGGAGAGAGATGCCTATTCTCAAACTACGCCTGCCGAAATGGGCATATTATTAGCCGATATTTATCACTGCGCCCAAAATTCAGGCGGCGCATTGATAGCTGCTTTTCCAGATAAAGCTAGCCCAAGCACATGCCAATTGCTAATTGACTTTATGGCTCAAGATAAACTTGGCTCGCTCATTCAGGGTGGTGTACCAGATGGCACGCTTGTACCCCATAAACATGGCTATGTCACCTCCCCACAAGATGGTTACGTGCATGATATTAGCGATGTTGGCATTGTCTACTCGCCAGGCGGGAACTTCGTACTATCTATGTACACCTATCATCCCGTCCAAAACATTTGGGATGTAACTAATCCCCTATTTGTAGATTTAACAAAGGCAACTTATAACTATTTCAATATTACAAGTCAGTAGCCAGAGAAGTCGTTATTTTTAGCATATATCGTATATAATTAAAGTTATGAGTATCACCCTTGGACTTTTCCGCCTACAACAAATAGACAGTCAAATAGATCGTACTCACTTAAAATTAGATAACATCAAAAAGACATTAGAGAACGACAAAGAGTTAAGGCACGTCCTTGCCATCTCAGAGCAGACTCAAAAAGAAAATCAGCAGGCTTTATATGAAATGAAAAATGCCGAAGCTGAAGTGCAAGCTCAAAAAATAAAAATTGAACAAGCCGAATCTAGTTTGTATGGTGGTAGTGTTAAAAATCCGAAAGAGTTGCAAGATTTACAGAAAGATGTTGCCTCACTAAAAAAAATATCTGGTCACTTTAGAAGAGCGTGAACTAGAAGCTATGTTAAAATCTGAAGCAACAACCAGTGAGTATGAAAAGGCTAAAGCAGAATTAGAACTTTTGCAAGCCAAGCGTGGCGACGAACATAAAAAACTAGTTGAAGAACAAGCTTCTTTAATGAAACAACTAGAAAGCCTAGCAATGGAGCGTGAAGCCTCACTTGCACCAATTGAGACCACATCGCTACAAAGTTATAACGAATTACGCAAGCAAAAACGAGGTGTAGCCATTACAGAAATTGAAGATGGCGCCTGTGCCTCCTGCGGGACGACCATCAACGCCGCTGCCCAACAAAATGCCCGCAGGCAAATCGTTTATTGTCCATCATGTGGGCGCATATTATTTGCAAAATAACACATTATGCCTTTTCTTTTTGCACTCGACCCAATCTCTTTCTTAATAGGATTTGCCTCAGCCACAATCTTTTGGTTTATTATCAGTCGCGCCCGCCCAGCAATAGAAGAGATACGCGACAATCTAAAAACACGTCGCGAAGAAGCCCAAGCCCGTAAAACGAGTTCAATAGAAGAAAATCACCGCCGTAGCACCTTACGTCGCGCACAAGGCATGCATCTCGCCGCTCAACTATTTGCATTAGATGAAATTATCCAAGAGCCATTATTACTTGCTCCTCCACAACGCGTTGAACCAGGGCGCGCACCAAAGTTTGAAGACGTTGTTACTCAAACCCTTCCCTATTTACACACTTGGCCCGAAATTGCGGCTATCTATCAGCCACAAACTTTAACCTTAGCACAAGCCATCTCAGGTGGCGTAAACATTGCCATCATCGGTCAACCTGGCACAGGCAAAACAGTAGCCTTGGCACACCTAGCTTCTCTTGCTGCCAATCGTAGTGAAAAACTAGGTGAATTAAAATATCATGTACCATTCCTAATTCATGTAGCAGATCTAAATCTACAAAAAAGATTCAAAAAATATTTTAGACCCTATCATAGAAGCATCTGCTGAACATGCTTCTATATTCGATTACAACAAACTCTCTGCCTTCATCAACACAACCTTTAGAAATGGAAATAGTTTATTGCTAATTGATGGTTACGATGAAATAACACCAACTGAACAAGCCCCAATTTCCGATTTTTTCAAACTCATCATAGAGCAATACCCCGAAACAAAAATTGTCACCACTGGTGCTCCAGAATATTTAGACGGCTTAATTCCATTAGGCTTTGCGCCACTGGCAATCACTACTTGGTCAACACATCAGAACCAAAAATTCTTAGAACAATGGGGAGAAATTTGGTCTCAAACAGTAGCGAAAGAAGCGTGGGCTCAAAATACAATTGAACAAGTAGACCCGCTTCTTATTAACGTCTGGCTGGGTGCCGACCTGAAACATATTTCCCCGCTTGAGCTGACCCTGACTGCATGGGGGGCTTATGCAGGTGATAGTTTAGGGGCACACATGCTGGAATCTATTGCAACGCATATTCGCAGAATAGCTCCACCGAATACCCCCCATTGCCGCATTAGAAACTTTAGCAATGCAAGCGATCCTTTCTGCTCAACCTATTTTTGACCCACGCAAAGCACGTGATTGGGTTAAATCATTTGAGGTGACTGACCAAGAAGTAGGTGCAGAACCAAACTCATCTCCAAATCCAGAAGCGCAAGTAGAAGAGTCAAAAATCACAAAAAAGAGAAAAAAAATCGAAAAGGTATCTACACCCTCATCTAGTTTATTAGACAAGATGGTAAGCAGTGGTTTATTGATTTCTTATCCAAATAATAAAATGCGATTCTCACATGCTGTTTTTGCGGGCTATTTAGCAGGGCATGCGCTAACCACCTACAATGCTGAAGATGCAATTTTGAATCAGCCTGATTGGTCTGGTAAGTATTTAACAATGCGCTATTTTGCCGCACATGGTGATGCCAGTAAGTTGATTCAAAAGTTAATGGAATTTTCTCGTTTGCCTATGCATCGCCCATTGTTCGCAGTGGCACGCTGTTTGCGAGATGCACCTAAGAATGCGCCGTGGCGTGGAAAATTATTTGGCACACTTGCGGCTGTTTTACAAACTGAAGGCATTCCTTTAAGCTTACGCGGGCAAGCGATGGCGGCATTTGTATATAGCAATGACCCAAGTGCTTCTACTTTGTTCCGTCAGTTAATTGCTACACCAGCTTTTGATTTGGTGCATTTAGCAGTGTTAGGTGCAGGTGCAATGCACGATGTGAAGGCTGTCAAAGTTTTAGAATTAGCATTACAAGCTCCTAGTTTATCTGTGCGAAGAGCGGCTTGTATGGCATTAGTTGCAATTAATACAAATGAAGCATTGGAGATTGTTGCTCAAATGTTATTAAGTGGCGATGAGGATATTCGCCGAGCAGCTGGTGAAGCAATTGCTAATGACACAAAAGAAGGTCATGCCATGTTGAAAGAGGGCATCACCATTAATGATATTTTGTTACGCCGCGCTGTAGTATATGGACTAGGTCGTATCAAAGAAGATTGGGCAATTGAGTTGCTACAGAAAATTCAAATTGAAGATGAGCAATGGGTTGTGCGTAATGCTGCTACAGAAGTGTTAGATGCAAAATTAGTGGCTAATTCCCTAGCGCCACAACGGTTAAGTATAGCCCATGAATCTCCTTGGCTGATTGAGTTTGCAGCCAAAAAGGGCTTAGGTGTTTCTCCTGGTGCACCCGCCACTGATATTTTCTTATTAGCCTTGAAGGAGGACGATCCTGATGCTCGCCTAGCCGCATTACCTTACTTAAAATATCATCCAAATGATAGTGTCATATCGCAAATTTATGCCGCCATGTATAAGGATGATCCTGAGTTAAGAGAAGCGGCGTACCTTACATTATGGGAAATGGGCACAAGTGGCGTCAAACTTCCAGATCCAAGTCAATATGGATTGGGTTAATAACATCCTAACAGAAGGTCTATCATGTTAATTACAAATGCAAATATTATCACTTGGGAAAATCCAAATCGCGTATTAGCAAATCATGCTATTTATATTGAAGGTGGTTATATTCGAGAAGTTGGCACAACAAAATCTTTAACTACAAAATATCCAAAAGTAAAACCAACAGATGCAAATGGTCAATATGTGATGGCGGGCGGAATTTGTGCGCACACACATTTTTATGGTGCCTTTGCTAGAGGCATGTCAATTCCTGGAAATGCGCCAAAAGATTTTCCTGAAATTTTGCAAAAACTTTGGTGGCCCCTTGACCGTTCACTTGATTCGGAAGGTGTCAAATATTCGGCTTTGGTTTCTTTGATTGATGCAATCAAACACGGTACAACAACACTCATTGATCATCACGCCTCGCCAAATTTTATTGATGGCTCACTAGATGTAATTGCCGATGCTGTTGATAAAAGCGGGCTTCGGGCCGTGTTATGTTATGAAGTGACCGATAGAGATGGTGCAGAAAAAGCCAATGCAGGCATTGAAGAAAATGTTAGATTTATTAAACGGCTGACAAATTATCCTCATCCACGCCTCGCTGCGACCTTCGGCTTGCATGCTAGCTTAACCTTATCTGGTGCCACACTGCAAGCCTGTCGCTCCGCGCTACCTGATGGTTTTGGTTTTCATATCCACACCGCTGAACATGAAGCAGATGAATATGATAGCTTGAACAAATCTGAAATGCGGGTGATTGACCGATTGCAAAAACATAACATCCTCGGACCTAACACCATCGCCGCGCATGGCGTCCATTTAGATGTGAAAGAAATGGAAATTTTGAAAGAGACAGAGACATGGCTCACGCATCAACCACGTTCAAATATGAATAATGGCGTTGGTGTAGCGCAAATTGAATCAATGCTACGGATGGGAATCAAAGTTTGTTTAGGCAATGATGGCTTCACAAATTCCATGTGGGATGATTGGAAAGCAACATACTTATTGCATAAAGTCCATCATCGTGACCCACGTCGTATGAATGGCTATGATGTGCAACAAATGGCGATTTATAACAATGCTGAATTAGCCGAAAACTTTTTCCCTAACACATCTATTGGAAAAATAGCATCTGGTGCCATTGCTGATTTAATTTTTGTAGATTACAAACCTTTCACCCCGTTAACTGATGGCAATTTGGCATGGCATATCATTTTTGGTTTTCAACAAAGCATGGTCACTGCTACGATGGTTGAAGGTAAGTTCTTGATGAAAGATAGAAAGTTATTAACTTTAGATGAAGAAGAAATCACTGCCAGAGCCAGAGAAGTTGCTCCACGCATTTGGAAAAAGTATGAAGAAGAAGTTGGGAAATTGTAGGTCAGACTTTTAGCCTGACGATTAAACCAACACTCTCTGCGCCGAAGACGGCGGCTATAGCAATAAATAATTTGGAGAATACATGAAAGAAAATCATCTTTTGTTATCCATCGCTGTGTTGGGTGGAACTGGCAAACAAGGCAAGGGATTAGCCTATCGTTGGGCGCTGGCTGGGTATCATGTTTTGATTGGTTCACGCGATGAAGAAAGTGCAAAAAATACAGCCAACGAATTGAGTCAAATGCTTGGGGAGGGAGTCTCTATCAGTGGCAGAACCAACTCGCAGTCTGCTAAAGAAGCGGATATTGTCGTTTTGTCGGTGCCGTATTCAGCACATCGCTCCACGTTAGAATCAGTCAAAGAAAATTTATCAGGAAAAATTTTAATTGATGTCACAGTTCCATTGGTGCCACCGAAAGTTTCCAAAGTGCAAATGCCATCGGCAGGTTCTGCCGCACAAGAAGCCAAAGAAATTGTCGGTGATGGTGTAGAAGTGTGCGCCGCGTTTCAAAATATTTCTTACGAACATTTGATGAGTGATGATGCAGTCAATTGTGATGTGTTGGTGACAGGCACGAGCAAAGAAGCGCGTGAAGAAACTTTGAAACTTGTGCAAGCCGCTGGGTTAATTGGTTGGGATGCAGGACCGATTGAAAACTCTGTTGTGATTGAAGGTATGACCAGTGTGTTAATTGGTATCAATAAAAAATATGGCTCAACACATGCGGGGATAAAGATTACGGGTGCGACACATCAATAAACGTAATGCGTGATTCGTAATGCGTAAAAGCATTTTACGAATTACGTTTTACGAATTACTAAAATGACTCTTACGCTAACCTCATTAAAAAATATTCCATTAATCCGCCGAGATGATAACTTGGCGGATGTTATTCTTAATTCATGCAGTGATATTCAAGATAATGATATTTTCGTGTTAGCACAAAAAATTGTCAGCAAAGCCGAAGGGCGCATGGTGAACTTGTCAGATGTGCAAGCAAGCGCGAAAGCAATTGAACTTGCCAACAAAACTGAAAAAGATGCTCGCTTAGTCGAGTTGATGTTACAAGAAAGTAATGAGGTTGTGCGTTTTCGTAAAGGTGTGATTGTGGTTGAACATAAACTTGGATTCATCTGTGCCAATGCAGGTATTGATCATTCAAATGTTTTAGGTGATGGTGATAACAAAGATGTGGTTTTATTATTACCAAAAAATCCTGATAACTCTGCCAAACAAATTCGTGATGAAATAAAAAAACGAACAAATAAAAATATTGGTGTGATGATTATTGATTCACATGGGCGAGCATGGCGTAATGGCACTGTTGGCGTGTGTATTGGATTAAGTGGCATCCCTGCTGTAATAGATGAACGCGGTTGGAAAGATTTATTTGGTTACACATTACAAGCCACCATTGTTGGCGTGGCAGATGAACTCGCCGCCGCCGCATCACTTGTTATGGGTCAAGCCGCTGAAGGGACTCCTATCGTGCATGTACGCGGATTTCCATTTCCGCTTGGCGAAGGAAGTTTACAAGAATTAATCAGACCGAAAGAGTTGGATATGTTTCGATAGCGACTCGATGGTTGAGTAGCCACGAGCAAAGCGAGTGGCGTATCGAAACCATCAGTTATTAAAAATATTTTATTAATTTAAATTCTTTAGTAAATTGTTGGTTTCGATACGGCTCAGTGCTTCGCATATCGCCTACTCAACCAACGGATTACAAAACTAACGAAACTCTTATACATGCTTGATACACTCTTGAAAAAAGGAGACATCAAATGAAATTCCCAGAAAAATATTTAGATTTATTCAAGCCAGAAACAAAAGCGTTTTTAATTTTAGCAACTGTCAATGCGAATGGCACGCCACAACTTTCACCAGTTTGGTTTGATACCGATGAAAATTATATTCTCATCAACACCAATGAAGGACGTTTGAAAGATAAAAACATGAAAGAGCGTCCCAATCAAATTACGATGGTTATTCAAGACCCTAAAAATCCATATCGCTATCTCGGCATCAAGGGCAAAGTTGTTTCATCAACTACCACTGGCGCGGATGAACACATCAACAAACTTTCACTTCAATATGATGGCACTGCATGGAATCATCGTGAAGGTCAGAAAAGAATTATTTTTAAGATAGAACCCACTCGCTTTGACGAACATTAATCTACAAGATTTTTTACGTACTAGACGTTCCATTCGCCGCTTCAAAACGGACCTTGTGCCTGATTCTGTTATCAGCGAAATTCTTTTAACTTCAACCTTCGCCCCATCAGCACATCATCGCCAACCATGGAGATTTGTTGTATTAAAAAACGATTCTGCAAAACAACATCTAGCCGATTCAATGGCAAATGCTTTTGAAAAAGATTTGCAACAAGATAATCTCCCACAAGCAGAGATTGATAAATTAATTCAGCGTTCAAAATCTAGAATCAATGGCGCACCTGTTGTCATCATGCTTTGTCTTGACATGACAGACATGAATCAATATGAAGATAAAAAAAGAAACAGAGCCGAGTTTTTGACTGCCACACAATCTGTTGCTAATGCTGGGATGCAATTATTACTCGCCGCCCATGCTGAAGGTTTAGGCAGCGTTTGGGTGTGTAGTCCCATCTTTGCACAAGAGACAGTACAACAGGCATTGGATATTCCAAAAACTTGGGAACCGCAAGCCATGTTTTTAATCGGCTACCCAGCAGATGCGCCGAAAGTTAGAGAGAGAAAGAGTTTGGAAGAGATTGTGAAGTTTGTATAACCCAATTCCGAAGGAGTGTCACAGAACTATGTCATCCCTACGGGATTTATCTTATGACAAACAATAAATCTATAATTATTGCATCCCTTCGGGATTATTTTATGTAAAGAGAGAATGAATAAATTGAAAATCACAGCATTAGCAGGTGGGGTTGGTGGAGCAAAGTTGGCGCATGGATTGGCGCAAGTTTTAGCACCAGAAGATTTGACGGTTATTGTCAATACTGGTGATGACTTTGAGCATTTGGGTTTAACCATTTGCCCCGATTTAGATACTGTTTGTTATACGTTGGCAAATCTTGCGAATCCAGAAACAGGTTGGGGACGAAAAGATGAAACATGGAATGCTATATCAAACATCGAAAAACTTGGCGGAGATAGTTGGTTTCGTTTAGGTGACTCTGATTTAGCGACTCACATCGAACGAACAAGACGATTACGAGAAGGTCAAACATTAACACAAGTCACTCAAGATTTTTGTGAAGCATGGGGAATTAAACATAAAATTTTACCAATGACCGATTCGCCAGTGAGAACTATAGTCAATACTGATGAAGGCGAGTTAGCATTTCAAGAATATTTTGTGCATAGACGTTGTGAGCCGAGAGTCAAAAGTTTCAGATTTGACGGAGTCGATGGAGCAGAACCAACTGTCGGCGTGAAAGAGGCGATTAAGTCGGCAGATGTGATTGTGCTATGTCCATCAAATCCTTGGGTGAGTATTGATCCGATTATCAAAACCCTCACCCCAACCCTCCACCCTTCGGGTACGATGTCCCTAAAAAGGAGAGGGAGATTCATTGTTGCAGTATCTCCTATCATCGGAGGAAAAGCGATTAAAGGACCTGCGGCGAAAAATGTTTGCGGAATTAAATATCGATCCTTCGGCGTTGGCTGTGGCAAAACATTACCAAAACGTCCTTGACGGTTTTGTGTAGATAATATAGATTCAGAATTGGAAAATGAAATAAAAAAATTAAATATGAAAACATTGACGACAAATACATTCATGAAAAACATTGCAGATAAAACTCAATTGGCAAATGATGTGCTACACTTTGCGGGGAGTTTATAAATATGACGCTTTGGGCAATTGTGCCAGTAAAACCATTAAGACGCGGAAAATCTCGTTTGGCAGGGACGTTGAGTGAAGATGAACGAGCAGAATTAAATCAAAAACTTTTAGAGCAAACTTTAACAACACTATCAGGCTTGAAAGAATTAGATCAAGTGTTAGTTGTAAGCCGTGACCCACAAGCCTTAACCATTGCACGCGAACATGGCGCGAAAACAATTCAAGAAGATGGTGCGCCACATTTGAATACTGCGTTAACTCGCGCAACTGTTTTAGCAAAAGTTAAATCTATTCAAGGTGTGTTAATTTTGCCAGCAGATTTGCCATTATTAACGAAAGATGATGTATTAACTTTAATTGATAAAGCCACAAAACCACCTGTGGTTGTGATTGCACCTGACCGTCATAAAACTGGTACGAATGCTTTGCTGATGTTTCCACCTGGTTTGATTGATTATGAATTTGGTGATGACTCTTTTCAAAAACATAGTGAATTAGCGAAGCAAGCCAATGTGCGTTTGGAAGTTGTCGAATTGCCATCGTTGGCTTTAGATGTGGATGTGCCAGAAGATTTGGAAATTGTGAAGAAAATGGAAATGAATAGAGCGTAATTTTTTTAGCCACAGAGAGCACAGAGAGGCACAGAGATTTTTTTAGAAAAAAAAATTTAGGACGCTGACGAGCGCGGAAAAACGCGGAATAAAATAAATTAAAAATCAGCGTCTATCTTGCGT
>LMZR01000016.1 GCA_001567105.1 Chloroflexi bacterium OLB14
ACCCGAAGGTCACAGGTTCAAGTCCTGTCCCCGCTACTTTTGACTAGATTTATTAATCTAGTCATTTGTTTTTAACGGCTTTTTTTGTAATCAGATAAGAACTTTTCAAGAATATTTATAAATTCATCAGTGCTTTGTGGATTGCTTTTTTTGTTCAAATTACCAATTCTTTTTTTTAATCTCATCATCTTGCAGAACTGAATAAAAAGTATCAGTTACTTCCATGTTTGAGTGCATAACATTCATACTAACGGCTTTATAGTCAGCAATATTTTCAGAGTTATCTAAACCATAATGAATATGACCATGCCGAAATTTATGCGGAGAATGATAAGGTAATTTTTGTTGTTTCAACCACTGCTTGAAATTTCTTCTAGCGATGGCGTGACGATGTTCCCCTGCTTCAACGCTTGCAGAATTTATCAAGCCTGTTTCAGGTGACAATGGAGCAAACCATAAACCATTAGCGGGAAGAATAGAGCGAATTTCATCATCCCATTCTTGAACGACTTGCAATAATTCAGGAATGTTTAGTAAAAAAGTTACTGCTGATTTATTATTTTTTGTCCTCACGCCTAAATCGGGGAATTGATAAACACAGCGATTTGATAAATCTACCGCTTGAATAGGCAGAGAAATAAATGCGCTTATCCTCATGCCCGATAAATACAGAAAAACGAGCGAAGCACGAGTGCGTTTTTCCAAAATTGAATTAACAGGACGAGACGCAATAGTCAGAATTTCTTGAAGTGTGACATACTCTTTATTTTTGCGGACTTCTAATAACCGCTTTATTTTTAGCGTCTTAATCCATGACTGCTTAATGTGACTATAACCTGATTGATTATCTAACAACCAAGTAAAAAACAATCGTGCCGTTGCTAATGTCTTTTTGATATACATAGGCGATAACTGCCCTGCTTTATCGCTAAAGCGATTAGTAAGTAAATACTGCGGAAAAGTAGGTCTAATGTTTTGGGCTTTTTGAAATGGTACATCTTGCGCCCACTCCAACAAGTAACGAATATGAATATCCTGAATTTTCATAGAACTTTTAGAGAGTAAATCAACATGCAAACGATACGCTAAAAACTTATTTGCTAGTCGCCAGTTTGTTTTATTTATCATCGGCTACCCCTTCCCTTACTGGCTATGATTTTCGTTAATTTTCGTCCGCAGATAGGGCAAGCACTCAAAAGATAAACAAGGTCTTTGTTTTGCATTTGTTTTTGATTAACAATCTTCACACCTTTTTTACAGGTCAGGCAAAATGTTTCATCTTTGCCAAGATGAATTTTTTTATACGCATGTTCATACCATTCTAAAAATTGCTTACCATTTATCAAAATGTAATTTAGATTATTTCTTTCATGTGGACAGCCTAAAGGAATATAACCTCTATAAATCATATCTGTACTAATCCCAATTTCATTGGCTAATTCTTTAGGGGAATACATCATATCAAGCAAGCGTTTCATTCTGTATTTTTGTTTACCGTTCAAGCGACCTTGTAAAATCATCTTATAAAAAAATCCGTTGTTGTTCATAGCCTGCCAGACCTGTCTGGCAGGCATGAATTTTGTTATCCTATACCGTAACAGAGTAACAATTATTACGCTTCAACTTTTATCTTCTTTCGTCTGTAATATGCTTTTTGTTTGCATGACGGCGAGCAGTAACGAGACCTTGACGAAGCAGGGTACTTGTGACCACAAACCGAACAGACTTTGAGAACATAATTACCTGTTACTTTTTGTCGAAAAAACCGCCACCGCCTAAAGGCATTTGCACGCTACCAATATTTGCCATGTGTTCAGCCCGTTTTTTATTGACCCAATCGCTAGCGATAATCGGCGCAACTTCGGAAGCAAGCACATCGGCGTTTTTAGTAATTTGTTGCAATGTTGCCGTTTCGATTTTGTCGTCTGCTTCTTCTTCGGCTTGTGAGCGTAATGCTTCAGGTGACATAAGATGAGTTGCAACAGTGGCACAGATATTCAAACCAATCACGCCAGACAGACCGAGAACTGCGTAAAAAATTTCGTCTGCTGTAAGTGTGACAGTCATGCCACTTTGACCAGTGTTATATAGTGTGTCAAGCGTAAACATGGCAATCACGCCGAACAAATCTACAACAACCATGCCGAAAGCAATCGGACGTTGCCAGCCTTTAGCCCCGTGCAAGTATGCAAGCGTCCAAGCAATGAGACCGCCATCTAATGCGGCAAGACCAAACCATGCAAGAATTTGTTTATCAGGCGGAAGGGTGAGCGATATAAAATCGAGCGAACGAGTAGCCGAGTAAATCAATAGCAAGAACGCCAAAATCGTGGCTGAAATTTGACCTAACTTTTTAAACATGTTTCTTATACTCCTAGATTATGATTACAACGCTGTGACGTTGCTTAGTTTTTATTGACCTAACTTCTAAGTAATGTCACAGCATTACTTTTCCCTGTGCTAGGGGAGTGTTAGCACTATGTCACCTTTACACCTTTCTAAAATTATGAACTTGCTAATTGAAGAACACTAGAATAACGAGACCTATCCCGTGTTTTTCTGGCATGAGTAATAAGATTATTTATTCTGAACCTTGCTTCTTCTTTGCCCCATACATCCTCATAAACAGATAAAGCAACAACAACTTGACGATTGAACCAACTTTCTATTTTTGAAAGTGCAACACGTCGAGCAGATGAAA